>JAKALA010000070.1 GCA_021813325.1 bacterium | reverse complement strand
GCGCCATGACACCGATGGCCAGCGTTTGCAAAGGTTTATCGGATGGATCGCAGGCAAACGCTTAACCTATCGCCACGTCTCCCAACCTTTATGCGTTCGTTAAGTATACAAGCCCGTAGCGGGGCTGTCACCACAACTGGGGACAAGTCAAATCGCCTGCGTCTGCTATCCTTTGAATGTGTTGTTCGAGTTGCTGTGATTTCGAGCGCTAGTTCTCATTGAGGCCGGAGTAGTGTCCGGCCTCTTTTCTTTTATCGACAGGGCAATTATCTGCTTATTTCATTGGGTTTTCAAGGGTTTTCTCATTTAACTTGGGGTAACTACGGGGAACAAGAACCTACCAATTCCCTAGTTTTACTTGCAGTTTTACTGGCAGTCGAAAACGGCTGAACACGCCGGCTGCCGGGACAATCCGAAAAGGGCGAGCGGCATGGGCGAAGACGGAAATGAAAAAACCCGGACACTACTCCGGGGTTTTTCAACAACACTTTCAAATTGTTTTGTCGAGGTCACTACTCCAAACGCAGTTAGATTAACACAGCGACGATTTTCGTCTTGTCACCAGTGCTGGGGACAGGCCGCCAAACAAGCAAATTGAAACCTGCAACCTGAACACGCCGATTGCCCGGACAATACGAAAATCCGAAGGAAGAATTTTCGGCTGGATTGCCGTTGTCCGGGGCGTGTGATAATCCGGATTCCATTTGGTTGATCAGCCATTTCAAATTTGACAATGGAGCGGAATTACCTCACTCATGCGGTTGGCATAGCTGGAATGGTCGCATCCCTGACCGAAAACGAACAGCCGTGGTGAGAGTGAACAACTCCAAAGCCACGCTCGGTTGACCGGGAAAACAGTCCGAGGCGGGCAAACTGCGGGATGTTCAGTGTGATGTAGCTCGAACTTTCCCTTGGTTCGTCGAGCGAGACGCTGCTCCAGCGCTTATTTTTCATTGGCACTCCGGGTGCTATGGTTGGCTCGTGAGTTCATCTCGACACGGGACCGCAGAGGGGGGAAACTCACCTTCTATCGAGGGCTTCATCAAGCTGCTTCAACACATCTGATAAATCGGCGCGTTCCTGAACGGTCAAAATTCCATCTTCCTCTTTCAGCACCCGTCGCAAAGCAATTCGGGATTCACCTAAAAACTCCGTGCTTATATTGCTGGCTGCTTGGCGACTGGCAAACGCCACAGCTTCGCTCAACTCCTCGAACTTCCGCTTTTGCAACTCGGCGGACAAAAAAAGCAAGTATTCGTAAAGTTCCCGATTGTTGGAAAAGGGCTTCATTTGATAACATCTATTACGGCATGTGAAACCAAAGATTGCCGACGCCACCCGGTTGAGTGACGATTTGTATTCCTCGCCCAGCGTTTGCACCTAAGGCACCCGCCTCATTTGCGATTACCGAAGCTCCAGGATTCAGAGTGCCTCCCATGATAAAGTTTGGGGTAACACCCGGCATTCCCATTTCGCTGGCATAATTTGGATTGAGTAGAGGATTTTGGAGAGACCAGTATTGCGACTCTCCAGCCATTGATTCACCTAGTTGTCCTGTCCTAAAAAGAGCCGCTCCGTTTTGCACCTGCGCCAAAGCTGATTGTGCTTCCGCTGTCGCACTTTGAGCTTCTACTGCATAGGGAGTTGTAATAGATGCTGTCGCCGTCTCTGTGTAATTCAGCGCTGGCGTTGCTTCACTGGACGCCCCTAGAGTCAGCACAAAGAGGGCTTGCTGACCGAGCATATTCACAGTATCCAGCGCCGCCGTTCCATAGTTGCCATTTTGGAATGAAGAAACGGCGCTGTTCCATGCGGCTTGTCCCGGCACAACTACTGACGCAATGTTGTTATAGGTGCTCAACCAAGAACTGCTGACATTCTCACCGACTGCGCCAAGTCCGAATGGATCCAAATACGAAACGGGATTACCGTTTGAGTAAGCGTAGAAGTTGAGTCCACCGGCAAAGCCGGATGGATCGGGATTTAGGAACCGGCAGAGATATGGGTTGTAATATCTGGCCCGCATGTAAAGCAGCCCGTTGGGGTCGGTCATCACGCCGTAGCGCCCGTTGAACAAGAAAGGTATTTCATCTGTTCCGGCGTGATAAGTCAGTGTGGCATAAAGCGAATACTCAAAACGGTCTCGAACGAGTCCGCTGTCATCCGTCAAAGCGATGGTGCTGCCGCGATAGTCATAATGGTAAGTCAGAGTGTTCGTCGCCGTTGCCGTTTCCGTCACCTGATAGAGTAGTCCAGCCCCGTAAATGTAATAATTCGTCACACCGCTTTTGATGCTCATCAGCACTTGCGGCAGCTTCGCATTGGGATTCACAACGTATTCCGTCGAGTTCGTCCCGTAAATCTGGCCGATGCGGTTGTTCATGCCGTCGTAAAGGTTGGTCACGCCGCCCGCGTTGAGCAAGCGGTTTCTTGGGTCAAAATTATACGTCACAAAATTGTCGTTGGTCAACGGGCCGGAGGTGAGGTTGCCGTTGTAGTCTTCCGTGACGGGCAAATTGTCCACCGTCCACAGTTCGTTGTCAGCGTGATACGTCATCGTCCGGGTCGGCGGCGCGTTGGTGTGCGGCAGCGGCGCGGCAAATTCCCATTGCATTTCGCTGGCGTTGTTCCAGTTCATTCGGAACAAGGCAATCGGGAAACCCGCGCCGCTTTCTTCCAGAATGTTTGTTGCTTGCCCGGCGGAATCGTAGGTGATGACGCGCTGTGTTCCGTTCGGGCGCGTGATGCTGGTCAGCCTTCCCGCCAAGTCGTGCCCGAAGGTCGTGATGCGGCCCGACCAGTCTTTGACCTGGGTTAGCTGGTTGTCATTGTCGAAAGTGTAATAGACGTTTTTGTTTCCGGGATAAACCAGATTAGTCAGGTTTCCGTCAGAGTCAAATTTGTATTGGATTAAATTTCCATAAGCGTCCTTGTAGGTTGAAACCCGGTTGTAAGCATCATACGTCCATGAATTAGTGAGGCCGTTTTCGCTGATGCTGGTGCGATTGTCGTTCGCGTCGAAACCGTAGAGGGTGGTTCCCGTGTTGTCGGTGCGGTTGGTGAGCCTGGCCTTGCCGTCGTAATAAAGGTAGGTGGTTTGCTGCGCCGGGTCGGTGATGGTGGACAACAATCCCTGATGATTGAATGTTTGCGAGAAGGGCCGCATGGGAGAAGGGGGAATGGTGTTGGTCAGGCGGTTGGCTCCGTCGAACTGGAACTGCCAGACATTTTGATTGCGGTTGGTCAGAATGACTTGGTTCCCGGCGCCATCATAGGCGCGCAGCGAAGTGTGTTGCGCGCCGTCGGTCAGCGCAATCATTTCGCTTTTTGCGTCCCAAGTCTGGCGGGTCACTTCCTGGGCCGCGTTGGTGGCGGCGATTTTTCGCCCGTCAGCATCGAAGCCAAAGCGGGTTGTCCGTGGAAACGGATCAGTTTGCGACACCAGCCAATGCGCGGCATTGTTGGTGTAAAAGGTCGGTTCCTGGAGCGGGTCAAGGGTTTCGGAAAGCCAGTCGCGGTTATCATAGACGCGGGTCAAGACCGGCGTGCCGGCGGCAACCGCAGGCAGGGTGGTGGTGAGCAAGTGGCGCGTGACACTCCAGGTGTTGGTTGTGGCATGGCCACGCGCATCGGTGGTGGCGGCGACGTTATCGTTTGAATCATACGCCACGCTGGTGGTGAGATTGGTGGGCGCGATGGTGTTGGTTAATTCGAGGCGATTATTGTATTGAAGGGTGGTGACATAACCCCGGCCGTCGGTGTGGGTTTTTACGTCACCATATTCATCGTTCAGAAAACTCTCCGTGCCCAAGCCGTTGGGGTAGGTGATATGGGTTAATTGTCCGTAACTATCATAACCATCATACAGGGTTGTGCCGCCTGAATCCGTTTTGCTGGCCAGCGTGCCCGCCAGCGCGCCGCTGGTGGTATAACCATAATTCACCCAATCCCCCGCGCCGTTGGTCTGGCCGGTCAGGGAAAATTCCGCATTGTAACCGTAAGTGGTGGGGTTTCCGCGCCCGTCCACGGAAAGATACAACCGGTTCTGGCCATCATAGAAAAATTGATTGGTGAAGCCAAGCGGGTCAATGGTCTCAACAAGATTGTTGTTGCCATCGTAAAAAAAGCGGTTGGTTTCATCCAGCGGCGAGATGGTCATCACGACGTGATCCTGGCCGTCATAAAATGTTTGAGTGAGGTTTCCCAAGCCGTCCTGTTCGCCAACCAACCGGTGTTTGTCATCATAAGTCAACACCCGCTGGTCGCCGGCGGGGTCGGTTTCCACCGTTTGATAACCGGAAGCGTCAACCTGCCACGTCTTGTTGGTGTCCCCCTCGGTAAGCTGGACGGTAATGTGGCCCGCGCCATCGTAGAAATTGGTTTCCACCAACCGGCTCAAAGCATCATACGTGGCCACAAGCTCGTTGTTGGTGTCATAAACATAGGTCGTGGTTTTGTGTTCGGGGTCGGTGTAGGAGGTCAAATCGCCGCCCGTGTAGCCGTAGGAAACCGAGCGGCCGGAATCATCGGCCACGGAAGTCAATTCTCCGCCCGTGTAAGTAAATGCGAGTTTGCGCCCTTTCCAGTCGGTGACATTTGTGACGAGATTGTTGGCATTGTAAGCCAGCTTCATTGACTGTCCATACTGGTCGGCGACATTGGTCAGCATGTTGTTTGACCCGAATTTGAACGTGCGTCCGTGCCGTTCCTGGAGGACAAACGCGCCATTGGTTTTGGTCAGCGTCATGGTGCAATTGGCGGGGGGCGTGTAGGAACCGTCCGGCTGTTTGGTAAATTGGAGGGTGCTGTTTCCCAGGTTGACCGACGCGGCGTTGTTGATGAGTTGGTCAACGCCCCACTTGGCCGTGAGCGCCGTGACCATCCAATTCTTCGGGTCAAGAGTGCCCGTGTTGGTATAGATATTGAGGGCCGCGTAAGTGGCGACAATCATCGGGGCCATTTGCCGGACGGTTTCCGTGCCCAAAGCGCCTTCGGGATCGCTGATGGGAAGCGCGTTGCAATAGTAACTGTTGAGCCAGCCCGGACCCATGCCCGCCGGATTGGAATTGAGCCGGTCGGATGAATAGTATTGCGTCAGTTTCAAACCCCGTGGCGCTGTCCCGCCGGCGGTCAAAGCGGTGGTCGAGAATTGCAGGCTGCCATCCACCAGGTTCACCGGGTCGGCTCCGAATTGGGCCGGGAACTGCAACGTGTCGGATTGCGGATTGAAAAATGCCGGCTGATTGTCGCCGGATTCCTGCACGTAGGGCGGATTGATGGTTGCGCCGGGATCGGAGACATAACCGCCGTGGTAGCCCCCGCCAATAATCATCCCCATTGACCGCCCGCCGTTCGCGCTGGTTCCCAATTGAACGTAACCATTCCCCGCCCAACTGCCGGCCCCGGCAACATGGTTGGAGCCGTTCTGCGGCAACAACAAAATATAGCCGCTGCTGATAAGACCATCCAGGGTGCTTAACGTCGGGCCATAATTAACTAAACTGCCGCGAACATTTGCCCCGCTTGTCCAATCAGAACTGCTGGCCAGATAAACGGGCTGTGAATTAGAGTTGGCGATGTCGAGCATCTTCACCGTGGAAGCGGCAACCAGATTGCTGTCCTGCAATTGTTCAATAATGGCGTGTTCCATCGCGCTGGCGATATAGCTATGCACGTCGAAGACCTGGTAGTTCCCCTGCCAATCGGCGGTGCTTACGCCGCCGTTGGGCAGCGTGCCGGTCAGTTGCAAATAAACATCCACGTAATAGCCGCGACCGGCTTCCTCCCCCATGCGACCGAACCGATGCTGATTTTCTTGCAACTGGCCCCATTCCTGGCATAGCAGCTCCTGCGCCAATTCGGTCTGCACCATCCAGCCCAAGCCCATGACATTGAGCGTCTCGGTGGTGACTTGCCGCGATGTGTCCGAGTAACCTTCGGCGCGGTAAGCGTCCAGTTTTCGCTGCCGCTCTTGCAGCCAATACTGGCTCGGCTCGAATCCATACATGACGGCGTAGGTGGCATTGGTGCGCTGGTAGGCGTTGGTTGAACTCAAATCAAACCCCTTCGAGGGTCCGCCATCAATCGGAACTTGCAGGGTGCTGTTCCAGCCGCCGCCGTAGGGATGCGTCGCGCTGAAGACGACGTTCACCGTGTTTGATGTCCCTGTGGCCGATGTTTGCAATACTTCTGAATCGTCCTGCCAAAGCTGTGCGAGTCCGTTATTAGAAAACGTCAGCGAAATCCTTTGCCCTTCCAGTTGGGGCGTCAGCCAGGTTTGATTGGTTCCGCCAAAGGTGATGGAAAACGTGCCCATGAAATTGGTTGGCTCGTATTGCCAATTCAAGAGTGGATAGCTGCTGTTGGTGAAAATGGGAAATTCCAGGGCGGTGCTCAATGGCAATCCTTGTGAGGGCACAATTTGTTGTCCGCCGACGAGTTGGGCCGGCGTGGCGTTGGGAATGTTGCTGGAGATGTAGCCGAGCAGGTTGCTGTTGCACGTCTGCAAATCGTTTCGCACGGTCGTTTCACTTAATCCGCTGACAGAATAGCCGGTATCCGTTCCGCCCGCGTCGCTCAAGAGCTTGTTGGTATTGAGCATCATGGCCGAAGTCAAATCAACGCCTGTCACCGGCTCGCTTACCTTGAAGGCCGGGTCGAGATAATAATTGGTGCCGCCAACGTTCAAATTCACCCATATCCTTTGAAACGCGATGGTGTTCGTGTCACTCCCAAACGTATACCACACCGGATTGCCGCGAGTGCCCATGAGGTAACTGAAAAAATTGAGCGTATTGTTCCAGTTGGTATTTTGGAGGCTCAACCCAAGCCAATGATGGAGGTCCTGGTGGTTGGTCGGGTTGTCGTAGGGCATCTCCAACATCGCGAATTGGTAACTTGGCGAATAACCGGCCGCCCGCAGTAGCGCCACCAGCAGGGCGCATTGGTCGAAGTCGTTCCCGCTGCGCTCCAGCAAGGTCAATTCCGCGCCTTTTTTCGAGCCGAAATAATGCACATACCGGATTTGGTCATGGACGTAATTGAAGATGCGCGCAGGGTCGCCACCCAAATTGTTGGCCAGCGCCTGAATGTCGGGCGTGATCGCCTCGGCAATCGCCTGCCCGGTCACATTCAAGGGGGACGCCTGGGCTTGAAACCGCGGTTGCGCGCCGCCGGTCTCCTGCGATGGTGCAATGGCGTTGATCGTTTCAGCCCAGGCCGGATCGGTGCGGCAGTCGGCCTGTGGTTCTTCGCGCATCGTCACGGTCAGTTGCGCGGTCTGGTGGATGCGGCCGAGGCCGCCGTGGTGACGCCGCCGGACAATTCTGGAAAAGGCGGTGCGGCATGAACTCGGCACAGGAACAATTTCTGAACCTCAAAACGATGCCGGCCCGGATCAGGGTCGAGGAGGCCGCTTGGTATCTGGGCTTCGCGACACATGAAATTACCATGCTGATGTCCGAGGGTTTGCTGAAACCGCTTGGCCGGCCGCCGACCAGCGGCGTGAAATATTTCTCCATGGTGGCGCTTGAGGAATTGCGGCGCGACCAGAAATGGCTCGCCCGCGCCTCAGACTGCATCGTGCAATACTGGAAGTCGCGCAATGAAAAGAGACCGGCGCACCGCAGCCAAAACCACGATGCGCCGCGCGTGCCGGAACTCAATTCAACTGCGGCTTCTCTGAATTGACCCCACTCGGTGCCAACTCCGGCTGCCGGCGTTCGGCGTTCTTCTCGTAATCTTCCAAGGTCGGCAGCAGCATCTTCGCCCGTTTCGCGTAGGAGCGATGCACGGCCTGGCTCTTGTGGCCCAGCGCTTCCTGCGCGTAGCGTTCGGGATAGCCGGCCATTTTTGCGCGTTCGGCCCAGGAATAACGGTAGCTGTGCATGGTCACGCCGGTAACTTGCACCCGGAGACAACGCTTTCTGAACTGTGTGGACCGGTCGCCTGCGGACTGTGTGGCAATGTAGGGAAACAATGGGCCGCTCCCCGGCAGGTCTTGCAGAATCGCCGCCACGGCCGGCCCGAAATGCAGCCGCGCCACGGTTCCGGTTTTGCGCCGGAAAAAGGCGATGGTTTTTTGCTCCCAATCCACGTCCTCGGCGGTGAGCGTGGCGAGATCTGTTTGCGCTGCCCCCATGTGCCACGCGAGTTGGTAGTATGCGCGGCGTTCGGGGTTTTTCTCATGTGCAATGATGGCCTCGTGTTCGGCCTGCGTGATGGCGCGTTTTTCCTTATGCAACGGCTTCGGCCATTGCCGGCGGGGCACGATGGATTTCGGAAGCCAATCCATTTCCAAGGCAAAATTGTGCATCCGGCGCATATAGTGATTGGTGGACACGGTGCCGGTGCGGATCACCTTCAGGATGTGCGCGGCGTTGGTTTCCAGCAGCGGCAGATTGCCAATCAGGACAAAGGCCGGGTCTTTCCAGGCGATGTCGTAACGGTGGCGGGTGACGCCTTGCTTGGTCGCGGCCATTTCATCCATGACGAATTTCCAAGTGCGGCTGGCCGCCGCGGCGTCGGTGGCGCTGAGGTAGGCCAGGGCGATCTGTCGGTTTAGCATCGGCTGGCGGGAAGCTTCATTCTTGGAATGGAGCAGCGCCTTGGCGGCGGCTTCGTCGCGCGTGCGCAGGCTTTCCTGCTTGCCGTTCTGGGTGTTCTGGGCATAGTAGATGCCGTTGCGGCGATACAGACTGAACAGTTGTTTCATAACATTACCTTTCTGTCGATAATGCTATTGAGGCGGACGTTTCTTCGTAATTGAGCAGGTCATTTGTTTGGATTCGGTAGCTGCTCGGTTACGCGAATGGTTAAACTGTTTCGCGCTTTACTGGCAGTGCTACTGGCACCAACGGCCTGCCGCATTGCAAATTGCTTGTAATCAAGCTCTAGCCATGCAATGCAAGAGAGGTGTCCGGCCTCTTTTCTTTTGCCTACAGGTTCATGTTTGGCTGATTTCTTTTCGCTGGGCGCGTAAACCACCAGATGAATACCCGCAAAACCGGGTTGTGCCTTCAAAACCTTTAAACAGCCATTTCTGGTCTCAAAGTTTTACTTAGAAACTTCAATCCTTTGCGGGCAATCTCGTCGCGCCTTGGCTCAATCTTTCGCCAGATGGCGGCGGCGCGGGCGATAACTTTTACATCTTTCGTGAAGGACTCAATAACGATGGGGCCGCCATACTTGACTGATTTCAGCGCGTTCCCAATTTCCTGCCAGTTCAAATGATCGTTTCCAGGCGTGCCGCGATCCGTGGCGCTCGCGTGAAAGTGGCCAATGTTTTTGCCCGCCTTGCGGATGGCGGCGGCCGGATTCTTTTCTTCGATGTTCATGTGAAAAGTATCCAGCAACAGCTTGAGTGCCGGACTCTTCACTTCTGCGATCATTTGCAATCCTTGATCGACTGTATTCATGAAGTCCGTTTCGAAACGGTTTAGTGGCTCCATGCAGATGATTTTTCCTTGAGTTTGAGCCTGGCGACAAATGGTTTTTAGATGCTGGCGAACCGTTCGCCACTGTCGTTTGTAAACCGGTCCCGGCACCGCCTCGGCCCGCCCTGTGGCGGAGTAAAGCGGTCCAGCCACGATGTCAGTCCCTAAAATGCCGGCAATCTCAATCAGTTCTTTCAAGTAACGCACCGCGGCGCGTTGTTGGGATAGATTGCCGCGCAAATCACGGCTGGGTGGAAAGCACGCACAAACCGAGGTGCATTTCAATTGATGCCGATCCAATTGAGACCGCACGAAAGCTGGGGCAATGTGACTTGGGCTTTCCACGGCAATTTCCACACCGTCGAAACCCCACGCTTTGAACTTAGGAAACCAGTTTGCGCTGGCATTGGTAAATGGCGAGGCAAACAGATAGGTGTTGATGCCGAAGGTCATGGTTTTTACGCGTAATGCATTGCCTTCAAATGATCAAGTTTGAATTCCAGTCATCGCCGGGTTTCATTAATAATGTCAGGGTTCACTTATGCCCAGTTTAAGCAGTAATTGCGGCCAATAAGGCTTGCGTTAACGGACGCCTTGTGAAAAATTTCACGAAGTATTTTTAATATTTTATGGCACACGTAAAACTACACATTCCCGGCCCGGTGGAAGTCAGCGAAAAAACGTTCAAAGCGTTCTGTTCGCCCATGATTGGCCATCGCGGGCAGGGATTCAAAGACCTCTACGCAAAAATCCAGCCTCAGCTGCAAACGCTGTTGAGCACCAAGCAGCTTGTGTATTTGTCCACGTCCTCCGCCTGGGGCGTCATGGAAGGTGCCATTCGGAATCTGGTTCAGAAGAAAGTCCTGAACTGCATGTGTGGCGCATTCTCGGATAAATGGCTGGATGTTTCCAAACGCTGCGGCAAAGACGCCGAAGGTCTGCAAGTCGCCTGGGGTTCGGCCATCCGCGCCGAAGCGATCGATCAAAAGCTCGCCACCGGTCAATTTGATGCGGTCACGGTCATTCACAACGAAACCTCCACGGGCACCATGTCGCCCTTGGCAGAAATCGCCGCGCTGAAGAAAAAATATCCCGACGTGATGTTTATCGTCGATTCGGTCAGTTCCATGTCAGCCGTGCCGCTGAAGTTCGACGAGCTGGGCATTGACGTGTTGCTGGCCGGCACGCAGAAAGCGTTCGCTTTGCCACCCGGACTGGCCGTGTTTGCGGCATCTCCGGCGGCGCTGGCCAAGGCGGCCACCACCAAGGATCGCGGTTATTACTTCGACTTTGTGGAATTTCAGAAGAATGCCGAGCAAAGCATGACGCCCAGCACTCCCAGCATCGGGCATGTGTATGCCTTGTCCTCCAAGCTGGATGAATTCATGGCCGAGGGCCTGGACAATCGCTATGCGCGTCATCTCAAAACCAATCGGATGGTGCGTGACTGGGCCGCCCGGAATGAATTCACGCTGTTCCCGGATGCCGGTTTTGAATCTGTCACGCTGACCTGCGTGAACAATGGAGCCAAGCCCGGCGGACGCACCACCGACGTGGCGAAGCTGCAAAAGCTGATGAAAGAACGTGGCTTCCTGATTGATGGCGGCTACGGCAAGATCAAGGGCACCACGTTCCGTCTGTCCAACATGGGCGACGAAACCGAAGCGACGATAGCCCAGCTCATCGGGGCATTGGACGAATCGCTCAAGCTCATCTGATCTCATCAGCGCTTTTTTGGAAACAAGCGATTCAACCGGCGATTGTGTAAACAGTCGCCGGTTTTTAATAGGTCAAACCCGCTGAACACCATGCGGCAAGCGTTTCATGAAATCGTGATCACCACGCGGGAGCGCGGGCTCACGGAGTTTACGCATTTGATTCAGAAATGGCTGGCCGAGCACCAATTTCAAAACGGACTGATGACCTTGCATCTGCGTCACACCTCGGCTTCACTCCTGATTCAGGAGAATGCCGATCCGGATGTCCGACGGGATTTGGATGCCTTCTTCAAGCGGCTGGTGCCGGATGGCGACCGCTTGTTTGTCCACACCGCCGAAGGCGATGATGATATGCCCGCCCACATCCGCACGGCTTTGACTGCGGTGAATCTTTCCATCCCGGTTCACAATGGACGCATGGTGCTGGGCACGTGGCAGGGGATATACTTGTGGGAGCACCGCACGCATGCCCATTCGCGTCGCGTCGTCTTGCACTTCATCGGCGAATAGTTTTATTGGGCGGCATGGGTTTGCTCGTTTAAACCGCCGAAAAATCTCGCCAATTTGCCCGGTCAATGGCACGTTGCCCGCGCATGAAGCACATTTCCCGATGTCTTTTGGTGTCAGCAACCTTGGCCGGATTCAGTTTCAATGGGTCCGTGCTGGCGGCTGGCACAACCAATGTTTTTGGGTTCAGCGGCCATGAGATTTTTCCGATTGATCAACAGATTTCGCAATTGCACATCGCCGACCTCGACGGTGACGGCTTGAACGATCTAATCGTGGTCAACAACCTGCGCTCCAAGATCAACCTGCTATACAACCAAACCGGCAAGACCAACCAGGCAAATGCCACGCCCCTCCAAAAGTTGGATTTGAATGAACTCCCGCCTGGTTCGCGTTTTCGGATTGATTCCGTGCCCACGGAAGAACGCATCGCAGCATTGTCGGTTACGGATATCAACGGCGACAAACGCCCTGACCTGATCTATTTCGGAGACGGGAAGGATCTGGTGGTGCGCTACAATCTCGGCACCAATGGCTGGAGCGAGCCCAAAAGCTGGCACGTGGACGACGGTTTGATCAGTCCAAACGCCTTGGTCACGGGCGATTTGAACGGGGACGGCCGGCCGGACATTTTGCTGCTGGGCGACAGCGGCACAGCGTATCTGTGGACTCTGAAAAAGGATGACACTTTGTCTGAGCCGCAAAAAATCGCCTATTCCGGCACGCCCAAAGCCGTGGCCATTGCCGACGTGGATGGTGACGGGCGAAACGATCTTGTGTTCATTGATTTTGACAGTCCAAATCCGCTGCGCCTGCGTCGGCAAAACGCCAGCGGCCAGCTTGATCCCGAAATCTATTTCAAGAACCCGCCGGTGCGCGCGTTTTGGCTGGATAACCTGGCGGGCGGGCCGACGAATTACCTGATCTCCATTGTGCAAGCCACGGGCCGGGCCGAAGTCTCACAATTCACCCGCAAACCAGCCGAGCCGCTGACTGGAAAATTCAAGGAGGGCCAGTTGCAAATCCTGCCTCTGAATAAAACTTCAGCGGCGCAACGGGGCGTCAAATGGGCGGATGTCAATGGTGATGGGCGCACCGATTTGATCGTGGCCGAGCCGGAAAACGGCCAGATTTCGGTGTATCTACAACAGGCCGACGGCTCGCTGGCCGCGCCCAAACAATTTCCGAGTCTGGCGGGAATTTCCCAAATTGAAGTTGAAGACTGGAACGGCGATTCGCATCCCGAGATTTTTCTGTTGAGCCGTGACGAAAAATCCGTGGCGATTACCCAGTTTGACAAGGACGGACGACTTCCGTTTCCAACGCCGTTGGGCCTGGATGGCAAACCACTCATTATGACGATTGGGGCGCTCAAAGCGGGAGCCAAACCGACTCTCGCCGTCATTGTGGACAAGGACGGAGTGCGTTCCCTGGTGACGCGAACGGTGGACGGCAAATTTTCCAGTCAGAAGTTGAGTGATAGTTTTAAGGCAAATCCCACAACCTTTGCCATGATGGATGTCAATCAGGACGGGTTGAACGATCTGGTGTTGCTCATGCCGTATGAAAAAGTAAAAGTGTTGCTGCAAAAGAAGGACGGCACTTTCAATGAACTGGATGTTGACCCGCCGGGCGGCGCCATGGAGCAGCCCTGGCTGGCCTCGGCCGATGTGGATGGTGATGGAAAGCCCGAGTTGTTGCTGCCGCAAAAAAATTTCGTCCGCGCCGTGGTTCTGGAACAGGGCCCGAAAGTCAGTGGTTCCACCAATCCTCCCAGTTGGACGTTCCGGGTGAAAGATCAAATCAATGGATCCGCCAGCGAATCCCGAATTACCGGCGCAGTTGCGCTGCCCAACAAAAAAAATTCCGTGCCCTCGCTGTTTCTCTTCGACGCTGAGCTCAAGCAGCTCACTTTTTGCGAGCGGGATTCCAACGGCGTGTGGCAGGTGGTGAAGAATTTTGACCTGCCGGTGACCAGTTTTAATTCGCTGAAATCCGGGGCGGTCGGCCCGGAATCCATTCTGTTCTCGGGATTAAATTCCGCCGCCTGGCTGCCCTTGTCCGGTGACGTGTGGCAGCTCACAAAGCTGGATGACTACGACACGCCCATCAAGGACGGTTATTTGAATGATATGGTGGCTGGCGATCTGACCGGCAGCGGACGCAAACAAATCATTTTCATGGAAACCGCCAAAAATTACCTCGATCTCGTGCAATTCAGTGCGCAGGGAAAACTGGTTCCCGAAGATCGCTGGCAGGTTTTTGAGCAACATACTTTCCGAGGTGCGCGAAATGCCATCCCGGAGCCACGTGAATGCGCGGTTGGCGATGTGACCGGCGACAAGAAGAATGACATTATTGTGCTGGTTCACGACCGGATTATTGTCTATCCGCAAGACTGAATTTCACCCTCGCTGGCACTGTGGCCAATAAAGGCCACATGACGCAACTTGGGCGGCGAATTACATTTTCGCACCCTTGATGCCTGATTTAACCCAGCGATTTGCCCATAAAATAGCGAAGAGCTTTGCTCGCCGCTTTGCGGTGCTTTTAATTGGTTTGCTTCCTTTGTTCGCGTCGGCACAAGCCCATGCGGGATCCATGACAGTCAACCTATCCCAGCGCGGTGGCGTCTTGAAAAAGGCCGGGTTGGGTTCACTTTTTGGGATTGTCACCAACAATGTCGGAGCTTGGAAGTATTACCTGACGAATTCATTTTTATTCGTCTCGGAGCATCAGAACCGGATTGGTGAGGGCGCCACCATTCCCTCTGGAACCACCGCGGTGGCTCCCGTGATTCGCGGGACCAAGATCAAAATGATGTGTCGCTTTGGCGATTTGTGCTACGGCTGGGCGCCTTACACGTGGCCGGGATTGAATAATTCATGGCTTGCCTCCGGCGCGACGCACAGTTGGTTGGAGCAGGTGACGAATGCCTGCAATGACATCAGGAATCACTATCAGGACGTGGTCTATGCCGTTGCCATTTTCAACGAGCCGGAATTTGAACTCGCCGACAATAATTTTTTTAACGACCCCAACATTCAGGGAACCACCCAGTCTCAACGGGTTAACTTTGTTTGGACGCAGACGTATCGGGTGATTCGGACGTTGTTGCCCGGGGTGAAAATCATGGGGCCGAACTACGAAGATTACCGGCCCCAATATTTTTCCAGCCACCAAACGATGATGCATGATTTTCTCACGAATGCGATCGCCACCCGCACGGTGCCGGACATGATTGGCTGGCATAATCTCAATGCGGATCCCATCGCGCCCGGGGAAATTGGCGTGGCTTTGAATGGTTATTATCGACCATTGGAAGCGCAACTGGCCGTGCCGGGCGCGCCCCTGCCGGTTTCCATCGAAGAATACGGCGTGAACAATGGCGCCTTTGAGGGAATCCCCGGACAGATGGTGCCTTATTGGGCGGAATTTGAACGCGACGGCATCGATTTCGCCAACATGGGAATTTATGAGAATGGCGGAGACCTTGGCAATACCATGCGTTATACGGCGTGGGATACCAATCCCGTGCCCAACGCGGGCTGGTTGATGATGCATTGGTATTTGCAGATGGATGGCCAATACGTTCCCGTCGTCAAAGGCGACATTGACGGTGTGGCCAGTTGGAATCCAATCCCGAAAACACTGACGATTTTATTTGGCGGAGCGGATGGAAATTCGACCGTGCAAATCAACGGCGTTTCAGCGCTGGGCTTGGGAAGCGTTGTTCGCGTGCGACTGGACATGGCTCGCTGGACGACGAACAGCGAAGTTGCCAATACGAAAATTGCCTGTGGCGGTGATCCGCAAACCGGTGAGTATAATCTTTTCGACCGGAATTTCTCACTGGATGGCAGCGGCAATCTTGCCATTCCAGTGAATGCGGTGGAAGGCATTTACAATGGTTATCGGCTTCAAATCACTGCATCCAACGCACCGAATGTTTACCCGACCAAATATGAAGCAGAAGCGGCTGCTTACCATCACGCCATTCGCTACAATACCGCCCAGGCTTCAGCCGGCTCGTATATTGGCGGGATTGATTATCCGGACAGCTTTGTGTGTTTTCATGTCAGCGCACCATCCAACGGTTTATACAACATGTTAATCCGTTACGCTGCCAGCGCCGGGTATGGTCCAGCGACTCAATTCGTAACTGTGAACGGACAAAGCCAGGGCGTCGTCTCGTATCCGTCAACTATCGGCTGGTCCGGAACCCAAGAACGCACGACATGCCGACTGGTGTCACTGGTTCAGGGCATGAATGACGTCATGCTTTCCCATGCGACAAATTACGCCGAACTCGATTACATCGATGTTCGGCCAGACACCCATCGTTACGAGGCCGAACTGGCCACGAACAACGACGTGTCACTGGGTTCGTTCAATAGCGATGGGATCAAAAATTCCGTCGGCGGCATCAACAACGCCGACAGTTGCGTGCAGTTTGGGGTGACGGTTCCAACAGCCGGCACCTTTCTGATGAACGTGGCCTATGCCAACGGCACCACCAGTGTGGCCACGCATGTCGTCAAGGTAAACGGTGTTTCTGTGGGTTCAGTGCCGTATCTTCCCACCGGGGGATGGTTCGGCGGCGGCTGGGTTAGCGGGTCAAATCCCAGTTCAGTCCGGCGGCTTGCCAGTTTCTACCTGAATCTGAAAGCAGGGCTGAATCTTGTTCAACTTGGCAAGGGCAATAATTACGCGGAACTCGATTATATCACGATGGCTTCAGTGAGCACGACCACGCCGCCGATTCCAGTTCCGGATTTAACCTTGAGCGACGGCTCGAATGGGGTGGTGTCCTGGCCTGAACCTGCAACCGGATATGTTTTGCAACAAATCGGTGATCTGACCCAAACCAATTGGGTAAATGTCACCAACATTGTGGGCACCTCCGGAAACCGGAATCAAGTTGTGTTGCCAATGACAACCACAAATGTGTTTTTCCGGCTGTATCCGTAAGAAACGAACGTGATCAGCGTGCGCTTATCGCTGCGCAATCCAAATTTACAAGCAAACTGAAACCAATCTGATAATTACTGAGGAGAACAAATGAACCGTCGAGATTTTCTGTCACGCGTCGGAACAGCGTCCATGGCAACAGCCCTGTCCTGGCCAGCCTTCGGAGATCAAACAAATACCGCGTCCGCGCCGGCCGTCGTAGTGCCGTTAGGCAAAAGCAAACTTCAGCCGTTTGATTATCGCGGAGTCAAACTCCTGCCCGGACTTTTTCAGCGTCAGATGGCGCAAACACGCGAAACTTATTTTAATCTTTCCAATGACGACATTCTCAAAGGGTTTCGCCGTGAAGCCGGCTTGCCCGCGCCGGGAAATGATTTGAAAGGCTGGGCGCGTGGCCGGGCCGACGCCACTTTTGGCCAATGGCTGAGCGGCATGGCGCGGTTGTCGTGCGCTTTGAATGACGCGGCGTTGCGGGAAAAAGCGATTGCTCTGGCCGAGGGATGGAAGGCAACGGTGCGTCCGAATGGCAATTGTCGAATGGGCACTTATGCCTGGGAAAAGATGGCGTGCGGTCTCGTGGACATGGCGTTATACGCAGACTATGACAGGGAACTCGGCCTGCTGGAGAAGATCACCAACTGGGCCCTTAATCATTTTGACCGGTCCAGAAGTCGCGCGAATCTGGCAGACCGTGACGGGAGGCGTCCGCACGGCACGCTGGAATGGTATACGCTTTCTGAAAACACATATCGCGCCTATTTGTTGACAGGAAAGGAAATTTTTAAAACGGTTGGCGATCTATGGTTGTATCCCAGCTATTGGAATTTGTTTGAAACCAGCGCGTCGCCCGCCGGAGCCGAATTTTTGCACTCCTACAGTCACATCAACACCTTCTCGGGGGTGGCGATGGCTTACGCGGTAACCGGCGACCATCGGTATTTGAAGATTTTGGAAAATGCCTACGATTTTGCGGTTAAAACTCAGGCCTACGCGACCGGCGGATATGGTCCGGGAGAATGGAGCGTGCCGGCGGATGGCAGTCTTGGTCGGGCTTTGGAAATTCGGTCGGACACCGCAGAAATTCCGTGTGGCAGCTGGGCGGGCTTCAAGATTTCACGCTATCTCCAAACGTTTACCGGCGGTGCCAGATTTGCCGACTGGATGGAAACGCTGCTTTACAATGGCATTGGCGCATCCTTGCCGGTGCAGCCGGATGGCCGCGCGTATTACTACGCCGATTATCGGCTGGGCATGGGCACAAAATTGTATCACTGGGATGAATGGCCGTGCTGTTCGGGAACTTACATTCAGGCCGTGGCAGATTATCACAATGTGGTTTATTTGCGCGACACATCCGGCTTGTATGTGAATTTGTTTGTGCCATCCGAAGCCAGTTGGAACCACGCTGGACAGCCTGTCACCGTGCGGCAGGAGACAAAATTCCCGGAAGAAAACGAGGTGCGATTCGCTCTACAAATGAACCAGCCGCTGAAAATGGCCATTTCATTTCGGTCTCCGGATTGGACGACCGAATTTAAATTTAAATTGAATGAGGCAGAGGAAATTTCCCCTGTGAAATCTGCGGACGGATGGATGACGGTGGAACGCGTCTGGAATCCGGGCGACCGCCTGCAACTGGGATTGAAACCCCAATTGCACCTGTGTCCGGTCGATCCACAACATCCGCGGCGATGCGCTGTGAAATATGGCCCGGTGCTTCTGGCACAGGAAGCCCGTTTTACCTACATGCTGGGCATGTCAGGAGACAACCTTGCCTACAAACTCACGCGCGAGACGGATGATCTGCAATTTCGCGTCAACGGCCCCGGAGCAGGCGGGCAGGGACCGGGAATGTTTCGACCCTTTTATCAAGTGCCGGAACGTTTGCCCTACCGGGTTTACTTTGACCTGGATGATCCCAGGTTTTTATGAGCGCTAACTCCGGCTCAATTCCTGCCAGAGATACGCGCTCATGCGCTGACCACATTCAAAGCAATCGAGGTTGAATTTTTCGTTGGGAGAATGGGCGTTATCGTCCGGCAAGCCCATTCCCAGCAACAAAGTGTCCGCGCCAAGAACTTTTTTAAATTCGTTGATAATGGGAATCGAACCGCCTTCGCGCATTAAAATGGGCTTGGTTCCGAAAGCCTGCTCTAGCGCGCGCAATGCCGCTTGTGCCGGCTGACTGGTGGGGGAAACGATATACGCTTCGGCGCCGTGTCCCGCCGCAATTTCCATGCGAACCGTCGGCGGGCATATCTTTTTCAGATAATCACAAACCGCCTTCCGCACTTCTGCCGGCTTTTGATTGGGGACCAGCCGGCAGGTAATTTTGGCACGCGCCCAGGCGGGCACGATCGTTTTGCTGCCTTCGCCCTGATAACCGCTGGTGAGACCATTGATCTCAAATGTTGGACGCGAACTGCGCTGTTCAGTAGAGCTGAATCCCTTTTCGCCAAACAAGCTTGGGGCGCCCAGAAGTTTCTTCAATCCGGAATCGGAAAGCGGATAGCGTTTAATCTGATCCCGTTCGTATTTTGAAAGGGGCGCCACGCCCTGATAAAATCCGGGAATTTTGATGCGTCCCTTTTCATCGCGCACTTTGGCCAGAATCTGAGCCAGGGCCATCGCAGGATTTTCCACGGCGCCGCCAAAAATGCCGGAATGCAAATCTCGCGATGGGCCGTGGATCGTAATTTCAAAGGCAATGATCCCGCGCAACGCATAGGTTAGCGCCGGACGCATGGGTGCGGGCATGCCGGTGTCTGACACGACGATGACATCGCAAGCCAGTTCCCGACGGTTCTTTTTGAGGAATCCGGACAAGCTCTTGCTGCCAACTTCTTCTTCACCTTCAATGACAAAAGTCAGGTCGCAGGGCAGGGGAGTTCCGGTTTTATAATAGGCTTCCACCGCTTTTAAATGGGCAAAGTTCTGTCCTTTGTTATCCGTGCTGCCACGGGCAAAAATGTTTCTTCCGCTGATGCGCGGTTCAAAGGGCGGGGTGGTCCACAATTCGAGTGGTTCCGGCGGCTGGACATCGTAGTGACCGTAAACGAGGTAATGGGGTTTGCCTGAGCTTTTGGTTGAACGCGTGGTGGCAATCACTATGGGATGACCTTCGGTTTCGCAGAGTCGGGCACTTAACCCAATTTGCTGGCAATGGGCCACCAACCATTTGGCGCAGGCAAGTAAATCCTGTTTATGGTTTGGTTGAGCCGAAACGCTGGCAAAGCGAAGATATTCGCAGAATTCAGCCAGGATACGTGGTTGGTTCTGTTTAAGATAATTGAGAACTGATTGCATGCGGCTAGCTAACCCGATCAGAGTAATGGTTGCCAAGAAGAACTCGTAAAAAAATGTGCAACACCCTGTCTGACTGCGACCGCGCTAAGACTGCGAATTTAGGCAATAAAAAAGAGTCTGACTAAAAAACCTATAAAAAGTCAGACTCTTAAACCCAAACCATTAACCTTACACTTATATCGACTATTTTTGCGAAAAGTTGCTCAAAAAAAACATTAAAATCTTCAAAGTTTTAAACATGAACCGAAGCATCAGCTTAAAAGCTTCTAATTAAATGGCTTTTGAAGGTTGGTCCGTTTTGTCATTTTCCGAAGATTTTAGAGGGTGTTACGAAAGGTTTTGTAACCTGCTCTAAAGGCGGAAGAAGCGTTTAAAATTTTGGGGTGGGTCATTGTCGCTGACGAGTTAGATTTCAAGCGGTAGTCTTTGGCCCATGAATTCCGACC
>JAKALA010000117.1 GCA_021813325.1 bacterium | reverse complement strand
TCCGATCTGGAACTTTCGCGATGTCACGGAAGCCATTCGCGCCGAACAATCCATCCGCCTGCAAAGCGTGGCTTTGGAATCCGCCGACAACGCCATCGTCATCACCGAATGCGACGGCAAAATTGAATGGGTTAATCCAGCCTTTACCCGCATCAGCGGCTACAGCAAAAGCGAAGCCGTCGGCAAAAACCCCCGCGAGCTTGTCCGCTCCGGCAGACACGGCCGGGAATTTTATCAGAACCTGTGGCAAACCATTTTGTCCGGCAAAGTCTGGCACGGCGAACTGACCAATCGCCGCAAAGACAACAGCTTGTTTGTTGAGGAAATGACCATCACGCCGCTGCAAAACAAGGACCAGCAAATCACCCATTTTGTCGCCATCAAACAGGACATCACCCGGCGCAAACGCATGGAAGAAGAGCTGCGGCTGGCGGGCGAACGCACCCAGTTTTACATGAACCGCATGCCCCTGGCGTTCATCGCCTGGGACAAGGATTTCAAAGTATGTGAATGGAATCCGGCAGCGGAAAAAATCTTCGGCTGGACCGCGGGCGAAGCGATCGGCCAACACGCGTTCGACCTGATTATCCCCCTCCAAATTCGTCCCGTCATAAATATCACTTGGAATGAAATCATGAGCGGCAGCACCGGAGCCGAGCATATCAGCAACGAAAATGTGGCCAAAGACGGACGCTTGATCACCTGTGAATGGCGCAACACAGCCTGGCGCGACGCTTCCGGTCAAATTTGCGGCGTGCTTTCCCTGGCCGACGATATCACCGACCAGATTAAAAGCCAAAAACAGCGCACCGAACTGGAGGCCCAACTGAGACAGTCGCAAAAAATGGAAGCCATTGGCCAATTGTCCGGCGGCATTGCCCATGACTTCAACAATCTGCTGACGATCATTCAGGGCAACGCCTCGTTGCTTCAAAACCTGGACCTGACCCCGCAGGAAACCCGGGAATGTTCCACCCAGATTGTGCAAGCCGCCGAACGCGCGTCCGATCTCACGCGTCAGTTGCTAATGTTTGCCCGCAAGCAGCAAATTCAACCAGTGCCACTGGACTTGAACGAAGTCCTCAACCAAATCAACAAAATGCTTCAGCGTGTGCTGGGCGAACACATCTCGCTGCGCGGCGAATTCGCGGCTGACCTGCCAATGATCTACGCGGATTTCGGCATGATGGAGCAGATCGTCCTGAACCTGGCCGTCAACGCGCGCGATGCCATGAGCCAGGGCGGGAAGTTGACCCTTCGCACCAAGTTCAAAGACGAACGTGTTTGTCTGGAAGTCGCCGACACCGGCGTGGGCATTGCCCCCGAAGTGATGCCCCGCATCTTTGATCCTTTTTTCACCACCAAAGAAGTCGGCAAAGGCACCGGCCTCGGGCTGGCCACCGTTTATGGCATTGTGCAGCAACATCAGGGCAGCATCAAAGTTTTCAGCGAACCCGGCCAAGGCACCACGTTTTGCGTTTCCTTCCCCCCCCTCAGCCGGCTCCAGGTGCATGAAGTGGAGACCAGGCCCAAGCCTTTGTTGCTAACCGGAGCGGAAACCATTCTGGTGGTGGAAGACGAACCGCCGCTGCGCGCCTTCGTCAGCGACCTGCTGCGCCGTTACGGTTACACCGTGTTTTCCGCCGAATCCGGCCCGTCCGCCTTGAGCGTCTGGTCCGCCAAACAGCGGGAAATCGACCTGGTGTTCACTGACATCGTGATGCCAGATGACATGAATGGCATTGATTTGGGCCTCCGCTTGAAAGCGGAAAAGCCGGAACTGAAAGTCATCTACACCAGCGGCTACACCGGCAACCTGGAAAACAGCCGCAACATTACGCTGATCGAAGGCGTCAATTTTATCCGCAAGCCATACAAGCCCGAAATTCTGGCGGGTCTCATCCGGAAAAAACTGGGAGAAAAACCAGCGCAAACGTGAAGTCCGCATCAAGGCGCGTAAGGAATAGATTAAAATCCGCCCCTTGCGGGAAAGCAAGCGTGCGGTCAAAAAACCTGAAAATAATTTTAAAATTTTCGCTTGAGAAAAATCCCCCGCCGCCGATGCTATTACCAGAAATTGATCTTTGCCAGCGTTTGACGCAGCACCGGATTTCCCTGCGCTGTTCGTGATTTGCAACAGTCCTTGAACCGTAATAAATACGTCCAAGGAACAAATCGTCTGCGGCCGGCAAGCCTTCAATGGAAGCCGAAAACAGACGCGCGAGTTCCACATGTAGCAATACATGTTCAAAGGATCGAGTTGAGCACGGCAATCGTGGGGTGTTAAAAGCCTGTCTTCGGACAGGCTTTTTTATTTTGCGCCCCAATTCCCGATGTTAACTTCGCCGCATGGCACAGGATGAACTTTTTATCCCGACACCCCCCAAGTCACCGGCGGAAACGCCTGCGCCCAGCAATGCTGAAATTTTCCGCAGCCGCCCGCTGGCCGCCCGGATGCGTCCGCGCCAGCTCGACGAATATGTCGGCCAGTCGCACATGCTTGCGCCGGGACAATTGCTGCGCCGCGCCATTGAGGCCGACCGCATCCAGTCGCTGATTTTTTACGGACCGCCGGGCACCGGCAAAACTTCGCTGGCCCAGATCATCGCGCAACAGACCAAATCCAAATTCGAGCGTTTGAGCGGCGTGGAATCCAATGTCGCCGACATGCGCCGAGTGCTTTCCGCCGCCGCCAACCGCCTGGAAAATACCGGCCAGCCCACCATTCTTTTCATCGACGAAATCCACCGCTTCAACAAAGCCCAGCAAGACGTGCTGCTGCCGGATGTGGAAAGCGGCGTCATCAAGCTCATTGGCGCCACCACGCACAATCCCTTTTTCTTCGTCAATTCGCCGCTCGTTTCCCGTTCGCAAATTTTTGAACTGCGTCCGTTGACCGAGGACGATTTATTCGCGTTGTTGCGACGGGCCTTGGCCGATGCAGAACGCGGCCTGGGTTACCTGAAAATTGCCGCTGACGAAACCGCTTTGCGTCACCTTGCCAAGATCGCCGACGGCGATGCGCGCAAGGTTTTGAATTCGCTCGAAATCGCCGCGCTCACCACGCCGCCGGCAGCGGATGGCACCATTCACCTCACCCTTGCCGTCGCGGAACAGAGCATCCAGAAAAAGGCCGTGGTCTATGACGGCGACGGCGATGCGCATTACGACACGATTTCCGCGTTCATCAAATCCATGCGCGGCAGCGATCCCGACGCCGCGCTTTACTGGCTGGCCAAGATGATCCACGCCGGCGAAGACCCGCGCTTCATTGCGCGGCGCATCGTGATCTGCGCGGCGGAAGACGTGGGCTTGGCCGACCCGATGGCACTGGTGCTGGCCAATGCCGCGCTCGCCGCCAGCGAATTTGTTGGCTGGCCCGAGGCGCGTATTCCGCTGGCCGAGGCGACCATTTACATCGCCACCGCGAACAAGAGCAACTCTGCCTACAAGGCCATTGATGCCGCGCTGGACGACGTGCGTTCTGGGCGCACCATTCCCGTGCCGGAACATCTGCGGGATGGTCACTACGCCGGCGCCAAGCAACTCGGCCACGGCGTCGGCTACCAATACGCGCACGATGGCAAGGGCCATTTCGTGGCCCAGGATTATCTGGGCGTGGACAAAACCTTTTACGAACCGACCGAGCAAGGCGTGGAAAAGAAAATCAAGGAACGCCTGGAAAATTGGCGGAAGCAATTTACGGAAAGACGGCAATCCGGAACAAAATAAAAGCTGGTTTACGTGTGAATCGTAATCGCTACGGCACTCAATTCGACAAAGTCATGTTGAGCAAAAGCGGTTTCCAAGGTCGCCAGATTCGCGGACAGCAATTTGACAAGTTCATTGTTGGCAATGTTGCCAGTGGCTATCAGCAACAGTTTCGGCGGCCGGCCATGCAGCAGAAACGAGGTCACAAAATCATAGTCCTTGGTGATGACGATGCGATTTTCCCGCAGGGCCAGCGCGGCGATTTTCTGATCCGGAGTCCGATTCGCGGCGGGCAGGTCGGAAGTGTGAACGGCATCGTGGCCATGCGCGGCCAGTTCCCGCGCAAGCCGGCACGGCAATTGCGCATCCACGATGAATTTCATGCCGCCACCGGTTCAATGCTATTGATGCGGCTCAGGCGCGCGGCGTAGGCGATGGCGGCGCGCAAATCCGCCGGCTCCAGATCAGGATAATCCGCCAAGATTTGCGGCTCGGTCATATCGCCGCTTAATAACTCCAGCAGCCACTCCACCGGATACCGCAGCCCGCGGATGCATGGCTTGCCGTGACAGATATTCGGATTCACCGAAATGCGCGCCAGCAATTGTTCTTTTGACATGACCCCAACATTACACCAGCCTCTTTTTGCCGCAAGCGCGAAGGCGTGGACAAAACGTTTTACGAACCAACCAAGCAAGGCGTGGAAAAGAAAATCAAGGAACGCCTCGAAAACTGGCGGAAACAATTATTGACACCTGCATAATATAGTGAACGGTTTTGAGGTTGGGCTGTCTGATATTGCATGGGATTCCCCAAAGGACAAAAACGCGATTTTATCGCCCTGCAACGGCGGCGGCTGAAAGCCGCCACCCTGTTCGACAAAGGACTGGCAC
>JAKALA010000069.1 GCA_021813325.1 bacterium | reverse complement strand
CGGCTGCCGTATGTGGTCGTGGCCCAGTTGAGCCAGCCGATTCAAAAACTGATCAAAGGGGGTTTGGTCTGGGCGAGGACGGAGGTGCCGGGCACCGAGGTGGCGGAACTGGAATATCAATCGATGACCCGACCCATTCAGTTCTAAATTGGACAATCTTCGCCAAAGTATTCTTTATACAGTTGCCGCAATTTATTCAGCGGCATTGGCAGGTCTTTTTCGTATTCCCAATATTCAAAAATCTCGACCACTTTTTCCATATCAGTGCGGCCAGCCGTAACCATGAGCCGCAGGAGCTTTACGGTGGTCCAGCATTCAATTGAGTTCGCATCGGCAACTTTGGTCATGCCTTGGTCATCGGTAACAACCGGGATGCGCTTGACGAAGCCAACCGCCAAGGCTTTTAGGTCTTCACGCGAGAGGTTGATTTTCTCTTCGTCAGCATAGGCGAGCAGAAAACTAAATGCGTTAATCGCGTCCGTGCGGTCATTTCCCCGAAGTTCATACCGTTTGGTTTTCCGGTCATTGCGATACTCCAGTTGGCTAACCCATGTAAATTTGTGCCGTAGCCGGACACTTGTGGCGTATTCGTCGTCCAGTTCCGCGAGGACGTGAAGAGAATAGACCGGGGACGTGCCAAAAGGTTGGTGCAACAGCGGGTGAATAGAGATGCCGAGCCGGAAGTAGGCATTGCTGTCGAGCAAAACGTCTTGGCAAGGCTCGCTCATTTGCAGAGTTCCCCGGACAGCGCCTTTGCGTCTGCCAGGGAAACCCCGAGAACGCGATGGATGAAATGCTCCGCACCCTGCTCATGCTTGCAAAAATCCGCCAGCCCCTCAAAAAATGGACTCCTGAAAATTGATCGTGCTACCGACATATAAGTTTTCGGATCAGGCGGTGCATTTTTGAAAACTATCTCCGAAATCTTTTGACAGCCTTTAACAAAATTCGTCACCGCCCCCATAAATCCGCCTTTTTGCCCGAAATCTGTTTTCTGCAACCCGTTCGCTTTTTCGTATTCTTCAACCGCGCGTCCGATGGTAAATGGCGAAATCACATGTTTGCTCGCCTCATTGCGAATGCGCGTGACCCTTGAAGCCACGTTCTGAATATCTTGAAGTTCAGCCCGGAGTTTCGCCGCGTGGGATTCTGGAAATAACAAAGCTTGTGCAAATCTGTCCGCGAAATCTTCGCCTTCTTCATTCGCAAGTTTAGGCGCAAGTGAATGACCCAGCTCGTGCGCCATCCAAAACTTGAAATCTACAATGCTGCTGTCCAAGTTCACAAAGACCCATGTGGTTTGCGAATCAGGCAAGTGAATGTTCAGCGCGTTGCCGTGGTGGTGTTGTTCACCCCAGAGCGCGGGAATGATGACCGCGTGCAATTCATTGAATTTCCCAATCAAGTCTTGAAACGAAATGACTTCTTTGTTTTCCAGTCCCATTTCCTTGCGCAATTGTGCGGCGACCTGCTGGACGTAAGCGTAATCGGAGGTTGGATTTTTAAGGGTGGGCGGGCGTGTCAGTTCCTGGCCAGGAAGGTATTTAACCAGACGTTTTAGCAGTTCCCCGGTTTCACGAGCGTTGTCCAGATGTTCGTCCTTTGTCTTCCGGTTTGTCTTCTTGCGGAAGGACACCACCTGCACGGCGGTAGCCGGGGGCAATGTGACTAATTGCTCAAAAGCCAAACCAAGGATCATTCCCATGCGAAGCAGTTTGTCAGGCTGCGGAAACGAATCTCCCGTAAACCATTTGGAAACGGCTTCGCGGGACACCTTCAACTTCTCGGCCAATCCTGACTGGTTCAGACCAGCCTTAATCAGGGAATCCCGAATGATTGGAACATTGAGAGTTTTTTGCACCGGCTCAAGTTAAACTGGGCAAAATCAGTTGTCAACTTTTGTCAACTGCTATTTTACACGGGGACGGTGGTGGTTCAGGGCGGCAAAACTCCCACCTCACTTGGACAGCGGATGTCCAACACACGCTGGTAAAGTGGCGGGGTATGAAATTGAAAAACATCATTCCGCAACGCTTCCGCAACCGCCACGTCCGCCAATTCGGTCAGGCCAGGCTCGTCCGCCTGCCCAACGGCCAGCATGAACTCATCGGAGGCACCGCAGACGACAACGCCGCCGCTCGCGAGTGGTGTTCGCTGTTTGAACCGGAGATTGTTTTTACATCAGATGCCCATCTGGAAAGACCGACCCGTCCGGCACGGACCACCATCGCCTTCGCCGCGTGCGTCATGCCGCAAAATCTATGGGGCGAGAGACAGACTTGAAGGCGGATTGACGATGCCTTATTTTCGCCGCAAACTCCCGGTGCATTCATGTCCAAAGAAAGCACGACAAACTTTTGCGACCGGGAATTAAAAATGAACGGCAACCATAGCCATCTCACATTTCTCGACTTGTTCTGCGGCTGCGGCGGGTTCAGCCTCGGCATGGAACGCGCCGGCTTTCGATGTCTTGCGGCTATTGACTTCAATCCCGAAGCCGTCGCTGTCTTCAAAAAAAACTTCCCGCACGTTCCACACTCGTTGGAGCGTGACATCACCGCTTTTCCGCCGCGCGAGCTTGCCCGATTGATTGAAACGAAAACAGTGGACGTGATCGTTGGTGGCCCACCGTGTCAGGGATATTCCACGGTGCGCCAGCGCGACGGAGCCAACAGCGGGCCGCGCATGATTGAAGACAAGCGCCGCCATCTGTATCAGGAGTTTCTTCGTTACGTTGATTTTTTCCGACCCAAATTGTTTGTGATGGAAAATGTGCTGGGCATCAAATCAGCGGCGGGTGGCAAATATTTTACGCGAGTTCAGAAAGAAGCGCGGGCAATGGGCTACCGCGTCCATCCGCAAGTCGAAAAGGCGTTTGACTTGGGTGTGCCGCAAAAACGGAGGCGTCAGTTAATCATCGGCACGCGGCTCGATGTCCCCCAATACTTCCCTGGTGAATTGAAACCCGCCCCTCGTGCCGTGGAATGGCCCACGCTCGGCGAAGCCATTGGCGATCTGCCACCCGTCCGGGCCGGTGGCGGCGAAGAGGTCGTGGATTATGACTTGGAACGGCGCAAGGCGCATGTTGGAAAATATAGTCGGCACTACCTTTACGAGACGCTCGAAGTGCAACGGGCAACAAAGCTAACCGCCCATCGGGCGCGTCCGCACAGCGAGCGCGATCTTCGCGATTTTGCCAAATTGCGTGAGGGCGAACATTGCGCCGAGGCGATGAAGCGGGGCGAGGTTTTTGAATTTCCCTACGATAAAAACACCTTTACCGACCGCTACACCCGGCAGCACCGAAACGAGCCGTGTTCCACCATTGTTGCTCATCTCAGCAAAGACGGATTGATGTTCATCCACCCGACCCAAAACCGCTCGCTCACACCACGCGAGGCGGCTCGTGTGCAAAGTTTCCCGGATTGGTTTCAATTCCCTGTGGCTCGCACCCACCAGTTTCGCGTCATCGGCAACGCCGTCCCGCCACTCGTCGCGGAGGCTATTGGATTAACCGCGAAGGCATATTTGGAGAAAACTATGAAAACAAAAAAAACAGTCCTTTTCGGATTAGAGCCATTGCCGTCCGACCAACAGGAAGCTGTCGAATTGCTTCTTGCGCTTGTGCGTGCAACAGACAGCAAGACGATTCGCCAACTCCCTGCTGACGAATTTAAGCGAGGCTGGTATTCAATTGGTTTCCTTTATCCCGGACTCCATCCAGACAGCGCTTTGGAACACGGCACAGAATTGTCCAACGCCGCAGAAGATTTTCCTGAAATCCGCAAAGTCGAACCGCGTTTGCTTGCGCCATTCTTCGTGGACAGCGGCTGGCCTGTTGTCCTCGCGCCAGTCGCGGAAGAAGCATGGCGGCGCTACGAAGCCGGCGAATTGAAAGACGAAGAGTTCTATTGCAGCGAAGCGGTCGTCGCCGGGATGTGTTGCCGCAACCCAGACTTGATTGATGGGGTAAGACAGGAGCGCGAAAAGGTGCTGGCGTGAATTTTTGTGAGCAGAGGGAACATTTTAATTGAAAAGCCGGAGTTCGACATCGCCGCACCCCATGCCGCGTCACTTGTTGAATCGTTGCGCGCCTTTAGCTACGAACTACCGACGGCTCTTGCTGACCTAGTTGACAACAGCATCACGGCGGGCGCAAAAAACATCTGGCTGGATTTTCATTGGGACGGCGAAAACTCGGTCATCGCGGTCACGGATGATGGTGTAGGAATGACGGAGGAACAGCTTGTGGCCGCGATGCGGCCCGGAAGCCAGAACCCGCTGAAGCCACGCGCACCCAACGACCTCGGTCGTTTTGGCCTTGGACTCAAGACGGCCAGCTTTTCGCAGTGTCGGCGTGTCACCGTGCGGAGCATCGTTCGCAGCGGAAAATCTTCGACACGCTGTTGGAACTTGGATCACATCGCCCGTGTGAATGAGTGGCAGTTACTACGCGCCGGGGACGCTGCTGCCGAGCCGCATTTTAGCCGTCTGGCGGAGTTAACGAGGGGAACCGCAGTCGTCTGGCAGAACATTGATAGGCTTGTCGCAGGACAACGAACGGAGAGTGAACGGGAACAGCAACTTTTCTTGCAACGCGCTGACGCTGTGCGCCGACATCTTGCGATGGTCTTTCATCAACTCATGGCCGGCAAGCAAGGCGTGAAGCTGCATCTTAACGAACGGCCAGTTGAAGCATGGGATCCATTTCTTGCGGACGAGGCGGCAACGCAGATTCTTCCAGTCACCCCGTTGACGCTTCACGGCGCGATTGTTGAAGTTCAGCCGTTCGTGCTACCGCACCATTCCAAACTCGCAAAGCCGAAACATGAATCCGCTGCCGGGCCACGCGGTTGGAACGCGCATCAAGGTTTCTATGTTTATCGCAATCGCCGCCTGCTGGTGCCAGGTGACTGGCTTGGCTTCGGCTGGGCGAAAGAGGAACATTACAAACTGGCGCGAATCCGCGTCGAAGTGCCGAATGCGCTCGATCATGATTGGGCCATTGATGTCACGAAGTCGCGAGCCCTGCCGCCGCCGGCGTTGCGTGATGACCTGCGACGGATTGGCGAGCGCACGCGGAGCGATGCGAAACGGGTCTATTCGCACCGGGGCGCAAAATTGACGCCGAAGGCTGATGCCGACCGCGTGCTGTTATGGGAACCGACGGCGAAGCATGACAAAATGTTTTATCGCTTGAACCGACAGCACCCGCTATTGAAGCAATCCCTCGATGCAACATCCAACCGTTCCGCTTTTAATGCCCTTCTTCGACTAATTGAAGAAACCGTGCCGTTCCCGCACATTGCCATTGAGAACAGTGAAAAGCCAAACTCGCTGCCCGGTCCATTTGAAAACGCGGCAGAGAGCCAAATTCGTGAAGTGATGGAACAGGCTTTCAATTCACTTGTCGCGAGCGGTTATGGCCCGAAGGAGGCTGTCAATCGCCTACGCACCATTTGGCCTTTCGAGCTTTTCCCCGCGCTGCTGCAAACACTTTCCGAATCCCACTCTTATGCCTGAACCGCACGACCATTACGCGAATGCCCGTAACCTTGCGGTGGATATTCTCCGCAAGGAGATGAAGCGGACACCAGAACTGATTGGTGAAATGGCGCGGAAAGCAGTTCAGGCCGCGACCATCTTTGCGCCGGGAGTTACGATTGATGCAGAGGCGCTCACGGCGGAATTACGTCATCTCTTTTCCGTTGGCGTGCAAGACGCAACTGTTTTGGACGATCACGATCCGAAGGGGCATGTGGCATGGCTTCCAAACAAGCGTGCGAACACTGCGCCTGGATTCTGGCGGTTCTGGACTCGCTACATGACATATTTGGAACGTGATTTAGCATGGCCGCCCGACGTGGTGAATAACCTCCATGAACTGACAGACATGATTTTGGAGCGGTTGGAAGAACCTTCGCGAGACGGCCCGTGGGACAGACGCGGAATGGTTGTTGGTTCCGTCCAATCCGGGAAAACCGCAAACTATATCGGGCTGATAAACAAAGCAGTGGACGCTGGCTACAAGTTGGTAATTGTGCTTGCCGGTATTCATAGCAATCTGCGCGCTCAGACGCAGCTCCGCGTGGATGAAGGGGTTTTAGGTTTCGACACACAAAAAAGTCGCAAATTGAATCTTAATGGACAATGGGTGGGCGTCGGCAAATTGCCCGGCGACAAGCTGGTGATTCATTCGCTAACCAGTAGCGCTGAAAAGGGGGATTTCAGCAAACCAGTTGCCGAGTCCATCGGCGTTATGATAGGCGGCGACCCTGTCGTGCTCGTCGTGAAGAAAAATTCTAAACTTTTAGGCAATCTCTTGAAGTGGGTCCGCCATGTCGCAGCCAGTGAGGAATCTGCGGGGAAAATAATTCCGAACATTCCGCTACTACTGATTGACGACGAAGCCGATAATGCTTCCATCAACGTCAAAGACAAAAAGGGAACCGTCGGCGACTCTGATAGCGTCTCCGCGATAAACGGAAAAATCCGCGAGATTTTAAGCACGTTTGAGAAGTCGGCTTACGTTGGTTATACCGCCACCCCGTTCGCCAACATTTTTGTCAATCCGTCCGCACAAACCGACAAGCACGGTGAAGACATTTTCCCTCGAAGCTTCATAATAAATGTCAAGCCGCCGTCGAATTATGTTGGGCCGGTCAAGGTGTTCGGCCTCGACGGAGATTCAGATGCCGGACTTCTAGCACAAGAAGGTCTGCCCATCGTCCGGCAGATAGATGATTATGCCCTGCCAACAGCCTTCCCGCCACGCCACAAAAAAGATCACGTTCCCGTTGAATTGCCGCCGTCCCTAAAACTGGCGATTCGCTGTTTCATCCTTTCATGCGCAGCGCGACGCGCGAGGGGGCATGGCAAGAAGCACAATTCGATGCTAGTTCACGTTACGCGGTTTGTAGATGTTCAAAACCATGTCGTGCGTCTGGTGCGTGATGAAGTAGTCGCGTTGCAACGACGCATAGAATTTGGCGATGGGAGCCGCAAACCAACTGTTCGCGACGAGCTTCGAGAACTTTGGGAAACCGAATTTGTGCCGGTATCGCAGGCGCTCAATGAAGAGGCCGGGCCGGCGTTGACATGGGCGCAAGTGGACGCAGAACTTCACGCCGCTGCCGCAAAATTTGTCATCCTTCCAATCAACGGCTTTGCGAAGGAAGCTCTCGACTACAAGGAGCACGAGGCCGAAGGCCGGAATGTGATCGCGGTCGGTGGTGACAAGCTTTCGCGAGGTCTGACGCTTGAAGGACTTTCCATAAGCTACTTCCTCCGCACATCACGCATGTATGACACCCTGATGCAGATGGGGCGTTGGTTTGGCTATCGTCCAGGTTATCTCGACCTGTGCCGCTTATTCACAACCGGATTGTTGTCCGCATGGTATCGGCACATTGCGCTGGCAGATGCGGAGCTTCGTCGCGAATTTGATTACATGGTAGCCGCCGGATTTACGCCGGAGCAATATGGCCTGCGCGTGCGGACGCATCCAGGCGGCATGACCGTCACAGCGTTAAATAAAATGTGCCACAGCCAAAGCCTTGAACTCTCCTGGGCCGGCGTGCTGGTGCAAAGCACACAATTACCCAAAGACGAAAAACGGATAACAGAGAATTTGAAAGCGACAGAAACTTTGCTTTCGGCATTGCCCGCGCCGGAGCGCGTCGGCGGACACGAAACCCGAATCTGGCGCAATGTTGAAGCCACGAAGGTCGCGAATTTAATGGAAGCTCTGCAACTGCCGCCGCAGTCAGCGCGGGCCAGCGGACGCCAGATAGCTACGTTCATCCGTCAGCAGGCGGCGAAGACCGAACCGGAACTGACGCACTGGACGGTGGCGTTGATTTCCGTCGGGCAGGGCGAACATTTACCAATTGCCGGACACGACATTGGACTGGTCGAGCGTTCTGCCGAACATCAAACCGGCGACAGCTTCGGTTTACGGAAGGCAAACATCCTCAGTCCAGCTGATGAAGGATGGGATTTTGAGGAACAGTCCTTTACAAAAGAGTGGTCCGATAGCATCGCGGATAAGCCAGAACTCGCGCCGGACTTGGATTGGCTGAAAAATCAAATTGGTGGAGATGCCCGCGACATCGCGCTGGAACTGACGCGCCGATGGCAACAAACCGAGCCGCCAAAATTAAGAGTGCCAGAGAAGGGGGAAACGAAGCGTCCAAACGGTCGGGTGCTCCGCCTGCTGCGGCGGCGTTCACACGGACTACTCCTGATTTATCCCGTCCAGCCGCCAACGGTGGTTAAGGGTGAGAACAAAATGCCGGATTCGCCAACCGGGATATTGGACACCAAAACGCCTGTCATCGGCGTGGCTTTGAGTTTTCCCACCAGCGACACGGTGTTGGGGGTTGAATACCGTGTGAACCGCGTATGGGATGCTGAAATTCAAGAAGACTCCGCTTATGACGATTGAGCAGCTTTGGCAGGAGATGGAAACCGAAGCCGGAGCGAATGTTGCCTGGCTGACACGATTTGCCCGCCCGCAAACCGGTCATCCGCTGCTTGTCGCGTTGGAGCAGACCACACGGGCGCGAGCCTTGTTGGTGCCGGTGTCGAAGGCCGCACTGCCACCGCGTCGCGAATGGCCAGTGTGCCGGGGATTGGAATTGGTTTCTGTGGTGTTGGGTTCGCAGCCGCACTTGGGCGTGCGCTTGCGCGACCCGGCTTGTGCGGACGTTTTCACGGCCTTGGCGGAAGATGTCGCCCCGCGTGTCGCGGCGGCGGGCGGTGCGAAACAGGCGGCGGCGGAATTATTGGGGCGGTTGCGCCGCTGGCAGCAGTTTCTCACGGCGAGCCATGATGAATTAAGCGTGGAAGCACAACGCGGATTGTGGGGCGAACTTCATGTGCTACGCACGCATCTACTTCCGGCTTTGGGCGCGGCGGCGACGGTGGAAGGCTGGAAGGCGAGCGCGGCGGCGCACCAGGATTTTCAGTTTGCCGGCGGCGCGGTGGAAGTGAAGACGACGGCCGCAAAGCAACCGCAGAGTGTTCGCATCACCAGTGAGCGGCAACTTGACGATACCGGCGTGGGTGCATTGTTCCTGCATGTGGTCGTGGTGGATGAACGCGAAGTGCCTGCCGGGGGCAGTGTGCCCGGACAAAGTTTATGTGCCATCATCGCCGACATACGAACTCAACTTTCCGCAAAACTGATTGCTTTGGCGGCCTTCAACGACCGCCTGTTGGATCGCGGCTGGCTGGACGCGCACGCCAGCCGCTACGAAGGCCGGCGCTGGACTGTGCGCGGCGAGCGCACTTATCAGGTGCGAAGTGGTTTTCCGCGCTTGGTGGAAATTGATCTTCCGACAGGAATTGGTGACGTGAACTTTGCCGTGAACCTTGCGGCGTGCGAGCCTTTCGCCGCGCCGGTGCCAGCAATGTTGGCCGCACTTCCACAAAAAAACTCACGTCGCCGAGGCAACCCCAGCACCACCTGAATTTATGTCTGATCTCCGACTCGAAGAATTTGCCAGCGATCTTCACCAGGAAGTGCTTGCTAAAGCCGGAATTGACGCCGAGAGCGCGGGCGAAACGAACCAGCCGTTGCGCGAGGAGGCGTTCACCGAATATGTGATTGGCCTGCTGGCCGAACACAACGAAGCGGATGGAGTCGAGATGGCTTATCACGAGGCTTTAAGTGTCGGTTCGATGCCAGCCGCGAAATTGAACGCCTGGTCGCTGTCAGGCGATGGCGCGACCGCAGATTTGTTTGTGACGTTGTATCACGGCACGGGCGGCGTGGAAGAAGTGGGCGTGCCGGAAACGCGCCGTCACTTCAAATTGTTGCGCGGGTTTCTGCGACGCGCACTGGAGGAGTTCCACCGGAAGGTTGAAGAATCGTGCCCCGCATTTCAGGTAATGCAGCAAATTCACGAGGCAAAGGATTCGCTCACCACCGTGCGCCTTTTTTTCATCACGGATGGCGTGGTGCGTTCCCTCGAATTGGACGAGGAACAATTCCCCGGCGTTGAGGTGCGATATGTGGTTTGGGACTTGGACAAGTTGAGCCGCTTGCGCGTCGGGTATCGTGAAGTCATCGAATTGGATTTCGTGAATGATTACGACGGAGCAATTCCGTGCCTGGACAAAAAGGATCCAACCGGTGAATACCGGACATTGCTGGCGTATTTTCCAGCGGCGCTATTGGCGCGCATTTACGGCGAGCACGGACAGCGACTTTTGGAAAAAAATGTTCGCTGCTTCTTGGGCAAGGGTAAGGGTGTCAACAAGGGTATGCAAAAGACGTTGAAAGAGGAACCGCACCGCTTTCTCGCATACAACAACGGCCTTTGCTGCACAGCGGCAGAGATTCGCATGAGCAGTGGCAAGTTGGAATGGTTGAAGGATTTTCAAATCGTGAACGGCGGCCAGACAACCGCTTCGATTTACCATGCGTTGAAAAAGGAGAAGGTGGACATCGGCCAGGTGGTGGTGCAGGTGAAGCTGACCGTGCTGACCGACCCGGCCAAGATTATGGAAATTGTGCCGCGCATATCCAAATACGCCAACAGTCAGAACAAAGTGAATGGCGCGGACTTGGCGGCAAACGGGCCGTTTCATCACGCCCTGGAACAACTTTCACGAACCGTCTGGGCACACCCCGCAAGCGGTTTGGAGCGTGGCACGCACTGGTATTACGAACGGGCGCGCGGCTCCTATGCCGACGACAAGGCACAACAAGGCGGCGCAGCGCAGAAGCGCCGATGGGAAACCGAGAATCCCAAGCAGCAGAAATTCACGAAAACAGACCTCGCCAAATTCGAGCACGCCTGGCTCGGTATGCCGCATCTTGTCTGCCTCGGTGCGGAAAAAAATTTCTACAAGCTGGCAGAGCGCATGGAAGATAACGGCGAACCGGTGGTGGATCAAAATTATTTCAAGCGCGCCGTCGCGAAGGCGATTCTCTGGCGCACGGCAGAAAAACTTTTCGACATTCCGTTGGAACTGGACGGCTATCGTGCGAACAGTGTCGCCTACGCGGTCGCTTGGCTGGCGGAACAGTCGAAATGCCGCATCAATCTCGACTGGATTTGGGATAATCAGCGCATCTCTCCTGCTCTGAATGAAGCACTAAAAACTGTTTGTGCCGCCGCGCACGAATACATCCTCGATGCAGCGCCATCATTCGGCAGAGGTAATGTTAATGAGGGAACGAAAAAAATTGAATGTTGGAATGGATTTCGAGAAAAGAAGCTGTCCGAACCGAAGGATTGGCGCGATGAGCTTGCCAACACGGACTTTGAACCAGCAACCACGGAAGATGAATCTTTGGCTGCGGAATGGGAGCGTGTGCGCCATGAGTTCGTCAATGATTCGCGCACGGTCGGGGAACTCGAAGCTCTGACCGGCAAATCGTGGATAACATCGCGGCGGCGCGAGCCGGTCTATTTCTACGCCGAGATGAGTTGGGACAAGCTGCGCGGAATGCGCAATATGGGATTGAAAAAAATTCGCGGATTGGTCGAAATCTTTTCCGCAGCGTCTCGCAATTAGTTTCATGGCTGATGTTTTCACAAAAGAAAAGCGTTCTGCTGTTATGTCCCGAATTCGCGGGCGTGGAAACAAGGACACCGAGATCGCGCTGATAAAATTACTCCGACGGCACCGGATAACCGGCTGGCGCAGGAATCAAAAAGTGTTTGGCAACCCGGACTTTCTTTTTAGGCGGAATCGGCTGGCACTTTTTGTGGACGGCTGTTTCTGGCACGGCTGCCCAAAGCATTGTAAAATTCCTGCCGGCAACCGTGCATTCTGGAAAAAGAAGTTCGCCGCAAACAAGACGCGTGACCGCCGGGTGAACCGCCAGTTGCGCAGACTCGGCTGGCGTGTCGTGCGGATATGGGAACACGATCTCGGCAAGTGGGGCGAGGCGTGCGTTCGGAAGATTCAGGCCACATTCCTTGATTAGCCTGTAACAAGTCGCGCGCTAACTATTTTTCATCAGATTCATCGGGAATAATTTCGTGCAGGCGCACAACCCGGATGGCTTTCGGTTCACCCCGCACCGTTTCGATGTTGGCGTCCACTAGGAAAGAACATTTGAAATGATTTCCGCTGTATTCTTTAACTTTGGCTTGATCCATTTCGGACAACCAGACAACCCGAAGTTCTTTTTTGCTGACGCTTTCAATCACGCCATAGTCATGCGTTCGTTTCGCTTCCGGCTTCCCAATTTTTTTCTCGATGCTTTGCAAATACATTAAAACTTTTTGATGGTCCGCAGCTTCGATGGATTCTAGTTCCTCGATTTTTTTATTTGCGCCCGCAAGTGCTTTTGCGACGTCTTCGGAAACATAAGCCAATTCAGACACCGTTCGAACGTTCCCTTTGGCATCATATTTAAGTTCCTTGAATCCTAGCAGCCCAGCCCCATTGAAGGCCGGAATCAGCAGGTCTCGAAAATCTTCGCAGTCTTTTTTGCCCAGCTCCTTCTTCATTCCGACAACTACTTTGCCGCTCACATAATCAATTCCCTCGCAGATTTTTTTGAGAAATTCATGCACCGTGTTATAGTTGTCCATCAACAGAATAATTCCGGCAAATAATGTTCCAGGGTCAACCCATCCCAACTCGGCAATGATGCAATTCGATTCAATTTTTGTGACGAAAAGGCGGATTGAATCATCGTCGGGAATCTCGATGTCTTTTTCTTGCACGAAAGCCTTTACGAACTTGCGGTATTGTCGGTTCAAAGCACCAAATGCCAGAGTGAGTTCCACGAGATCAACAGGCTTATCTACATCGAATTGAATTTGGACTCTCGATTCGCTTATCACTCGCGAACGATACCAAGGCCATCGGAAGCGTGGAAGAATTTTCATTTTCACGCCCTCACCAGCCGCACCGCGCCGCTTTTGGCGGACACCAGCGAGCCAAACTTTATCAGCATCGCTTGCGCCACCGGCGAAATGACCGGGCGCGTGTCGGTTTTGTCATACACCGTCGTCTTGCCGGCGGTGGTGTCGGCGTAGGATTTCAGCCCTTCGCCCGGCGGCGATGCCGTGCGGTCGGCAATCAATAGTTCTCGCGCCATTTCGCACGTCGCCTGCACCACGGCCACCGGCACGATGCTGAACGGCACGAAGGGATCGTAAAGCAGCAGGCTGGTGAGGACGGGAATCGGCGCTTTGTCCGGGTCGGGACAATTCACGCGCGGCCATTGCAACGCCTGCCCGGATTGCGAGCGCAGGCCGTGGAATTGATACTGCCCGTCAATCAGCCGCGTCGCCATCACGAGCGCAGCGGCCTTTTGATCGTCCGTCGCGCCCGTCCATGCCGTCGCATACAAATGGCCGGCGTGGTAGGCGTCGCCATCCGCCGCGCTGGCGTAGGCATTGGCGTTGGCCAGGCCGGTGCCATCTTCTTTGACGAGCGTAATTGCCATGATGATTTACAAACCGTCCGAATAAACCGCGTTCGAGTAAGGCAAAACATCGTTGCCGTCCCAATCGCAAATGCAGATGCGGAACCAGCCCGGATCACCGCTGCAATCGCGATTGCCAGCCGACAAGCCCCAACCATCGTATGTATGGCTGGGCCATGTTACGCCATCATCCGATTTGTAAATGTTGATGCCGTCATACGGGCTGGTGAAGTTCCAAGTCCACGTCAAATGACCGTGGCCATCCGATGCGAGCAGGATGGCCGGGGCTGCATCCGCCGCCGCCCGCGCACGTCGGCGCTTTTGCAGAAACCACGCGAGCCAGCCGCGCCGGTCAATTTTTGGTTGAGACATCACGCGATTTTTTCGGTTTCGATGTTGGGGCATCCGGCACCGACTCCGACGCGGTTGCCACCAGCGGCACGACCGCCACCGGCGGCAGGCGATCCGGTTTCAACGCCAGAGGATTGAGCGCTGGCGACCCGTCCGGCATGGAAAGCGGACGCCGCTTGCGCCGGATGATGGGAAACAATCCATTCATAATGGCAGGTGCGGCTCGCACTCAAATGGCGTTGACGCCAATGGCGACCTGTTTCCAGTTGGTGCCATCGCTGACGGCAAGGCACGGAATGCCACCCGTGCCGCCAGCCGATAGATAGATAATGCGGCGCGGAAACTTCGCCGCCGTGATGCCAGCGGCATTCGCCGCCGCGACGTTGGTAAAGCTGGGATTCACGATTTGTTCACCCGAACGAATGCGTTCAAAACTGCGAGGTAAAAGTTTGCCCATATATTTATGTGGTTAAATCGGCGTGCCGATGCGAACACCGGCACGCCTTTGGTTCAGATGTTGTGAGTGACCGCGACGACGCGGACGTTTTTGTTTTCCCAAACGCGCGTCCAGTTGGCCGCGTTTTCGAGTTCGGCATTCGTCGGGTTGGCCCCGGCCACGCTCGCGCTGGTGAACTTGACGCCGCGAGGATGAAGAATGAAGCGGCGGCGATTGATCAGATTCGTGTCGCTGTTCAGCGCGTCACGCGCCATTTCAAAACCTTCCGTGCCGTGACCGCCCTCGACGGGCTGGCCGTTCAAATCGGCGGAACCCATTCCGAAAGCGCCATTGCCGAAAAGGTAGGTGGTATAAACCTGCCCGTCCGTGGTGCCCGTGCGCGACGGGCAACCATCGTCCACGATGACACGCCGACCTTGGAACGTGCGGATTTGCGCCTCTCCCTGGCTGTCAGGAATGAAGTCAATCAGGTCGAGTTTCCGCAACGCAGCCTCGACTGCCGAGTGCATTGCCACGGCCACCAGCCGGTCGCCGCAATCGCCGAGGCGTTGCGTGGCATCCACAAAGGTAGCGCCGTTCAAGCGCGTGGCCGTCGTCTGGTTGGCAATGCTTTCGCTTTGAATCGCCAGCAGGTTGCCCGCCATGCCCGGTGAGGCGAAGACGCCCTTGAGGGACGAAATCAGCATATACTGGTTTTGACGATTCCAGTAGCCGGCCATGAAGTCGCCAACGCCAGCGCCGGATCGTCCCCGGCGACGACGGTTGCCAAATGATTCCACGACCAGGCAAAGCCATCGTTGTGGATGCGGGCGATGTCTTGATCCGCCACCAGTTTCCCCGGCACGAGCGGTGACGAATCGCTCAACGGTTGCCGGAGTCCCGTCAGGTCGTTCCAATGCGGCATATTGACCTGTGTGCCGCCTTGCGCGGCGCGGGTGTCGTAATCAGGATTTGCTTCCACGATGCCGGACAGGAACAAATCCGATTTTTCCGCCGTGCGTTGCACCACATAAGATGCGAATTGCGCGGGGATGATAATGTCTGCCAATTGTGTTTTAGCCATGATGATAATTTGTGTGTTGTGACCCGGTTAAGCCGACGCCTTGAGGCGGGCGGCCAGTTGCGGATCGGATTTTTGCAATTTCATTTGTTCCGTGAGATTCCAGCTTTCCTTGCGGAAGGGATTCTTCATGGACCGGTTGCCAGCCCCGCCGGAGCCAGAGCCGGCGGCACCGCCGCCAGCGTTTGCTTCAAACAGGTGCGGCGCGTCGGACACCAACGCATCCACCCATTCGGCCAAAGTCATCGGGCCATCCTTGCCCATGCGGGCAGTCTGCCCGTCCGCCTCGAAAGCCTGCGGCACGCCGTTGACCAGTTTGAACGAATGGCGGGCGCGGGCGGTAATGTCCGGCAGCGCCGTCGCCCGGAGTCCGCGTTTCGTGGCTTCGGTGACGACGGCTTGATCAATTTGAATCGCGGTGAGGCGACCCGTCAGCGCGTCGCGTTCCGCGACCACGACGTTATGCGTCTTGTCCCATTCGGCGCGGGCGGTTTTCAGTCGCGCCTCGATGACCTTGTCCACTTCACCGGCCTTGAGCTGGCGTTCTTCCAGAAGTTTCTGTTTGTCTTCGGCGAGTTGACGCACGGCGTCAGGGTCAATGCCCTCAAAGCGTTTGAGTTGATTTGTGAGCGCGATGTTGTTGGCGCGAAATTCCTCCAGCTTGGCCTGGCTCACGACGCCATCGGCGTCCAGCATCCAAGCGCCGTCGCGCTCTACATAGAGGGATTGCAGTTCGGCGGGGATTTCGTCCTTGGTTTTGAATTTGTATTTGAGTGCCATAAATTTTTAGAGGTTTTTGGTTAGCAGTTGCGCCGGTGGATTGTCAGCCGGAGCGGGAGCCAGCAGCGTGACCGCGCCGGGATCAGCCGCGACCGGTGCAGGTTGCGGCTTGCCGGCGACCAGTTTGGCCTCATCCTCGTTGCTACGACCGACCGGCAGGACATCGCCCATGCGGAAAAGGTCGAACATCGTGTCCTGACTGATGGCCCCGGCTTTCCACGCCGCAACGACGGCGGCAATCTCGGTGCTCGCCATACCGTTGAGACTGAAATCGGCGTTGAGGGACACCAGCACAGTTTTGTCGCCGATGTCGCCCGGTGTGTTTTCGGTGGAGTTCCACCAATAGACCCAGCGCAGGACTTGTGACAGCGATTCGCTGATGCTCAATGACACGGCGGACAAGACCGCGTTTTCACCGCTCTGCCGGAGTTCGATGGACGCCGCCGTTTCGCCGACGCGCTTTTGTTCTTCCATCATCCGCGAGCCAAGCACGGCCATCATCAATTCGTCTTGAGTCATCGCCCGTTCAAAGGTCATCAGCCCTTGCCCATGAAATTCCAGATACCCCGCCGTGGCACCCGTAGTTTCCGCCACCCATGCCGTGCTGCTGCCAATGCGAAGGTTGGAAGTCTTGTCAAATCCGCTGACCCATGCGGTAGGCAGAGCAGTAAAATGAAGACCATGTTTGTAATCTGCATTGAGGCGGTAATGGTCGAGGTTGATGGCGATGATGTCGGCCAGCGGCAGTTTGTCCACATGCGGCAGGGAATTTTTCGGCCCATGAAAGACAAAGGGAATCAGCGGCAAAGATTTTCCAAGACGAAGCGGTGTTCGCGTGTCCACGACGGCCCATTCGGTTTTTGACCGTTTGGATTTTCCAGGTTGTTGTTGCCAGAGTTCGACCTGATACGTCCAAGGCGTTGAGCCATCGGCGGCAGGCGTAGCATCCGGCACTAGTTTCAAGACCCGGAGTTGTTCGACGGATTCAGGTTGGAAAGGATCATTTTGGCCGGCGGCAAGAATTTCGGCAGTCGGCGCGATTTGCAGGAGATTTTTCCCATGTTCTTTCAGCACCACCAGCGTCAGGACGTTGCGACCATTCACCCGTTGAGAATGCCAGTTGATGATTTGCTCGGTTTCATACAACCGCACAAAGGCGCGTTGATCCGCTTCATCTTCCCAATCTACCAGCGTCCCGGCGCGACCGACCGCGATGACTTCATGCGTGACGTGTTTGGCGTAAGCCGACATCGGCGTGCCAAGCAAATCGGCATCGGCGACGAAGGCATCCAGGGCGCGACCGATGCCGGCGGAAGTGTCCGGCAGTTTGAAAGTTGGTTCACGGCGGAAAATGCGACCGACGTAACCATCGGCAATGCGCGCCGTGGCGTTGAAAAAGGCGGCGCGCATTTTGTAGGCGACGTATTCATCATCGGTTTGCGAATCCAGACGCGGCAGGTATTTTATCCCGGCAGTTTTGACGGCATCCTCACCGGCGATGACATCCCGCGCCCGTTGCCATGCAACGAGGTTGGCGTCGTAATCAGGATGTGTGCTTTGCACCGGCATCTCATGTGCCAGACCGGGCAGATTTTTCAGCAAGTCATGGCACAAAAGCCATGAAGTCAATTGCGCTGCCTTTTCCTGGCAATCCATTTATAGCACGGGTTTTTTGCACGCTTTTTGCTGTCCGTGAATCTTCGTGCATTGCGGTGACGGCAGGTGTTTTCAAAGTGCCAGCAGATGAAGAAATTCGGCCACATTTCGATTTGACAGTTTCCAGAAAACGACGGGCGACGATGAAATTTGCCAGCCTTTGAAAATTGTTGGCGGTGTAATTTTTTTGGGGCATGGAATTTTCCATCGTTCTACGCCGGTAATTTTTTGCGTTTCGGCAATTCGTGCGACCTTTGAAATTTCGACGCAGACGACCAGGTGAATTTGTGTGACCCCGGCAATGCGAAAGTTTTTTGCAATTCGTGCGCACTCGAAAGACAAAGTTGGTTCGCGTTGCTCAAAGATAAATGAGTTCGCGCTTCGTTCCCTGACCCACTACGCGCTCAATAACGACGAACGCGCCACCCATTCACGGTCTCCATTTACGAATGCCAGTTGGCGCGTGCGCGGACGCCTGACGCTCATGCTGGCGGCGGCGGCTAACGCCACCGCTACGCCAGCACCGGCACGCCATCTTTGGTTTACGAACGCCACTCTCGGCGTGCCTTTCGCTACATCGCGCACGCAGCGGACGTCGCAGGTAATCGAACGGTTTTCGTGCCTTCCAACCATTCAGGTTGGCGAATGATTTTAGGCGCGATGTCAGGCGGGAAAAACCTCGTCGCTAACGCTCCTCGTCCAGCAACGCTTCGTTCGCCATCCAGCGGATAGCAGCCACTTCGCTCCGGCAAAGGCAAAGTTAGTGTGACGAACCTTGCGGGCTGGCGATGGTTTTCTCCGCGCATGTCTCCTCGTGCCTGCCAGCGACCTGTCTGCCTGTTCGTGGCTGCTCAAAGAAATGTGATGAGCAGCCACTTCACATTCAGCCAGGTCGCCCGGCGCTGGTATCTCACGGTCGGCATCCGCTGGCAGTCGGCGGGCTTTACTACCGGCGTGTCACAGAGCCGGTTCGGTTCTGGCGTGCGTGCGGTTGCCCGGCTGCGTTTCGTCCAGCGTTGCCGTGGTGGCAGCCGTTCGTGTTCAGCTACCTGTCCGCCACCGGCTGGCTTCGCCGTTCACGCCGCTGACTCATCATTGAAGCGTCGGCGAAATCCCCAGCGTCACCGAGCCGACACTTGGCTCGTGCCTCGCGCCAAGTATCGGCACGCTTCCGCCGCGCCGCTGGCCGGACTCATCAATTTGCAACCGCTCCATTCGCTGCCGCACTCCGCTACACAGATTACGCGGGATGCTTTCGCTCATTCCGACGGCCGCAAACTGCCGAGACCGGCAAAGACAGCGGTGCGCCCAAAGATTCCAGAGGCCGCGATGCTCCGCATATCGGCCAAGACCGGCAATATGGCCGCACGACTTAGTCCGGCCAGGAAATCAGCAATAGCACCGCGAGGCTTCGCCCGGTGCAAGTCGCCGCAATAGTCGCGGGGACGATCCAGCTTTCGCGGCGCTCCGCAGGCTGCGCTTGCGAAACTGGCCGACCCCGCTGGTAAAACCAGATTGGTCTGACACCACGGCGGCAGGCTGCGGGCAGGTCTGCCGAGCGCGCCCATGTTGCCATCGCGTCGCAGCCCACGCCCTACGCTCTGCCGTCGTGGACTCAGAGAATTGGCGTTCGCGCTGGCGCGACGCCGCCGGGGAACGCGACCCGGGAATATGTTGCTGGCTTTGCGGCGGCGTTGGCATGAGGGAACAGCCGACACTACGCTTCTCACTTCGTTGCGAGGCTGGGCGTCGGCTTTGCTATCCCGGCAGCCGCACAAGAGATGTTATCTGTAATGCCGCCCATTGCCGTATCCCGCTGGCGCGTGAACCCTCGGCAAATGGGTTCCCGCCGTCTCCCCGCGCGACAACGCGACCGACGGCCCGGTTCATTAAAGATAACATCGTCTTGTGCGGAACCGCCGGCTGCTTCCCTGTCACGCTGACTGCGAATCCGCACCTTCGCGCTCGTGCGGGCAGTCACCGCGCCAGTTCGCAGGCATCCCTCATGCCAACGCCGCCGCGCCGCGAGTTGTTTTGAATTAGGCCGGGTCGGGGGACGGGAAGTTGACCAGTGAATTGGTTTGCTCGCTGCGCTCGATTGGTTGGAAAAAAGTTTTTGTGTCGGCAGCTTCGTTTTCAAGTCCGGCTTTTTCTGCTCGCGTATTTCTTTCTGTCGCCCTCACGGCGTCGCCGGACACATCAGCCCGCCCGCTCGTGGCTCCTTCTAAAGACTACTTCCACGGGGGAGGGCTGGCGGCTCCGCTTTTTCGTGAAGGGCGACAGACCGAATACGCACAGCAGAGCAGAAAAAAAAGACTATGAAAACTACATCACAAAAAACTGGTTCTGGACTCAAGAGCCGATCCGCACAGTTGAGCAGCAGCACACCGGCGCAGCCGGAGAAGAAAGACAATCGTTTGCCGATTGATGCCGAGGCACGGAAGAAAAACCGCACCTTGCCCACAGAGCAAGTTTTGGCCTTGCTCCAGTTGCGCGACCGCCGCTTGTGGGAAATGACCGAAGTGGTTGGAAAATGGATTTGGGTTTCGTTCACCGAATCACCCGCGCCCACCGTCCGCCAGACTTTGGCGCAGCTTGGCTTTCATTGGAACCGTGAGCGGCAGGCGTGGCAGCACCCTTGCGGCGCATTTCGTTTGCGCGGTTTCCAAGACCCGCACGAGAAGTATCAATCCTACCACCCCGCCGACCTTCGCACCGCCTGACACCACACGGGCACGGTGACAGCGTGCCCCAATTTTCTCACACCATGAAAGAAGAACCGACCGCACAAGACCGTGCCGAATTTTTCGGCGGCATCATCTACGCCTACACCCGCAGCCAGGCCGTCTCCGACGGCGTGCAGGTGGACGTGAGCAAGACCGCGCAGGAAGCCGGAATCAAATTCCCCATGTTCCTGACTCGCGCAGTTTTTGACAAATTCGTTGCCGTGCCCGAAGGCGTGACCGGCCAAGACGAAGCCGGACGCCTTTGGGATATTTGCTGGATGTTGCGCTTTGCCATCCTACGCAGTCACGGCCACACCGACCGCTTGCCCGTCGCCTTGTATGTTCGCAACGACAACCGCCGCGCCAAGCTGGTGAAGCTGGTTGCCAGTTGCGGCGCACTGGACATTGACGACCCGCAGCCCGCCATCACCGTGATGATGCCGGACGAGGATTGACCCGCAGACCAACACGCACCCGACGCCACCGCGCCGGGCGCAAAAAATTTTTCGCGGCTGACGCCTTGTGGTCGTCAGCCGCGCAGCCAGTCGGCTTTTGGGAACTCGCGCCGCCCCCCCCGGCAACCCCAGAACCAGGCCAAAGGCCGCCAAGTCAGAATACCGCGCCTGCGTTTTGCCGGTTTACCAGATGTGGTTTTTTTGTGCATTTTGCGTTGACTGCGTGTCTCTTGTAATGAGATATGTCCATTCACATGACAATTCGAGCCGAAATCACGGCATGTTTCTTCGTGGAAAACATGGCAGATATCGTGCTTTAGTTTGGGGTGGACAAAAGTGCTGGTTTTGTTACAGTGGACAACGATTTTAGACGATGTATAGTTTGGAACAACGATAACGACCTGAAAAGATTTACAGTTAACCATCAACGCGCGGAGGGCATATGAGGGCGCATCTTGACACTGCCCCCGGGATTTGAGAAAGGGAGTGGCATTGGTTCCTCATCCGAGAACGACAGCAACCCTCAACGAAAGGAACTGGATGAAACAGGAACAAGCCGACGTGCCGTCCTT
>JAKALA010000068.1 GCA_021813325.1 bacterium | reverse complement strand
ATCTCTTAACATCGTCGCCGGTGACGGGCCCGGCTTTGTTGCCCCAGGCACTACGAATGTAGGTTAGCACCGCCGCCAGATCGTCGTCCGGCAAAGCCGCCCCCATGGCCGCCATGGATAAACTCCAATCCTTGCCCGCGACCTGCATGGGGCCGCTAACGCCTGCGAGCGGAATATGCGCCAGCCGATTAAAGCCCTTGGCTTGGACCCATTCCGAGCCGGCGAGCACCGGGGCTTGGCCGGGTTTGCCCATGCCGTTAGAGCCGTGACAAATGCCGCAAACACTTTCGTAAACCGCTTTGCCTCGCGCCAGAGCGGCCGCTTCACCAGACTTGGGTTGATACGTTTCAAGCTGCTCCACCGAGGCGTAGGGCTGATAAACCTTGGCATTGAACCAGCCGCTGTGTTGATCAAAATAATACCCGCCGACAAACAACATCAGGAGTGTCACCACAATGATCCAAATGGGCGCGTTCGAACGCGTCGCGGTCGGTTCGGTTTCAGGACTGGAACAACAGGGCTTGGGAGATTCGTCACTCATGGTTTGGCAGCGATGACCGGGGTAAAAGGCGCCTCATAAAGCGGCACGGTGGCCTTCAGGCTTGCAAGATAAGCGGCCAGGTTTTTCGCATCGGTCGTGGGCACCACTTCGTAGCCTTGGGCCGGGGCGAATTCAGACGGCAGTTTGAGCGCATCCGGCGAAGGAGTTGAACCAATTTTGCGCAGTTCGAACAGGTATCGAAAGGGAGGCATAGTTGAACTGCTGTCCACCGCTTTGGGTGCGTAAAGATGAATCAGTTGCCAGTTCATATCGGGTTTGCGAACTCCAACGTTGGCCAAGTCTGGTCCGGCCCGCAGGTTTCCAAGTTGCACCGGCTGGGCGTAGAGGTAGTCGGCGGCAACACTCTGGCGGGAACCCCATCCGCGCGAAATATCCGGCCCGGTGGCCAGGATGCGTAAATCAAATTTAACCCCCACCGCTTTGAGCCGGTTGGCCATTTCTTCGACAATCGTCTTGTCTGGCGTGGTTAAAATGGTTTTCGGCATATCGCCATTCCAGCCATTGATCGCATCGGCCAGGGCGTTGGTATATTTGGCCAGCTCGGGCAATACGAAAAGTGACCGGGCAAAGGCGGTGAAATCCGCGGCTTTATAAACGCCCAGACTGGTCAACGTCAGTTCGCAAGTCACGCCGGTCTGACGGACTTGTTCCGTATGGCAGGCGGCGCAGCCGTTGGCGCGATAAACTTGCTGACCGAGATTTTCAGCGCCCGTCGGCTGAAGCGGATATTCATCAGTGCTGTTTAATACCGTGGTAATGCCTTCACCTCCCAATTGCAGCTGGGGACCGAGCACCAGACCGCACCAGGACAGGCCAATCGCCGCCACCGCCGCAATGAAAACTCCAATTCCAGTCTTCATGCTTTCACCTCCGCTTCGGGCAACGGCGCCTTGATGGCGCTGATCAGGGTCTTTAACAGGGCGACTTTCCACCGGATAGTCATGACGAATAAATTCAAAACCAGTGGCAGCGAGCCAAGCAGGATCAGCAATTGGCCGGTGGTGCTGACGCGGAGAAATTTCAACGCCACCGCACTGGCATCCGCAAAGGGAACCGCCGCGTCGCGCACCTTCATCCCCTGCTCCAATCCGCCCACCGCCAGCGGAACCACAAACAGCAATATGCCCAGCCCGGTAATCCAAAATTGGGCTTTGGCCGCTTTGGGAAACGGCAGCGGCGCCTCCATGATCCGCGGCAAAATTTCATAAATCGCCCCGAATAATATCATGGCGAAAAAACCAAGCAGTTGAAGTTGAGTTTGCGCCGTTCCGAACCAGGTAAATTCCAGCACGCGGCTGTAGCGCGGACAGGCCAGGGAAATATAAAGAATTGTCGAGGCGATAAAGCACAGCATTCCGAACTTGATAAAACAGAACGGCCCGCCGCCGCATTTGAAACCATTTCGGACGATCGTTTGCCAGAGCACCAAGGCGATTGCGATCAGCGGCACGAGGGTTAACGCGGTCATGACGCTGCTGAGCGTCGGCATCCAGGCCGGCACGGGAGCGCCCTGGGGAATTCCCGCCCACGTTCCAAAAAACAGCAATGTCAGAAAACCCGTGATGGCATAGCCACTGTTGCCCAGCGGCTTGCCGGCAATTTTGGGGAGGAAATAAAAGGCCATTCCCACGCCCGCCAGAGCAAGCCAGACGAAGATCAAGTTGTTGCCAAACCACCAGCCGATGATGGCTTGCACCACCCCACGCGGCACCTGGTTTGAAACCAGAAAGAGATTGGCCGTGGAATAGATCCATGGGAACAGCAGCAACGCCGCAAATAAAAACCAGTGCGCCGGAAATAAATCCCGCTGCTGGCGGAACCCGAATGTTGCCGCGGCCGTCACTGCGGTCAGCAAAAATGCGGCGAAAAGCAAAACGGCCGCCGGGCGTGGATATTCGAGCCAGAGATGCCCGGTGCTGTTGCCGGTGAGAATGGCAATGGTGCCGATTAAAACACCGAGATGCCAGAGATTCGCCGCGACGACCGGCACAATCGGCAGCGCCAGCGGCGTTTGACTGAGCCGGGAAAAAATCCACAACAGGACGCCCAGTGCGGCAGGAATGCAAAAGCCGTAAAGCAACAGGTCATTTGCCGCCGCCTGGGACCGGCCAAAGGTCAGGAACTGGCAATCCGCAAACAGGTCTGGTTTGTGAAAGGACATGATGGCGCCAATGCCCAGCGCCAATCCGGCCACGAGCCACAAGGCCGCTCCGCCGAACAGCGCCAGCAAAGGCACGCGGCAGGATGCGTCGATCTCGTTCGTGCAGACGGAGAAAGTTGTTTTCACTGTCGGGTTCATTCAAATTCGCTCGGTTTTTCCGGGGCTTTGGGCAGTTCTGCCGCGGCTTTCTCGGCGCGGGCCACCAGGTCGGCATGAGCGGCGGCCGGATTCTGCCAGGCTTGGGCGGCCTGTTGCAGCGCGGTTTCAATCGGCAGACGAACAATGCCGCGCGGTTTGTCGATCCATCCGTAACTGTTCAGCGTCCTGGCTTCAGCCGCGTGAATTTCAGCGAGCGCTTTGCTGCGAACTTCTGACCGGGAAACATCAATGGCCGGCTGGCTCAAGTGCAGCTTGATGCCGACGACGGCAAACGCGAAGAGAACGCTGGCGATCAAAAATCCAATGGCGGCGCCGGAGGCGCGGTTGACAGCTGGGACGTTGTTCATCGGGCACCTCCGACGCTGGTTTCGGTAAGGTCGTTCACCATGTGGGCGTTGACGCCCATGGCTTCCAGCAGGCGCGGATCACGCTTCGGATAAGGCGCGCTGGCGGCAAATTTGTTCAGGAAGACTTTTGAAAGCATTCCGCCCATGAACAACAGACACCCGACCGGCAGCCAAAACCACTTGAGATGGTAGCCTTCCGGATGCAGTGTCGGGAAAATATTAAACGCCAGATCGGCCGCGTGCATGGCCCAAATCAGGAAACACGCGGGAACGATGACCTTGAAATTCGTTTTCACCTTCAGCGGCAAAAACACGAAGAACGGCACGAAGAATTTGCCCGCAATCAACAGCATGCTCAACCACCACCAGTTGCCATTTTCGCGGATCAAATACCAGAAGGTTTCTTCCGGCATGTTGGCATTCCAGACCACGAAATACTGGGCGAATTCGGTGTAAGCGGCAAACAGCGTGAAGGCGAGCAGCAGCATTCCGAGATAGTAAAAATAGTGTTCTTTGACGACCGGAGTCAGAATGCCCTGTCGCCGCAGCAAAACGCCGAGAAGGTAAACTGTGGCCAAGCCAACCCAGGCACAACTGGAGAAGAAATAAACGCCGTAGATGCAGGAGAACCATTGGTATTGGACGGCCTTCATCCAAAGCACTCCGGAGAACGTCAATGTCAAACCGAACACCACTATTCCCCAGCCTGAATAAAACCGCATTTTGTAGGTGCATTCAGCCGAACCGGTTTCGTCCTGCTTCAAGGACCATCGGTTTAGCTGGGACGAAAGCAGCCACCAGATGGCGAAAAAGATGGCGGAGGTAATCCAAAATCCGGGGGTCGTGAAGACGGGCAACTTGGCGGCCACCTTGTTGTTCAAGGCGGGATTTTCATTCATCCAGGAATAGATTTCTTTTCCCATCAGCCCCACCGGCACGAAAAGAATCGCCAGCCAGGGAAACAACAAGGAGGCAATGTGCTCTGAAAAACGACGGAAGCCCAAAGACCAACCCGCATCGGTCAGATGATGCACCATCACAATGAACAAGGCGCCCAGAGCCAGGCTGTAGTAGAACAGGAATGCCAGCAACCAGGAAAATCCGAATTCTCGAAGATCGTTACGCTGGTAGCTCAACAGTGCCCCGACTACCGACAAAATCCCGCCAATGATCATCAGACGAGACGGCAGCTTGCGCCACGCTGACAAGTCAGGCGCGGCTGTCGTAGTAGTAGTGGTTCCGTTACTGCTCATATTATTTCAAAGCGGCGGCCTGTTCGGCGGTTAAATCATTGGTGGTGCCCAGCCAGCTCAACTGCAAAGCGCGCAAATACGCCACCACCGCCCAGCGATCCGGCGTGGGCATGAGCGGTCCGGCGGCCCCCATCAACCCTTTGCCGTGCGTGACGGTATTGAAGATTTCACCGTCGGGCATTTCCACAATGCGTTTGTCGTGCAGATTGGCCACGGCCGCCATCACGCCGATTTTTTTGGTGATGCCATTGCCATCGCCGGTTTTGCCGTGACAGGGCGAACAATAAATATCGAAGCGATCACGACCACGCTCCAAAAGCGCCGCGTTCACCGTCAGCGGATTCAACCCCACAAAATTGGTGGTGCCGGTGACATAACCCGTGTTTACCGGCGCGTTTTCAAAGGGATAAACCGGACCGCCTGCGGTTTGAATGGGTTCACTGCGGGCGATGGTCCCCGCTGGTGGCAGTTGCGAGCTGACGCCGTTGGCGAGAAAACTGAATGGTTCCTGTGGACGCAGCTTGGCCTGCCGGTCCATGTCGGGAAACAGTTCAAACGGCGGCTTGCGCGACATGCGGCCTTGCAACCCCAACATGCCGAACGTGGCCGCGCCAATCGCCGCCCCGATTAATAGTATGGAAATGATGACGCGCATCAGTCTTTGTCCTCCACGATTTCGATGTGCGTTCCGCCCAGCTCCTGCAACAGCCTGCGGGTTTCCGAGGCGCAAAATTTTTTGTCCATGGCCCCAATCACAAGAATGAATTTGTCGTTGGAAGCGCCGGCAAAGCGGGACTTGTCCAACAGCGGATGATGCAGCCGCGGCAATTGGTTCAGTCCCAGCATGCCCATCAGGGCGCCAATCGCAGCCCCCATGATCAGCATGATATACGCCGGCACGAAAGTCATGGGCACGCTGAACATCGGTTTGCCGCCGACAATGAGCGGGTAATCAAAAGCGTTGGAATACCAAATCAATCCAACCACGGACGCGAATGCGCCGGCCCCCATGAACAGCGAGACCCAGCCCACCAGAGAGTTCTGCAGGCCCATCACCTTGTCCAAGCCGTGAATTGGAAATGGGGTGAACACATCCCAGCGGCGATAACCGACGTCGCGAACTTTTTGAGCGGCGCGCAACACTTCGCCCGGCGAGTTGAACTCGGCCATGATGCCATAAATCTTGTCACTCATGGCCGGCCTCCTTTTGGGCGCCACCCAGCGGATGGTGCGGATCGGCCTGCGGCATGACGCCTTTCACTTCGGAAATCGCAATCATCGGCAGGAATTTGATGAACAACAAATACAGCATGAAGAAGGCGCCGAGGGTGCCAACGTAGAGGCCAATGTCCCAGATGGTCGGCATGTATTTGCCCCAGTTTGCCGGCAGAAAGTCCTGGTAGAGCGAACCGACCACAATCACAAAACGTTCGCTCCACATGCCGATGTTGATCAACAAGCCAATGACAAACAGGGCAAACAGATTTGACCGGATCTTTTTAAACCACAGCAACTGGGTCACACCGACGTTGACCACAATCAGTATCCAGCCCATCACCATGTAGGTGTGCCCGAACAACCGATGACCAAAAACCCAGCGTTCGTAAGGATCACCGCTATACCAGGCGATGAAAAATTCCATCAGGTAAATATAGGCAATCATTAATCCGCTCACCAAGGTCAGCTTGGCCACCTTGTCCACGTGGCTCTTGGTGATGACATTTTCCAAGCCGCACAACTTTCGCAATGGCACCAGCAAAACCAGCATCATGCCGAAGCCGCAGAAAACAGCGCCGATGACGAAATAAAGCGGGAAGATGGTGGCATGCCAGCCGGCGATTTGCGCGGTGCAAAAATCCAGACCGACAATGGAACTGACGGTAAACACCAGCAGCGTGCACAACCCGCATAGCACCACGTAGGCTTTTTCATAGTGATGCCATTGGCGGGCAGAACCGGTCCACCCCATCGCCAGAAAACTAAAAATCAGTTTGCGAATCCGCGTTTTGGAGCGATCGCGAAACACGGCGAAATCAGGAATCATGCCCATGAACCAGAACAAGGACGAGACCACCAGATAGGTGTTCACGGCAAACACGTCCCACATCAAGGGTGAACGAAACTGCGGCCACAACCCATTGGAATTCGGCACCGGGAACATGAACCAGTCAAACCAGGCGCGACCAACGTGAATCGCGGGGTAAAGTCCGGCCATCGCCACCGAAAATACAGTCATCGCCTCGGCCATGCGCCCGATCGTGGTGCGCCAATGCTGTCGGGTCAAAAAGAGCAGTGCGGAAATGAGCGTTCCCGCGTGGGCGACGCCGACCCACCAAATGAAATTGACGATGTCCAACCCCCACATCACGGGATGATTGTTGCCCCAGACACCGACCCCGGTGAAAACCTGGTAAAACAAACAGACCGGGAAAATAACCGTGGCCGCGAAAGCGGCGGGCAGGAAAAAGGCCCACCACCAGATCGGCGTGCGACCTTCAGCAAAGGCAGAGAGTTTGTCGGTAAGCCAACTGAGGCCCTGATTGCCTTCGACCACGGGAGCGCGGCGAAGTTCAGCCGGCGGGGCAAACATTTTGAATTCCTCCAAATTGATCGCGGGTTCAGACATTAGCTGTTCCCTTTCTTTATGAGGCTGCAGTGATCGTATTCTTCCGTGCTAAACGGTTCGTGATAATCGGGCATGGCCGGATTGGGATTGCGGACCCGCGCCAGGTAAGTAGTGCGCGGCTTGGTCAGCAAATCGCCCAAAACCGCATAATTGAGCGGCTGCAATTTCAGTTTCGACACGGAGCTGGCGGCATCACTGACATCGCCAAAAACAATGGCCCCGGCCGGGCAGGCTTGTTGGCAGGCGGTTTTGGGCACAGTGCCTGCCGCTTCCGAAAGCCGCACATCATCCGACGCCCCCGCTTTGGCCTTTTGAGCGATCTTGGCCTGCTCAATACGCTGCGTGCAGTAGGTGCATTTTTCCATCACGCCGCGCATACGCACGGTCACGTCAGGATTCTTGGAAAGCTTGATCAAATCCCATTCATCCTCGGTGCGCATGCCGCTGTTGGGATCTTTCCACCAACGCAGCAAATCCCATTCACCACCGGTTTTGTGGGTCAATGTGGTCGAATACCATGTGCCCTTGAGTTCGCTTAACGGCCGTTTGTTGTAATCCAGATAATTGAACCGACGCACCTTATATGGACAGTTGTTTGAACAATAGCGCGTGCCGATGCAACGGTTGTAGGCCATGACGTTCAAACCTTCCTGATCGTGAACCGTGGCGTTCACGGGGCAAACACTTTCGCAAGGCGCCGACTCGCATTGATGACACATCATCGGCTGATTGACGGCTTGGACATCGTCGATCCAATGAGCGAATTGCTGATTTTCATCGGTCTGGTTGAAATCCGCATTGGGATCAAACAGGCTTGGGTTATTCTTGCGTTTGGGATCGCTCGTAAAGTAGCGGTCGATGCGCATCCAGTGCATTTCGCGGCCACGCCCGACCTGATCTTTGCCGACGATCGGAATATTATTTTCGCTCTGACAAGCGATGACGCAGGTGCCGCAACCGACACAGGCATTCAAATCGACCGACATGCCCCACTGATGCAAAGCGGTTTTCTTGGCTTCATCCAGCGGATTTGGATAAAGCGACTTCACCACCGGCGGTTCGATGCCGTGGAAATTTTCCTGCGCAAATGCGGGTTCCTTGAGAAACTCTTCAAGGTTTCCTTCGCGCACCGCTGGACGCCCTTCCATGCTCCAATGATGTTGGGTGCAAGCCAGCGTGTAAGTTGCGCCGGTCTTCTTAATTGTGGCCCCGGTTTCAATGTATTTCCCGGAGAAAATTTTGTAGGCGTTGAACCCGACACCATCACCCACCCGCCCTGCCCGCTCGCGACCATAGCCCAAGGCCAAGCCGAGCGAATAATCCGCCATGCCTGGCTGCGTCCAGATCGGACCTTTGACACTGCGACCGTTCAGGCTGATTTCAACGATGTCGCCATTTTGCACGCCCAGATCACGCGCCGTCTTGCGGCTGATGAGCACGGCGTTGTCCCAGGTCATCTTGGTGATCGGATCAGGCAACTCCTGCATCCAACCGTTGTTTGCGTAACGCCCATCATCCGCCTTGGCGTCGCGGTAGAAAACCACTTCAAGGTTTTGCGCTGTCGGCGCCGGCTTGGCTGCCGCCACAAGCAGTTGATTCAATTCAGCGCCAGACTGGGCCAACCGGACATTCGAAACGGGTTGCGCGGTTGACACGGCAAATCCGTTAAACAGGAGCTTCTTCCAATTTTCTTCGGAGAGGCCAAACGTTTGCTGAACAATTTCGTGCGGGTTCGTTTGCGTTTCACCCGCGATGCGCGCCAAAAACTCCAAATCAGTCAGGCCGCCAAAAAGCGGCTGAATCAGCGGTTGAATGGGCACTGCTGAACCGTCGCTCGCCGTCGCGTCGCCCCACGATTCGAGGTAATGCGCTGCCGGGAAATGCCAATTCGCCTTGGCCGAGGTTTCATCTTCAAAATATCCAAACCGAATGACGGTTTTGGCATTAGCCGGCAAACTGGCATTGTAAGCCGGGTTGCCGCCCAGAACGATCAAGGTTTCGGCCGTTTCCAACTCCTTCGAATCAGCACTCTCAGTTTCGCCGGCGGGGATCAAAGTGACAGTATTACCAATGCAATCCAGCGCCGTATTAATGGCGTGAGCCAGCAGGTGGACGATTTCCGGCTGACGCTGTCCGGCCACGATCAAAACATTGCCGCGGTTCTTAATCAGGTCATTCGCGCATTCGGAAATCCATTTGGCATCGACGCCGTTGGGCGACGCGGCGGCCGCTGACGGCATTTGACTGGAAATAACCGCGCCCAAAATCGCCGCGGCAATCTGGCTCACTGAACCCGCCGCCACGCGCAAGCGATGATCCGCATTCGCGCCAGTGAGGGTGAACAGCGATTCAACCGCATAGAGCCGGCTCATCGCTTCACCCGGTTTCCGGCCAACCGAAAACTTGCGAATGTGGTTGTGCGCGTCATCTTCGCCGCCAAGAAAATCGCAGTCGAGCGAGAGAATAATTTCAGCTTTGTCGAAATTAAAGATCGGTCTGACGGACTGGCCGAATGCTTGCGTGGCGGCTCGTTGATGGATGCCGGAATCAATCGCGTCGCGAATGACCCATTTTGATTTGGGATATTTTTCCGCAATGATCTTTTGCAGCCGCGCCCGCGACGGCGAAGTGCTGCTTTCGGCGAGAAACACCAATCCCTGGCCTCCATTTGCCGAAAACTTTTGGGAAAGCCCGTCAAGATAGCTCAAGCCCTGTTCACGTGAAACTGGCTTATCGCCGTTCTTGAACCGCCGTGCGCGGTCGGGATCGTAGAGATCAAGGATGGAAGCCTGCGCGTAGCGATCCGTGCCGCCGTTTCCACCCGGAAACAAGGCATTGCCTTCAATCTTGATCGGACGACCTTCGTAAGATTTAACCACGAGCGGAATCGCGCCCATGCGCGTGGGCATGGCGGTGGCAAAATATTGCGGTTCGCCAAACGTGTAGTTTTCCGGCTGTTTGCCGTAGGGAACGAGCTTTTCTTCGGGGCGACGGCAGCCAGCCCCGAGCGTGGCCACGCCCGCCAGCGCGAACGACGCCGACATGATCTTCAAGAAATGACGGCGCGTCTGGCCATCTTCAACCATCTCGCTGGCGCCTGCGGGAAATTCGCGATGCAACCACTCCTTGAACTCGGACGTGTCAGCCAGTTCGTCCAAACTCCGCCAGTAACGGCGGCCGGTATTGGGCGAGGATGAATTATTCAAATTATTTTTCATCGGTGACAGGCCGAGCAACTTTGCAGCGATTCCACTTTCCAATCATGAACCAATTTCTTGCCGTTGGCTTCCTGTAATTTTTGGGCTTCCACCGCATTGGTGCTCCATTGCCAGCCCAGGTTGGTGATTTTATCAACCGGGCGAATGTTGGCGGCTGGGTTGCGGTGGCAATCGAGACAGAAGCTCATGCTGAAGGATTTGACTTCGCGCACTTCATCCATTTGATCCACGCGGCCATGGCATTCCACGCAGCTCATGCCGCGACGCACATGGACTTCATGGTTAAAATAAACGTAATCGGGAACCTTGTGAATCTGCACCCACGGAATCGGCTTGCCGGTTTCGGCGCTGTCGCGAACGAGTTGCAGGCGCGGATCGTCTTTGAGCACCTGATTGTGGCAGTTCATGCAGGTGGAAGCGCCGGGAAGATTGGCGAACCAGGATTTTTCCACGCCGTTGTGGCAGTAGCGGCAATCCACCCCCAGTTGTCCGGCGTGAATCCGGTGGGAAAATGGCACGGGTTGCACGGGCTGGTAACCGGCACGCGTGTATTTGGGCGTGAGATAAATTGTCACACCAGCGGCCACACCGCCTCCCACCAGCGCTGCTCCAATTCCCAGCGCCAGCGGCAACCAGTTTGTCCATTTAGGGAAAATCACTTCGGTCTAAAAGTTAAATCAACTACAAATCAAAAGTTGTTTTGCTAAACTAAATAGCGCCGGTTATTTAGCAATCCACCACGGAAACCGCAAGAAAAGTTTGTGAAATTTTTCACGTTGTCGGACAGGATTCCATGATTCAAGGACTTGCGGTTCAGCATAAAAGCATGGCCAAACCGCCATGACAAAAAATGGTTGCCGGCACCCCGAATAGTCAAATTTAAGTCGGCACAGATCATTGATGTTATTTCCAAACAAATCGATCCCCCAGGCACTTTGAAACCCGGTCCAAGTTTTGAAAGTATTCTTGAACCCGATACGCGGGCACAAAATCCATGAGCGACTGGTATTCATATTCCAACACCAGTTTGTTGCCCACCCGGCGGCTTTGCTTGCGAAAAACGAACGCCGGGTCATTCACCTGAAAACTCTCGGCTTTATAGGTCCATTTGACGTGGACCGAAATTTCCGTCCTCAGAATCTGATGCTCGGGATACAAGACGGCCAGGGGAAATTTTCGTTGTGTGTCCAGCGGTTTTTTGGTGAGAGCCGCCATGGTGAATGGATAAAAATCGCAGCGAACCTTGCCTTCACGGTCATCGGACCGGATCCAAGCCTTGTCGATTTTATAAAACTCGGAAGTTTCAAAACGGTTCCAGGTTTCATCATCGCGGATCTCCAGAGGCGCAGCCATTTGAGTGCCGGTATAGGAGTCGGCATAAAAGCCGGTGTCGCTTTTTTCAATATCATCCCGCTTGGTCGTGGCGAAAATTTCCCGCAGACGGTCGGCATCGCGGCCCTCGGCCACGGTGACAACTTTGAGATCAGTGCCCCCCGTTTTCCTCCCCAAATTGAAATATTCCGTCGTCGTGGTTAATGGCATTCCGGCATTTTGCGGAATGGGCGTCAGACTGGTGGTTCTCGGAGAAATGACGAGACCAAAACCATAATTAGGCAGGTAATGCGCTCTCAACGGCCCCCGTTGATACCCGGCTGTCGGATCAAGCCACCACGTTTGGTGGTCCGATCGGACCACCGCGATGCAGTGATCAAAAGCATCCGCAGCCGGCAGCCAGGTGGCGATGGTCTGTCGCGCCTCGGTATTGACCAACACCGGATAAGCTTCAATGCCCAAACCCCGCAGCAACGTTACAAACAAAAGCGACTTGTCCTTGCAGTCGCCAAAGCGCCGCGCAAACACCGTGGAAGGATCGGTCGGCCTTTCCGCGCTGGCATCAATCTCGATGCCAAAATAACGAATTTGATCCTGCACAAACCGAAGTGCCGCCAGAATTTTCTGTTCGTTGTCGGGCAGCCCGCTCCATTCCTTGATCTTTTGTGTCAATTCCGGCGAAAGCGGCGAACTTTTTTTAAACAGCGCGAACGCCCACTGGCTGACCTCGGCCCAGGAGTTGAATTCACTGAGTTGCACCCAGGGTTGCGGATCAAACCAAGTGGGCGTGGCGTCTTCCTGATGATAAGCGGGAACGTGACGCAGGTCCCAAACCAGTTCTATCAGACCATCCTTGGTGGTAACGGCTGGCTGGACGGTGCAATTAAACGTTTTGGGATACAGCCGCCGTTGCGCCGGCCACAACACGCGGGTCAGGATTCGTTCAATCGGCTCGGAAAGTTGCCCCCTCGCCTCGCCACTGAACTTACCATCAAAAACCGGGTTTGCGCCTTTGATGGAATAGGCATAATCCAAAATATCGCCCGGACGAACGTCCGCCAGCACCACCACGGCGGTTTGCTCGCCGGTCAACAGCGCTTGATCCAATTCACTCTCCTGACGCATCATCCGGATCTTGTCCGCCGCCAGCCGGTCCAGATGATTGGTGCCGCGCCAGAGCCGGATCCAGTGAATCGTCAAGGTTTGATAACTGGGATCAAACGCTATTTTCAAAGTCGAACCATTCTGGACTCCGTTGAGGCTGAGAAACTGACGTGCGAAGTGGAAAAATGTCTCGTTGGTCGCCGCGTTGATCTCGCGCTCATAAAGAAGCCAGTGCTGGTCAAGTCTGTCTTGCGGACGCATGACGACGGCCTGCCGGTCGGAAAACTGCGGTTTCACCCATGCGGAAGGCGGGCCAATCAGCGGCTTCACTTCCGAAGCCACCTCGGCTCCCCTGCCCGCGCTGATCAGGACAAAGATGCACAAAAAAAACAAACTGAACCGCAATCCCTTTGCTTTGAATAGATAGTTCATCCGAAACTCCGCGGTTGGGATAAACCGCGAACCACACCAACCACGCGAAAACAAAGGCCAAAGCAAGTCTGTGAGATCACAAAAGCCCTTCATCCACCAAGGGAATGGGGTAATGCTTCCGAAACCCTGGGCGGTTCGCGTATTCCGCGTATTTCGCGGTTTCAACTGCGGAATCTAGGTTCATAGCGCCGACAGGAAATTAACTGAATTGCTTCAAAGCTGAAGCCTGAAATGAAGATTTAATTCAGCAAAAAAACCGACCGGATGATCCGGTCGGCTTTGAATGATCCAACGGCCATTTGCCGTTTGTAAGTCCTATTTCTTTTTCTTCGCGGGCTTGGCGGCCTTGGCCTTGCGCGCTTCTTCGATCGCGGCTTGTGCGGCGGCCAAGCGCGCTACCGGCACGCGGAACGGCGAGCAGCTCACGTAGGTGAGGCCGGCGCGATGACAGAATTTCACGGAATCCGGGTCGCCGCCGTGCTCGCCGCAGATGCCCAGCTTGATGCCGGGACGGGTCGCATTGCCCTTCTGCGCCGCAATCTGGATGAGCTGGCCGACACCCGTCTGGTCAATCGAGGCAAACGGGTTCTTCTTCACGATTTCGTTTTCGGTGTAGGCACCGAGGAACGAACCGGAATCGTCGCGGCTCATGCCGAGGCAGGTCTGCGTGAGGTCGTTCGTGCCGAAGCTGAAGAATTCAGCCGTCTGCGCGATTTCGTCCGCCGTGAGCGCACCGCGCGGCACTTCGATCATGGTGCCGACGCTGTAGGTAAACTTGACCTTCTTTTCGGCCATGACTTGCTTGGCGACTTCGTGAACGATGGCGACCTGGAGATCGAGTTCCTTCTTGAAGCCAACGAGCGGGATCATGACTTCAGGCTTGGGTTTCAAGCCTTCCTTCTGCGCCGCCGCCGCCGCTTCAAACACGGCACGGGCCTGCATGCGGGTGATTTCCGGATACTTGATGCCGAGGCGGCAGCCACGGAAACCAAGCATCGGGTTGAACTCATGCAATTCCGACACGCGGGCGATGATTTTCTCAACCGGAATGCCCATCTTGTTGGCGAGATCAAGCTGCTGCTCCTTGCTGTGCGGCAGGAATTCGTGCAGTGGCGGATCCAGGAAACGGATCGTAGCCGGGAAACCTTTCAAGGCTTTGAAGATGCCATGGAAGTCATCGCGTTGATACGGCAGCAACTTGGCCAGGGCGGCTTCGCGAGCTTCCAACGTGTCCGCCAGGATCATTTCGCGCATCGCATCAATGCGGTTGCCTTCGAAGAACATGTGTTCCGTGCGGGTGAGACCGATGCCGGTGGCGCCAAACGCAACGGCGTTGCTCGTTTGCTCGGGCGTGTCGGCGTTCGTGCGCACCTGCAAGCGGGTGAACTGCGCGCACCACTTCATGAGCTGGGCGTAGTTTTTGAACTTCTCCGTGGCTTGCGCGGCTTTGTCGCCGTGCAGCAAACCGGAAATAATTTCGGACGGCGCGGTCTTGACTTCACCGGCATAGACCGTGCCGCTGGTGCCGTCGATGGAGAGGTATTCGCCTTCCTTGAAGGTTTGTCCGCTCACACTGACCGTTTTTTTGTCGTAATCAATTTGCAACGTCGAGGCGCCGCAGATGCAAACCTTGCCCATCTGGCGAGCCACCAGCGCCGCGTGCGAGCTGACCCCGCCGCGAGCGGTGAGAATGCCTTCGGCGGCAATCATGCCGCGCAAATCTTCCGGCGAAGTTTCGAGGCGGACGAGCAGCACTTTTTCCCCGCGATTTTCGGCTTCCACCACGCGTTCGGCGTTGAGATAGATTTTGCCGCAAGCCGCGCCTGGGCCGGCCGGGAGACCAGTGGCGATGGCCTTGGCTTTCTTGACTTCCGCCAGATCAAAGATCGGCGCGAGCAACTGGTCAAGCTGGTCAGCCGGATTGCGCAAGACGGCGGTCTCGGGCGTGATCAATTTTTCCTTCACCATGTCGGCGGCAAACTTAAGCGCGGCGGCAGCGGTGCGCTTGCCATTACGGGTTTGCAGCATGAACAGTTTGCCTTCCTGGATCGTGAATTCCACGTCCTGCACATCCTTGAAATGTTTTTCCAGCGTGGCGCGGACCTTGAGCAATTCCGCATAGCTCTTGGGCATTTCATCCTTGAGGCGGATGACGGGTTCGGGCGTGCGCACACCGGCGACGACGTCTTCGCCCTGGGCGTTGATGAGAAATTCGCCATAGAATTCGTTGGTGCCGTTGGCGGGGTTACGGGTGAACGCCACGCCGGAACCGGAGGTTTCACCGGTGTTGCCGAACACCATCGCCTGCACGTTGACGGCGGTTCCCCATTCCGTCGGGATGTTGTATTTGCGGCGATAAACGATCGCGCGGTCATTCATCCAAGAGCCGAAGACAGCTCCCGCCGCACCTTTGAGTTGATCCCACGGATTGTTCGGGAACACCTTGCCGGTGCGTTCCTTGACGAGCGCCTTGAAGCGCGCCACGAGTTCCTGCTGGTCTTCCGCCGTCAGCTTGGAGTCCTCGATGTCCGCGTGATATTTCTCGTGCTTGAAGCTGTGGATGACCGTTTCAAACGGCTCATGATCTTCGCCTTCGCGCTTTTGCACGCCGAGCACGACGTCGCCATACATCTGAATGAAACGGCGATAGCAGTCCCAAGCGAAACGGGGATTATTGGTGGCCTTTTCCAAGGCGATGACCGTCTGGTCATTCAAGCCGAGGTTCAAAATCGTATCCATCATGCCCGGCATGGAATCGCGCGCGCCGGAACGAACGGCCACGAGCAACGGCATGCCCGTCGTGGCGCCGAATTTCGTGCCCATGATTTTTTCCATGTTCGCAATGCCTGCTTTCATCTGCGCCTGAAGTTCCTGGGGATAAGTCTTCTTGTGAGCGTAGTAATAGGTGCAAACTTCCGTGGTGATGGTGAACCCGGGAGGCACCGGCAGCCCGATGCGGGTCATTTCGGCGAGGTTGGCACCTTTGCCGCCGAGAAGAGGTTTCATGCTGCCATCCCCGTCGGCCTTTTTATTGCCCCAGGTATAGACGTATTTAATGGATTTGGATTTTGCCATAAAAGCTATGATTAAAATTCGGTTTCGTGTGAAGAACGAGGACGAAAAATATCAAATCAATCCAGGGAGTCAATGAATCTAGCCGTTGGTTGTTCAAACCATTGATCTTTGCGATGTGATTGTGATGGAGCGCGAAAACGGATGCTGCCGGAGGAGCGCGGGATGGCCACAAGTCCACCACCCTGGGTTCGAATGCGGCGCACCGCCATTCACCCGCCCGCATTTGACCGGCGAACTTCGCATCCCCAAAAGTTCACCGGACGCGGATCCCCATGGAACATTGCACGATCAAAAGACGACCTATTCCCAAGCCGAGGGCGCAGATCAAAAACAATTCACCGCCCAGCGGAAGTTCCCACTGGCCCGGTGAGCATCGCGGCAAGGGCGAATTAAACCGCCACCGGAGTTGCCATGGCGTCTGCCACCGGCACCGGGCGGGGCGCGGTGGAGCGGCGAACCAATGCTTCAGCCCGCTTGACATTGTCGGTAATAATTTGAAGGTCAGGACGTAAGGCCGTGTTGGCCCCATGTTTTAGAATCATGCGGTCGGCATAGCCGCGAATGATGGTTAAAATGTTGTTCAACTCGTGAGCCACCTCGCGCCCAATCAGCTTCTGACCGTCTGCGGACGCTTGGGGTTGATGCATATTGGCCAAGCTCGCCGGCTCCAGCGCGGGTGTCATTTTCATGTAGAGATTATCGAGTGATGACATTGGTAGCCCCTTTAGCAAAAGGCAGGCCAAACGCTGCCTCCCTCAAAATTAACACCTTGCCACACCGCTTGGTTCGGAAAATTGACACTTTGCCCCAACCAAGGACAGTAATTCCCCGCTGGATTCGGCCGGCAAAATCACTAGACTGTGCCTCCCGAAACGCATGAGTCTCGCGCTCGAATCCATTGGCCTGATTGCCGGCAGCCGCTCGCTGCCGCTCGAATTTGCTCGGCTGGCCCGTGCCGCTGGCGTCAAACGCATCGTGGCGGTGGCCGCGCAAGGCGAGACCGATCCCGCCCTTGCCGGATTGGTCGATGAAATCGTCTGGCTGAATGTCGGCCAGCTCGGAAAAATGATTTCCACCTTTGCCAGCCGGGGCATCAAACACTGCGTCATGGCCGGTCAACTGGCGCCGAAAAACCTGTTCGACCTGCGCCCCGACTTGCGGGCCATGGGCATCCTCCTTCGTCTCAAACAAAAAAACGCCCACACGTTGTTTGGCGCCGTGGCGGATGAACTTAAAAAAGACGGCGTGGAACTGGTGGACGCCACGCCCTGGCTCGCGCCGCTCATGCCGCAAGGCGGATTCACGTGGGGACCAAAGCTTTCTGCGGAACAAAAGGCCGATGTGGAATTCGGATTCAATATCGCCAAGGAAATTTCGCGACTGGAAATTGGTCAATTGGTTGTCGTCAAAAACGGCACCGTGCTCGCCGTGGAAGGCTTTGAAGGCACCGACAAGTGCCTTGCCCGGGGCGGTGAACTTGCCGGGAAAAGCGGTGGCGCCGTCGCCGTCAAAGTGGCCAAACTCAATCACGACATGCGTTTCGACATTCCCTGCATCGGCGCCAAAACGTTTGAAACCTGCGCTGCCGCCAAAATTTCCGTTTTAGCCCTGGAATCCGGCAAATCGCTTTTGCTGGAGCGCGAGGTCTGCGAGGATCTCGCCCGAAAAAATAAAATTTCCGTAACCACCGTTGTTTAGCCCCGACCCAAAGACCATTTCATTTCTCATGCTCAAATCCCACGAACTCATTGGTTTCATGTCGCCCGCGCTGGCGAATGACATTCTCTCCTTCATCTTTGAATCCGACAAACCCGCCTATAAAGCGGCGCTGGCCGCCGTGGCCGAAGCCAAACACGTCCGGGCGGTGTTCCTGGAACGCCAACCGCGCGATGCCCGCAACGCCACCATGCTGACGGTTCTCTCCAAACCCAATCTCGATCCCGCCGCCGGCGCCTTCATCCGCGCCTGGCTGGTCAAAAAACATGCCGCCATGTTGATGGATTTCCTGAACGCCCTCGAAATTCCACACGAAGAAGGCGTGGTGGAAGATTTGCCCGAGTCTGTGGACGACGCCAAGTTAAAGGCCGCTATTGAAATTTTGCTCGGCAAATATCCGCATGAAACCGTGGCGGTGTATCTCAACGCCTTCAACGACATGAACGGCGCCGGCTGGGCCAATTTGAAGGCCGAGTTGGAAAGCGACACTCGCCTGCAGCTCGGCAATGCCGCTTAAACGTGCCTTCGTTTAGCGCATTTCCCGCCCCGACTCGCTGGCAATCCGCCGTTTGCGAACCGCTCACCGGTGACGCCTCGGCGCGAAAATATTTTCGCCTGCGAGCCGGGTCGCAAACCGCCGTGTTGATGGACGCGTCGCAGGTGCCGGATTCCATTGCTCCGTTTATCCGCATCGCCACCCATCTGCGTCGGCTCGGCTTTAGCGCGCCGGAAATCCTCGCCCGCGACTTGGAAAGCGGCCTGCTGCTGTTGGAAGATTTTGGCGATGACACCTTCGCAACGTTGCTGGCAGACCCTGAGCGAAATGAAGAACTCTTTACGCTCGGAACCGATGTGCTCATTGCGCTGCATCGGCTGCCTCAGGCCATCCCCGAAAATCTTCGGGCGTATCACCCCGAAAAGATGCTGGAAGACATCGAACTGTATGTGCAATGGCGCACGCCGCACATCACCGCGCTTGAAAAAGAGGATTTCCGGGCCGCCTGGCGCACGGTATTGCCTCTGGCGCATCAGGTGCCAGAGTCATTGCTGCTGCGCGATTATCATGTCGCCAACCTCATGTTGCTGCCGACGCGAAATGGCATCCAAAAAGCAGGTCTGCTGGATTTTCAGGACGCGTATCGCGGTCCGGTGACGTATGACTTGATTTCGCTGCTTCAAGACGCGCGGCGTGATGTATCGCCAGTCTTGCAGGAAAAGCTATTGGCGCGTTATCTGGCTGCATTCCCTGAATTGGATCGCCATGCTTTTGAAACATCCGTGGCGATTCTTGCTGCCCAACGGCACACCCGCGTGCTGGGAATTTTCGAACGTCTCGCCCGCCACGAAGGCAAATTGGATTATCGCCGGCTGCATTCGCCGCGGGTGGAACGATTGTTGTATCAAGCCCTGCAACACCCAATTCTCGCTGAGGTAAAACTCTGGATGGAACGCCATGCAAGAACGGATTAAACAAAACGGCAACAGCGACGCCCCGTCGCAAAAAGTGGCCGCGCCGCCCTCGTCGCGTGTCCCAGATTTGCGGCCAGCCGGCGACGAGGCGTCGCCGCCACACAAAATCAAAACCGCCATGCTGCTCGCCGCCGGTTACGGCACGCGACTCAAACCGCTGACCGATCACACGCCCAAACCACTGGTTTCGGTGGCAGGCAGGCCAATGATTGAATACGCCCTCGATAAATTGCGCGCCTACGGCATCAAGGAAATTGTCATCAACGTTTCCCATCTCAAAGCGCAACTCGTCGATTACTTCGCCGGCCAAAAGCATCTGCGGGTCACCATTTCTGAAGAAGCCGAGCCCTTTGAAACCGGCGGCGGATTGAAAAAAGCCGAGCCATTTCTCGGCGACGAGCCGGTTTTTGCCATCAACAGCGACATCTTATGGGACGATGCCGGCGAAACCGCGCTGAACCGGCTTACTCAAGCCTGGGACGACTCCAAAATGGACTTTCTATTGCTGGCCCAATCCAAAGCCAGAGCTATCGGACACGACAAGGGCGAAGATCATTTATTCATCAAGCCAGACAACACCATCGGCTGGAACGCCGCGGACGCGCCTTACATCATTTCCGGCATCGGTATTTTTCATCCCCGCGTGCTGCGCCAGGCCCCGCCGGGAAAATTCTCGGTAAAAGTCCTGTGGCTGAACGCCATGTCGCAAAACCGCCTGTTTTGCCTGCCCCATCATGGCCGCTGGTTCCAGACTGGAACACTGGCGGATATCCGACAGACGGAGGCAGAGTTGAAAAAGCTAGCGGAATAAAGGAAAACCGCGAAATACGCAAAACACGCGAACAGATCATTTCCCTGTAGCAGCCGACGTCAGGAGGCTCTGACTGAACGCGGGAAAATTTGAGCCTCGTCACCTCGGCTGCTACTCAATAAACCAGCGCCAGCACCGTTGCGGCTTGGGCGGATTTCACCACGTCCTCAAACTTCCGGTCGGCGGGCAATGGGTCTTTCAGCTTGCTGGCCACATCCGGGACGGACTCCAGAAAGCTCAGGAGATAACTGCTCTTGATGGCGTAGTTGACGTTTTCCGGCAGCGACCCGCTGGAGGCCAGCGCCGCCGCTGCGTTCAATTTGGCCGAGACGATGCCCACCACGTTGCCATGTTCATCCACCAGCGCACCGCCGGAATTGCCCGGCTGCACCGGCACACTGATCTGGAAATACCGCGCGTCATCCCCCGCGCCGGACAGCGACGCGATTTCTCCCTTGGCCAGCTTGGGCGAAAACCATTGCAAACCCGGATCAGGCAATCCTACCGAAGGCACTGTGCTGCAAAGTTTCATGGCGCGGTAACGCATTGTTCATAAATAGTTTTGCGTTCTCTTTTTAATCACAGTTCTCGGCGAAGCTTTCAAATCCAGAATTTCATCAGGGATTTTTGCGCCGCGAATCAGAATTTCCTCTTTCGGCATTGGGAGGTTGTAGGGATTTGAATTAACTGGCGAAAACGCCAAAAAATCTGCAAAGCAATCTGTTTGGCGAAACAAAATAACGTGACTAAATGGTTCGATGTTTTGGCAAATGGAATGTATAGTATGTGTCAATTTCGCAACGTGGGCAGACAACGCGAATTCCGTAGCAGGTGTGACCTCTTTGAGTTCGGAATTGAGGATTATGGCAAATGGATTACCAGGAGTGGCGTGAATCAAAAGCCAGCAGTCTGAGTATCTCGAAGCCCACGGTCTGGCTTTTTCGCGTTTTGTCTCCAATTGCCTTTTGAAGGCTTCGATTGATTCACGCGCTGAAACCGTATCCCAAGAAAACGATTCTTCGGCAAAGGATGTTTTATCCAACTCCGCTTCGAACGACTTGTATTCGGCCCTTCTTAAATGGCCGTGCTCGATAAACTTCTTCGGATTTAAGAGGGTGTTACGAAAGCCAAAGCATGACACTTTGATTTCATTGGGCATTTTGCGAATTTGTGTTGTATGTCGGCGAAACTGACCTTGCGGTTTGCCGCTCAAGGTCCAGCGGGAGTTGAACTGG
>JAKALA010000067.1 GCA_021813325.1 bacterium | reverse complement strand
CCGGCGTTCCCCCCGCGTTTCGCGTGAACGGTGAAATCATCATCGCCGACGAAGACGCGCTCACCGAGGCGGAAATTACGGCCATGGTCAACAGCCTGCTCAACGAACAGCAACGCGCCAAGTTCGAGCAGGAGTGGGAGCTGTGCATTTCCATTCTCCACAGTGTCGCCGGCCGCGTGCGCGCCACCTTTTACCGGCACAATAATCATCCCGAAATGAGCCTGCGCATTTGTGGCGAAAAAATCGCCACGCGCGCGGAACTTGGCCTGCCGGAAAAACTGGATGATCTGGCGCGCAAACCCCACGGGCTGGTGCTCATCACCGGTCCCACCGGCGCCGGCAAAACGACCACGTTGAATTATCTGCTGGACCTCATCAACAGCGAACGGCGTTGCAAAATTGTCACCATCGAAGACCCAGTGGAATTCGTGCATGAAAACAAGCGCGCCATTGTGGTGCAGCAGGAAGTGTTAACCGACGTGCGTTCCTTCAATCGCGCGCTGATTCATGTATTGCGCCAGGACCCGGATGTCATTTGCATCGGCGAAATCCGCGATCACGAGGCCATATCCACCGCGCTGACCGCCGCTGAAACCGGACATCTCGTCCTTGCGACCATGCATTCGCCCAATGTTTCGCACGCGCTGGAACGCATCATTGGCGTGTTCGAGGGCAGCGCGCAGAAACAAATCATCATGCAGCTTTCCAATTCGCTGCAAGGCATCATCGCGCAAGATTTACTGCCGTCGGCCGACCGCTCCCGCCGCGTGCTTGCCTATGAACTGCTCATTGCCACCGGTGCCGTGCGCAATCTCATCCGCGAAAACCAACTGCATCATCTGGACAACACCATTCAAATGGGCCGCAAGGAAGGCATGGTGCTGATGGACAACCAGCTTTACGACTTGTATTGCAAGTGCGCGATAACGTATGACACAGCCATCAGCCGCGCCCGCCATCCTGACCGGATTACGCGACAAAAGGCTTGATTCTGGAAAACGCGGTGGCGTTCTCGTCGCGGCATGATGCCACCAGATTTCCAGAGCATCACTGCGGTTTGCCTGGCCGGCCGTATTTCAAACCGATGTTCTGCTCGTAGGTGCCCAGTTTGACTTCGGAAATTTGCTTTCGCCCTTCAATTTCCTTTTTGACCAGTTCCACCCGGCGACGGGCCATTTCGCCAACGGGCAAATCGGGATACAAATCGACAATCTTTTGCAGCGTGGCAGTGACAGTTTCCACGTCCGCTCCCAACTGGACCTGAAAATTCGCCAGCTTGTTCAACCAGCCGGCAATCTGCTTGGGCGAATGCCGCGGCTCGTTAATCAACTGTGCCAGTTCCATTGTCGCCAGATCCAGTCGCTTGAAATCCTTGGCGTAAATCGTCGCGAGTTTTTCGCGGACTTCGGCATCGTGCGGATGCTGCTCCAGATGTTTCACGTAGGCAGCCGCCAGTTTGCCGGGTTCAATTTCCTGGGGCTGGAGGAACGCCGAGGAATCCAGCAGGCCAACGTTGTTTACGCCTGTGGGCACCGCCGTGGCTTGCCGGTCATGCTGTTCCAGCAGAATTTTTTGCGAGCCGCCCAAATGCGCGAGCCGCTGTTCCGCTCGCAGGGCAAACTCGGTTCCCGGAAACCGTTCCACAATTTTTTGCAGCGTGGCTCGTGTGGCATCCATATCCACGGTTTTCTTGAGATACCAATCCGCCAATTGCGTCCAAGCCGCGACCACTTGCCGGTCGGGGGCTTGGGGGGAATTGCAAAAATTATTTAACGTGATCTCAGCCCCGGGCAAATCATTCATGTCTTCCGCCTGAATGCCGGCCAGCAATATAATTCCTTCGTAATCGTTGGGAAATTTTGCCAGTTGCTCGCGCACCGCCATGATGGCTTCCACCGGCTTGCCCCGCTTGCGCTTGGCCACGGCCATGGAATAAAACGGCTTTTTATCCGGCTCCTCGTGTCCGCCATCGAACAGACTCGTCAGCGGACTGAACAGGGTTTCAGCGATATGTGGCGTCCACATGATTGATAGGATTACCGCCATAAACACAATGACAAAGGGGCCGAACGGTCCCAACAATCGGCTTACGAATAAACAACCCAGCACAATGGGAATTGTAATCACCCATTTAAAAATGAGCTTCACGGGATCGCCGCTCCGTTGCAAGGTGCGCACGGAAACCCAGATCAGAAACCCCAGCCCAAAGAGCGTCAAGGCAATGCTCAAGACCAGTTGCAATGTGTGGCTCATAAGCTAAAACCAAACTCCCCCCGAACTTCCGGCAGGGCAAGCAAATACTGCTTGTTTAAAGCAGACAGAACCAGCCGCTTCACGTCACGATTCACATTGTCAAACGCCGGCACCCGCTACGCGTAACGATACGGTTTGCTCAAGGCAAACGCATTGGGCAAATGCCTGATTTCCCTCACCGCTCCCTCCGCAAGCAGCACCTCCACAATATCAAACCGGAATTTCACGGACGGATTATGCAACCGTTTCAGGTAATCCAGTCCCGTGAGCGAAAGCAACCGCCGCTTTCGCGCGTCCACAGCGGCGGCGGGACGCGTCCATTCCTCGGAAGAACGGGTTTTGACTTCCACAAAGACCAGACATTCGCCGTCGCGAAAAACCAGGTCAATTTCGCCGCGCTCAGAACGGAAATTCCGGGTCAAGAATTTCAACCCCTGCGCCTTGAGCTGCTTTTCGGCCGCCCGCTCGCCGAGTTCGCCGCGTCGCAAGTGCTCCGGTTTGGCTGGACGGGCCAGTTTGGCTTTCAATTTTTCAAATAAGTTCATCCCAGTTAAAACCCATGCTCAACTAAAACAACTCAGGCTCCGCCGGTTTGAGCGGCGCGAACGTTTTTCGATGAATCGGGCACGCGCCATGTCGGGCAATGGCCGCCAAATGTTTGGCCGTGCCGTAGCCCTTGTGCTCGGCGAACGCATATTCCGGCCAGCGCGCATGCGCTTCGAGCATCAGCCGGTCGCGCGTCACCTTGGCCAGCACACTGGCGGCCGCGATGGAATAGCTCCGGGCGTCGCCTTTGACAATCGCCGTTTGCGGCACGCGCAAAGTTTTCACCGGGCGACCATCCACCAACGCCTGCGGCGGCAGCGGACTCAACTGCGCCAGCGCCAGATTCATCGCGCGGTGCGTGGCTTGCAAAATATTAATCTCGTCAATCACCGCGGCGCTGACTTCAGCAACACCATATTCGATCTCGCCGCAGGTGGTGATAAACCCGAAATACTTTTCGCGCTGCGCCTCGGTGATTTGCTTGGAATCGTTCAATCCAAACAATTCCGCCGGCAAACCCGTTTCCGCCCAACTTGCCGGCAGAATGGCCGCCGCCGCGACGACCGGTCCTGCCAGCGGACCGCGTCCCGCTTCATCCACGCCAGCGACCCGGCGAACACCCGCTCGCCACAGCGGCAATTCAAACTCAAAAGAATTGGTAAATTTCAAGCCCACGATGAACTGGTTTACCGCAGGCTAAACCGTTTTAAAAACCTTGTCGCCTGGATTTTTCTTTTGGGCGCATCTTGACATTGTTCTTATCTTGAGGTGGTAAAAGGTTCCTCGACCGGCAGAAAGCGAAACGGCTGCCATGAAGAAAACAAAGGAACAGCCTTGCCTGCCGACGCTGGGGGGATATGGAACGGGCCGTGGTGACTGAATGCCGGGAACTGGGGCGACAAGTCTTGAAAGCCGGCTGCAACAACTCGCCGATCAGGCCGGCGAGTTGTTTCCCCCTGCGCCAGCGCAAACGTCGGCCGTTGCCGCTGCGCACCGAGTTGGGCGAGGTAAAACTGACGGGGGGCTACGGCCAAGCAGCCCGCCCCGGGCCAGTGGCATAGTCCGCAGCAACAGGCTTGGAGACTGACACCGCATCAAAAACTTACGCCCGGGCTGGCGGAGAAGCAGTGCTTCACGGCGGTGACGGCGCCGCTGTCCCGTGGGCAGCGGCGCGATGGAGTCTTTCTGCGCCCCAACTGCAAGGCCGGTTCAAACCTGTGGCCAGTTCTGGGGCGAGCCGGGCCGCCGCATGGCCCTCGAAATCGCCCGCCGCAACCACAACCGGTCACAGGTCTGGCTCCCAAATTATGAATACTGTCAAGCTGCGCCCCTCTTCCCGCCAGAACAGACGGGGGCACGGTTGATTTCCTAGCTGCGGAAGAACCCGGTCATTCCCATTCGTTACGTTTTTTCTTGGGAGATTTTCCGGAGTCGTCGGGGGTGTATTTCTCGGCCCGCAGCACTTTAACTTCTTCGGGCGTGACGTCTTTTCCCGAGTTGCCAAAATGGTTGTAGGTGTAGGTTAGCGCGCTGGCAATGTCGTCATCACTCAGTGGGAAGGCGGGCATGACGTTGTCATATTTTTGACCGTTCACCACAATTTCACCCTGCTTGCCATGCAGTAGCACGGTGATGGCCTGCTTTTTATTTGCGTTCAGATAATCTGATCCGGCCAGTGGCGGATATTTGTTGGCGATGCCCTGCCCGGCGGATTGATGGCACGTGGCGCACATGGTGGTAAAGAGACGCTGGCCCATCCGGATGCGGTCATCTTTGGTGAGCTGCCCTTGATGCTGGGGGGCAACCCCCAATGGGGCGCCCTGATCCGCCCAGTCCCGAAACAAAGCTCGATCCGCTTCCGTGATCGTCTGGCATTCCTGGCAGTTGCCCGCCGGCATGGCTTGCTTGAAATAATTCCCCTTCCAACTGTCCCACACGCGCCGTTTGATTTCTTCACGATGGGCGTAGGCGGTTTGGTAATCTGTCCAGTCCGGCAGGAACTGGCTTTGGGAATTATGACAACGCGAACATTTGCCGAGAATGAGGGGCAACACTTCGCCCAGATACGTTGGATGAGCCACCCCTGCGGTGGCCGGACTGCCGGCTGACGCCGGCGCGGTGTTTGTCTGGGCGCGAACGAGGGTCACGCCAGTTGACAGGATACCGAGCACCACGACGGCCACACGGCAATTGGAAATGGTTGAGGAAAACATAACAGTTACAATTGAAAGGTTGGTTAGAATCCCATGGAAAGTTGCAACACAAATGAACCGGGCGCATTACCATTGGGATTTTGTCCATGGACCAAAAACCACTCGTAGTCGCCTTCGAACAACAAGGTGTTCGAAAGGTAATAGACGTAACCGGCGGTATAGCGGTCCACCTTCGAGCCTTGATTGTCATTTTCGTTATCGTAACGCCCGACCAGCTCAAGGTTGTTGATCACCGGCAAATCCTTCTCCAAACCCGCCAGCTTGTAGGCCGCCTGAACCCAGACGCCGCTGGGATGGAGGGTGCCCGCGTCGTCGATTTGTTGCCAGGTGTTGACATATTCCCCTTTAACCTCGAAGTAAGGACTCAAGTGAACGGCGGCATCCAGCACCGCCGCTGACCACGCATAACTTCCGGCGTAATCACTCCATTCTCCGGTTTGCCCGGAAATCCCGAGTTCCAAGTCATAATGCAAAGCCCACGGATAAAACCACCCGATCCGTCCGCCACCGCTCGGGTTGGCGTGCCAATTGGGGGTGTCCCCCACATTGCCATTCAAATCTAAACGGCCGGCGTGGGCATCGTTGGTGGAGGAAGGACCGTTCACACCATAGACGGAATAGGTCAGCATCTGGCCGGCTTCACCCACGGGAAGCGCTCCCCGCAATTGGGCGCCAACGCCACTACCGGGTAAATAATCGCGCACGAGCGGGTCATCCGGGATTTTATTCAGCCAGCCGGCGGCCCGCTCACTGTAGGTGCCCAGGGGCAGAAGCATGTCACCCGCCACCACCGTGACGTAGTCGTTCAACAGGTAGTCCAACTGGGCAAAGCTGAGGTCCACGCCGGTTTTTTTGTCGCCCGTGGGGTTGCCGTTGGCATCCACATTGTTCTGCAAGGTCACGTCAAACCCGGCTTCGAACAGGGCATTATCATTGGCTCGGAACAGGAAAATCGGCGCGAAATCCGCCAGTCCGAAAGTGCCATGCCCGCCGGTGGCCTTGCCGTATTGCACCTCCGCATCGCCGGTCACCAGAAAATCATGCGTGGCGCGCGGGGCGGGATTGGGCACGGGATAAACCGGCTGGATCTGGCTCGCCGCCTCGGCTTTCACTGCGGCATTGGTGGCCAGCGCCTGGGTTTGCTGCAATTGTTGTTGGAGCGCAGAAATCTGTTGCTGATCCAGTGTGTGAACCGCCTGATCCTGTTCGTGTTGCTTTTGCAACTGATCCAATTGCTGCCCCTGTTTGAGCACCATCGCCTTCAGGGCGTTGAAATCTTCATCGCTCACCGCGGCTTGCAACGATGGCGTGAAAAGAAGGCCTGCCGAGCAACCAATAATCGTCAGACCTATAAGCGTTTTGGAAGTTTTCATGTTGATGCGTTGCCTTAATTGCCGCCTTGGTCTTGAAGGTATTTCATAATGACGGTGGCTTGTTTGGCCGGGAGATTGGCCCGCACCCGCATATGCGTCATCAACGTCTTCCATTTGGTCTGGTTAAATTCCTCAGGGTAACGCTCGGGGTGGCACCGATTGCAATGAATGGCATAAAGTTCCGCCCCCGAAAGCTTTTTCGCCACTTTTTTGGGTTGGGGCGGCTTGCCCTGCGCCGGCGCAGCGTGGGTGTCGCCCGCGAGGACCAGCCCCGGCGTGGCGAAGAACAAGGTGACCAGGATGGCGATGAGGCTGCCTAAAAAAATGAACCGCCCGGGAACCCGTTGAGAATGCGGAGACAATGGGATGTTAACTTTCATGAACGAATTCTTATTTAGTTGATTAGCCATAGTCAAACCTTTATTTGCTGTTTCCCAAGCTGAAATTGCCCGGACAAATAGCCACCAAAACCAGGAAGTCCGGGTTAACAGCTTCAAATGGAAACCCACCGGCGACGCGATTTGAGAGAGAAAAGATCCGGCTTCGCTGAAAACGTATTCGATTTTGTCCGCGTTGCCGTTTAATTTTCCCGCCGCATGTCCGCCGAAGCGCAACTCACCCCCATGATGGCGCAGTATCGCCGCATTAAAGGCGAACTGCCCAAGGATACGCTGTTGCTGTTCCGCCTCGGCGACTTTTACGAAATGTTTTTCGAGGACGCCCAGGCCGGCGCCCAAATTCTCAATCTCGCGCTCACCGCGCGCAACGGCGTGCCCATGTGCGGTTTGCCTTTTCACGCCGCCAACAGCTACATCTCCCGCATTCTCAAAAACGGACGCAAAGTCGCCATTTGCGAACAGCTTGAGGACGCCAAACCCGGCAAGCTGGTCAAACGCGAAGTCACCCAAATCCTCTCGCCCGGAACGCATTTCGACGAACGGATGCTGGTCGCTGAACGGAACAATTTTCTCGCCTCGGTTTATCCCGGCGGGAAAATTTTTGGTCTCGCCTTCGTGGATCTGACCACCGGCGATTTTCTGACCACGGAGGTTGAGAACGAATCCGTGCTGCTCGCCGAATTGGAGCGGCTGCGGCCGGCGGAAATCATTTTCCCGACCGAGGCCGTGGTCCTGCGGGATGCCTTGCGCGCCGCGTTCCCAATATTGAGCGGCTATGATGACTGGACCTTTGCGCCGGAGACCGCGTTTTACACGGTGAAGGAGCACTTCAAGGTCGCCACGCTCGACGGGTTCGGACTGAAGGATAAATCCGCCGCCATGGGCGCGGCCGGCGGCGCGTTGCATTATCTGGCGCAAAGCCTGCGCCGCGACGTCAAGCACCTCACACGCATCTCCTTTTATCAGCGAAATGATTTCCTGGCGCTGGATTACACCACGCTGCGACATCTGGAAATCCTCGAGCCGCAGCATCACGACGCCCCGCGCAATTCATCTCTTTACGGCGCGCTCAACCGCACCGTCACGCCGATGGGCGCCCGTCTGCTGCGCCAATGGCTTTCGCAACCCTTGTCGCAAGTCATCCCGATCCGCGCCCGCCAAAAGGCCGTGCAAACGTTCCTTGAAAATTCGTTCGGTCTGGATGCCTTCCGCCAGCAACTCACAAACGTCCGTGATCTGGAACGCACCATTGGCCGCATCAGCACCGGTTCCGGCAACGCCCGCGACCTCGTCGCGCTCCGGCTGGCGCTGGAACAGATTCCCGCGCTGAAACAGACGCTTGAAACGGTGGGGCGTGCGCCCGCGCGAGCCGAATCTTGGGTCGAAGAACCTCCGGCGGCCCGCGAGAGCGCTGGCCCCACCAGCTTGATGGAAAATCTCAACGCGCACCTGACCGCGCTGCCGGATTTGGTGGATTTGATTTCGCGCGCGATTGTGAATGAACCACCTTTGCCTATCAAGGAAGGCGGCATGATCCGCGACGGGTTCGACGCCGCGCTCGACAAGCTTCGCAACGCCCAGCGCGGCGGCAAAGACTGGCTCGCCAAGTTGCAGCAGGATGAAATCGAGCGCACCGGCATCACGTCGTTGAAAGTGCGGTTTAATTCCGTCTTCGGCTATTACATCGAGGTGACGAAAACGAACCTCGACAAGGTTCCGCCCCATTACATCCGGAAGCAGACGGTGGCCAATGGCGAGCGTTTCATCACGCCCGAGTTGAAGGAGATGGAGGGCAAAATTCTCGGCGCCGAGGAACGCAGCGTGAAACTGGAATACGAAATTTTCCAGCGCCTCCGCGAAGCCGCGCTTGCGCGCTTGATGGAAATTCAGCAAAGCGCCTCCGCGTTGGCGCAATTGGATGCGCTCGGTGCTTTCGCTGAAACGGCCCGTTTACATAACTACATCTGTCCGCAGGTTGCCGACAAAGGCATTCTGCAAATTCGCGATGGCCGTCATCCCGTGCTGGAGCAGCAGTTGGTTGACGAGCGCTTTGTGCCGAACGACACCGCTTTGGCTGGCAGGGCGGACAGTCCCCTGCCCGCCGCCGAAACACAAGAAACAGCGCGGCCCGCAGGGGATTGCGCCCCCCACCCGCAGATCGCTTTGATCACCGGACCAAATATGGCGGGCAAATCCACTTACATTCGCCAGGTCGCCTTGCTCGCCTTGCTGGCCCACACGGGCAGTTTTGTTCCCGCCGCCGAGGCCCGGATTGATTTGGTGGACCGCATCTTCACCCGCATCGGCGCCAGCGACGATTTGTCGCGCGGACAATCCACGTTCATGGTGGAAATGACCGAGACCGCGAATATTCTGAATAACGCCACGCCGCGCAGCCTCATTGTGCTGGATGAAATCGGCCGCGGCACCAGCACGTTCGACGGCCTTTCGCTGGCGTGGAGCATCGTTGAATATCTGCACAATCAGGTCGGGGCCAAGACACTGTTCGCCACCCATTACCACGAGCTGACCGAACTTTCGCGGCGATTGCCGCGTCTGAAAAACTTCAACGTCGCCGTGCGCGAGTGGCATGATCAAATCGTCTTTCTGCGCAAAATAGTCGAAGGCGGCACGGACAAGAGCTACGGCATTCAAGTCGCGCGACTCGCGGGTGTGCCCAAGCCGGTTTTGGAACGCGCCAAGCAGATTCTCGGCAATCTGGAGGAATCCGAACTCACGCCGGAAGGCAATGTGCGTCAGCCGCGCAAACAGCAAGATCGCGAGAAACTGAAAAATCTCGCGCCCGCGCCGCAGATGGATTTGTTTGGCTGAAGCCTGGCAGTGTGACTGCCTGTTGCAACTTTCATTTGCTATGACAATTAAAACCGGAGCGTTCCTCCAAGGCGGGCGCGAATCGGCAGGGTTGTATTTGCCTTTGTCCTGTCCGGCAATTTTATCGCCACAGGCAAACCGTTGATCACTCAGGACAGCGAACAAAACCTGGTCACGTTCCGTGACGGCATGGTCAATTGGAACAGCGTTTGAACACCCGTGCGGGTTGCGCGCTCGACCAAATCAAAGTTCAGCCGGTGGATTTGCAGGTTGCTTTGGCGCGCGTGACAAAGAAGGCACGGCATGGTTCCGGCTGAGGCAACCACGAACAGGCGTCAACGCATTGGCAGACCTCTCGTCCACCGCCCGGTCTGGGTGATATTAAATATGCGTCTATTCGATGTTTATTCACTTGTCGATGGGCAGCCCAACATGGTTTTTAACACATTTTTTGCCTGTTCCAGCAAGGCCCGCAGCCGAATGGCCTGTGCTTGTTCTGCTTGTGAATTTAATTGCATGCTGACGTAAGCGCTGAAATCCAGATTGCCTTGGCGAAAACTTTCTTCCGCCGCGCGGGCGGTTTTGCTCAGTTCAAGAAGACGCGATTGCAAGTTCCGTAGTTGGCGTTCCAGGATGTGCGCGGCTTGCCAGACTTGGTCGGACTCGTTGGCGGCCTTGTCCAGCCGTGCTTGGTAGGTCTGGCGAAGCAGCGCCCGCGTTGCCCGCCGAATGGCAATTTGGCCCTGGTTGCGATTGAACAGCGGCAAAGTCACGTTAACCGTCAGACCGACCGTTTTCACACCTTCCGCCGGGTCGCGCCCTGGTTCCACGCCGGCACTCATCGAAGGAAATTGGGCGAGAATGGCCTCGCGCAACAATTGCTCCTGGCTTTGGTAACCAGCCTGCAATGCCAGCAGGTCAGCCCGCCGGTGCGGAAGCGCGGCCACCGCCGCCTGGAATTGTTCCCTTGAAAGCAACCGGTTTTCGTTTTGGCCGATCAGGTGAAGCTGCACGGTTGGTTCAAGACCGAGCAACAGGTTCAAATTGTGGCGTGTTTGGTTGGCTTCCAGTTGAAGTTGACGCACGGTCGTCTCCGCATCCGTCAGGGCCGCAAGGTCGGCAGAAACGGTGTTTGCGGTCACGGCGTTCGCTTCCAACGCCATGTTATCCCGCTGATAACGACCGGCCAGCAGGTCGCGAGTGGCAGCCGCCACACGCTGGAGGGCATCGTCGGCACGGGATTGGATGAACAGTTCCCGTGCTTTTTCGGCGACCTGCCATTCCTGCCAGAGAATGTCCAAATTCACCTGCCGCGCGCGCGCCTTGGCGGCGGCTTTGGCCGCGCCACGGGTGATCAAGGCTTGAATGTCCTCGCTCAACCCAACGTTATAGCCAGTGAGCCTGGTGGATTTGGCGACGCCACCGCTCACCACCGGGTCTGGCAACAAACCCGCCTCCACCAATTGCGCAGCGGCCACGCCGGCTGCCAATCGCGCGGCCTTGAGGTCGGGATTGTTTAAGACGGCGAGCGTGACGACGGCGGTTTCGTCCAGCCCGTTCGGCGGAATCGGATGCGGTTTGAGTCCTGGCAAATTGAATTGGCTCGCTGGCACGGTGAGGGTTGGCGTCCGCAGCAAATCAGGCGCTGTCGGCAAGGGTTTAGGGTGATATGTCTGGCAGCCGGAGACAACCAGCGTGCTGACCAAGACTGCGCAAACGAACATCCGATTGAACGCACTTTTGTTCATGCCGTTTTCCCTTTCGCCAGTTGTTTGCGCCGCCAATGCAGATAGAGCGCCGGAATCAGATTCGTGCTGCGCACCGCGCTCCACAGGAGGCCGCCCAGAATCACCACGGCCAATCCTTGTTCGGGCGCCGCACCCTGGCCCCAGCCCAAGGCCATCGGCAACATGCCAAGAATGGCTGTCGCCGCCGTCAGCACGATGGGACGGAACCGCACATGGATGCCTTCGCGCACGGCTTCTTCCACCGGCATCCCGGTGGCTTCGTTGCGGCGGACGCGGTCGAGCAGCACGATCCCATGCCGCAGACCGATGCCGATCAGCGTCAGAAACGCCACCATGCCCGTGGCGTTCAACCCCACGCCGGTGACGAGCAGGGCGATGGCGCCGCCCATCAAGGCCAGCGGAATTTCCAGCAACAAAATTCCCGGCACCAGCAGGCCGTCGAATTGCAGAATCAGAATTCCGACCATCAGCACAAATGCCGCCAGCGCCGCCAGACCGAGTTCCTCCGCCGCCGCCACGAGTTCCGGATACAAGCCGCCGAACGCAACGCGGTAGCCGGGCGGCAATTTCAAATCCGCCAGCGCGCGTTTGGCGGCGGCGATGGTGCCGCCCAGCGGGCCGGTTGGCGTGGCGTAAATGTCCAACGCCCGCGCGCCGCCGATGTGGCGGATTTGATTCGGCGTGGTCACCAGGTTGAGTTCGGCAAGTTGGCCAAGCGGTGTCCAGCCGCTCGTGCGTATCGGAACCTGGCTCAATTCGCCAAGCGACTTTCCCGGCGCGTCGGCGAGGCGCACAAAAAGGTTTAGCGGCACGTTGCCTTCCGGCACTTGGGCCACCACCTCGCCATTGAGCAGCGGGCTGACCTGCGCATACAACTGCGCCGGCGTCAGGCCATAAGCCGCGAGTGCGTTATCCTTGGGTTGCAACTGCAATTGCGTGACCGGATAACCGTCGTTGTTAAAAATGCCGGTCAGCGCCGGAATCGGGCGCAACCGGGCAGTCACCTCGTCGGCAACGGTGCGCAACTCGCTGAGGTCGCCGCCAAAGAGGTGAATCACAAACGGCATCGGCAGGCCCGACAAACTTTCGCCCACGCGCTCAATTGTCGGCGTGTCAATCGCCGTTTGCACGCCGGTCAACCGTGATTCGTTTTGCAGGCGCCGGCCAATGGCATCGAGGCTGTTCACGTTGACGCCCGGTTTGAGCAAGATTTCAATCTCGCCCGCGTAAGCCGGTTCAGTGTAGGCCGTGCTGGAGGCCGAGCCGATGCGCGCCGCGACGCGCGCCACGACGGGGGCGGCGCGCAAGCGTTGCGTGATTTCCCGCACCGCCGCTTCCGTGTCCACCAGCGAACTGCCCGGCGGCAGCGTGAAACTTTCCAGCAACACGCCTTCATTCGGCAGCGGCAAAAAATTCACCGTCACCAACGCCAGCCCGGCAACGCTCAAAATCAAAAGGCCAAACGTGATGGCCAGACTCATGCGCGGCCGGCGCGCAACCAAGTTGAACAATTTTTCATTCCACCGCCGCAGGCGCTCCAACATTCTTCCGCCGGGAGTGGGCTGGCTGCGCGGGCGCGCGTGGATGAAACCCAGGCCAAGCGGTATAAAGCTCAACGAAACCGCCAGCGACGCCAGCAGCGCCAGCGTCATCGCCAGCGCAAATGGAATAAAGAAAAGCCCCGCCAGCCCGCCCACGAACAGCAACGGAACAAACACGGCAACGGTGGTGAGCGTGCCGGTGATGTCGGGAATGGCGATGTCTTTCAGGCCGCGCCAGACGCCCGCCCAGCCCGCGTCGCCGCTTTCCCAGCGGTGATAAATGCTTTCCAATACGATGATGGCGTCATCGGCCAGCAAACCCACCGCGACCGTCAACGCGCCGAGCGTCATCAGGTCGAGGCTTTGCCCGGCGGCGTGGAGCGCGGCGATGCCCAGCAGTAAAGACATCGGAATGCTGCACGCCAGCACCCAAATGCCCCGGCCCGCGCCCAGCACCCAAAACAGTATGGCAACGGCAAGGACACCGCCAATAATCAGGTTCCTTCCGAGGTCCACACCGACAACCTGAACGAGATGCCCCTGATTGTAGTAGCGGACCCAGTGAACGCCGGCGGGCAGTTGGTTCAGCGTTTCATCAAGCACGGATTGCACCGCCTGCGTGACCGGCACGGTCGAAGCGCCGGGTTGTTTGAAAACAATCAGCGCCACAGCGGGCCGCCCGTCGAGCAGAACGGCATTGTGGGTCGGCACCGGCGCGCGCACGATGCGCGCCAAGTCCCGCAACGGAATCGGGCCGGTTGGCCCCGGCACGGGGATCCGCTCCAGTTCCGCGATGTGCGCCGGCAAATTCCGCGCCTCGATGAGCACGTCTTGATGGCCTTGCGTCACATAGCCGCCTGGTTGAAGCAAAACCTGGTCTTTAAGGGCCTGGGTGATGGCCGTAACCGGCACCTGAAAACGACGCAACGCGGTGAGATCTGGTTGCACCCACAGCGCCTCGTCGCCGCCCCCAAATAGTTCCACCAACTGGACGCCGGGCACGGCCCGAAGCGCGGGCACGACGTTGGCGAGCGCAGCACGTTGCATCTCCGTCGGTGAGACGTCAGCGGGAATTTGCGCGGCATAGTCGGCCACTTCATTGATAGCGTTGCCCATGATCTCCGCCCAGGGTTGGGCGTTGGCTGGAAGCTGGCTGCGGGCGCGGTCAATGGCGCTGTTGGCCGCCAGCAAATCCTGTTGCGAGTCGGTGCCATCGCGGAATCGGACATCGGTTTCCACCGTGCCATTGCCCACGACCGACTGCACACTCACGAGATTGGGCAGCGCCAAAAGCTCGCCTTCCAGCGGCCAGACAATCTGGGCCTCCAATTCGGCGGCGGTCGCGCCCGGCAGATGCGTGACGACACTGATTTGGGGAAAATTAAATCGCGGCAGCACTTCGACGGGAATTTGCTTGAAGGCGTAAAGTCCATAGGCCATGAGCGCGCCAAAGACCAGCGCCCAAAGCAGAGGGCGCAGGAGCAAACCTTGGAAATTTGATTTTCCGTTCATGGCGTCACTCAAAATGGTAGGAGCCGACGGGAGGAGGCTCTGACTAAAAGCCCGGCAATGGGCAGCAGGAAATTGATCAGAACCTCGTTACCTCGGCTCCTACAAAAGAACAAGCGCTTCAAAACCAGCATATCGTCAATCCGGCGGCGTGTAGGTATGGGCGATGTTCTGATGAAATTCCAGGAAAGCGTTCTCAACGACAACTTGGTCGCCCGGCTTCAAGCCGCTTTCAACAAACGTTTCCCAGCCGCGCGCCGGCCCCGGCGTCACCGGCCGGGAACGATTGCCTTGATCCGTGTGAACCAGCACCCACCATCGTCCCCGGTCGAGGATGAGGGCGCGTGTTGGCACGGCAACCAGCGAGCGCAAGCCCCCATTCAACATCACTTTGCCGGACTCGCCGTTGAACCAGCCGGGGGATGGCGCGTCGGCGAGCAGACCGGCGAATTCGCCGCCGTCAGGGGCGAGCGAACCAAAAACGGTGGCGACTTTGACCGAAATCGGCTCGCCGCCGCTGGCGGGGGAAAATTGACCGTCCATGCCGGCCTGAATCGCGGCGACATCGGCGCCATAGTAGCTGGCTTTCAGCCACAATTTGTCCGCCGGCTGTAAAGTCAGGATGGTTTCGCCGGCACTGACGCGCTGGCCTTCAGCGACATTTATGGCAAGCACTGTGCCGGCGGCGGGTGCGGTCAACGTAATGGTCTGTCGCACGGCTTGAAGTTGCGCGCGCGCCGTGTCGGAACCCGACTGCGCCTGGGCCACCACGCCTTCAGTTTGAAGAATCGTCTGGCGGGTGACGAGGTGGGCGGGAAGTTGCTGTTGCTGAATGGCCAGCGTTTTTTGCGCGGAAAGCAAGTTGGTTCGCGCGCTGGCGACGGCGGCTTCGTCCTGATCCAGCAACGCCTGGATTTCCGGGCCGCCAAGTTCGGCCAGCTTCTGTCCGGCTTGAACCGCCGTGCCGGGAACGATGCTGAGTTTGATGATCTGGCCGGCTTCCGCGACGCGAATCGGCAACGCAGCAATGGGTTCAACCTGGGCGTAAGCCTCAAATTGATTCGTGACGGTTTCTTTTTGGACCGTAACTGTGTTGGTGTCCGCGCGCGCCAGGCTGGCCGTGAACAGAAGCCCAACGACCAGCGGCGGCAACAAGGCTGTCGCGCCGACGCCAGCGGGAAGGCGCCAGAGATTACGTTTTGCTCTCACCCCTAAACCCTAGCGCATCGCTCCTTACCGGAAGCTTACAGAGAGCTTATTTTTCTGTCAGGTTGAAGCCGCAGACGGATTGGCCGGAAAGACGAGCGTAAAACGGGTGCCCTTGTCAACGACACTGTCAACCGCCACCGCCCCCCCGTGCAACGCCATGATGGATTTGACAATGGCCAAACCAAGTCCGGCGCCGTTCGGATGATTGGACCGCGCCGGGTCCGCGCGATAGAGCCGGTCGAAAATGTGCGGCAAGTATTCCGGCGCAATGCCACAACCCGTGTCGCTGACAACCACTTCCAAGCCGCCATCTGCGCGCGGGCTGGCATGAATCAACACCTGGCCGCCGCGCGGCGTGTGGTTCAAGGCATTGGACAATAGATTGCTCACGGCCTGCCGAAACAGCACCGGGTCGGCGTTGACCGGCCCCTGACCTTCGCAGCGCAGTTCCACGCCGCGATCTTCCGCCACCGCCTCGTAAAACTCGCGCACAGATTCGACGGCCTGCCGGGCGTCACAGCGCTTCCGCGCGATGCCAGTCGTTGGACTGTCCGCCCGCGCCAGAAAAAGCAGGTTGTCTATCAGGCGCGTCAGGCGCTCAAATTCCTCCAGACTGGATTCCAGCGTGTGGCGGTATTCTTCAGGCGTCCGCGATTGCGAAAGCGCCACGCCCGCTTCGCCGCGCAGGTTGTTGATCGGCGTGCGCAACTCATGCGCGAGGTCGGCCGAAAATTGGGAGAGCCGCTTGAATGAATCTTCCAGCCGGTCCAGCATTCGGTCGAAACCTCTGGCCAGTGAAGCCAATTCCTTCGGCCACCCATCACCGGCAATGCGTTCGTGCAATTGGCTGGCGCTGATGCGGTCGGTCGCCCGCGTCAGTTCCGCCAGCGGCCTCATGCCGCGCCGGGCTACAAACGCGCCGGCCACCACCGAGAACAGCACGCCCAACAATACAGCCCACGCGAGGTCGCGACGGTAGTGTTGCAGGAAGGCGTCCTCGGACGACACGTCGAGCGCGACCTGGACTTCCCGCTGACTGCGCGCGCCACTGGATTCGGCCAGAGCGGACAGCAGCATGAACCGCTGGCCATGCGTAAGTTTCCGGCTCGCCACTTGGGATTCCAAGGGGGCGGCATCGGACGGCGCGGGGAACAGGGCAACCGGCAGGGCGTTGCTCATGCCGGGTGTTTCCATCAGCGTTCCGCCGCGCGCGTCGAGCACACGGACGTAATACTTCGTGAAATGGAGCGAGGCCGTCTCCCATTCCACTTCCTCCTGGAGGTCGGTGGTGTCGGCGGGTGTTTGGTTCAGGATGGTGCGCAGCAGATGAACTTTGTCGGCGAGGAATTGGGCGTCCTGGCGATTGAAATTCACCATCAGTGTCCAATGCAGAAACCCCGCCGCCAGCACCAACATGGCGAAGGCTGAAATTGCGTAGAGGGTCGTTAGCCGCGCGACGATGGACCAGCGGGCGGCGGAAAAACCGCCGGGACGGCGCGGGCTTGGCGGTTCAGCGTTCCTCGAGGACATAGCCCACTCCACGCATGGTATGAATCAGTTTCTTCGGGCACGGATCGTCCACCTTCGAGCGCAGACGGCGGATGGCGACTTCCACCACGTTCGGATCGCTGTGAAAATGAATGTCCCAGACCTGCTCGGCGATGAGCGTCTTGGACAGCGGCTCGCCTCGATGACGGACCAGCAACTCCAACAGCGCAAATTCCTTCGCGGTCAAGTCGAGCGGCGTTCCGGCACGAGTGGCCTTGCGCCGGGCCAAATCCATTTGCAGGTCGGCGACGGACAAATTCTCCGGCTGCCGCGCCGGCCCGCGCCGAAGAATGGTTTTGACCCGCGCCAGCAGTTCGGAAAAATCGAACGGCTTGACCAGGTAATCATCCGCGCCCAGTTCCAGCCCTTTCACCTTGTCAAAAACCGTATCGCGCGCCGTGAGAAACAACACCGGCGTTTGTTTGCCGGCTTTGCGCAGCGCGCCGAGAATGGACCAGCCGTCGCGTTGCGGCAACATCACGTCCAGGATGATAAGATCGTTGGCAACCGTCAGCGCCTGGTCAAATCCGTCGCCGCCGTTGGCGCAGACTTCGACGGTGAAGCCATTCTCGGTCAAACCTTGCCGAAGATACGCGGCGGTTTTGACTTCGTCTTCGATGACCAAGAGGCGCATGATTTCAAGACTCGCATACGCCGGCCCCCTGACGCAACTTGAATGGAACGACAAAACGGCGCGCCCCGCCGGAGCGCCGCTGGCCGTTTTAAGGATTCGCCCCTGGTCATTCTCCGGCGCGGGAATGGCCTGAAAACATGTTGCCGCAACGTCTGCGGGTGCATATGCGGCAAGAGCAGGCCGTCATGCCGTCGTGGGTGGAAGCCAAACACTCGAACGCTGGAAACGGCGGCGTCTGTTTAAAAACCTTCAATCCGGCTTTAGCCGCCCGGCATTTAACCGATAGTGATATTGTCATCAGGCAAACAGCCAAAAACACAAAGCACAACAACAGCAACGAAAGGCATAACCAATGAACATTGGCAGCGTTAATTCAATGAAATCAATGGCCGAAGAAGCCACCGAGACGCTCAGCGCCACCAAGGCGGAGGCGGCCAAGGGAGATCAGCAGGCGATGCGGAAACTGAATCGCCAACAGGCGCTGGAGAATTCCCAAACGCCCCGGCAGGCGGCCAGCGCGGCGCCCGGCGGCAGAGAATTATTAAACGTCAAAGCGTAACCGAAAACAGCGTGCGTCAGCGCCGTCCGCCTTGAGCGGACGGCGCTTCTTGGTTTGTTGCTGATGACTGCTGATTGGCCGGCGGCCACCCGGCGCACTGGAGGATGGCACCGCCAAATTTCGTGAAACCGCAGGCCGGAACGGCCCGGTTGAAATCGAAATCAACGGCGGCCCAAGTCACGCCTGGCCCGCCGCCGGCGGGGCGAAGGCGTGACACCGCGGAAAATTCCACCCCGTAATCTTGGCGTAATCATTTTGTGGCAAAATGCGTGGCGTAATGGCTGGCTTTGCCAGCGAAACAAATTAATGACAAAACCACTAAACACATACATGAAAACAAAACACGCAGTTGGAACCCTGCTCCTCGTGACCGCGCTGACGGCCGGCTCCCTGGCGCTGGCCGAGGAAGACATCGCCATGAACAAGCTTCCGGCCGCCGTCCAAACCACTTTGAGGCAAATTACGGGCGGCAGCCATCTGGAAGGTTGTGACTCGGAGGTCGCTGATGGCAAAACCATATACGAAGCGGACTTCAAATCGAAGGGCAGCGGGTGTTCGGTCACCGTCAACGAGGCTGGCGAGGTCCTGGAATGGTCGATTGACGCACCGTTGAACATTGTGCCTCCAACGGTGTTGAAAGCGGCCCTCAACGCTCATCCGGGCGGCAAAATTGGCGAGTCGGAAATCCATAATAAAGACAGCCGGTTGTTTTACGTTTTGGAAGTCCGCACGGACAATGGCGCATACGACGTGTCACTGGACGCAGCGGGCAAGATCATGGCCGATGAAAAGGACACGGATTGACCCGCCGCGCCGGCAAGTTCATAACTCAACCAGCCGTGGATGCAGGCGGCCGGGTTGTCCGCGCCAGGGGGCGAACAAGGGATGACAACGGCTGAGTTTTGGGCTTTCGCGCATATTCGCGACCGGCGGGGGCGTCGTCGCCCGTGTCCCATGGCGGCGACGCTCCGCTGGCCTTGAACCCGGCCATGTAAAATGATTCCCTCAGTTCGAATCGTGAATTAACCTTCCCCCCATGCGAGTCCTGATTGTGGAAGATTCACCCCGGCTGCAAGCGTCGGTTGGGAAGGCGCTGCGCAAGTCGGGCTACACGGTTGACATCAGCGGCGAGGGCGAGGAAGGACTTTGGCTGGCAGAAACGAACGATTACGACGCCATCATTCTCGACATCATGCTGCCCAAGTTGGACGGATTAACCTTGCTGCATCGTTTCCGCAGGCAAGGCCGTCAAACCGGGGTTCTGTTGCTCACGGCGAAAGACACGGTCGAAGACCGGGTGAACGGTTTGCGGATGGGGGCGGACGATTATCTGGTCAAACCTTTTGCGTTGGAGGAGTTGCTGGCTCGCGTCCAGGTGCTTTGCCGGCGACAGTATGGCCATGCCACCAACCGCCTTACGGCCGGCAATTTGGAAATTGACCTGAACGCCCGCCGCGTCACGCGCGCCGGCCAACCCCTTGAATTGACCGCGCGCGAATTCATCCTGCTGGAATATCTCGCCCAACGCCAGGGGCAAATCGTGTCCCGCAGCGAGATCGAAACACACATCTACAATGATGAGGCGGAACTGATGAGCAACGTGGTGGACTCAGCGGTCTGTGTGCTGCGCCGGAAACTGGCGTGGCCCGGCCAGCCGCAACTGATCCACACCAAACGAGGCATGGGTTACGTGCTCCAACCGCCGGAATGAAATCCATCCGGCGGCAACTTACGTTCAGCCTCGTGCTGGGTTTTGTCCTCCTGTTGGGCTTTGGCAGCCTGGCCGTCTATTTTTTGACCCGCGCCGAACTGGTGCGCGCATTTGATGCCGGCTTGCAGGCCAAGGCCTTGGCCTTGATCGCACTGACCAGCCGGGATCAAGGAAGCCTCGGCATCGAAGATTTGCCGCCGGATTTCCAAAACAGCGCGGGAACCGAATTTTTTCAACTGTGGCGATCCGACGGAAGCATTGCCCAGCGATCCCGCTCGTTGGGAAATGCAAAATTGCCATGCCGTTTCGGGACAATGGCCAAACCGCTGTATTGGGATCTCGATTTGCCCCGGGATGGGGACGGACGGGCCATCGGCCTGGAGTTTTCACCCGGAGTGGACAATGATGATGATGCGGGACAATCCGCGCCCACCGGCAACGCCATCATCGTGGTGGCGGCGGATAGTCGCTCCCTGAGCCAGACACTAACCATCCTGGCCGCAATGTTGACAGCAACTGGAGTTTTGAGCCTCCTGGCCATCGTGCCGTTGGTCAGAATTTCCCTGCGACGCGGTCACGCGCCCCTGGAAAAATTGGCCCGACAGGCTGCTGGCATCACCGCAAATTCACTGCAGACCCGTTTCCCTGTTAGTCAAATGCCGCGTGAACTTCAACCGATCACGACCCGTTTGAACGATCTGCTGGACCGGCTGGAAGCTGCTTTCGAGCGGGAACGCCGCTTTAGCGCCGACCTTGCCCATGAATTGCGCACGCCACTGGCCGAACTGCGGACCCATGCCGAGGTGGAAATAAAATGGGGCGCCGCCGAGGAGGCCCGGAAACATCAAGAAACCCTGGGCATCGCCCTGCAAATGGAAGCGATGGTTACGCGGTTGCTGGAAATGGCCCGCGGCGAACAAGGTCACCTTCAACTCCAGTTGCAGCCGGTTCATCCGGCGCGACTACTGGAGGAGGTTTGGGGTTCGCTGGCGCGACAAGCGGGGCAAAAACAACTTGATGTCCATGTTGCCGTTTCCCCGGACGCGATGATCGATACCGATGCCACGCTGTTGCGCTCCATTTTGGCCAATTTGTTGTCCAATGCGGTTGAATACACCCCGGCGGGCGGGCGGATTGACATTGATTGGCATCTGAAGGCCGGGAAATTGACAGTCAGCAACACGGTGTCTGATTTGAGCGCGGACGATGTGACGCATCTGTTTGAACGCCTCTGGCGGAAGGACAAATCCCGCACCGGCAACGCACACTACGGCTTGGGGTTGTCCGTAAGCCGGACTTTTGCCGGGTTGCTGGGCTGGTCCCTCACGGCTCATTTGCGGGAGCCGGAAACTTTAACGATGGTGCTCATGCCATACAAGACTGGAGCGCCGCGCTAACCGGTCCAGAAAACCATATAATTACATGTGCTGGTCATCCGACCAGCCCCCGTGAATCTTGAGGGTTTTTGTGGTGAAGCGCGGTTCTTTGATCTTATGGCTTGCAACGACGCGGCTTCAAAAATTGGTAGTCCCGCCAGATCAAAAGAAGAATGACCAAATCAAGCAAATTAACCAGCCCCAAACCCAGCGAGTGGGTGTGGAAGAGCCGATAAAATTGGCAGCAAAGAAAAAGTCCCAGCGCAGCCACGGCTGCGGGATAGAACCACTACTGTCCGGTTAAGTTTTCGGTGACAGCGAATTTGACTTGGTAAAACCGACATGATTTCGCTGTTAGGGTCTTTTTCGATTTCAATTTGGCAACGATTCCTTGAGGGTGATTCCCCGCATTTCCGCGGTTTTTCACCTAATGAACGAAGGTCGCCCTGGCTTCGCCCAACTCCTCGACTTCCTCCCCAAATACGAGTTCGACAAGGGTGTCGCCCGTTACTGCGGCAACTTCCGCGTCGGCAAACTGCCGGCTTACGAACACTTCCTCGTGCTGGCCTTCGCCCAACTCACCTGGCGCGAAAGCTGGCGCGACATCGAAACCTGTCTGGCGGCTTTCGGCCCCAAACTTTATCACGCCGGCATCCGTCAGCCCACTTCCCGCAGCACCCTGGCCGATGCCAATGAAAACCGCGACTGGCGCATTTTCGCCGAT
>JAKALA010000066.1 GCA_021813325.1 bacterium | reverse complement strand
CCAGCGTTTGCAAAGGTTTATCGGATGGATCGCAGGCAAACGCTTAACCTATCGCCACGTCTCCCAACCTTTATGCGTTCGTTAAGTATACAAGCCCGCCGCCGTCTGTCATCAATTGACGCGACAAGACAGCCCTGGCCACGCGCTTTAACCTATGCCTAAGACTAACCATTCCGTGAATATCGGAGTCGCCATTGTGGAAGATGATGTGCCGGCGCGAGAAATCCTTGCCGGCTGGATTCGTGGCGCCGATGGGTTTCGCTGCGTGGGTGAATTTGATGACGCCGAAACCGCCCTGGCCCGCCTGCCCGAGGAAAAACCCTCGGTCGTCCTGTTCGACATCAACCTGCCCGGCATGAATGGCATCGAATGCGTTCGCCGATTGAAGCCACGGCTGCCAGACACGCAATTTCTCATGGTCACGGTCTATGAGGACGCCAACCATATTTTCAATGCGCTTTCCGCCGGCGCCTCGGGCTATTTGCTCAAGCAAATGAAGCGGAACGAGCTGTTGGATGCCTTGAAAGATGTGCATGCCGGCGGCTCGCCCATGAGCAGCCAGATTGCGCGCAAAGTGGTCCAGTCCTTCCGTCGCGCAGATACCGGTGTCGCCGGCGAAACCGTTGAACTTTCCCCGCGCGAACGCGAAGTGCTCGAACTGCTCGCCCGCGGCTATCTTTACAAGGAAATCGCCGAAATGCTCAAAATCAGCGTGCTGACGGTCAACACCTACATCCGTCGCATTTACGAGAAATTGCACGTTCGCTCCCGCGCCCAGGCCGTGGCCAAATACGCCAATCTGCCGATGGGATCATCGCACTGAACCGCAGGCGGGGGCGCCACCGGTTTGTTAAAAGTTCATTCCATGCCGGCACCGATTTTTCCCACGGATGGATTCGGGAAACAAATCATTGAAAAGCATTTGAACGGTATTACGAGCGGGCCAAACTTCTAGAGCATAAAACCACGCCCCGAACGCCCAGGGCAATTTAGAGGAGGGCTTTGGCAATTATCGTCCAGCGGAGTTTGATTGGTTTTGTTACTTATCTACTCGTCACAATATTTAAACAGTATTTATTTACCCATGACTGCAGCCAATAAATCCAAACCGAAATACACCAATCGCGCGCTTCCGTCCAAAGGCGTGGATTGGCTGAATAATCCTGTTTTCAACAAAGGCACTGCGTTCACCGATGCCGAACGCGATGCCTTGGGTCTGCGCGGCTTGTTGCCACCGCACGTTCAAAGCATGGATGAACAGGTGCGGCGGGTCATGGCCAACTTCCGCGCCAAATCCAGCGACCTGGAACGCTACATCCAACTCGTCGCCCTGCAGGACCGCAATGAGACCCTGTTTTACCGCGTGGTCATGGATCATTTGGAAGAAATGATGCCGATCATTTACACGCCCACCGTGGGCAAGGCGTGCCAGGAGTTCGGCCATATTTTCCGCCGTTCGCGCGGCATGTATGTTTCGCTGAACGATCGCGGGAACGTCCAGAAAGTTCTGGAAAACTGGCCGACCCGCGACGTGAAAGTCATCGTGGTAACCGACGGCGAACGCATTCTCGGCCTGGGCGATTTGGGCGCGTCCGGCATGGGTATTCCCATCGGCAAACTCTCCCTCTACACCGCGTGTGCCGGCATTCACCCGACCCAATGCCTGCCCATCACCATTGACGTGGGCACCAACAATGAAAACTTCCTCAAAGACCCGCTCTACACCGGCCTCCGCCAGAAACGTCTGACCGGCGCCGACTATGACGCCATGATTGAAGAATTCATCGTCGCGGCGCGGAAAACATTCCCCGGCGTGCTCATTCAATTTGAAGACTTCGGCAACAGCAACGCCTTCCGCCTCCTCGAACGCTATCGCCACGAAGTTTGCACGTTCAACGACGACATTCAGGGCACTGGTTCCGTGGCGTTGGCGGGTGTGCTTTCCGCCCTGCGCATCACCGGCGGCAAAATGAGCGACCACCGCGTATTGATGCTCGGCGCCGGCGAGGCCGGCATGGGCATCGCCGATAACATCGTCGCCGTGTTGAGGGAAGAGGGCCTCACCCTGGCCGAAGCCCGCAAGCGCATTTGGTTTGTGGATTCCAAAGGTCTCATTGTGAAGAGCCGCGAAGGTTTGGTGGCGCACAAATTGCACTACGCCCACGAACACGCGCCGTGCTCGGACCTGCTTTCCGCCGTCAAATCCATCAAACCAACGATGCTGGTTGGCGTCTCCGGCCAGGCTCGGGCGTTCACCGAGGAAATCGTAAAACTCATGGGCGCGAATAATCCACGCCCGGTCATCTTCGCGTTGTCAAACCCCACTTCCAAGGCGGAATGCACCGCCGAAGAAGCTTACAAGTGGACCGACGGACGCGCGGTGTTCGCCAGCGGCAGTCCGTTTGCCCCCGTGACGCTCAACGGCAAAACCCACGTTCCCGGCCAGGGCAACAACGCCTACATTTTCCCCGGCGTGGGACTCGGCGTGGTGGCCAGCGGCGCCAAGCGCGTGACCGATTCGATGTTTGTCACCGCTGCCAAGTCGCTTGCGACATTGCTGCGCGAAGAAGAACTGGCCGAAGGCCGCATTTATCCTTCGCTCAAGCGCATTCATGAAGTCTCGCTGAAGATCGCGGTGGCGGTGGCGGAAGAGGCTTATGCTACCAAGCTCACCGATCAGACACGCCCGGCAGATCTCACGGCATTCATCAAGTCGCAGATGTTCCAGCCGGAATATAATCACTATGCTTGATTAGCTGGATTCGCACCATTTGATCCGCAAACAAAGGCTTTTCCTTCGAATGAGGGAATTGCCTTTGTTTTTGCTGGCGATATGCTGACGCCGTGAAAAATAAAAAATTCGGTTCTGCCGACCCAAAGCTGACCCGGCAGATTCAAGAACTCATCGCGGCCAAAGGCGGCGGCGCCAACGAAACCGAAGTTGCCGACATCATTGAAAATGCCCTCAAACTTCTGACGGATGTCAAAGATACCGGCGACATCCGTGTCATCCAAACCGCCATGCGCGAACTTCGCTATGCATTCCGCGTGTTCGCGCCGTATGCGGAGAAGCGCAAAGTCACCATTTTCGGTTCTGCCCGCACCAAGCCCGAAAATGTGGAATATCACCAGGCGGTCGAATTCGGCCGTAAAATATCCGAAGCCGGTTACATGGTGATCACCGGCGCCGGGCCGGGCATCATGCAGGCGGGTCACGAGGGCGCCACCCCGGAAAACAGCTTTGGCGTCAACATTCGCCTGCCATGGGAACAATCCGCCAATCCGGTGATCGCCGAGGACAAGAAGCTCATTACCTTCAAATATTTTTTCACGCGCAAACTCATCTTCATCCGGCATTCGGATGCGATCGCGCTTTTCCCCGGCGGCTTTGGCACCATGGATGAAGGCTACGAAGCGCTCACGCTGATGCAAACGGGCAAAAGCCAGATCATGCCGCTGGTGCTTATCGACAAGCCCGGCGGCACCTATTGGAAAACTTGGGATAAACACGTCCGCGAACATTTGTTGCGCGACAAACTCATCTCGCCGGATGATCTCAACCTTTATCAGATCACCGACAACGTGGATGAGGCGGTGAAAATCGTGAGCCGGTTTTATCGAAATTTCCACTCCAGCCGTTTTGTCCGGGATCAGTTTGTCATTCGGCTGAAATACACGCCCAGCCCGTCGGCAATCGCGGCGTTGAATGAAGATTTTGCCGACATTGTCAATGGGGAACCCATCAAGGTCATTTCGCCAACGCCCGAAGAAATCGAAGATTCCACGCATCTTGACCTCGTTCGCATCGCCTTTGGCTTCAATCGTCGGGACTACGGAAGGTTGCGGCAGTTGATTGATGTGCTGAATGGGTTATAAATTTCCGCCCTTTTAGCCGATTCAACCGTTACTAAATTATTGGTTTCAATAGTTCGGACGGATTCTTCGTGTGTTTTGGCCGGTGCCTCGCTAATGTCGCCGCATGGAGCAAGGACTTGTCAGTGACATCGCCATCTGCATTATCGCCGCATGGCTGGTTGCTGTGGTTTCCCAGGTGGCCCGACAACCCTTGCTGCTCGCATATCTTGTGGCCGGATTTCTGATTGGCCCGCACGGAATTCCCATTGGACCCGGTGGTCACGCGCTGATCACCGATCCCAAATCCATTCAAACCATTTCTGAAATTGGCCTGTCGCTGCTGCTCTTCATGATTGGCCTGGAAATCGACCTTAAAAAAATGCTCAGCGCCGGCAAGGTCATCACCTATACCGCGGCAATTCAAATCATCGGCTGCGTCGCACTTGGCTGGCTGATTTTCGACGTGATTGGCGTGGTGCAAAATCGTTTGGAAGCCCTGTATCTCGCGGTGGCGGCGGCCATGAGCAGCACCGTCATCATCGTTAAAATCCTTTACGACAAACGGGAATTGGAGACCCTCGCCGGACGTGTAACGCTGGGCGTTTTGGTTCTGCAGGATGTTTTTGTCATCCTGTTTTTGGCCATTCAACCAAACCTGAAAAACCTGGCCTTCAGCCCGCTGGCCCTCGCCTTGGGCAAAGTCATTTTGCTGGTATCTGTCGCGTTTCTCACAAGCCGTTACGTGTTGCCGCCACTGTTTCGCATCATTGCAAGACTGCCGGAATTGGTGTTGGTGGGCGCGCTGGCGTGGTGCCTGGCCATGGCCGGGTTCGCGGGCTGGCTGGGATTATCCACAGCCATGGGCGCCCTCATCGCTGGCGTCATGGTCAGCACTTTTCCCTACACCCTGGACGTAGTGGCCAAAGTCACCAGCATCCGCGATTTCTTTGTGACGCTATTTTTTGTTGGCCTCGGCCTGGAAATTCCGGTCCCGACGTGGGGTTGCATTTTGTGGGCGCTATTTCTGTGTTTGTTTATCGTCAGCAGCCGGTTCGCGACCATCTTTCCGTCGCTCTATTTCATGCGCCAGGGTTACCGCGTCAGCCTGTTGCCAACGATCAATCTGTCACAAATCAGCGAATTATCGCTGGTGCTGCTGGCGTTGGGAAAGCTCAGTGGCGACGTTTCTGAGAATATCATTGGTATCGCCGCTTTTGCCTTTGCGTTCATGGCGGTGGGTTCCACCTATGCCATCCTTGGCAGTCATGGCATTTTACGCCGGGTGACACCTTGGTTGAATAGATTGGAATTGAAAGATTTGGATCAGACGTTATCCGATCAGAGCGAAGACAATAAAAAGGCCAAGTCAATTTGTCTGCTGGGCTTCTCCTGGAGTGCGAGCTCGTTGATCGGAGAAATCAGCCGGGAACGCCCGGATTTATTGACGGAAATAGCCGCCATCGATTTCAATCCGCTCGTCCATGAACGGTTGTTGCAGCGGAAAATTCGCGCCGTTTATGGCGATATCACGTCCCGCGACGTGTTGCTTCACGCCGGAGTCGGCGAAGCCAAATTGATCATCTGCTCGTTGCCCAACACGGTTCTCAAAGGCGCCGACAACGCCAAAATGCTGCGGCAGATCCGCGACCTAAATCCCCATGCCAAGATCGTGGTTCATGCCGAATTGCTCGCAGACGTTCCCAGGTTGTATGCCGCCGGAGCCAACTACGTCACCGCCCCGCGCCTGCTCGAAGCCGCCGATCTGTTGCAGGTCATCGAAGCCAACGAACAAAATCTGATCGATCAAAAACGGCAGGCGCAACTCAAACTGCTGGATAACCGCGAGGAAATCATTCCTTGAATTGAACTGATTTCCCGCGTGACAGCCGCCACTTCGTCCGGCATTGTCCCGCCATGACAACTGCGGAAGCGGCTCAACTTCTTGAGGATTTTCGCGCCGGTAAAATCCCGCGTGAAAAAGTTCTGCGTGCCTTTCAAGCCGCCCCAGCGGCGGATTTGGGTTTCGCCCAAGTGGACACCCACCGCGCGTTGCGCAAAAATTTCCCCGAAGTCATTTTCGGCGCCGGCAAAACCTCCGACCAAATCGGCAAAATCGCCGCCAAACTCCAGGAGCACGGCCAGCAGGTGCTCATCACCCGCGTAAATTCAGAACAGGCAAAACTGATTTGCAAAAAATTCAAACACGCCGTTCATCACGCCGCCGCCCGCTGCGTAACCATCGAGAAAAAGCCATTGCCAAAGCGCGCTGGCTTTATCGCCGTCGTTTGTGCCGGCACCAGCGATCTGCCCGTGGCCGAAGAGGCGGCTGTCACCGCCGCAATCATGGGGAATCGCGTCGAACGCGTTTTTGACATCGGCGTCGCGGGTCTGCACCGGATGCTGGCGCGGATGGAATTATTGCAAAGCGCCAATGTTATTGTCGCCGTGGCCGGCATGGAAGGCGCCCTGCCCAGCGTCCTGGCCGGGCTGGTCTCCAAACCGGTTATCGCCGTGCCCACCAGCATCGGATATGGCGCCAGTTTGGGCGGCATCGCCGCGTTGCTGGCCATGCTCAACAGTTGTGCCAGCGGTGTGACGGTGGTGAATATCGACAACGGTTTTGGCGCCGGCTACGCCGCATCTCAAATCAACTGCCTGGTCACGACGTGAAGTTGAAGACGATTTGGCCCTGTAAAATTTTTTGAATGAAGACGCTTTACCTTGATCTCATCAGCGGCATGGCCGGCGACATGTTCATCGCCGCTTTGCTCGACTTGGGGGTGGACGACAAAAGGCTGGAACGCGAATTGCGGAAGCTCAAGCTGGACGGTTATCACCTCCACATTTCACGTCAGCAAAAGTCGTCCATCGACGGGATTAAATTTGATGTGCATCTGGCCCACGACCACAATTACGCGCACGAACAGGACCATCATGTTCACGAAACGGCCTGCGGCCTGCACCTTCACGGGCATGCGCATGAACATTATCACCATGATGGCGATCACACACACGAACACGAAGGCCAACGCAATTTTTCCGAGATCAAACAATTGATTTCGCGGAGCCGTTTGTCGGCCTGGGTGAAACAAAAATCGATCGCCGTATTTGCGCGCATCGCCGATGCGGAAGGGAAAATCCATGGCCTGCCGCCAGACGAAGTGCATTTCCACGAAGTCGGCGCGGTGGATTCAATCGTGGATATTGTGGGTGCGGCCATTTGCCTGGAATTGTTGGGCAAGCCCAGGGTCATGGCATCGCCGGTGGTCGAAGGCACCGGCTGGATTCGCTGTGCACACGGACGGTTTCCGGTCCCGGCCCCCGCCACGCTGGCGATTCTGGGCGCCTGCGGAATTGGCGTCACTCAATGCGATGAGCCGCATGAATTGGTCACACCGACCGGCGCGGCGATCCTGGCTGAATTTGTCGAAAGTTTCGGCCCGATGGAAAATATTGTGGCTGAGAAAATCGGGTTTGGCTTGGGAACCCGCGAAAACAAAACCCGGCCGAATGTGCTCCGCGCTGTCATGGGAACGATCACAAGGCAAAGCGCCCGAACAGAAAAATCCACCGGCGGCGTTCTAGATTGGGAAACCGACCACATCGCGGTTCTCGAAACAAATCTTGATGATTGCTCCGGGGAAATTCTCGGACATTTCGTGGAATCAGCTCTGGCCGATGGAGCCTTGGATGTTTTTCATACACCCATCCAAATGAAAAAGAGCCGACCGGGTGTTTTGCTGACAATTTTATGCCGGGAAACTGACGCGGATAAATTCTCCGAGTTCATTCTGCGGAATACGACCGCGTTTGGCGTGCGCAAAACCATCGCTGAACGCCGCAAATTGCGACGTGAATTTATCGAAATTAAAACGCCCGTTGGCGAAGTTACCGTGAAAATTGGACGGTTAAGTGGTAAGATAGTGCAGGCGGCGCCCGAATTTGAATCGGTGAAAAAAGCCGCAGCCAAAGCCAAAGTGCCCGTGAAACAAATTTTTGAGGCAGCGGCGAAAAACACAAAGCATTTGAAATGATGACGGAAGCAGAAAAGAAATTGGAAACACTTCGAACCTTGTTACGAAGTTACAAATCCTGTCTGGTCGCCTATTCCGGCGGCGTGGATTCCGTCTTTCTCGCCCAAGTGGCTCATCAGGTATTGGGCGACCGTGCGCTGGCCGCCATTGCCGATTCTCCCAGCTTGCCGCGACGCGAATTGCAGGAAGCGATCGAGATCGCCGCAAAATTTAGTTTCCCGGTGCGCCTCCTCAAGACCCAGGAGTTTGCCAACCAAAATTACACCGCCAATCCGGCGAATCGTTGCTATTTTTGCAAACACGAACTGTTTGAAGAACTGACGCCGTTGGCACGGGCGGAGAATTTCGCGGTGATCGCCTATGGCGAAAACGCCAGTGACATCGGTGATTTTCGCCCGGGCGCACAGGCAGCCGCTGAATTTCAAGTTCGCGCCCCGCTCAAGGAAGTTGGCTTGACCAAGGCGGAAATTCGCGAACTTTCGGGCAAACTTGGCCTGCCCACAGCCGACAAGCCGCAGATGGCTTGCCTCAGTTCCCGGGTGCCATATGGCGAAATCGTAACGCCCGAGAAATTGCGCATGATTGAACTCGCGGAGTATGCGTTGCGCGATCTCGGGTTTCACGATGTGCGAGTGCGGCACCACGAACTTCGCGAACAGAATCTCGCCCGCATTGAATTGGCGGCGGCTGAAATTCCGTCACTACTGGTCGATGGCAAGTTTGCCGCCGTGGCCAATGCGCTCAAAAAAGTCGGCTATGTTCACGTCACTTTGGATTTGCAAGGGTATCGCCGCGGCAGCACCAACGAAGTTCTTCCAGTCCGATCATAGCGCGATCTGGTTTGAATTCACGACGCATTTGTCGCATCCTGTTGGCGCGTGAAATTGAATCGTCCACACATGAAACCCATTTCTTTAAAATCGGCTTTGGCTGTTTCAATCAAAGCCGCCCGCGCGGCCGGCAAAGCCATGCGGGACAACTGGCACAAATCCAAACAAGTTAATTCCGCCATCGCCCACGATATCAAACTGGAACTTGATGTGCGTTGTCAGGCCTTAATCGAAAAGGTTCTGGCGCAAGCGTTTCCCGGAGTTCCGGTGCTCGGCGAAGAAGGCAACAGCGGCGATTTAAAAGCCGATTATCGCTGGGTCATTGATCCCATCGACGGCACCGTGAATTATTTTTTTGACATGCCTCACGCCGCCACTTCCATTGCGTTGCAGCACTGCGGGAAATCGGTTGTCGGGGTTATCTACGATCCGTTTACGGATGAATTATGGACCACCACCCAAGGCCAGCCGACACGTCTGAACGGAAAAATTGTCCGTGTCAGTGATCGCTCCAACATTGAAGATTGTGTCATTGCCATGGGTTTTTCCAAGAGTCAGGACAACCTCGAAAAAAGTTTGCCGCATCTCATCCGCATTTCGCGCCGGGCAAAAAAAATCCGGATCATGGGTTCAGCTGCTTTGGAACTGGTCTATGTTGCCAGCGGGCGTTTGGATGCTTACATCGAACGCACCATCAACCTCTGGGATGTGGCTGCCGGCAGTCTGCTGGTTGAGAACGCGGGCGGTGAGTTCTATACCATTCCAGCTCCAAACGGCAAATTACGCATGTGCGCCGACAACGGGAAATTGCGCCAAAAACTCCAGCTAGGCAGTCTGTTCAAGTGAATCAATTCGAACCGCGAGTGAAAAATTTGACGACTCACGCTATCGCTTAACGCGTAAAAATCTGGCGAATAACCTCCTCAATCGGCACTTCCTGGATGTCGATATCGCTGACGGGTAGCTCATCCAATAATGCTTTGCAAGTGGGGATGACACGATCGCGTTTTACCTTGAGCTTGATCGCGTTGGTCGTCTGCTCAAGGACTTCGCCATAAGATGAGAAACTTTCTTTGGGCCGTTTATCCGCATCTTCACACTGGATCGTGATCAGCTTGGAATCCGCGAAGCGGTCCACAATTTCCGCAAGTTTGCCATCAAAGAATATTTTGCCATGATCGATGATGATAACGCGTTTGCACAGTTCCTGAATGTCCGCCATGTAATGGCTGGTGAGCAAAATCGTGGTCTTTTGCTCCGCGTTATGCTGCTGAATAAACTCACGGACCGTTTTTTGGGACACAACATCCAAGCCAATAGTTGGCTCATCGAGAAGCAAAACTCTGGGCTGATGGAGCAATGAAGCAATCAACTCCATTTTCATGCGTTCGCCCAAGGAAAGCTCGCGCACACTGACATTCAGTTTTTCCCCGACATGGAGCAAACTGGTCAATTTATCAACGGTGCGACTAAACTCATCCTTGGAAATGCCATAGATCTTCGCATTCAGCTCCAATGATTCGCGCGCCGGCAAATCCCACCACAACTGGTTTTTCTGCCCCAGGACAAGCGCAAATTGCCGGCGATAGGCGTCGTGCCGTTCCCATGGAATATGCCCCAAAACCGTTGCAGCCCCAGCAGATGGATACAAAAGGCCAGCGAGCATTTTAAGCGTGGTGGTTTTGCCCGCACCATTGGGACCAAGAAAGCCCACCAATTCGCCCGGTTCAATTTGGAAGCTGACGTTATTGACCGCGAGCGTTTGCTCGTATTGCCGATGAAAAAGACCCCTTACCGCGCCAGAAAATCCCGGCTGCTTTTTGTAAGTGCGAAAAGCTTTGCTTAGAGCCTTTACTTCGATGACAGCCATGAGATTTTGATCAATCCTCCTTGGATTCGTTGCTCAACGAAATGCGTTGACCGCTGAGGCAATATACGACGCGCAATCATCGGATTAAGGGCCAATTTACCACCGACTGGGAGTTAACTAAAATCGCTCAACGAGTCAGCTGTTTTTCAAGATAGCTGACCACTTGGCGGACATTAGCATCGACATCCATGCGGTCTTTCACCAAACGATAAGCGTGCAAAACGGTGCCATGGTCGCGCCCCCCAAACGCTTCCCCGATGGTGTTCAGCGAATTTTCGGTCATCTGCCGGGACAAATACATGGCGATTTGACGCGGGAAGGCAATGTTTTCCGGACGCCGCTTGCTCGTCATATCCGCCAAACGAATATCAAAATGTTCCGCGACCTTTTTCTGAATGACTTCAATGCTGATCGTCTGCCGGCCCTCTTCATGCAGAATCTCGCGCAACAAACCTTCGACAACTTCAATCGTTAGTTTCTTACCCGTAAGCGATGCAAACGAAGCTACGCGGATGAGCGCGCCTTCCAAGCGGCGAATGTTCGTGCGAATGCGGGTGGCGAGAAAATTGATGACATCCTCGGGCAACGAAACCCCCATAAACTGGGCCTTTTTGTGCAAAATCGCCAGGCGCGTTTCCACATCAGGCGCTTGAACATCAGCCGTTTGTCCCCACTCGAAACGCGAGACCAAGCGTTGCTCCAAACCTTGAATTTCGCTGGCAGGCCGATCACATGTCAAAACGATCTGTTTGTGCGCTTCGTGCAAGGCGTTGAACGTGTGGAAAAATTCTTCCTGAATCCGCTCCTTGCCAGCCAGAAACTGGATGTCATCAATCAACAACACTTCGCTTTGACGGTATTTCTTGCGAAACGCCACCAGCTTGTTGTTTTGAATGGCCTCAATGTAATCATTTGTAAATTTTTCGGACGACACGTAAGCCACCTTGGCCCCCTTTTTACTTCCGACGACTTGCTGGCCAATAGCCTGCAACAGATGTGTTTTGCCCAAACCTACCCCACCATAAAGAAATAATGGATTGTAAGCTTTGCCGGGGTTCTCAGCCACGGCCTTGGCCGCCGCGTAAGCAAAATTGTTATTGTTCCCGACGACAAATGTTTCAAACGTATTCTTTGGGTTAAAGTGCAAATCTCCGTTTGAATGAGTCCGATCGCCGTTCGATTCAGAGGGTTTGGGCTTCGAAATTTCCGGAATAACAGGTCTTGAAACAATCGGCGGCGCGATTGGTTGAGGCACGCCCGCATTAAATTTGACCTGTAGCTTGCATCCTGCGGCGACCGCAACCGCATCCTGAATTAGTGAGAGATAATTATCTTTCAGCCAAACTTCGCAAAATTCGTTGGGGGCCTGTAACGTAATATGCTGAACATCCATGGTGCTCGCTCGTAACGAGGCGAACCACATGTTGAACGTCTCTTGACTCAACTTCGCGCGTAAATGCTCTTGCGCCGTTTGCCAAATTTTCGCTGCCTGAATCTGCATGTTTTCTGAAAATTACCCGAATTTTAGTGTTTTATTCACTTCGTCTTCTAAATTGCACATTTTGAAAAGCCGCTCTCAAGTCAACCGTCTTGCGAAACGTTATTCAAGCGAAAATGTGAATTGGTTTATTGTTTGCCGCCATAAACCAACAAGCTTGAAAATTTTAAGACGCTTGTAACAAATTGCTTACATCAATAAATCGGACGACGATTTCCGAGTATTACGCAATCCAGAAAGATGCTGATCGCTCGGTCTGCGCATGCGTCAGGGTTTTTTAGGTCATTGCTGACCAACTTTCGAGGACAACATATTAACTCTTGTTCCCGAGTTATTCACAATCAGATCGAGTCGCAAAATAACTACAGCATAATCACTCTATTTTTCACAAAAACGAGGCATCATGGCCTCATTTTACCAGTGCCAAATCATCTTCCAAAAACTCGAACCTAATCTCCTTGGCAAACTATGATTAGTTATACTAATACTTTTTTGTTAATGTTGACTTCAATAAGAACCTATGATTTAATTTAACCACTGGCAGGCGTAAAAATCGCCGTCAGATTGATCTTTAAGAATTTTAATTTTCGGCTCCGGCGTGAGTGCAGTCCGGGGCACGAGTTCTCCGTAATCTTACGTTGTGCTCATTCTGAATTCCCCGGGTTTTTCGGCCATCCTCTGGCTGACTAACCCGGTTTTTTCTTTTACTGGCGCCGCGAATCTCCTTTAGGTTCGTTGACAGTGTTTTTGAGGGTTGTTACCGTCTTTGCTTCATTTTGCAATGGACTACAAAGACACCTTGAACCTGCCGCGCACGGATTTCGCCATGAAAGCCGATTTGGTGACGCGTGAACCAGAACGTCTGAAAAAATGGGCTGCCACCGGACTTTACACCCGCATTCAAAACGCCCGTCAAAACGCCGAGAAGTTTGTTTTGCATGACGGCCCGCCGTTTGCCAACGGCGATGTTCATATCGGCACCGCGCTGAATAAAATTCTCAAAGACATCGTCATCAAATACCAGACCTTGCGGGGCAAAAGTGCGCCATACATTCCGGGTTGGGACTGCCACGGTTTGCCCATTGAGTTCAAGGTGTCGCAGGAAATGCGCAAGGCGGGCAACACGGACGCCGATGCCGCCACCATCCGCAAAGCCTGCGAAGCCTACGCCCGCAAATACATTGACCTGCAACGCACCCAGTTCAAGCGCCTCGGCGTGCTGGGCGATTGGGAAAATCCCTACCTCACGCTTAACAAGGAATACGAGGCGGATGAACTGCGCCTGTTCGCCAACATCGTGGAAAAAGGCTTCGTCTATCGCGGCAAAAAACCTGTTTACTGGAGCATCCCGTGTCGCACTGCGTTGGCCGAAGCGGAAGTGGAATATGCCGACCACGTCAGCCAGAGCGTGTTTGTGAAATTTCCGGTCGTTGGGCAGCCCAATACGTTCATTGTCATCTGGACCACCACGCCTTGGACGTTGCCCGCCAACTTGGCTGTTGCCTACAACAAAGATTTCCAATACGTCGAAGCCACGGTGGGGAATGAACACTTCATCGTGTTTCAAGGCTTGCTGTCCGCCGTGGCCGCCAAATGCGGTTGGGCTGATTACACCGAAACCCCGCTGGCCATCGAAGAACTGGCGCAGATTCAATACCAACATCCCTTCTGCAACCGCACCGGCAAAGCCTTTGCCGCGGAATTTGTCACCGCCGACACCGGCACCGGCTTTGTGCATATCGCGCCCGGTCATGGTCAGGACGACTATCGCCTTGGGTTATTAAATAACCTTCCCATTTATTCACCTGTGAATGACGATGGCTGTCTGGCCCACACCAACGACTTGCCCGCAGAACAGCAAATGCCCGCGGAAATGCTGGGCAAATCGATCTTGGAAAAACACGGTAAGAGTGACGCCAATGAAGCGGTTTTGCACGAACTGCGTGTCCGTCAGGCCTTGTTGCATCAGGAAAATTACCACCACAGCTATCCGCATTGCTGGCGTAGTAAAACTCCCATCATTTTCCGGGCAATGGACCAGTGGTTTATTCAGATTGATCACGAAACTGAAGAATTCAGGCAGGCGCTCAAAAGCAGGCCAACTCCAATTTATAGAAATGGACAACTGACGGGTGAAAATTCGGGTTCTTTGCGTGTGCGTGCTGTTAATGCGATAAACCATGAAGTTGAATGGATTCCAGATTGGGGACAAAATCGCATTTTTGGAGCAGTTGCGTCCCGCCCCGATTGGTGCATCAGCCGCCAACGAACTTGGGGCGTGCCAATTCCCGCCTTTTACGATGCCAGCGGCAATGAAATCCTGCATCAAGCTGTCATTCGCAAAGTGGCCGATTTGATTGAACAACACGGTTCCAATGTGTGGTTTGAAAAATCCGCCGCCGAATTGTGGGCGCTGGTGAAACCCGCCAACTGGACTGGCCCCGACGCCGTAGCCAAATCCAGCGACACGCTGGACGTGTGGATTGATTCCGGTTCCTCCTCCAAAGCCGTCATTGCCCGCCGCCCGGAAATCGCCGGAAAAGACAAGGCGTTTCAAGCCGACATGTATCTGGAAGGCAGCGACCAGCATCGCGGCTGGTTTCAATCCTCCCTGTTGCTCTCACTTGCCGGCAACGGAGCCGCGCCCTACAAAACCGTTTTAACCCACGGCTTCATGGTGGACGCCGACCGCGAAAAAATTTCCAAGAGCAAACAGGGCGGTTACGAGAAACCGCAGACCGCTGAAGCCTACGTGAAGAAATACGGGGCCGACGTCGTCCGCCTGTGGGTGGCTTCGCAAGATTTCCGCAACGACATTGTGGTGAGCGAAGAGCGCATCAACAAAGTGGGCGAAACCTATCGTGGCATCCGTAACGCCCTGCGCTACCAGCTCTCAAATCTTTACGATTTTAACCCGGCCACCCAAGCCATTGCTGACGAACAGCTAACCGGCCTTGACCGCTGGATTTTGGGCGAATTTGCCAAGCTGGAAGCCGAAGTTTTGGCCGCCTATGACAAAAGCGAGTTTCACGTGGTTTACCAGAAAATCAGCCAGTTTGTGGCCGTGGAGTTGTCGTCCATCTACCATGATGTGATCAAAGACCGCTGCTATACTGACGCGGCGAACTCCCCACGTCGGCGTTCCACGCAAACCGCCCTTCATCGGTTGGCCACTGGCTTATGCCACATGCTGTCGCCCATTCTGGCATTCACAGCAGACGAAGCCTGGGAATTCATCCCCGGAAAGCCGACCGATTCCGTGCATGAAGCCCAATGGCAGCCAACGTCATTCGTCCGCTCGGAAAATGAAGTCAGCGAATGGAAAAGCCTGTTTTTGCTGCGCGAAGTTTCCTTGCCGGAACTGGAAAAAGCCCGTCAGGCCAAGCTCATTGGCAAGTCACTCGAAGCGAAGCTGACGGTCAACGGCAACGGACAGTTACTGTTGGATGCCAAACTGCATCTTGATTCGTTGCGCGAATTGTTAAACGTCTCGCAAATCAGTCTAAACAATAACGGCACTGAAACCGTGTTCGCGGGCGTGGCCAAAGCCGATGGCGAGAAATGCGAGCGCTGCTGGCATTGGGAGACGGATATTGGCAAAAATGCCGCTCATCCGACGCTCTGTCCGCGCTGCGTCGAGGCCGTGCTGCAAATTAAAGCCTAACTCAACAACACATTTCCGCGAAAATCGCGGGTGTAACCTTAGGAATTTGGATTCGTCTGAAAAAACAATCAGATCAGCCATTTATGAGCATCCGCATTCCCCCACACGTTGCCCTGACGATCGCGCTTCTGTTGAGCGCAATTCTGGGCGTTTTTTCCATTTCGGCAGCCGATGCCGGGCAGTCGCAGTTTTACGAAGTGAGGATTTATTCCACGAAATCTGAAGGGCAACAGAAACAAATTAACGAGTATTGGCAATCCGCCGCCGTTCCCGCCTACAATCGCCTGGGCATTCAGCCGATTGGCGTCTTTACGGAACTCCAAGCTTCGCCCACCAACCGAATTTTTGTGCTCATCCCCTGCGACTCATTGGAAATTTTTCAGGAAATTCCCAGTAAATTAGCGAGCGATTCTGAATATCAAAAAGCTGCGGCTGGCTATTTGTCTGCGGTCAAAACCAATGCCAATTATGAGCGGTTTGAAAGTTCATTGCTGGTGGCATTTGATGGCATGAAACATCTGGTTGTTCCGTCATCAGAAAAAAAGCCCGGCCTTTTCGAGTTGAGAACCTACCTAAGCCCGAGCGAAGGCAAAGGACTCAATAAAGTTGAAATGTTCAACCGTGGCGAAATTCAGCTCATGAAGGACGTCGGACTGGGGCCGGTGTTTTATGGCAGAACTTTAATCGGCGCTCAAATGCCCTGCCTGACTTACATGTTATCGGCCGAAAATATGGAAGCGCACAAAAAGCATTGGCAGGGTTTCTCCGCTTCGCCTATTTGGAAAAAAATGTCGAGTGATCCCCAGTATCAAGACAACGTTTCGGGCATCATCAGCGTCATGCTCAAATCCACCTCTGCTTCCCAGCTTTAAACCCCAACTCCGAGCCGGATCAGGTGATGAATTTGAGATAAATTACCTTCAAATACCCGGCTTCTTTGAAGCTTGCCGGGTGATCAATCGGGTGTTGCCGCGTCTTTATTTCGCTGAATTTCCGACCCGATTTAGCCGCCGCGCGACGCACGGTTTCAAAAAAGCCTGCCGCCGGAACATGCGCCGAGCACGAGCCGGTCACCAGAATTCCACCCCGGTTCAGCCGGGCGATCCCGAGGGAGTTGAGGCGTTCATAAGCGCGAACAGCCCCTTCTTGATCCGCGGCCCGCTTCGCCAGTGAAGGTGGATCCAAAACCACCAAGTCAAACTTGGCCTGGCTCTTCTCAATCCATTCGAAAGCGTCCGCTTGCACGCATTCATGCCGGCACGCGGCAACGGATGGAAAGTTTTGATTCAGGGCAAAATTTCGTCTGGCGGATTCCAATGCGTGAGCGCTGATGTCCAAATCAATCACGCTGGCAGCCCCGCCACGCGCTGCATAAACGGAAAATCCGCCGGAAAAACTAAACGCATTGAGCACACGACCGCCTTTTGCCAGAGTTTCCACTTCCCGTCGATTTTCGCGTTGATCGAGGAAAAATCCGGTTTTCTGACCGCGCACCACCTCGGCCTCAAATCGGATTCCATATTCCGAGAAGATCACCGGTCCCGCTGGCGGATTTCCAACGAGCATTTGCCCATCGCGTCGTTGATATTCATTTTCTACAAACGATTGAATGTTTCGGCTCAACCGAAGAATGATCTGGTCGCAAGGCACTTTTTCCTTCACCAATGCCAAAATTTCCTCCAAACGCGGAAGCCAAATAGCGGTATAAAGTTTGATGACGAGCGCCTGATCGTAACGGTCCAAAACCAAGCCGGGCCAACCATCGCTTTCACCATGAATTAAACGGTATCCAGTCGTTTGAGCGTCAAACCGCCCCGCACGCTTGGAAAGCGATTGGGCCAGGTTTTGTCGCCACCACGCCGCATCAATGGCTAGCGGTTTGCCGGTGTGCAGCAACCGCACCCGGATGGGCGATTCCGGATCAAACAACCCGACAGCCAGAAACCGATCTTTTCGGTCATAGATTACCGCGAGTTCCCCCATTTTGCCTGGGCGGTTCAGTTCACGAATGCTGTCGGCAAAAAGCCAGGGATGTCCAGAGCGGATGATCCCCTCTGCCGTTGGCGAAACACGCAAACGCAGTCGGGAAAGAATTTTTAATTCTGAGGTCACCTCACACGACAGAGTTCAACAAGATTTGCGATGGCTGATTTGAATTTGCGCAATTCGGAACATTGCCCGCCCCATCGGTTGACTGGGGAAAGATTTATTCCAAGCCGCTGGCGCGACGGGCCCGTTTGAGAACGGTCTGAGCCAATGTCCGTGCTTTGGCCGCGCCTTCGGTGAGGACGCCGTTTACATAATCCAGATTGGCCGACAGTTCCGCGCGCTTTTTGCGGGCTTCCGCAAAGTAATTCCAATACTGCTCAAACAAACCCTTCTTGAGATCGCCATAGCCAAGGCCGCCGGCGCGCAGGCGGTTTTCAAAATCGGTCGCCACCTCCGCAGGCGCCACGAGTTTGAGCAATTGAATCGCCAGATTTTTATCGGCGTCCGGCTTGGGTTCTTCCGGCGCCCGCGAATCCATTTTGATGCCCATGATTTTTTTGCGCAGCGTTTTTTCGTCTCCAAAAATTTCAATCGTGTTGCCGTAGCTCTTGGACATCTTGTCGCCATCTGTGCCGGGCACCACGGCGGTGTTTTCGCGAATTTGTTCCTCCGGAATCACGAAGGTTTCACCGTAGGTGTGGTTGAATTTAACCGCGATGTCGCGCGTGACTTCCACGTGTTGTTTCTGATCTTTGCCGACGGGAACCAGGTTTGAATCGTATATCAAAATGTCCGCCGCCATCAGCACGGGATAAGCAAAAATCCCGTGATTGGGCGAAAGTCCGCGCGCCAGTTTGTCTTTATAGCTATGGCAGTTTTCGAGCATAGCCATCGGCGTCAACGTCGTCAGCAGCCAGGCCAGTTCCGTGACCTCCGGCACATCAGATTGCTTGAAGAAAACGGATTTTTTGGGATCAAGACCACAGGCCAGAAAATCCAGGGCCACTTCCAGCGAGTTCTTGCGGCGTTGCTCCGCCTCAAACAACGAGGTCATGGAATGATAATCGGCGATGAAATAAAACGCCTCGCCCTTCGCTTGAAGTTCGATGGCTGGGCGCATCATCCCGAAATAGTTGCCGAGATGCAAAGTGCCACTGGGCTGGATACCGGATAAAATTCGCATGGCGCGTAAATTACCAATTTATGAGGAATCGGGAAAAACAAAAAAGCGCCCAGGGGTTTAAACCGGACGCTCTGGAAATCAGCGATTGCCCTGATTTAGAACCAAAAACCGATACCACTGCTGGCCCGTTCGTCCATGTCAGAGAACTTGCGCCAATCGACGTGACCATCTTTGAAGCCAACATGTCCGCCCAGGGGAATTTTACCTTTCAAATGCGGACTAAGGTGATGCACATAGAAGCCGCCAACAATATCCGTAAAGTTGTAACTGTTAATCGGGCCGCCTTGGTGATCGCTGACGTTTGCCGAAATGGTGGCACAAGCAACCAGCGGGCGATCGGAAACTGACTGGGCAACCATGCCGGCAGGAAAACTGCCCAGCAAACCTTCGGAGTGCAGAGTCCGGTTTTGATTGGTCGAAATCAAAACACTGTGGGTGCCGGCAAATGTAAAGGCATATCCAGTGATATGAAAACCGTCGGTGGCGCTAGACGGCGGCCAAGCATTGTCACCAAAATCCCACAAATTGCGAGATTGAGCCGTCACGTCCTGCCAGTTCTGCAAATCCGTGAAGCGCGGAGCCGTGCCCGGATCATAAAACACCTTTTTGCTCTTGTTCACGGTTTGCAGCATACTTTCCGCTGCTTTAAAGGGCATATCCCAAGCCCAAGCGGCTGCACCAGAATTTAGATCGGGCAACTTGTCATTGTAATCGGCGGCATACGTTGCCATCGCAATCTCCAACTGGTGGATATTATTCATGTCTTGCGTCCGAATGGCTTTCTCTTTGGCTTTGGCCAGCGCGGGCAGCAGCATGGCGGCGAGAATGGCGATGATGGCGATAACAACAAGGAGCTCAATTAACGTAAAACCTTTTCGGTTTGATCGAGACAATGGCAATGATTTGGTCATGGTAGTAACGGCGTTGGCTTTCTTTAATTAAGATTACTATTAAAATATCACTTGGCAACAAATTTTTTTTAAAAAATTGCCGGTGGATTTTTGAAAAGAATTAATGATCTTCGCCGCGAAGGGTTCCCGAAACCACCCGCCAGCGGTTCAATGTGCGCCCTAATTCCGCCGGCCAGGCCTCCTCAGTGCATGTCATAAATACCTGTCCGCGTGCGTATTGGGAGCGTTCCAGCAAGGGTAATAGACCACTTCTGCGTTTCGCATCCAGTTCGCCCATCACGTCGTCAATCAGCAGCACGGGAGGCGCTCCGTGCAACCCCGTCAGAAACTCAGCCTGCGCCATTTTGAGGGCGATCGCCAAGGTGCGCTTTTGACCTTCGCTACCAAATTGGGCGGCGGATTTTTCATTTTGCAGCAATTGAAGATCATCGCGATGCGGCCCCACTAGGGTTGCCCGAAACGCGCGTTCCCGGGCGCGGGATTGCGCCAATTCCACGGTAAAATCCGCTTTGACGCTGGGTTGATATTCAATGCGCAGATCCTCGGCGTCATGGGAAATACGACGATACGCCAGCCGCGCCAGCGGCGAGAATTTCGGCGCCAATTCGCGGCGAAAGCGGATGATCTCCTGGCCCAGCCGCACCAGTTCCGCCGAAAAACTTTCCAAGGCGGCTTCGTCCAGGGAACGCTGCTTGAGCAGCGCGTTGCGCGCCCGGACGGCGTGCATATACCGCTGTAAAAGGGGCAAATAAACGGGATTGGTTTGCGCCAGCAGCAAGTCCATAAACCGCCGCCGCGCCCGGGCGGTTCCCTTGACGAGCTGCACATCTTCCGTGCAGAAAACCACCGTTCGCAAGACGCCAAAATAGTCGGCCAGCTTTTTCACCGGCTGGCCGTTGAGGGCCAGTTTCCGCTCGCGGGGCGACCAATACATTTTGATCTCATGGTCAGCCTGGCCCACGACCAAACCGCCAACATAATAGCCTTTGGCACCATGGCGGATCATCTGCGCGCCGCCGACACCCCGAAAGGATCGCAGCGTGGCCAGGAGATAAATGGCCTCCAAAACATTGGTTTTGCCCTGGGCGTTGTCGCCGAGCAACACATGAAATCCGGGCGCAAAGTCCACGTCCAACCGCGCGTAATTGCGGAAGTCTCGAAGCCGGAGATGGGCCAAATGCATGGTGGAAAAATAGAATTTTCCGCCGCTCCCCGGCGAGATTTTTCCCGCGACTCCCGCCTGGCGTCATCACCTGTAATCAATTTTGGCGATACGAAATAAGGGCGGCGGATGAAATTCTCCCTTGACGGAAATGGCAAAAGGCAAAAGATTTAGGCATTCAGCCATTGCTCACATAAATGCTTTAACACTCGATACGCGCTTGCCGATCATTAAGTAACATCCTTATGAAATCAAACCCAACCAAAGCCCTCGCGACCCCCAATCATGCCGGCTTCACGCTCATCGAACTTTTGGTGGTCATTGCCATTATTGCCATTCTCGCCGCCATGTTGTTACCAGCGCTGGCTAAGGCCAAAGCCAAGGCGCAAAGCACGCGGTGTGTCAGCAATTTGAAACAACTGGGGATTGCCAATCGGATGTATGCCGACGAATCCAACGATCAACTTGCCTATCCCAACTGGGACGGCGGCACTGGCGCTGGCGCTCCGCAAGGCTGGCTTTATAGCATGAACGCCAAAGATATGCCCACCGGCGCTCCCGGCGGGGCCGTGCCCAACCCGGTCGATGCGGGAAATTGGTGGTATCAAAAATATAACCTGGCCGGAGGGACCGGCGCATGGTTCAAATATGCGCGGGATCCCAAATTGTTCCTGTGCCCAGTCGATACTGCCAGCAAAACCTACACGACTCCAACAGCTTCTGGCGGGCGCAATAATAAGCTTTCCACTTATGTCATGGACGGTGCGGTGGTCGGCTTTCCAAATGTGGGCTCGGTTGGCTATGGCAAAACGTGCAAATCCACAGGCGCGTGGAGCCAGCTGTGTTATTTGATTTGGGAACCAAATGAAAATGCCGTTGGCCCCAACAACCCAGGCGCCTTTGAATATAATGACGCCGCCAATTTTCCGACAACCTCGGAAGGCATCGGACTGCTGCATAGCAAGGGCGGCGGCAATGCGCTGGCCTTGGATGGGCATGTTGATTTTGTCACAGTGCAACAGTTTAAGACCTATTCGGGAACAAGCGCCGCCAATTTGGGGCCGGGACCGGGCGGACGCAGCCTGCTTTGGTGGAGTCCTTTCACCCTGAACGGCAGTAATGACGGACATTAATCAATCCGTGGCGAACCCACCAAACGCGCCATTCCAGTCATTTTACTTTTAACCCGAAAACCGCAGTTGGCATGGGGACCACCCGCGGCTCGCGTGTGGTTTTCGGCGGCCGGCCGAAAACCTCGTTGAACCAATATTTCCCCGTTTCGTTCGGTGAAGATCATGGTTGGACGCCGGGTTTG
>JAKALA010000065.1 GCA_021813325.1 bacterium | reverse complement strand
TCCGATCTATCCGCGAAACCATCCGCTGGTATCTGGACAACCAAAACTGGGTCAATACCGTGCTCAAAAAATAAATGGTTGAACGCCAGGTTAATCCGTAACATCCAACCGACATGCGAAACATCCACCGCTTTATTGGCGTTTTGCTGGCTGCTTGGTTTGCGTGGAGCGTCACATCGGCCACTGCGGCCAATACCAATTCGATCAGTTGGCAGGTGGCAGCGGACAAAGTCAGCGCTGATGTCCACAGCGAGGCGCTTTGGCCATTGCTGGAAACCATTGCTCACCAAACCGGATGGCACATCTTCGTTGAACCGGGCATTGATCGAAAAGCCGATGTCAAGTTCAAGAACTTGGCGCGCAGTGAGGCTTTGAAAAAATTGCTGGGGGATTTGAATTACGCCTTTGTTCCGCAGACGAACGGCCCGGATTCGCTCTACGTCTTCGCCACCGTAATGAAGAATGCGACCAAGCCCGTGGCGGCGGTCGCCAAACACGTGCCTAATCAACTCATGATCAAGGTCAAGCCGGGCACGGATATTGAGGCGTTGGCCAAGTCGCTTGGGGCCAAAGTGGTTGGACGCAATGAGGCCTTGGGGATTTATCTGCTGCAATTTGAAGACGCGGCATCGACTGATACCGCATTGGCCAAATTAAAGGATAATCCCGATGTGGCCGTCGCTGATTACAACAACCTGTATGATGCGCCGACCGCGCCGCAGCAATTGGATGGTGCGCCTGTTGGCTCGATTTCGTTGTCGTTAAACCCGCCCGGTGATTCTGGTAAAGTGATTGTCGGGTTGGTCGATACGGGGGTGCAGCCTTTGGGGGCGGATTTAGACAAATTCATATTGAATCGAATTTCGGTGGCTGGTGATGGTGAAACGACTAGCACTGACCTGAAACATGCCACCAGTATGGCGATAAGCATGTTGCAGGGAATAGCTTCGCAAGGTGATAGCACTTCCGTTCAAATTTTGTCCGTTGATGTTTATGGCGCAAATGAAACAGCTTCGACTTGGGATATCGTTCAGGGAATTCGACGTGTTATCAATGATGGTGCTAACCCAATCAATTTGAGTTTAGGCAGCCCAACGGACAGTCCGATTTTGGATCAAGTGATCCAAGACGCCGAGGCCAAGGGCATCGTGTTTTTTGCCGCAGCGGGCAATACTCCGGTCAACACGCCGACTTACCCGGCCGCCATCAACGGGGTTTACGCGGTGGCGGCCACGCAGGGCGGCCAATTGGCATCGTATTCCAACTACGGAAGTTTTATTTCACTCGCGCTTCCCGGCTCCAGTATTGTCAGTTGGGGCGGATCAACATACTTGGTGCAGGGAACTTCACCGGCCACGGCTTATGCTTCCGGGATTGCGGCGGGCACAAAGAGTGCGACGACGATGACGTGGGGACAGATTCTCCGTAACATGCAGCAGCAATTTCCCATGTTGGGAAAATAGTCCGCAACTTCGGGCGCACCATCAAGACCCGGATGGGGACCAAGGCCGGCAGGTTAGTGGGAAAGACAGCCAAATTTAATAAACGACCCCAGAAAGACTCCCATCGCGGCGATCAGCAGCCAGGGCGAACCGTGCATCATCATGATCACTCCCCAACTGATAAAAAAGGCGAACAATCCGAAGGCGGCAATGGCTAAAGCAAATTTCATGTTGTGAAATAGTAATGCTTTTCCAGATTTGTGCAAGCGCATCGCCAGCCAGAGCTGCGATTTGCTTTTGCCAATTGTCCGCGTCAGTCGCAAAATTGCGTCCATGAAACCTGTTATCGCCGTGTTACTTCTCGCCACTTGGAGCGCGGGGGCGCAATCCGAGCGGTTTTATCTCGGGACGCATACCGATAATCCGTTGAGCCATGGGATTTATACTGGAACGCTGGACGCGCAAACTGGACGGCTGGGGCCGGTGCGATTGGCCGCGCCGGCGGTGAGTCCCAACTTTCTCGCCCTGTCGCCGGATGGTAAATATCTCTACGCCGTGACGGAAACCAATGGCGGCTCGGTTGCCGCGTTTCAAATGAAAACGGATGGGCGATTGGATCGCCTGAACGAATTGGTGGCCGGCCATGGTGTCTGTCATGTGAGTGTGGATGCCACGGGCCATAATGTTTTCGTGGCCAACTATTCGGATGGAAGCATTGTCGATTTTCATGCCGGCACGAACGGCGTTCTCGAAAAGCGAACCGCGTTTGTGGCGTTTACCGGCTCGGGACCGAATCCGGCACGCCAAACCAAGCCGTATGCCCATGCCACTTATACCGATGCCGGCAACCGCCATGTGTATGCTTGTGATTTGGGATCTGACCATGTGTGGGTTTTTGATTTTGACGCGGAACGCGGGACGTTAACCCCGGCAAATCCGCCGTTTGCCAGGGTTTCACCGGGCAGCGGTCCCAGACATCTCGCTTTCTCGCCAAGTCAGCAGTTTGCGTATGTGAATGGCGAAATGGGTTTAAATGTGACGGTATTTGCGCGTGATGTAACTTCGGGTGCGCTGACGGAACGGCAAAACCTATCGACCGTGCCCCTAAATTCAGAAAGCAACGGACTGGCCACGGCGGAGATATTCTGCCATCCGAATGGCAAGTGGCTCTATGTTTCCAACCGGGATGTGGCGGGGAAAGGGCGAGACAGCATCAGCGTTTTCAAGATCGGCGGCGACGGTCTGTTGGAGCGAATTCAAACCCTGCCGGCAAATGTGAAGATTCCGCGCGGCTTTAATTTGGATCCCAGTGGGTGCTGGTTGGTCGCCTGCGGCCAGGATGACAATCGCATTCGCGTTTTTGCCATTGATCCTTACAATGGAAAATTGACGGCCACGGATCAAACCGCGCTCGTTGGAGCGCCCATGTGCGTTGTCTTTGAATCACCCAAATCGCGTTGAAAATCGCTTGAAAGGCGTCGATAGGCTTTTGTTTTAACCAATCGTGGCTAGACTTGAACGCATGACATATTCCCCAGCCCAAACTCGCTATCATTCTCCCGGGTTTTATCGACGATGCGGCCACTCCGGCGTTCGGCTGCCGATGATTTCGCTGGGCTTGTGGCATAATTTTGGCGCCCAAGATTCCTTTGAAAATGCCCGGGCCATTGCGTTGCGCGCCTTTGATCTGGGAATCACCTGCTTTGATTTGGCCAACAATTACGGTCCGCCGGACGGTTCCGCCGAGGAAACTTTTGGCCGGATATTGCGGGAGAGCCTTGGCCCGTGGCGGGACGAAATGATCATCACCACGAAGGCGGGTTATTATATGTGGCCGGGGCCTTACGGAGAATGGGGATCGCGCAAGTATCTGCTGGCGTCCTTGGATCAATCGTTGAAACGGATGGGATTGAATTACGTCGATATTTTCTATTCCCACCGGCCTGATCCCGACACGCCGTTGGAGGAAACGATGGGCGCGCTGGCGCATGCCGTCCGCAGCGGCAAAGCCTTGTATGTCGGACTTTCCAATTACAAACCCGCCGAGACCGTGCAGGCCGCGAAATTATTGCGCGAAATGGGGACGCCCTGCCTGATTCACCAGCCACGCTACAGCCTGTTGGATCGCTGGGTGGAGCCGCAGTTGTTGGCCACGCTGGAACAGGAAGGCATCGGTTGCACGGTGTTTTCGCCATTGGCAAAAGGCGTTCTGACGGACCGCTATTTTAAAGGCATCCCGGCTGATTCCCGGGCGGGGCATGATCCGCGTTTTTTGCGTCCGGCTGATATAACGGATGCGGTATTGGCCAAGACCCGAAAGCTGCATGAGTTGGCGCAGTCGCGGGGCCAGACGCTGGCGCAAATGGCTCTGGCGTGGGTTTTGCGCCATGGAGTGGTAACCAGCGCATTAATTGGCGCGAGCAAAGTCGGTCAGGTGGATGATTGCGTTGGTGCCATCCGCAATTTGAATTTCACCGCCGAAGAACTCGCGCGGATCGAGCACGTGTTAAGTTAGCCTGCGGGGTTGCGTCATGAGCAAGCGCCTCCAGCAAATATTAGTGGCCGGGTTTTGTTTGGTCGTGCTGCTGATCGCGGTGGTTCTGCTGAGGCCGGACATCTGTGGTTTCTTTGCGCTTCAGGCTGAGGGCATCCGGAACGCGGGCACTTGGGTGGATGACCCCCAGAATTGGTATCGTGCTTTCAGGGAGCCGCTGCCGGCACAAGTCAAAGTCATTCACTCGAAGTATTGGAGGTCGGATCATTTTACCTTTGAGTTCAGCTATTACTTTGAGGTCGCGGCCACACCTGAATGGAGAGATGCATTTCTCAAGCAGCGGGGCCTCACACGAGTTCCGGCTTCAATGGCCCGGAGTTTCCGCACAAACATGCACTCTGACGATGCTCCCGGCTGGTTTGCTCCTGAACCCGTTACGCGTTATGACGTTTGGGATAGGTCTGGGTATTCTGGATCGCTCTGGATTGACAAGACGAATGGGCATGTTTTTTTCTATGCCATGCAACTCTGATTTCACCGCCGAGGTGCGGCTTATGAGTCCGCTGAAACTGTCTTTGTGAAAGTTGCGGCCGGTTCCGACTTCCCGTGCAACATTTCAGCAATCCGATCCAAAAGGTGAGTGGGATTACAAGGCTTCTGGATCAATTGCAGCGTCTGGCTGAACTCAAAATGGTAGTCAATGGATTCGGCGCTATAACCACTGCAGAATAACACCGGCACATCGGGTTTGATCGCCCGGATTTGCCGGCACGCCTCCGGTCCATTCATGACCGGCATGATCACATCCAGCAGCACCAGCCGGATTTTCTGTGCCTGGGTTTGAAAAAGTTGGACCGCTTCGGCTCCGTTGACCGCCGTCATCACCTCATAGCCCGCCCGGACCAAGATCCTGCTGGTTAAATTGCGCACGTCTGCTTCATCTTCAACCACCAGAATGGTTCCGGATGCCGCCGGAGCCTTTGGCGGGGGAATCGGGCTTGAGGCCGGCCTGGCCTTGGGATCCGCAGCCGGGAAATAAATTTTAAAGGTCGTTCCCCACTTTGGCTCGCTGTAAACATTGATGAACCCTTCGTGCTGATGCACGATGCCTTGAACCACGGAAAGTCCCAGACCGGAGCCTTTGGACTTGGGCTTGGTGGTGAAGAACGGATCGAAAATCCGGCTCAATGTGGACTTGTCCATGCCGCAACCGGTGTCCGAGGTGGTCAGCATGACAAATGATCCCGGGCGTGCCCAGGAATGCGCATGGCAAAACGCCGGGTCGAGCTGGACGTTTTCCAGGCTAATGGACAACTGGCCTCCATCCGGCATGGCGTCCCGGGAATTGACGCAGATGTTCAACAAAACCTGTTCGATCTGTCCCTGGTCCACGCACACGTTCCAAAGCTCCTTGGCCGGAAAAAAATTCACGGTCAAATTTTCACCGATCACGCGGCGGATCATTTTTAAATGCCGGCTGACCACTTCATGCAAATCCGTATCCGTCCGCTGAAGCGGCTGGCGCCGGCCAAACGCCAGTAATTGCTGGGTGAGTTGCGCGGCGCGATTGGATGCCTGCATGACTTGATCCAAACATTCAGCACGTTCAGCCTCGCTGGTCTGGGGTTCCAGCGCGAACTGCGCATGGCCGCTGATGATCTGGAGCAAATTGTTAAAATCATGGGCCACGCCTCCCGCCAGCCGGCCCACGGCTTCCGTTTTTTGGGCTTCCCTGACCTGTTCTTCCAATCGAATTTCGCGGGTCACATCGCGTCCAATCATGAGATAGCCCGCGATGCCAGCCTTTGAATCCTTAATGGCTGAGGCGGCAAGTGAAAGCTGCCGGATGTTTCCATCCGGATGGGAAAAATGTGCGCGGCTGGACCATGCCGGACAATTTTCCAGTTTCTCCACAATTTCCGAAAAACCACCTTTGACGCCTAGAATCGTGCTTACAAATTCCGGGCCGGTCGGGGGGGCGATTGATCTTCCCGTGATTTTTAAAAAGGCCGGATTGACAAATTTCACGGAACCACTGTTGTCCAAGGTAACGATCAGTTCCGAAGATTGATGGGCTGCCGCCGCCAATTGGCGGTTTTCGCGCTCGGCCCGGCGGCGCAAAATGGTGTTGACGACCAGCACCACCACGGTGCCGGCCAGCAAGGCCAAAATGGAGAAAACCAGGATGATTTTGGAGCGATTGACGCGGTAAAACGAGTCCGGCTGGTTGAAAATTTTCGTGCCTGGCGGCAGGGCGCTGGCCGAAAAATCGAAGCGTTTCATTTGCGGCCAGTCCACGGCCAGCCGCGCATTCGCATTCGTCACAATCGGGATGTCGGCGGCGGGCGTTCCGGCCAAAACGCGATTGGCCATGCCGCCGACTAATTCACCATGTTTGTCGCTGAAAACCAACGCGCCGCCAATTCCCGTCCAAGCGGCCGTGTTCCAGTCGCCGGTGCTGAAGGAGGGCAGGATTGGCTCGGAGATGATGTAGATGGGAACCGGGCAGTTGCTGGTTACGGAAGTGAGGAAATTCATGTCGTCGGCAAGCAGGCGTCCCGTTCGGTCCCGCGAAGCTCCGAGGCCAATCACGGCGGTGTGCGGGCCGAGATGGCTTAAGGCGTGGAACAGTTCCGCCACGCTCCAATGTTCGATGAAGCGCAATTTTTTCCCGGGCGCAAACTGGCGCATACCCTCTTCCAAAGCGTGGCGGTTGGCCAGCGAGCTTTGTGTGTCGTCATTATAACCAACGATTTCTTCAACGTCCGGCTGGAGGCGTAGGATGAGATTCAAGGTGCCGGCGATGTCCTTGGTCTCGGCCGCGCCCGTGATGTTCGTCTGGCTGTGCAATAATTCCGGGGTGAAATAATTCACGCCGCCAAAGATGACCGGCACCTGGCTGCCGCCAAAGAGCTGCCGGTTTTCGAGCACCAATTGGAGCGCCTTGTCATCCAAGGTGATCACGGCTTTCAATTTTTGTCCGCCGTATTTCAGCCGCATCAACTTGATAAATTGCTGTTCCGCGTCCGCGGTCGGATAGCGTTTCCAGTCCAAGTATTCAATGGCCGGCAGCATGCGGGGATGTTGCCGGGTCAAGGCGCGCAACACCCCGCGCTGTTCTCCGTCGCTCCACGCATAACCGGGATGATACGAGTTGATGATTAAAACCTCGGTCGGATCCTGCGCCTGTGTCGGTAAGGAGAGAAGCAGCGTTCCGAGCAGCAGCCCCAAAAAGATAAACCGCGCCCGGCTTCGGAAGCGCCATCGATGGCATGGAATCTTGAAAATTAAATCAAGCGAAGGCATTTATCTAGGATATATCGCCGGAAGCATACCATTCGCGTTTTGGTTCCGCAACCTGCGGCTGGATACGCTGGCCCGGCCCGGATCGAAGAAAACCTCAGCGGGCGTATTTGATCAATTTCCCGTTGCCTTGCGTGCGATAGATGCTCAAAAAATAGACCATGACCAAAACCACCAGCAGGGCGATGCCACCCCAAAAAACGGGCCAGCGGGTGCCCGCAGCCGGTGTGCAGGCGTTAAACCACCAACCGCAGCCCAAATAACCGGCCAGGTTGCCCAAGCCGCCATACATGAGCGTCATCAAGGCTTGGGCCCGCGTTCGCCAGGCGGGATCAATTCTCTGATCGAGGTAAATCGCGGCGGTGATGTAAACCAGCGCAAAGGAGGCGCCGTGAAGGGTGACGCCGGCCAGCAGCGCGGGCTTGGTGTTCAGGGCGCTTAATGCGAACCGGATAAAGCCAATGCCCAGGCCGCAGGCGAAAATCCATTTCACCTTCCAATTGGCCAGGAGCCAGCCCAGGCTGAACATTCCAATAATCTCGGTCACTTGCGCCAGGCTCATCCAGGCGCTGGTGCGAGTAAAGCCCAGATCGTGAAGATGAGTCGGGGCGTAAGGATAAAACGCGGAAAGCGGAATCGTGAACAGCATCACGGTTACAAACACCACGCGGTGGTTGCTGTTTTTCAACAGCGTCAAGGCATCGAGACCGAGGCGTTCGTGCCAGGAAAGGTGCTCGGCCGAAGCGGGAACCGGCAAAGCCGGCAGAAAGCAGGTAAAAATGGCGACCAGAAACCAGAACGTCGCCCCGAGATATCCGGCATAGGCCGAACGATCCAGATTCATCAGGCTGATCAACAGCGCGCCCGCCATCCAGCCAATCGTCGCCATGGCGCGCACCGGCCCGAACTCCTTTTTGGCGTCTTCCAATCTGGCCAGCACCAGCGCTGTGGAGATGCTGAACATGGGCGAGTAAAAAAAGTAAAACAATTGAATCAACAGCAGGATCAGCCAGCCGTTCCAATGCTGCTGAATCGCCGTGCTGATGATGAACATCGCAACCGCGGTGATGCCCGCCAGCCCGCGCAGAACTTTCGCCGGCGGAACATGACGATCGGCCATGGCCCCGAACATCAGGGGCGAAATGAAGGCCGCGACCCCCGAGGCGGCAAAGGCAAACGGCTTGATGTCGTGCAGACCGTGCGCGTCCAGAATCGGTCCCAGCGGCACAAACCAAATGGCCATGGCCGCCGCCTGGATGAAAAATAAAATCATCAGTTCGGCGTATTCGGCTTTGCGCAACGTTCTGAGCACGGGAGCGAAGGATATAGCGCCGCCTTTGGAAGTTAAAGACGGATAGACAAACGCCGTTGATCGCTGCTGGCGATCAACGGCGTTGACGGGAAAACCGGGCGCCTACCAAATATGAGCGCGTTCTTCCGGCGGAAGCCACATGGGGCTTCCGGGCGGAATGTGGAACGTATCATAGAACGCTTGCGTATTCAGCAATGGACCGAAAGAGCGAAACTGGCCTGGCGAATGCGGGTCCACCGTCAGCAGGCGTTGCGCTTCGGCCTCGCGGATGTTGGTGCGCCAGATTTGGGCAAACGAAATGAAGAAGCGTTGTTCCGGCGTCAGTCCATCAATGGTTTTGCGTTTGGCGGGGTCCTTGGCCAAAACGCGTTCCAAGGCTTCATAAGCGATATGCACGCCGCCGATGTCCGCCAGATTTTCGCCCAAGGTCAGCTTGCCGTTCACGTGCTGGCCCGGCAGCGGCTCAAACTGATTGTATTCATCTACCACCAATTGGGCCCGCTCGTCAAACGCCTTGGCATCGGCGTCCGTCCACCAGTCATTCAGATTGCCATCGGCATCAAATTTGCGGCCTTCATCGTCATAGCCGTGGGTGATTTCATGGCCGATGACCACGCCAATGCCGCCGTAATTGACGGCATCGTCCTTGGTCATGTCGAAGAACGGCGGCTGCAAAATACCGGCGGGAAAAACAATTTCGTTTTGCAGCGGATTGAAATAGGCGTTCACGGTTTCCGGCGTCATGCCCCATTCGGTTTTATCCACGGGTTTGCCGACGCGGGCGATTTCACGTTTGGCCTCAAACGCGGCGGCGCGCCGGACATTGCCCAAATAATCATCGCGTTTGATGACGATGGACGAGTAATCCCGGAATTTGTCCGGATAGCCAATCTTTTGCGTAAAGCGGGCAAATTTGGTCAGCGCCTTTTGGCGGGTGGCTTCGGACATCCAGGGAACCTTTTCCAGCCGATCATGGAAAACGGCTTTCAAGTTTTCCACCAGCTCGTTCATGCGTTCCTTGGCGGCAGGCGGAAAATATTTTTCAACGTAAAGCTGGCCGAGCGCTTCGCCGATGCTGCCATCAATGACATGGGCGGAACGTTTCCAACGCGGCTCCTGCTCAGGCTGGCCGCTGAGAACCTTGCCGTAAAAATTGAAATTTTCCTGTTCGATGGCCCGGGTCAAAAACGGGGCGCTGGCATGGAGCAAATGCCAGCGAAGATAGACTTGCCAATCGGCCAGCGGTTTTTCCCGGATCAGTTTGTCCAGGGCTGCAAAAAACTCCGGCTGTCCGACGATTTCGTAGCTCGGGTGAGCGAGCGACATTTCCTTGAAATAAACGTTCCAAAGCAGTTCCGGGGTTTTGCTCTCCCAGTCGGCGTGCGTGAATTTGTTGTAATTCTTGTTGGGATCGCGCAGCTCCACGCGGCTGCGGCAGGCCTTGGCCAGCGCCGTTTCCAGCTCCATCACTGTCGCGGCATGGGCTGTGGCTTCGGCGGGCTGGTCGCCTAGAAACGCGAACATGTTTTGCAAATGTTGGCGAAACTGGCCGAGTTTATCGGCGAAGGTGTCTTTGAGATAATAATCGCGATCCGGCAGGGAAAGCCCGCCTTGCTCCAGCCCGATGGCGTAAATGGAACTGTTCTTGGCATCCGGGCCAAAATCGCTGTTGAACAAACCGCCCACGCCGCGTTGGTGGAAATCGGAGAGCACGGCAAACAAATCTTTGGTGGTCTTGATCTGGTTGATCCGCTTCAAATCTTTGGCAATCGGCTTCAGCCCCAGTTTCTCAATGCGGTTTGTGTCCATGGCGGACGCAAAGAAATCGCCCACTTCGCGGGTCGGGGAGCCGGATGAAAGGGATGAATCGTGGTTGGCGGCGTTGATGAGAATTTCGTGGATCAAATACCAGTTGCGCTCGGCCAGTTCGGTGAAGGCGGCCCAGCGTGATTTGTCGGCCGGGACCGGATTGTTTTTCAGCCACGCGCCGTCGGCATACTCATAAAAATTCGTGGCTGGGCTGACAGAGCGGTCCATGTAAGCTATGGAAAACGCCGGAATTTTTGGGGGGGCATCATCGGCTGCCAGCGCCTTCGAGCTGATGGCCAGCGCCAGCAGCGGAACCAGTGAATAGACAGTTTGTTTAATCATGATGTGTGGATTTAAAGAAATGACAGTGGAAATGGCAAATTTACTCAGGGTTGATGGGTGGATTGATACACGCGCACCCAATCGACCTCATAGCGAATGGGAAATTCGGTCTGGGCGGGGTCGCCGCCGCAATCGCCGCCAATGGCCTGGTTAATTATCAGGTAAACCGGATTGCGAAACGGATTCCCGGCGTCCGCTTTATCAGCCTCGGTCATTTCCAGGTGATTCATCATTTTGCCATCCAGCAGCAGGTCAATTTTCTTTTCATTCCATTCCATGGTCCAGAGGTGAAAATCCCGATTCCAAAACGGATCTTTGAAATCGGGGATGGGTGTTTTGGCGGCCAGCCATTTGGTTTTGCCATCCAGTTGCCAGCCGAAATTGGCGAGCACGGTGCCGGTGTAGAATTCCATGATGTCGATTTCGCCGCAGGCCGGCCAATGAATGCCGGGGGTGGCGCCAAGGGTCCAGAACGCCGGCCAGCTTCCCAGGCGCGTGTCAATGCGCGCCCGCATCTCGATCTTGCCATATTTAAATTCCTGAAGATGCCGGGAGGTCAGACTGGCGGAGGTGTATTCAATCCACTCGCGGCTGGTTTTCCAATCGTGGCTGCCGGAAAGGTAGTTCGGGTTTGGCTTGTGTTCGCGGCGGGCTTCAATAACCAGCAGGCCATTGGTGCAAACGGCATTCTCCGGCTGATACCACTGCAATTCGTGGTTGCGTTCAAAGCCGTGCTCGAAATTCCAATTGGCCGGATTCGGCGCGCCATTGGTGTTGAATTCATCGGACCAAACCAGTTTCCAATCGTTCGTGGCATCGTTGACAGCCACCGGCCAGCCGGTGCTCCAATCCAGTTTTCCCAGGGCCAGCCGGGATCGCCCGCGGGAATCCGCATCGTAATAATGATAGCTGAACCAGTCGGTTCCGTGATCGTGCAAAATGCCAATATGCCCGGGGCCGATGAATCTCCCGGAACTGGTCAGGAATACCGAGCCGCCGCCTTCGGAGAGATTTTTGCCGTCGCGATCCAGATAGGGGCCGGTGATATTTTCGGCGCGCCCGACGCGGACTTCATACGTGCTGTTCGTGCCGCGACAGCATTGGCCCCAGTTCACGAACAGATAGTAGTATTGGCCGTGTTGCGCGAGGCACGAGGCTTCGATTGAGTGATTCCAGGCGAGTTGATACAGCGGCGCGTTGGAGCTGAGGCAAAGTCCGGTTTTGGGGTCCAATTCCGTCAGAAAAATTCCCTGCCAAAAAGAGCCGAAAGCCAGCCACAGCCGGCCATTTTTATCCAGCAGCACGCTGGGATCAATGGTGTTGTAGGCGCTGTTATTGGTCGAATGAACCACCATGCCTTCGTCCGTCCAATGAAAATCCGAACTGGAAACATCCAGCGTCGGCGTGGTGGCCAAACCGATGGCCGAAATCTGTTTTCCCCACGTGGAGACGGAATAATAAAGCAGGTATTTGCCGTTGACGCGCACAATGTCCGGCGCCCAAAAAAATCCGTTGAAACCGGGCACCAGCGTTTTGGTCCAGTCGGGTGGACCGCGAAAAACGGAGCCGGCATTTTCCCAGTGAATCAGGTCGGTTGAGGTTTTAGCCCGGATGCCGGGGCCAGTGCCGAAGATGTGGAAAGTGCCGTGGTCGCTGACGATGCTGGAGGGATCGTGAATATACGTCTGGCCCGTCAACTCCCAGGGCGTAAATTCATTCGTCGCACCCAAGCCGCAGCTAGCCGTAAAAATAAGAAAGCCACCGACGAGGCACTTGGTCATGGCGACCATTAAGGCACAAGTTGGTGGCAATGGAAATTATTAAAATGCCGTGACTTACTTGGCTGCTGGCTTCACGGAAACCGCGAGCCGTGATTTTTTGCGGTTGGCGGTGGGACGCTTGATGGCGCCGACTTTCACGGCTTTGTCGAACGCGGAGTGAACGCCCGGCAGCAATTTGGTGGCTTCATCGTTCTTGCCGGCGCTGACGGCAGCGCGAAACTCCTTTTCCAGCCGGCGCAATTTGGATTTCACGCGGCTGTTCTGAAGGTTCTTGCGTTGGCTGTTGCGCATCCGGCGCTCGGCTGACTTCGTATTCGGCATAGTATCTTTGTATGTTTGCTAAAGAGTTGCAAAGCCTAATAAAACCCGATGAAATGTCAACGGCGAAAAGATTTGGCCGGAAAAAAGATTGCCGCTTTACATTTGCCCGCCGGGCTGGTTGTTTGTGTGCCCGATTTTTTGCCATGGTCCGAAGGGCCAATGACATACATGAACCAACCGCTCCGCATTCTGCATTTGGAAGACAATCTGGCTGATTGTCAGTTGGTTCATGACATGCTGAAGCAAGACGGCATCGAAGCCGAGATCACTTCGGTCGCCCAAAAAGCGGAGTTCTTGAGCGTGTTGGAATCGGCCGCCTGGGACGTCATCATTGCGGATTACCGGTTGCCCGGCTGGACCGGCTTGGATGCCATCAAGCTGGTGCGGGAAAAATTCTCCACGCTTCCGGTCATTCTCATTTCCGGCACCATCGGTGAGGCGGCGGCCATTGAAAGCCTCAAGCAGGGAGCCACAGACTACGTGCTCAAACAAAGCCGGGATCGCCTGCCTTCCGCCGTGCGCCGGGCGGTATCCGAGACGGCGGAACGCCTCCGCCGCGAGCAGGCAGAAGCCGAACTCCGCCAAAGCGAGAAGCAATACCGGCTGCTCTTTCAGGGCAATCCGCATCCCATGTGGGTGTTCGATCTGGAAAAACAGGATATTTTGGAAGTCAACGAAGCTGCCGTCCTGCATTACGGCTTCACCCGCGAGGAATTTCTGGCCATGAACCTGGCCGATTTGCGCGTGGCGGAACCCAACCAGACCAGCCAGTCTGTTCCCGGCGAGTCGGAAATGACCGGCGTCATCTGGCGCCACCGTCGCAAGGACGGCGCGGTGATGGCCATGGAAGTGATCTGGCGTCCGCTGGCCTTTCGCGGACGGCTCGCGGCCCTGACCATGGCGACGGATGTCACCACGCGTCTTCAGGTCGCCCATCGCAATGCGGTTTTCAGCAAACTGAGCCATGAGCTGGGAGCGGTGACCGTGGCCAGCAAGGCGGCCAAAGCCATCAGCGAAGCGGCGGATGATTTGTTCAGTTGGGATGATTTCGCGCTGGATTTGTATTCCGGCGAAAATGACGAGGTGGTTTCATTGCTTTCCGTAACCACCGTCGAAGGCAAACGGGTGGAGATTCCCGCGTCGCCGCAGCCGCGTTCGGCCAACGCGCTAGTGCAGCGCGTGATCAAACGCGGCGCCGAGGTGGTTGCGGCTAACGAGACTGGTTCGCAAGTGGGCACCACCATGATCGCTCCGATCCGCAAAGGCGAATGGGTCATCGGCGTGCTCTTTCTTCAGAAACGTCAGTCCGGAAACTATTCGGAAAACGATCTGCACACGTTCCAGACTTTGGCGGATCAGTGCGGCGGCGCTCTGGAGCGCATTCGCGCGGAGGAGGCGCTGCAGCAGAGCCAGCGGCGTTTCCGGGAACTGTTTGAGAATTCGCCGGACGCCATCTTCGTCGAAGATCTGTCCGGAAAAGTGCTCGACGTCAACCGGTGCGCCTGCCAGTTGCATGGTTTGAAACGGGAGGAATTGATCGGCCAGAACGCCGTTGAAAATTTGATTCCGACGGAACGCCGGGCGGCGGCCCGCGCCGAGTTTGAACGCATGGTCAGCGGAGAAATCAGTTGGATGGAAAGCGAAAGCCTGCGGGCCGATGGCAAGGTCATTCCAGTGGAAATTCGCGTGGTGCGCGTGGAGTTTGACGGCCAGCCGGCGCTCCTGTTTCACGTGCGCGACATCGGCGAGCGGCGGGCGGCGGAAACGGCCTTGCGCAGCTCCGAAACCCTGTTCCGGTCCGTCTGGGAAAATTCGGTGGATGGCTTGAGGTTGACCGATCAAAAAGGAGTTATTATCGCCGTCAACGAAGCGTTCAGCCGTCTCGTTGGGCTGCCCACAGCGAAGCTCGAAGGCAGTCTGTTTACCATGATTTACTCGGCCGTCAGCAGCGATTGGGCGCAGATGTTGGAAATGCACCGGGAACATTTCCGCGAGGGCACGGTGCCCGGCAAGCGCGTTTGCGAGTATGTGCTGCACGATGGCCGGACGGTGGTTTTTGAAGTGGCCGATTCGTTCGTCGAATCCGGTGGCAAGCCCAGGCTGTTGCTGACCGTGTTTCGCGATTTGACGGCGCAACGAAAGCTCGAGGAACAATATCGCCAGTCGCAAAAAATGGAGGCGATCGGCCAGTTGGCCGGCGGCATCGCGCATGATTTCAACAACATTCTCACCATTGTTCTGGGGCACGCCACCCTGCTGACCATGCAGCACCTGAGCGCCAAGGCGCTCAACTCCGCGCACCAGATCAAGCAGGCGTCCGAGCGCGCAGCTGGCTTGACCCGCCAGTTGCTGGCCTTCGGGCGCAAGCAAATCGCCAGCCCGCGCTTGCTGGACATGAACCAACTGGTGGGTAATTTGTCGGACATGCTGGGCCGTTTGCTGGGCGAGGATGTTTCGCTGCAAATTCACTTCAGCCCCGAGCCGGCCATTGTGGAGGCGGATCTCAGCATGATGGAGCAGATTTTGCTGAATCTGTCGGTCAATTCGCGGGACGCCATGCCGAACGGCGGGCGGCTGTCCATCCGGGTTTCCCTCCGGGAAATCGATGAGGATTATGTGCGCCAGACGATCGAGGCGCGGCCGGGCCGGTTTGTCTGCCTGACCCATGCCGACAGTGGCGTGGGCATTCCACCCGATAATTTAACCCGAATCTTTGAGCCGTTCTTCACCACCAAAGCCCTGGGCAAGGGCACGGGCCTGGGATTGGCGACCGTCTTTGGTATTGTCAAACAGCATCAGGGCTGGATCGAAGTGGAAAGTCAGTTGGGGCTGGGCACCGCCTTCAACATTTACTTGCCGCTCGTGCATCCGACGGCCGAAGAAGCCGAAGCCGGTCAAACCCAATTTCGCCGCCGGGGCGGCGATGAAACCATTCTGGTGGTGGAAGACGAGCGCGATCTCCGCGATTTGGTTTGCGGCATGTTGCGGCACGATGGCTATCGCGTTTTTGAGGCGGTGGATGGTCGCAATGCGCTGGGAATCTGGTCGGAATACAAAGACCAAATTGACCTGATCTTCACCGACGTCATCATGCCGGGCGGTCTGAACGGTCGCGAATTGGCGGAAAAAATCTGGGCCGAGCGGCCGGAAATGAAGGTGGTTTTTTCCAGTGGCTACGGCGCGGATATTTTGGGCAAGGATTTCCGGCTGGATCCCAAGTTCAACTATTTGCAGAAACCTTACGAACCCGCGCTCCTTGGAAAAATCATCCGCCAGTGTTTGGATACAAACCAAGCTTGAGCCGCGCCGTCGCCAGCGTAAACTCCGTGGATGATAATTGCACCGTCACTGCTGGCTTCAGACTACACCCGTTTGGGGAAGGAGGCGGAGCGTGCCGCTAAATCGGGAGCCGACTGGTTGCATCTCGACATCATGGACGGGCAGTTCGTTCCCAACATTTCCTTCGGCCCCGGGGTGGTTGCCGCCGTTCGCCCGCATGCAAAAAATTTGTTTTTTGATGCGCATTTGATGTGTGGAAAACCGGAGATTCTGCTGGAACCGTTTGTCCAAGCCGGCGCGGACCTTATCACGGTGCATGTCGAATTGGGCAAAAAAGTCCCGCAACTGCTCTGGAAAATCAAATCGCTGGGCAAAAAAGTCGGCCTGGCGGTGAATCCGCCAACGTCCATTGCCGAAGTGCAGCCTTATCTCGCCCAGATCGATCTGCTGCTGGTTATGACGGTGAATCCGGGTTTCGGCGGCCAAAGCTTCATTCACGAATGTCTGCCTAAAATTCAGCAGGCCAGCGTCTGGCGGCATGAACGAAAATTAAACTACCATCTCGAAGTGGATGGCGGCATCACCAATCAAACCGCCGCCGAATGCGCCCGCGCCGGGGCGGATACGTTTGTGGCCGGCACCAGTTTGTTTGCCCTCCGGAACTTGAAAGCCGCCGTCGCCAAGATGCGGCAGGTGGCCAAGGCTGCCGATCCCGCCTTGGCCGATCTGGCCGTCCCGTTCGTATGAGCGTAATCAAATTTGGCACCGACGGCTGGCGCGCGATCATCGCCGAGGATTTTACTTTTGAAAATGTGGCGCGGGTGGCGCAGGCCACGGCGGCATTCTGGCTGTCCGAAATCCGCAATCCGCGCTCGGTGCGGCACGGGCGCCCGGCGCGGGTGGTGGTGGGTTATGACCGGCGCTTTTTGTCGGATCGATTCGCGGAGATCACGGCGCGGGTTTTTGGCGGCAACGGTTATGAAGTCATTCTTACGAACGAGGCCACGCCGACTCCGTCAGTGTCGTTTGCTGTTAAGAATCTCCAGGCTGTCGGCGGCGTGATGATTACGGCCAGCCACAATCCGCCGATCTTTAATGGTTATAAATTGAAGTCGCATTTTGGCGGTTCCAGCGGCCCGGAAGAATGCCTGGCTGTTGAAAAACGGCTGCGGAAAAACCTCCCGGCTTTCAGCGCCGAAACCAAGTCGCTCAACCTAACCAAAGTGGATGTGCGCCCGGCCCATTTTAAAGCTGTGAAGCGGTTGGTGGATTTTAAATTTATCGCCGGTTCCAAATTGCGGGTGGCTCACGATGCGCTCTTTGGCGTGGGGGCGGGCGTTTTTGAAACATTGCTGGCGGGGACCACGTGCCGCGTGACCACGCTGAATGGCCGGCACGATATTTTGTTTGGCGGCATTTGCCCCGAGCCTTTGCCGAAAAATTACACGCTGGGCAGCGCTCAACTGCGTCGCCATCCCCATGACATCTGTCTGGTGACGGACGGGGATTCGGATCGCCTCGGCGCGATGGACGGTCGCGGCGGCGCGATGACCAATCAGCAGGTGATCGCGCTGTTGTTGCATCACCTCGTGCGCAACCGGGGCGAGCGCGGCGTAGTCACCAAGACTTTTAACACCACGGCCATGGTGGATAAAATGTGCGCGGCCTGGAATTTGCCGCTCACGGAAGTCGGCATTGGTTTCCGGTTTATTGCCCCGGAATTGATGAAAAGCGGCGCTTTGTTTGGCGCCGAAGAGAGCGGATCGGTCGGCTTTGCCAACCATATTCCCGAACGCGACGGCATTGCCGCCGGACTTTTTCTGCTGGAGTTGCTGGCGATGGAAAAGGTTTCTGTGAACCGCATCTATGCCCGGCTCGAAAAGGAATTTGGTCCGCATCGCTATGGCCGTTTTGATGCGCATTATCCTTTGGAGCGGTGCGCGGCGCTGATGCGGCAACTTCAGCAAGCCCCGCCGCGCAAGCTGCTGGGTTCACCGGTGCAACGAATCGATGCGCGGGATGGCCTCAAATTCATCGCGGAAGATTCCTCCTGGCTCATGTTGCGCGGCTCTGGCACCGAACCGGTATTGCGCGTTTACGCTGAAGGGCGTTCCGATGCTGCCGTCAACAAGTTGTTGCGCTTGGGCCGGTCGTTGCTGCGCGCCTGAGTGCCTTGACCTAACTTCGCGGATGAACTTCAATTTTTTCACAAATAACCCCGTGGTTTTACTGGCAAATTCTCAGCCCAACCGAATTCGGTTCGGCATGGAGACGGCACCCAATCGTCGCCATCTGGGAATGGCTGTTTTTTGTGGTGCGGCTGGCGGAGCTGCGATTAATTTGGAAGTGAACCCATCATGAAATGTTTTGTCACCGGTGCATCCGGTTTTATCGGCTCCAATCTGGTGCATGAACTCGTTGCTCGCGGGCATCGGGTCAAGGCGTTGCTGCGCCCCGGCGCGGATGAGCGCGGTCTGTTTGGCGCCAAATACGAGCGCGTGACGGGCGATATTCTGGATCGCAAACTGTTGCAAGCAGAGATGGAAGGTTGCGATTGGTGTTTTCACGTGGCGGCCAGCTATCAGTTGTGGATGCGCAATTACCGGCCCATGTATCAGGCCAATGTGGAAGGCACGCGCGCGGTTTTGGAAGCGGCGGGCCGGGCCGGATGCCGGAGAATTGTTTACACCAGCACGGTGGGTTGCATTGGCCTGCCGCGTCGGCAACCGGACGGTTCCTTCAAGCCTACGAATGAACTTGATCTGGCGAAAGAAGAGCAGATGAGCAATGACTACAAGCGTTCCAAATTCCAGGCGGAACGCGTCGCCATGACCTTGTTCCACCAAGCCGGGCTGCCGATCATCATTGTAAATCCATCGGCTCCCGTTGGTCCTGGCGATGTGAAGCCCACGCCCACGGGCCAGATCATTGTCGATTTTCTCAATCACCGGCTGCCAGCGTATCTCGAGACCGGATTAAACTGGGTGCATGTTCGCGACGTGGCGGTTGGGCATATTTTGGCGGCGGAAAAGGGCCGCTTCGGCGAGCGCTACATTTTGGGAAATCAGGCGGGCAATTGGTCCATGAAAGACACGCTGACACGCCTTGAGAAAATTACCGGGATTCGCGCGACCAAGCTCAAAATTCCCTACTGGTTTGCCTATCGTGTGGCCGAGGTCAGCGAAATGATGGCCTTTTTTACCGGCAAGGCGCCGCGGGCAACCCTGGCCGGCGTGCGTATGGCCAAATATAAAATGTGGTTTGACCCAGGCAAAGCGATTCGCGAACTGGGGCTGCCGCAGACGCCGCCCGAACAGGCGTTTGCCGATGCCGTGAACTGGTTTCGCGCCAACGGTTACGTCAAAAAGTAAGTTGCGGGCGGCGTTGAACCTAAACTCCGCGGTGGGGATAAACCGCGAACCCCGCGAACCCCGCGAACCCCGCGAACCCCGCGAAAACCAAGGCCAAAGCGAGTTTGTGAGAACGCCAAATCCCTTCACCCACCCGGGGAATGGTTCCGAAACCCCGGCCGTTTCGCGTATGCCGCGTGTTTCGCGGTTTCCATTGCGGCAACTGCGTTCAACCTCATTTCCGGCACTGTAAAACTCAGTCGAAACGTAACAATTAATCCCGAAAACCTAAGTTGGATGAGAATTTGAACTGAATTTCACATGGTTTGCGGATTGGGTTCTGTGAGGGGTTTCAACTTCGGCGGAGTTGACATGGGCCATTGGAAGATGGCTTCAAGCAAGCCGCGCGTTTTCAGTTGTTTTTGTAGGAACCGACGTGAGGAGGCTCTTACTATAATTTTATGCAATAATTTTCGATTTTAGACGCGTTGCCTCAGCTCCGACAAAAGCCATCACACATTGTAAGTGCTCGAACTGGTGGCACCGCCGCGACCCGTCCAGTTCGTGTGGAAAAATTCGCCGCGCGGCTTGTCCACGCGTTCGTAGGTGTGGGCACCGAAGTAATCGCGCTGTGCCTGCAACAGGTTCGCGGGCAGAACAGCGCTGCGATATTGGTCGTAGAACGCCAGCGCCGTGCTGAAGGCGGGCACGGGAATGCCTTTCTTGGCGGCAGTGGCCACCACATTGCGCCAGCCTTTCTGCGATTCCTTGATGGCGGCGCGGAAATAGTCATCCAGCAACAGGTTCATCAACTTGGGATTCTTGTCGTAAGCTTCCTTGATCTTGCCGAGGAACACACTGCGGATGATACAGCCGCCGCGCCACATCAGGGCGATGCCGCCATAATTCAAAGTCCACTTGTATTCCTTGGCCGCAGCCCGCATCAGCATGTAGCCTTGGGCATAGCTGATGATTTTGGAGGCAAATAGCGCGCTCTTGATGTCGGCAATGAACGCCTTTTTCTTTTCTGGATTCGCCGCGATGCTGCTGAGGGCAGGGCGGGGGCCTTTCAATTTGCGGGCGGCTTTCACACGTTCATCCTTGAGCGCGGAAACGCAACGGGAATAGACGGCCTCGGCCATCAACGTGATGGGAATGCCGAGGTCCTGTGAATTGATGACCGTCCACTTGCCGGTGCCTTTCTGGCCGGCCGTGTCGAGAATCTTGTCCACCAGCGGCGCGCCATCCTCATCCTTGTGCGCGAGAATGTCGCGGGTGATTTCAATGAGATAGCTGTCGAGTTCCCCCGTGTTCCATTCAGCGAAAACCTGATGCATCTCGTCGGCACTCATGCCGAGACCATGCTTCATGATGTTGTAAGCTTCGCAGATGATTTGCATGTCGCCGTATTCGATGCCGTTGTGGACCATCTTCACGTAATGGCCTGCGCCCATTTCACCGACCCAATCGCAGCAAGGCTGCGCCTGGCCACCAGCGCCGCCTTCCACCTTGGCGGAGACGGCCTGAAAAATGTCCTTCACGTGCGGCCACGCGGCGGGCGAACCGCCCGGCATGATGCTCGGGCCGCGGCGGGCGCCTTCTTCGCCGCCGGATACGCCGGTGCCGATGTAGAGCAGACCTTTGGACTCAACGTATTTCTGGCGGCGATTGGTGTCCTCAAACAGCGAGTTGCCGCCGTCAATGATGATGTCGCCGGGCTCCAAGTGGGGGATCAATTGCTCGATGAACTCATCCACGGGCTTGCCGGCTTTGACCAACATCATGACGCGGCGCGGACGCTTAAGTTTGGCCACCATTTCCTCGATGGAATGGGCGCCGATGATCTTGGTGCCTTTGGCTTCATTGGCCAGAAAGTGATCCACTTTCTCGACCGTGCGATTATAGGCCACGACGGTGAAGCCGTGATCGTTCATGTTGAGAATGAGGTTCTGGCCCATGACGGCCAGGCCGATCAGTGCGATGTCTCCTTGCGGTTCCATAATATATTGGGTTTACAATACAAAATGCGTCGTTGGCTGCGAGCAAAATTAGCGGCTACAAAATGAATTTAAATGCAATCAAAGCGGAATCAAATTCATGCCCCACTCCCGCCGAAACTGGCACGCACGGGATGAGTTCGGAGGATTGCCTCAGGCTTTAGCCCGCTTATTTCACCAGAGCGAGCTTGAGGGCACTTGGGTCCGTTGACTTGGTGGTTTGGCTTTTGAAAGGGCGGCAGGAACGGATTTTTTCGGCGTGTGGCGGCACGCCCCCCCCAGCCCCCGTTATTTTTCGACGTGCCGGGGACAGCACTTCGCGCGGTTCAGCCGCTGCCCAGCGTCTGGCAGATCTGGCCGAAGAGTTTTTGATACGGATAGCTCTGGCCAAGAGCAGCCGCACCCGCCGCGTGTTGCGCCCCACCACCGCGCCCATCTTCAAGAGCTTGAGCCGGATCGTCCCGGCCGGCGCCCGCGCCCGCCGCCGCTCCAGCAGCACATCCGCGCCACTGGAGAGCAACAACCGGAACTGGTTGGCCCACCCGTCCTGGCAACTGGTCCGGTCGGCAAACAACCCCAACTGCTGTTCCTTGATCCGGTTCTCCCTCTCGCCCCGCGCACAATAAATCTCGGCGTAAAGTTTTGGCGCCGCGCCGGCCAAGTTGGTCGCCACGAAACGCGGGTTGCTCCCCTTGTCGGTGTGCTCGGCTTTGACCAGCACGCGGCGCGGACGATCCCAGCTTGCCGCCGCATACGCCACTTCGCCAAACTGCCGCTGCTTTTCTGTCTGCGCCGCGAAATCGCTTTGGGCCTGCGTGATGCGTGGCTGCGCCTGCGCCCGCAGCCGCGCGTTCTGGGCCAAACCCACGATGTAGTTGACGCCATGATCTTCGCACCAGCGCAACCGCCGCCAGCGGCAAAAACCGCCGTCGCCCCGGAAAATAATTTTCACCTGCGGCCACGCCTGGCGTAGTCGCCGCACCAACAGTTTTAAAATCGCCCACGCGTGCCGGGCCGCGCGTCGCTGTGGCCCGACCGCAAATAGGACGCCAGCAACTGTTCCCCGCAAAACACATACAGCGGCAGAAAACAATAGCCGCCGTAGTAACCGTGAAAGGGCGCGTCCGCCTGCCGCCTAGGCACCCGGTCGTCCGGCGCGGCGAACGCCGCGATGAACTGGTCCACGATCACGCCGTGCATCGCCCAGGCTGCGGCGCGATTGGCGCGGTTGTCCAGCCGGCAGAGCGTCGGGTTGGACGCCAGCGGCCGGTCGCGTTCCACCGCCGTCTGCCACACCAGATCGTGCCGCCGCGTGTCGTGGCCGTTGAGATCCTCGTAGCCGGCGGCCAGCCCGTAAATCCGCTGCCGCACCAAGCTCAAAAGCGAATGCGCGATCCGGTCGGGAGCGCGCGGATCGGGCAGCCCCCGCGCCAGCGCGCGCGTCAGCCCCTGCCGCCGATCCAACTGCCGCAGCAACGGCAGACCGCCGTCGCGGCTCACGTCCCCGCCGGTGAAACTCGCGGTCAGGGCGCGCTTCTTTACGGCTGGAAAATTTAACCTGAACTCCGAAGTTGGGTATAAATTTGAGGGGATCGCTTCGTGATTTCAGATCATAACGCCACCGCTGGCCAGCCGGTCTTCGGGTG
>JAKALA010000064.1 GCA_021813325.1 bacterium | reverse complement strand
CACCAACCCGGTTAAAACCAACACGTCCGCTTTCTTTGGATAGGTATTCATGCGGAACAAGCCTAGCGTATTCACTTGGACATTTGCGGTCCATGCGTTTGTTAAGTATACAAGCCCGCTTTTCCCGGCAGGATTCAAACGACTGCCGGGTTCAGACACCGCGCACCGCGCGCGGGTGACGTGGAGTTCGCAAAACTCGATTTATTTTTTAACCGGTTCCTCCAGCCAGGCGGACAACGGCAGCGGCCGGCCAAAATTCGGCGTGCCATCGGCGTTCCAGGTGAACGGCTGCACCCGCGTGGTCCGTCCTTCGTAGGTGTAACGCGAGGTTGTCTTGGCGTGATAGACAATCCAGTCCGAACCATCGGCCGCCTTGAAAAATCCGTTGTGGCCGGGGCCGAACACGCCGGCCTCATCATTACGAGCGAACACGGGCGCCGGATATTGCTTCCACGACGCGGGATTCATCAGGTCCGCATTGGTGTTCGCCATCAACATACCCAGCATGTAATCCGGCTTGCCGGTGTCGCACGCCGAATAAATCAGGAACAATTTGCCGGCATGCTGCAAGACAATCGGGCCTTCGCGCACTTCCTCGCAGCCGAAGCCCGAAGCGGGAATCACCACGCCATTGCCGCGCAACGTCCACGGATTTTCCATTCGCGCCAGGGTCAGCACATGACCCGGATGCGCCGCCCAGAGAAAATACCAGAGACCGTCGCCAGGATTTTTAAACACGCTGCCGTCGATGGCGTAGTTGTCATTGGTGGGATTGACCAGGCGGCCTTTGTAAGTGTAAGGGCCGAGCGGGTCGGTCCCCGCGCTTTCCAGCACATGCATGCGATGGGTTTCGTCCTGGTTGTTCGCCGCCATGGCCGTGTAATACATATACCAGTGATTGGTGATGAAATGAAATTCCGGCGCCCAGATGCCGTGCGAACGGGTCGGGTTGCTGTCACGCCAGACCTCCACGCCCTTGGCCGTTTTCAGCCCGGCCAGCGTGGGCGATTTCCACATGCGAATGTCCCGGCCCTGCGTGGTGGTGAGATAATAATTTCCGTCGTAATATTCCATGTAAGGGTCCGGTCCGGGATTGAGCGGATTTTGAAACTTGCCGGCCGGCGCCTGGGCCAAAACGGGAAGCTGGCAGCAGCTCCAAACGAAAATGACCAGCACGTTGCAGAAATGCCGGCAAATTGCGGGACGGTTGTTCATAAGCAAATTATTTCAGGGCGAAAGTTGAAGGCGATAAAACTGGGCGGACGTATTGGATGCGGCGGCATCCGTCCAAAGAAACGGCAGCAACGGGCTGTTCGATTGAAACAACATCTGCCAGTCCGTCAAATTGGTGGAACTCCAAATCTGATAGTCGAGTCCGTAATCGCCGTTCACCATCATCTGAAACAAGCCGTGGCTCAAGCCCGGCGCGCTCACCACCGGCGGCCTGAGCTTGTCCACGGTCACCTTGAAACTCTGGGTCGCCGACAGACTGGGCGAGCCGGTATCGGCCACCCGCACGGTAAAATCGTTGGTGCTGTCCGCCTGACTGGCGGCGGGACGCCAGGACAGCACGCCCGTCAACCCGCCGATCGACGCGCCCGTGGGACTTTGCGACAGCGAATAAATCAACAATTGCGGCGGGGCTTCCGGGTCGGTGGCCACATTGGTAATGGTCAGGGTCTGGCCGGCAACCAGGTTTTGATCCGGAATCGCCGGCAGACTGGGCGCGTGATTGATGCCCGTGATGAGGTTGATTTCGCTCGGCGCCAAAGCGCGGCCATACAGACGCGCATCGCGGATGGTGCCGCTGAAATACTCATCGCCGCCGGGGAAATCCGCTCCCAGGATCATGGGTTCATCGACCATGCCAAAGTGCAAACTGAGTGCCGGCTGGTAAGAATCCATCACCCCGTTGGTGTAAAAGCGAAGCGTCTGGCCGTCGTAGGTGACCGCGACGTGATACCATTGGTTGGTTTGTAATTTGAAGCTGGAATTCCAGCTTCCAGAACCCACGGCGCCGCTGGGATTGCCCCAGTTGGCGGAAAAGCGCAACGAGCCATCGCTCCAAATCTGCATGGCAAACGGCGAGGTGTTGGTGCCTTTGACGAGGATGCCCGCCCAGTCGATAAACGAATCCACCTTGATCCAGGCGGCGAGCGTCAGCGCGCTTTGCACATCATTGCCCAGGGCCGAGCCGCAATTCACGTAATCCGTGCTGCCATTGAATTTCAGCCCGGGATTTTGCCAGACGGGCGAACCAACCAGTTGTCCCGCCGGTCCGCAGGTGGTGGTGGCCGCCATGGTGCCGCTGGTTCCGGTCAAGGGATATTGCGCCACGAGATAGTTGGTGTCTTCCACCACAAGTGAATTGGTCGGCACCGGCGTGCCAAAATACGGCGTGTTGTTTGCCTGCCAGAAAATGCGCTGGGCGCGAAGCTGGCGGTAACCGCCGCAGCCCTGGCCGGAAACGTTGTTGGCGTGATACACGTTCCACCATTGGCCGTAGCCGTCTTCAAACACGCAGTTATGTCCGGGACCATAAGCCGTCGGCTGCTTGGAAAAGACCGGACCGGATTTCGTCCATGCCGCCGCATTCAGCGGATTCGAGCCGCTCAAAGTCAGCAAACCCAGGCAATAATCATCCGTCCAGCAGCCGCTCGCGGAATAAACAATGAAAGTCCGGCCATTGTGAACGAAGCCATACGGACCTTCATTCACCGAGCCGTTTTGTTCCCACGCTTGATCCGGTGACGAAAGCAGCACCGGCGTACCGCTGAGCGTGTAGGGATTGCTCATGGCTGAAATGTAAATTTTCTGCGTGCCGCTCGGGCTGCCGGAATAGATGAAATACGTCTGACCGTTGGCCGCCGTGAAAATACTGCCGTCAATGTTCCAGTAGCTCGATAGCAACACGCCCCGGTCGATATACGGGCCATAGGGATTCACACCAGTGCTTTGGATGACATGCACCCGTTCCGCGCCCGCCGCGCCCGTATCGGCGCTGTAATAGACGAACCAGCAATTGCTGCTGCTCACCCAATGAATTTCCGGCGCCCACACATTGGAACAGCCGGCACCATAGATGATGTTGTTGCCGGCGGTGGCCAGGCTGGCCAGCGAAGTCGCGCGGAACAAACGGACGTTGCATCCGTCGCTCTGCACCATGTTGAAGTAGCCATCCTGGTAGGCGATTTGCGGGTCCTGGCCCTGCCGCAAGGGCTGGTTGATGCAAGCCGCCCGGGCTAACCACGCGGTCAGCAACCACAAAATCAAACCCGCAACGGCCGGCAAGAAAATGCGCTTTTTCACAAGTTAAATTACGGCATCAGCCGGACGCGGTAGAACCGCCGCGCGAAGTTGGGCGTGGCCACATCGCTCCACGTGAACGGCAGCGCGGGCGAGTAGTTCGTCATCAACGCCGACCAGATGGTTGGCTTGGCCAGATTTGTGGCGGCTTCGACAATGTAATCCAGGCCGAAATCGCCATCGATCTGAAACTGAAACTTGCCGCCGTTGACCGACATTAAATTCATTTGGGGTTTGGCGAGCGGATTGACATAGGCATTGAAAGTCTGGGTGGCGCTCAGGCTCGGCGTGCCGTTGTCAGTTACTTTCACTGCGAAAAGATTGGTGGAATTCGCCTGCGCACTGGATGGGCGCCACGTAATTGCACCAGAGTTTGCGTTGATAGCTGCGCCAGTCGGAGCGCTGGCCAAACCAAACAATAGCGTTTGTGCCGGAGCATCCACATCGGTGGCGTTGTTGGTGACGGTCAAGGTGCGCCCGGCGGAAGTCACCACGTCAAACAGCGGCGTCAACGACGGCGCGTGGTTCATCAGATTGGGAACTTCTGACGCGCTGAAAACGCGGCTGTAAATTTGCACATCGTCAATGCTGCCCGCCAGAAAACATCCCGACACCAGCGTTCGCAACGCGCCGATGCGCAGATTAGTCGAGGCGTGCTTGGTGCCGGTCGGCCCGGTGGTCATCGCCTCCAAACTGCCGTCGATATACAAATCCATCTCGCCACTGGTCGCGGAACGCGTCGCCGTCACGTGATGCCAGGTGCCATCGTTGATGGCGGTGGTGCTGTAAATGGTCGTGTCCGGATTGCCGATGCCAAAGGCGGCATTGGCATTCACCAAGGTGAGGCCCAGATCGTCGGTCACGCCGGCCATTTCGCCATCCACCAGGCCTTTGCCGTTATACCACGAGCCGCTGCTGCCGGTGGCCGTGGTCTTCACCCAAAGAGCGATGGTGAAATCGTTGCTGATCACCGTGGGAATGGTGACGTATTGTCCGGAACTGCCGTCGAATTGAATGGCCTGTGCGCCCAGCTTGCCTGTGGGATACGTGACGCTGCCCGTCACCGTGCCGTCGTTGCCATGGCCGGTGGCATCCTGCGCGGTGCCTTCAAACGGATACCACGCGGTGGGCAATTCGGAAGTGCTCACGGCGTATTCACTCACCACCAGATTGGAATAAGAGGACAATGATTTATCGCCATCTCCGCAATAATCGCGCACGCCGATCATGCCGCCGGAAAAATGCGAATCGTTGATGTCCACCAGCGGCTGGGTCATGTCACCGACAAAAATGCGAATCCGCGTGCCCAAGGTTTGCACTTTGAGGTGATAAAAGGTGTTGGCCGTAATCGGCAGCGACACATTCGTGATGGAATTCCAGGAGTTGCTGGCCCAGCCGAATTCCAACTGGCTGGCTTGGGCATTGATGCCGCAATAATAGCCACAATAGCCATCGGCGCCAATGTCCGGCTGGCTCACGCGAAAGATCAGGCCGGCATTGCCCATCGCGCCCACCGCGACATCGGCTTCGGCATTGAAATTGGTGAAGGCGGTGGTCGTGGCCAGCGCCTTGACGCCAAAGGCGGAACCGGGTTCGGTGCTCAAGGTGTTCGTGCGCTGCGACCAGTTGCCGCCAAAGACGGTCCAGCGGTCGGCCCAGGTGGGATCAAAATGCTCCACAAACGAACCGCGCGTCGGCATGGGGGTGCCGAGGTAGGGAAACCAACTGACGCGTAAATGCTGCGAGCCGAACGGGACGAGCGTCACCGTTTCCAGGCTGCTGCTGGAAGCCACCGGACTGGCCGGCGGCTCAAAGGCGTGGGTGCCGCGCCAGCCGATGGTCCAGCCGGGCACCTGCTTGGCCGGCACGGTCATCGTGACGGGATTTTGTGCCGGATCGAACGGATTGGCCGGGGTGGTCAGCGCGGTGTAGCTGAAAGCCGGTTCAGGATTCGCCGGATCCAGTTGGAGCGCGTAATTCCACGGCGTGGTGGGTTGAATTTCGTATTCGTTGTAGCCCTGTCCCAGCGGGTCCGGCGTGCGCACGGTCCAGTTTTCGCCAATGCGCAGCGAATAAACCAGCGGCCCGCGGCTGATGGCCACGGCGCGTGAGGCGTTGGTCTCGGTTTCCACGGACATGGGGAAATTCAAAATCACCAGATCGCCATTGGTCCAGGTGTTGTCGATCCGCAAAAATGTGCCTGCCGCGACCCCGGCCTGCATCTGGCCGTTCACGGTCACCGTGGCGTTGGAACACCAGCCGGGAATGCGCAATTTCAGCGGAAACGCCAGCGGGCTGCCCACACTGACGTGCAGCCGGACCTGTTCTTCAAACGGGTAGCTGGTGTCTTCGGTGATCTGCACCTGCTGGCCGCGCACCAGCGTGTTCACCGCGGTTGGCCCGTAAGTCATGGCCGCCAGACCGCCTTCATCCGTCGCCGCCCAGGAATTTTGAATAAACTTGGGCCAGCCCATGTGGAAATTAAAACGGCAGCAGGGAAAACCCGAGTTCGGCCCCGGCAGCGTGCCATTCGCGTAGTCCTGGTTGAAGCCGTGGCTGCCGTAAACGGCGATGACGTTGTTGGGCAAAGTGTAATACTGCAATCCCTTCATGTCGGGCGTGAGCGCGGCGGGCAGCGCATTGAAGGTGATTTTTTCCAGCCGATCCAGCAACGAGGCGTCGCCGGTGATTTCCGCCGAGGTTTCCAGGCTCAACATCGCTTCCACAATGGAACACAATTCCACGCCCTGCACCGTGGCATTACCGGACAAAAATTCTGTGCCGCTGTTGATGTCGCAGGACAAACCGTGTTCATCCATTAGATGGTCCAGGCCGAGAAACAACGCGTCATGATCGGCGGGTTGCTTCGAAAGCTGGTAATACACCTCCGGAAATTTCAAGGCCTGCTGAACGTTGACGTTGTGTTTGGGCTGATAATCCGTGCCGTAGAGCATGAAATCATTGCTCGCCATGATGACGGGCCAGTCGTAGGCCTGCTGCCGGAGATGGCCCAACAACGTCAAGAGAGCCGGATCGCCGCTGCGATTGTAGAGCCACATCACCACCTCCGCCTCGTCGCCAGCCCGCGCCTTGCCCCAGTCGGAGAGGGGCCGTCCGGGCAGGTTGGAACGCATGTATTTGAAATAATTGCTCAACACATTGGGCACCCGCGCGTCGCCGGTGGCTTCGTAATAATCCTTCAAGGCATAAGTGGCGATCATGCGCGGCCACCAGTCGTTGTTCGAGACCGGCCCGATGTAACCGTCGGAACCTTGATGCGTTAACAGCCAGTCCATCCATTTTTGCGCCTTGGCTTTAAGCCCGTCGTCATTCAGCGTGTAGGCCAGCGCGATCAGGCCTTTGTAATAATACGGACTGCGCTCCCAACTGTCGCCGGTGCCGCCGAGCCAGCCGCTGTTCGTGCCCAGATCATCGGCGTAAATGGTTTCGGCATTGCCGGTCAAACCATCGCGCTGCAACTGGCATTGGGTGAGCAGCCAGCCTTGCGGGCGAATGCTGCCCAGCGGCAAGGCGTTGAATGGCGTGGCAAGCAGCGGCGTCCGGTTGGTCACGACGGCGGTGGGCGGCAGATTGGTGGGCGACGGCACGGCGGGCGCATTCGTGTCGGAAAATAAAACTCCCAGCGGCACCACTTCGCGCGACTGGCTGGCGCTTTTCCATTCCAGCCTGGCGGAGGCATTGCCGCGCGCTTCGTAATAATCCACGCGAATGGCGCACTTTTGCCCGGCGGTCAGCGCGATGCTGCCGGCCACTTCGCTGGCGGAGTCATTGCGCCATTTGTCGATGATGAGTTGCTTGTTCACCCACAGCCGGCAACCGTCGTCGGCGGTGAGATAAAACGTGTAGCCCTCGGAATAGCGTGGTTGAATCTGCCCGGTCCAGCGCACGGAAAACAAATCGGCGGCCACGCCGGTGGCAGGGGCGTTGGCGCCCCAATTGAAATTGATGCCGGGATCAAAGCGTTCCAGCACCTTGGTGTCGAAGTTGGTGCCGTTGAAGTATTCACCGCGCAGGCCCGATCCGTTTTCCAGCCACGCCGGCAGCGGCGGCGGTTGCGGGGCGTTCGGCGAAACCGTTTTCACGTCGAGGCCGGCATCCACATATTGTCCGCCGCTGGTTTGATGACAGTGAACCGCCAGCACATTAATGGCGCCGGAAATCAACGCCGCCTTGGCGGCATCGGTGATGGCAAAATGCATGTAGGTGGAAATGTAGCCGCTGGCGGAATACGCCAGCACGCCGTTGATGTAAACCTGCACGTCTTCATCGTGATGAACATTGACCACCAGATTACTGATTTGCTGGGCGGTGAGAACGCCGGGATTAAATGTGCGGCGCAACCAGATGTCGCCGGTGTTCCAGGTCGTTCGCACCACGGCGCCGGGCGTGCCGGAGGTGCCGAAACCACCCGGACCACTGGTCCAGCCGGAATCGTCGAAGTTCGCGGCATACCAATCACCCGAGGGGGTGGTGGTCGTGTATTTCCAGGTTTGGCCCGTGGATTGCGACGCGGGCACCACGGTGGTGAAGGTGTATTGCGCCAAAGGGATCAACATGGCGGCCTGCATCCGGCGCAGGTTGGGTTTCAGCACCTTGCGGTCATAGGTCAGCATGCCGTTCAACTCGGTTTCCACATCGGTAATTTCCGTGTAAACTGCGGCGCTGAGACCGTGGTTCTGCACGAAGTCAGAAAGTTCTCCGCAGAAATTTTCGAATTTGGCCGCCAGATCGTCACCATCAGCGGCACCGACATAGCCCCAGCCCGCCGCCCACGTGTGATTGGTGATGCCGAGGCCCACGCCGCCGAACTCACCGCAAACGACGGCCTTGGTGGAACTCACCGGGTAGGCCGGATCAGGATAGGAGTGAATATCCGTGATGTCGCCGACATCCGCGCTGTTGTCACCGCCGCTGGCCTGGTTGACCACGCGTGAAGGATCAAGCGTTTTGACGGTGGCAACCAGGTTCGACGTGTCGTGCTGGCCTTGTCCCTCATTGAAAATCACCCAACTGATGATGGCCGGGCTGTTCCAGTGATTGGTTACCAGAGCGAGGAGTTCGGATTCAAACTGGCCCGCGTCAATCGGCTGCGGGTTGCCCGTGTAGGAATTGCCGCTGGGCATGTCCTGCCACACGAGAATGCCCAGTTTATCCGCCCAATAATACCAGCGCTGGCGTTCCACCTTGATGTGTTTGCGGACCATGTTCCAGCCCAGCGCCTTTTCCTGTTCGATGTCGCTGCGCAACGCCAGGTCGGTGGGCGCGGTGTAAATGCCGTCCGGCCAGAAACCCTGGTCCAGCGGGCCAAACTCAAACAGGAATTGATTGTTCAGGAAAATTTTCTTGAAGCCGTTGTCCGTGCCGATGCTGACCTTGCGCATGCCGAAATAACTGCTGACCACGTCAAACTTGGTCACGGCATTTGAGAGGACGACGTCCAAATCGTAAAGGAACGGATTGGTGGGACTCCACAAATTCGGGTTGGGCACCGGCAGTTGCAGCACGGCTCCCGGCGCGCCGGAAATGCGACCGACTTCATTTGTGCCGATGCGGGCGATGGCGGTGATGGAAAATCCGTTGGTGATTCCCGTCACGTTGGCCGTGACCGCCAGCCGGGAATTATCAATGTCCGGCACCAGCTTGAGGCTGGAAATGCTGCTCGCCGCCGGCACCGGTTCCAGCCAGACCGGCTGCCAGATGCCGCTGACGGACGTATACATGATGCCGCCGGGATAAAGCGTCTGCTTGCCGCGCGGATACCCCGCCGCATCCGTCGGATCATAATCGCGCACGATCAATTCCTGCGCGCCGGTGCCGTTCAAATACGGCGTGATGTCGTAAGTCACCGGATCATAGCCGCCGCGATGCACGCCCATGCTGTGGCCGTTGATGAACACTTCCGACTCCCAATCCACCGCGTCCAAGTGCAGCAAAATGTGTTGTCCCAGCCAGCCAGACGGCACGGTGAACGTGCGGCGATACCACGAAAACGGGTAGTAGTGTTTCACGCCGGACAGGGCGGATTCCATGGGAAACGGCACCAGAATTTCACTGGAAAGCGTCTGACCCACCGGCACCGGATCGTTCGTCGCGCCACTTTGAAACTGCCAGATGCCGTTCAGATTCATCCAGTTTGAGCGCACCATTTGCGGCCGGGGATATTCCGGCAGCGGATTGTTGGTGTCCACCTGCTGCGCCCAATCCGTCATCAACGGCGCGGTTTGCATCTGCCATGCGCCGGCGGAAATCGTCAGGCCAGTGGCGGCCAGCAGGCAACAAGCTTTCAGCCCTCGGGAAAATAGTGATTGCATCATGGTAAATTAAGGTCGCCCGGATTATCCGTCACGTGGCATGAAAAGGCCACAGTCCGCATTGTTTATTTCTAAAAACGGGAAACCCTCCGCCCTAGACGCGCGAATTTCAAATTGGTTAGCAAATGAAATCGACGGTTTGCGGGAAGGACGCTACTTTGCCGTCATGTTCCTTCCGGCAAAACATCTGCAGCCGCATCGGTGGACGGTGTGGGGCTGGCTGGTCACGATTTTTTCCTGCTCGCTGTTGGTCGCCGCCGCCGAACCCGTCAAAATCATCATGGATGTGGACATGGCCGAGGATGTGGATGATGTCGGCGCGGTGGCCACGTTGCACGCGCTCGCCAATCGCGGCGAGGCGGAGATTCTGGGCTTCATGGTGTCTTCAAAAAATGAATTTGTCGGTCCCTGCCTGGATGCCATCAACACCTGGTATGGCCGGACGAATCTGCCGATCGGCTACCAGCGCGGTTATCAGTTTGGCTATCACAATTCCCAAGATTCCAACCGCGAAACGCCTTCAAAATATGCGGAATTTGTCGCTACCCATTTTCCGCACCGGCTCCAGCGCAGCAGTGACGCGCCGGACGCCGCCAAGCTTTGTCGCCGGTTGCTCGCCGGCCAGCCGGATCACAGCGTTACCATCGTGAGCGTGGGTTTTCTGTGCAATCTCCGGGACCTGCTGAATTCGCCCCCGGACGACGCGAGTCCGCTCGCTGGCGAAGCGTTAGTCAAACAAAAGGTCAAACAATGGGTTTGCATGGGTGGGATTTTTCCCGGCGGGCGTTTTCCGGATGGCAGCGGCGAATACAATTTGATGTGGGACACCGTGGCCTCGGTGCGGACGGTGAACGACTGGCCGACGCCCGTCGTGTTCAGCGGCTTTGAAATCGGCGGGCAAATTAAAACCGGTTCCCGGCTGCGGGAAACTTCCGGCCAAAATCCGGTGCGCGCCGGCTATGAACTTTACAACGGTTTGAATCCGCGCGCGAGCTGGGATCAAACCGCCGTTTTGTTTGCGGTTCGCGGCGCGCGGGATTACTGGAAGCTTTCCGCTCCCGGATATTGCCTGATGCACGCCGCCGTGCCGCACGGTTACAATCAATGGATTGCTTCGCCGGAAGGAATTCACCGTTACCTGGTCGCGAAAAAAGCGTCTGCTGAGATGAGCCGGATCATTGAAGGCTTGATGATCGAGGCGCCCGGCGCAAACACCCGTTGAACTAAAATCCGTTTAATCAACCACTGTATTCATGAAATTTAATCGCACATTCTTTCGCAGCCGCATCGGCGTTTTGAAAACGGCACTCATACTCGCGTTGTGGAGCGGACTTGCCATCGCCCGCGCGCAGATGCCCGATCCGCCCGGACAGGTGCAGCCGGGCGAAACGCCGAAATATGAGGCCTATCTTTTCGCGCACATGATGGAAGGCGATTACGGCCGGCTTTATTACAGCGTGAGCCGGGACGGATTGCATTGGGAAGAACTCAACCACGGCAAACGCGTGTTTAACGATTACCACGGCCATTCCAGCATCTGCCGCGGCCATGACGGGCGCTATTATCTGGTGGGGAACCGCAGCGACAGCGCGCCGGACATTAATTTCTGGGTGTCGGATGATTTGATTCACTGGACCCAATACAGCGATTACACGCCGGATTTGACACATGTGCCGCATTATCCGAAAGCCCTGGCCCGCATCGGCGCGCCCAAACTGTTTTATGACCAGGCTTCGTCGCAATATGTCCTCACCTGGCACACGACCCACGATCTCGGCAAAACCGACTTGCCCGAACCTTACTGGGCGGGGCAACGCACGCTTTACGCGACCTCAAAAGACCTCAAGACGTTCTCCGATCCGCCGCACAAGTTGTTTGATTCCGGTTGGGACATGGCCACCATTGATACGTTCCTCTACAAGGGGCCGGACAAATATTACGCCATTTTCAAAGATGAGCGATATCCCTCGGTGGATTGGCCCACAGGCAAAACCATTCGCATCTGTTCATCCGAAAAATTGCTCGGTCCCTACGCCAAACCCGGTCCGCCCATCAGTCCCAATTTTCGCGAAGCGCCCACGCTCATTCCCTCGCCGAACGGCAAGGCCTGGTATCTCTATTACGAGCAATATCCCGGCGTTTCCTACGGGCTGTCCGTCGCCACCAATTTGGATGGGCCGTGGTTTCAGGTTGCCGGCTATCAACGTCCGGATTGGGACAAATATAGTCTCCCGCCCAAAGTGCGGCACGGCTGCATGATCCCCATCAGCGCCAAGGAATACGAAGCATTGACGAACGCTTTCAAGAACACGCCGTAAACCGATGAAGCAGGCCTTGGGTGGCATTTGAATCTACTGTCGTTTATAATGAGCGCAACTTCCCGAATAATGACTAGAGATTTATGCTTACCGAGCTACAGATTGATAATTTTAAGAGCTTTGGCTCAGAGATGCGACCACTGGCTCTGCGTCCCCTAAATTTCATTGTTGGCGCCAATACGTCAGGCAAGACCAACCTGCTGTCTGCGCTGAGATTTTTTGAAAATCGCCTGGTTGTAAAACGCGGGAATTGCAGTCGGCGAATTCGAGGGGGCAGGCGAAGTTCGCAATAAAATTCAGCGTGAACGCAAGGAAACGAAACCCGTCAGACTCCGCCTCAAAATTGACGCTGCAAAATTCGGCAGGGTTCGCTACGGGAAAGGCTCCTGCGCTCAAAAAACATCAAATGCTTAAACGCGTTTTCCAATCAGTGCCCGCATTTGCGGGAAAATCCGTTCGGTTTGCTCTCGCTGACAGCCATTCGGGGATGGCACTGAATCTTTTTGGCAAAAACTTCTTGGATGAGAAGTTTATGCCAGCGGATGCCTGCCGGGTGGTGCAAGTATGGCCGCCGGATACGATCGGACGTCGAACAGAATGCCAGCGGATGAAAGTGGGACAACGTAAGATGGACGACAGATGGTCCCGCGTCGCTCGAAAGACCATGAACTGGATTGGCCGGACGGTCGTTCGCAAAATCAGAAACGCGAGCCGCTATCCTCTCCCGGAGTTTGAGGACACAGGTGAGGGCAGGCTTCAAAATCATCCTGAAGGGATTACCGTGATTGAAGTTTGATTCAGCGAAGCGGCGGACGTTCCTTCAGCGTGCCGATGAATTCCAGCGCGTAGCCGGCGAGCGCCAAAATGATGCCGAGGCTCGCGTAGCGCACAGCGTCGGACAGCACGTAAACCAGCAGAAAAGCCCCGACGGCCAGCGCCCCCAAAATCAGTTTCTTCAGCAAATCCGCTTTGAGCTGCGGGGCAAAAATGGGCAGCATCGCCACGCCGACCCCGAGCGCGAGAATAAACCAGCCGAGTCCGTTCTTGAGGTCGCCGGCATGCACTGCCACCGTGCCGGTGTTCAGCATGGTGCTGATTTGCGGCAATTGTTCTCTGGGCATCATTTGCAGGAACTGCTCCATGGATTCATTGAGCATCTTGCCGGGATTGAGGGTGAACCACGGCAGGAAAAAGGCGATCACCAGCAACCCGGCACCGATGAGCGTGAGCATGCGCGGCGGTGTCAGCTCGGCTTGGGGTTTGGGCTGTGGCCGCACCGGCACGGAATGACCCAGGGCACTCAGCAATTCCGCGCTTTCATCGGCGGTGATTTTACCGGCTTCGAGCAGTTGCAGCACTTTTTCCCGCTCGGCCGATAAATCTTCCACCGGAGCCGCCGGCACGGTTTGGGGAACGGCGGAGGCCAGATTTAACACCGGATAAACCAGCACCAAGCCAAAGGTCAGCGCCAACATGGGCGTGATTGTGGTGCCGAACAAAATCCACACGCAAACCGGGATCAGCCCGGCGCACAGCACATTGCCCACGCCCAGCCAAGCGCGCACGCCGGCCACGCCGGGTTTCTTTTCGGCGTCGGTGAGATGGCCGCCGATCAGCTTGTCGTAAAGCCGCACGACAAAAGGCATCACCAGCAGGGGCAGTATGACAGCGGCGCAAATGGTGAATGGTTCGGCGTGATAATTGCGGTCAAGATCCAAGCGGAGGCGTATTTCCTCATGATAATAAATGCAAAACAAGCCGGCCAACGCCGCCGTGGCAAAACCTAACAACACCGCTTGCCAATGTTTCAATCCCGTGTAACGACGGTAGGCAAACGATTCGCCGATCATTCCAAACACGATGAGTATCGCGAGGCAGGCGGCGATGGGTATAAATCTCGGGGTCATATGGTTCTCTCTTTTAATAGTTGAGTGGCTTCCTGCACGGTGATTTCGCCGCGTTCGAGTTGTTCCAACACCTGCGCGCGGTTGACGGGCGGGCGATTGCCGGTGTTGCCGAGCAATTCGTTCACCAAATCCAGCCGCTTGCAAACGGTCGGATACGAAATACCGAGTTCCTTTTCCACGTCGCGGATTTTTCCCTGACACCGCAGAAACACCAACACGAACTCCTGCAAATCCGGCGGCAGGCGGAAAAACAGCGGAATCTCCAATTGCGAATCAATCTGCGTGTTGCAGCCCTGACACGACAGCCGGGTGATGCCCAACTGATCACCACAAAATGGACAACGCGTGATGAGCTTTTTTGCATAGGGCGAGGGTTTTGACATTGAATTACTCAATATAAATATTAAATAAATCAACAAGTCAATTGATATATTAAATTTTTCCAGCCGAAATCGAACTCTGCCCGGATTCTCTGGGGAACGACGTGCCTGCAACATCGCCGGGCGAAATGTTGGGTTGCGAAGATGATCGCACCAAGGAAGGCGGGACGGAATGGGTCTCCGTTCCCGGTAGGCAGACGCAATCAACCACCGGGCGATTCCCGTTTGATTCCAGACGATACGGTTTGTATTTTGCGCCCAATGTCCGCACCGGATAACATCGTTTCCCCGCTCGCCGCGCCTGTCAGTTCCGTTTGGGGTGTGGGCGGGGAACGCGCCCGATTGCTGGCGCGACTGGACATTTTCACGATTGAAGACCTGTTGCTGCACAAACCCAGGCGTTACGAGGATCGACGCAAATTTTTGCCGATTCGTGAACTCAAGTTCAAGGAAGCCGCCACGGTGCGCGGAAAAATTGTCGCCGCCGGCATCAAACGTTTCCGCCGAGGCGCCCGGTCGATGTTTGAATGCGTGTTCGATGACGGCTCGGCCTCGTTGCATTGCCGTTGGTGGCAACTGCAAGCTTGGATGCCCGACTGGTATGCCGTTGGTCGCGAATTTTTGATCTACGGCAAGCTCGATGATGAAAAAAAGCCGCGCACGTTCACCCATCCGGAAACGGAATTGTTTGAGCCGGGCGATGACGAATTTGTTCACGTCAACCGGATCGTGCCAATTCATCCGTTGACGGAAGGCTTGACCGCGCGCGTGATGCGCACCCTCGTGTGGCGGGCGCTGGAAAAATTTGAAGGACAAATGGGAGAGCCAGAGTGGTGCCGCTCGCAGGGTTCAGGTTCAAGGGTTCAGGTTCAAGGGGGCGACGCGCCAGCGCTCCTGAAACCTTCAGCCTCCAACCTTCAGCCTTCAGCCTTGTTTCCATCCCGCGCCAACGCGGTTCACATGATCCATTTTCCGGAAGAATTGACGGACGTGGAAATCGCCCGGCAACGTCTGGCTTTGGATGAGTTTGTGGAGCTGCAAACGCAAATCCAGTTGCGCCGAAGGAAATTTGAGGCGAGCGCCAAAGCCCTGCCTTGCGGTGGCGACAATCATTTGATGAAACCGTTTTTGGCTCAACTCGGCTTCAAGCTTACCGCGGCACAAACCAAGGTGCTCCGGGAAATTCGCGCGGACATGAGCGGCTTGCATCCCATGCGGCGGCTGTTGCAGGGCGACGTGGGTTCCGGCAAGACGGCGGTGGCGGCGGTGGCGGCGTTGATGGCGTTGGAAAGCGGGTTCAACGTCGCGTTGATGTCGCCCACGGAGATTTTGGCTGAACAGCATTTTCGGAATTTTACGAAATGGTTTGAGCCGCTGGGTGTCAAAGTGGTGCTGCAAACGGGCAGCCGGAAAGAGGTGGAAGGTTCAAGGGTTCAGGGTTCAGGGAAAGCTCGTATTGCCGGGCCTTCAACTTTATTTATTGGCACCCATGCGCTGCTGACTGGCGGATTTGACATGGCCAAACTGGGGTTGGTGATCATTGACGAACAACACAAGTTCGGCGTCACGCAGCGGGAAACGCTCGTGCGCAAAGGCAATTATCCGCATCTGCTGGTGATGACCGCCACGCCCATTCCGCGCACGCTGGGGCTGACGCTTTACGGCGATCTGGACGTTTCGGTGATCGACGAATTGCCCGGCGGGCGCGGCGCAATCAAAACCTTTGTGCGCGCGACGGACAAATTGCCGAAGGTATTTGATTTCATCCACGAGAAAATCGCCGCCGGCCGCCAAGCTTACATCGTCTATCCGCGCGTGGAAGCCGACGAATCGGACAAGGAAATCAAGGCGGTGAAAATGGAGTTTGCCAACGTGCGGAAAGCCCTCGCACCGTTTAACGTCGGCTTGCTCCATGGCCGCGTGAAAGCTGCGGAAAAGGAAGCCGTCATGGCGGATTTTCGAGCCAACAAAATACAGGCGCTGGTCGCCACTTCGCTCATCGAGGTCGGCGTGGACGTGCCCAACGCCAGCGTGATGTTGATCGAAAACGCGGAACATTTCGGCCTCGCGCAACTCCACCAGTTGCGGGGCCGCATTGGCCGCGGCGCGCACGCGAGCTTTTGCATTCTGATTTCCGACGCGCGGGATGCCGAGGCGCAGTCGCGGCTAAAAATTTTGGAGGAAACCACCGATGGCTTCAAGGTCGCCGAGGCCGATTTGAGACTGCGCGGGCCGGGCGAACTGCTGGGTCAACAGCAAAGCGGCTCCATGAAACTTCGCTTTGGCAATCTGGCGGAGGATTTGAATTTGATCCGCCAGGCGCGGGAACTGGCCCGGCAAAGTTTGCTGTTGGATTTTCCCCGAACCGGCGTAAGTTAGCCCCATGAAAATTCCAATTTTGCTCTTGGCTGTTTTCACCGCGCTCTTGACCGGCTGTGGCGACACCTCCAAACCCGGAACTGCCGCCAACACCGTTTCCAACGTCGTCACCGCTCCGGTAAATTATCTGGGCGCTGTCGTGCAAGCCCAAAAACATGCCGAAAAGGTCATCGACGTGTCCTACATCAATCAGGACATCGAAATGTTCAACGCCTCCGAAGGCCATTATCCGAAAGACCTGCAAGAGCTTATCCCGAATTATCTGGCCAAGATGCCAATCGTCCCGCTGGGTTACAAACTGGTCTATAACGCCACCACGCATACCGTGAGCGTGTTGGAACAGACCCCGCAAAAGCAATAGCCGTGCGAATTTAGCCGTTTTCCTCCACCCGCGGCCAATGCCGGCAAATCCTGGCATTGGCCGCATTTTTCGCTCGCCAAGCTTCCCATCGCAAAAGAAAATCCGCCTTTGCTTTTCAGCCCATGAACGAACAGATCGTCATTTTGGATTTCGGCTCGCAATACACGCAGGTCATCGCCCGGCGCGTGCGCGAATGCAACGTCTATTCCACCATCATCCCCTTCAGCACGCCGGCGGCAAAGATTGCGGCCATGAAGCCCAGCGGCATCCTCCTCTCCGGCGGACCGTCCAGCGTCTATGCGCCCAACGCGCCGCTGCCCGACCGGACGATTTTTGAACTCGGCGTGCCCGTGCTCGGCATTTGCTTTGGCGTGCAACTGCTCGCGCAATTTCTCGGTGGCAAGGTCGAGAAAGGACTGAAACGCGAATACGGCAAGGGCATATTGACCGTAAAAGACAAATCCTGCGCGCTGTTCGCCAAACTTCCTGCCAGCCTGCAGGTCTGGAATTCCCACGGCGACAAACTCACCAAGCTGCCGAACGGCTTCAAGCCCGTCGCCGTCACGGAAAATTCCGAATACGCCGCCATCGAAAACCGCGCCAAGAAATTCTTCGGCCTGCAATTCCATCCCGAAGTCGTTCACACGCCGCGCGGCAAAGAAATCATCGCCAACTTCGTCCACGGCGTTTGCGGCTGCGGCAAATCCTGGACGATGCGCAATTACATCGAGCAAGCCGTCGAGGAAATCCGAACCCAAGTCGGCCAGGAACACGTCATCCTCGGCCTCTCCGGCGGCGTGGATTCCAGCGTCGCCGCGGCGCTCCTGCACAAAGCCATCGGTGAGCAGCTTACCTGTATCTTCGTGAACAACGGCGTGCTCCGCGCCCGGGAAGCGGAAGTGGTGCAAAACGTCTTCGCCCGCAGTTTCAACATCAAGCTGCAATACGAGGACGCCACCAAGATTTTCATGACGCGGCTCAAAGGCGTCACCGATCCCGAAAAGAAGCGCAAGATCATCGGCAAGACGTTCATCGAAGTGTTTCAGGCGGCAACCAAGAAAGCCGGCAAAGCCAAATTCCTCGCGCAAGGCACGCTGTATCCCGACGTCATCGAGTCCGTGCCGATCGCCGGCAATCCGGCCGCGCTCATCAAGTCGCATCACAACGTCGGCGGCCTGCCGAAGAAGATGAAGTTCCAGCTCGTCGAGCCGCTGAAATGTTTGTTCAAGGACGAAGTGCGTTTGCTCGGCGAAGAACTGGATGTGCCCAAGGAAATCGTCTGGCGGCAGCCGTTCCCCGGACCGGGCCTCGCCGTGCGCATCCTCGGCGAAGTCACGCCGTCGCGCTGCGAAATTTTGCGCAACGCCGACGCCATCGTTGTGGAGGAGATGAAGGCCAGCGGACTTTACTACAAGATCTGGCAGAGCTTTGCCGTGTTGCTGCCCGTGCGCAGCGTGGGCGTGATGGGCGACGAACGCACCTACGATTACACCATCGCCATCCGCGCCGTGGAATCGCAGGACGGCATGACCGCCGACTGGGTGAAGCTGCCCTACGACCTGCTGGAGAAACTCGCCAGCCGCATCATCAACGAAGTGAAAGGCGTGAACCGCTGCGTCTTCGACATCACGAGCAAGCCGCCCGGGACGATTGAGTGGGAGTGATTGCTGTTGCGCAAAGCCGGCTAGTGTGGAGCGTGCCTGTTGGTCAAGCACCCCAATCCCCGTGCCTTCAACACAAAGGATTTTTATTCTCGTGTGGCAGCGAGCGACATTCACCATGCCGATTGGCTGCGGCTGACCAAAACTTCAACGGCATCGTTCCGGCTCAGGAGACAAGCGGTCGAGCCACGGCGCGGAGTCCCAGGATGGGTGGAAAAACAGTTCGCCCGAAAAGGGCGGCCAGACTTGCGCGAACCGCTTCCAACTACGAAGCCGCTTCGGTGTTTTCCTCTTCGGCGGCTTCCAGCGAAGCGTAATAAAGTCCGAGATTGTGCTGGGCGGTTTTGTTGCCCTGGCGGGCGGCCCGGATGAACCATTTCGCCGCCTGCTGCATATTGTGCTCCACGCCGCGCCCCGTCATGTAGCACAGGCCGAGATTGCATTGGGCGTCGGCCAGTTCCTGTTGGGCCGCCTCAAGATACCATTTGGCCGCTTCAAAATAATCCTGCTTCACCACCTGGCCGGTTTCGTAAAATACGCCCAAGTTGAACTGGGCCGCCGGATAGCCGCGGGCCGCCGCTTCGCGATACCATTTCACCGCCTCGGCATAATTTTGCGGGACGCCCTGGCCGGTTTCGTAAAGCGTGCCGAGATTGCATTGCGCGGCGGGATCGCCTTGTTCCGCCGCTTCGCGCAGCCACTTGGCGGCTTCGGTAAATTCCTGGGGAACGCCCTGGCCCATCCAATAGCAAACGCCCAAATAACATTGCGCCACGGGATCATTTTGATCCGCCGCCCGGCGCAGCCATTTGACGGCTTCCTGATAATCCTGGGCCACGCCCTGACCGTTCTGGTAGCAGACGCCCAAATAGCATTGCGCCTGCGCATCGCCTTCCTGAGCGGCGGCGCGCATCGCTTCAAACGTATCCCAGGTTTTCCGGTTGTTGGACATCCTTAAAGTTCGGAACAGGTTAACTTTAGCCCGGACGATGACAAGCCGTGAATTCCTTGAACCCCGGCAACCGCGCCGCGCCGGAACTTCAACGATCACGGCACCGGATGCGGGAAAAAGCACTTTGCTTTTGGCTTCCGCGGGCCGGGCCAGCCTGCTACAAACTGCGCATGGCAACACCATTGAAAATCGGATTTCTCGGCGCCGGCAAAATGGCGGGCGCACTGGCCAAAGGCGTTCTCAACGCCAAACTCGTCAAGGCCAGCCAGCTCACCGCCGCCGATCCCGATGAAGTGGCGCGCGGCCATTTCGCGCAGGAAACCGGCGCAAAAACGGTGGCCGCGAACGTCGAGGCCGCCAAAGCCGCGAACGTTTTGATCCTCGCCACCAAGCCCGATCAGGTCGCCGCCGCGCTGGCGGAAATTTCCGGAGCGTTCACCGGAAAACATCTGCTGATCTCCATCGCCGCCGGCGTGACACTGGCAAAGCTGGAAGCCGCCTTGCCCGCCGGCGCGCGGGTGATTCGCGTCATGCCCAACACGCCGGCATTGGTCGGCGCGGGCACATCGGGTTTTGCCGCGGGAAAGAATGCCAGCGGGGCCGACGCCCAATTGGCCCAAAAACTTCTTTCCGCCGTGGGCGTCGCTTTACAAGTGAAGGAAAGTTTGCTGAATGCCGTCACCGGCCTCAGCGGCAGCGGCCCGGCCTATGTGTATCAATTCATCGAGGCGTTGAGCGACGGCGGCGTGGCCGCCGGTTTGCCGCGCGACATCGCCACCAAACTGGCCGCGCAAACCGTGCTGGGCGGCGCCAAGATGGTTTTGGAAACCGGCATTCATCCTGGTCAGTTGAAAGATCAAGTGACCAGCCCCGGCGGCACAACCATAGAAGGCATTCACGAACTGGAAAAGGGCAAGCTGCGCGCCACCGTCATGAACGCAGTCCGCGCGGCGACGGAGAAATCTCTAAAATTAGAGCAAATTAAATAAATTCGCGGCAGCGCAATTGAGGCGATGAAAACCGCCTACGCCACTCAATGGCACCGGCTCCGCCGCTTGGGGGCAGTTGTCAAACGCCTATGGCCTTTGGCGATGGCCTGCAAGATGGCGCGGGATTTTTCGCTGAGTGCCATGTCAGAATGCTTGTTTCTCGATTAAGAACATAAACTCTTTGTTTGGAGTCTCGGCTTCGGAAATCCACTCGTTCGTCCAACGCATTCCGGCCATGACATTCTTCCGGTAATCAAGCTCCAATACTTCGACAACCCGGCCAACCGACGAAATTACCTCGTTCAATTCCTCCGCCGTCGCGCGTCCGCCGGAACTGTAGGAAAGGATGAGGTGCCGCGCGCGAACTTCGCGCAGCAACCGCTCAATCGCCTCGACTGCGAGGAAGTGTCCCGACTCGCCGCGCCGAAATTCCTCGAACGGCGAACACGCCACCTTGTCTGAAGTGTCCACACGCCGCTTGGCTTTGCCGAACACCGGCGGCCTGTCGTTCAGACATATTGTTGTCCAGAGATGGTAGTAGGCGGCGTAGCGCACCCGTGACGGAGGCATCTTCTCGTTGTTTGAGCCGTAGGGCGGATCGAAATACGCAAGGTCAGCTTCGACTTGCGGCAGCAGGTCAAAAATATCGCCACGGTGGACGGAATGCTCTTCCGTGCGCGGAATCAGGTGTGGCACTTGCAGGCGTAGCTTGTTGTAGGAGCGCGGCGACCAGTCGTTGAGATATGAGGCAAAGTGACCGAGCGTGCTTTCCACTTCGTCCAACGCCAAAACCAAGCTCGCCAACAACACGGCCCGCTCCACGTCCGGGAGCGCGAGTCCGTCAATTTCCTCACGGATTGCATCCAGTCTCCGCGTGTTGTGCTTTTGCCACGGCTTCTTGAGACCGTCCTCGCTCACCGAGCAGCCGCCATTGGGTTCGCCGCCATAGTGTTCGGTGAACCAGCCATCTCGTCCGGGCAGTGCGTTGAGGTGGTCAATCAACGGTTGGTAATGTTCAGGCGGATGCGCGTTGAGCAGGTAGCACTTTCCAAAAATCTCCGACCATACCGAAAGGTCGTTGGCGATGACGCGGTGGCCGGTCCGCGCCAACGCTTGGGAAACCCGTGTCGTGCCCGAGAAGCCGTCCAGCACGGTGCGAGGTTTCACCTTCCGAACAAGTTGCAGGATGTAAGGAAGCAGTTTGAGCTTTGAACCGGCATATTTGATTCCCTCGGTCGTGGGGGCATCCACCGCGACGTCTTGGAACAAGTTGAGGGTATGGGCGTTCATGCCAACTTCGATTGCTTCTTCTGCTCCTCAATGTTCTCCTTAAGTTTCACGAGAACCGTATCGTGACCAGCGCTTCACTGCACCAGCCGAGCATCGCCGTGCCGATGCCGCTGGTGATGTGGTCGCAGCCGGGCGCGATGTCGGTGGTGAGCGGGCCGAGCGTGTAGAACGGCGCTTCGCCGCGCCATTCGAGCTGCTTGGCCATGTTTTCCTCGATCATGTGCGTGGGCAACTGGCGATAATGCGATTTGTTTTGGGAAAATATTTCAAGTTCAACTCGCGTTAAAAATTTCCGCGAACTCGGCGAAAGCGATTCAACTCAATCTTCGTCCTGCAACTTGCGCCAATGTTCCATGAATTCAGCAGGCGAAACAACCGCGCAACCGCGTCGCTTGTCAGGCGGGTAATCGGACAAATTCCCGGTCACGAGAAAATCCGCCGAGGCCGCCAGCGCGACGGCGAGAAACGGCTCATCATCCGCGTCCGGCAAATCCAAGTCAAAATGTTCGCCGGCATCAACGGTTAAACCATCCGTTTCTAACTTGGCTAAAACTTCGCGCACACGCTTCGGGTCAAATTTGAAACGCAGACGGGCAAGAACTTCGGCGTATTCGGCGAAAATGCGCTCGTCGTGGCACACTTGCCCCGCGCCTGCCAAAGCAAGCGTCAGCACTTGCGCGGGATTTCCTTGAGACTTGAGCAAACCCGACACGACAACATTGGTGTCGAGCACAATTTTCATTTCCGGCGGCGGGCGCGACGACTGGCGGCAATTTCGGCATCAATGTCCGACATGGAAAGTTCCGCCGCGCCACTGGCGGCAGCGGCTTGTTGAAGCGTGGACTGTGCTTGGAGCGCGCGAACGCTACGCACCAATGCACGGGTGGATTCTATTGAGGCTGCCGCGATGCGCAGCAACACCGCCACCGGCCGGCCTTTGGAGGTGATGACCAAATCATCCTTGCCCGCCGACTTGAGCCATTGCTTCGCGGGCTTCTTCTGCAAATCGCTGACTGAAATCGTGCTCATGTTGAAAGGATACGCTGCCATAAGCCCGCACGCAAGCCGCGCCGATTCCAACAACTCCGTTTGGCAAGGCGTCGGTTGTTCCGTTGAATTCATCAGCCTCGTTGAACGCGGCGTGAATGTTCCATCCGTCGCAGGATTGGAGAAGTTCGCCAAGATTTTGAAAGTGGAAGTCTGGGAGCTTTTCACTTTCGAGGAGAAGAAGAAGCGATGAACGGCGCAGCCTATTTTGCGCGACTGAAAACCACGCTGGATGGCGTCATCGCAAATCTGCGGGCGAAAGGAATTGATGAGCGACATCTTGGCAAGCTCCCCTAAAATTGAGCCAGGAGTTATGAGCGTTGCTGGCGGCGCTTCGCGCCGTCAGGAACACTGATAACCAATGAAACGAACGAGACACAGTCCGGAACAA
>JAKALA010000063.1 GCA_021813325.1 bacterium | reverse complement strand
CCAGTTCAACTCCCGCTGGACCTTGAGCGGCAAACCGCAAGGTCAGTTTCGCCGACATACAACACAAATTCGCAAAATGCCCAATGAAATCAAAGTGTCATGCTTTGGCTTTCGTAACACCCTCTAATAATCTCCGTATTTAGCGAAAACAATTTTGACTGGCGGGCGGATGATTCCAGGTCCGGCTCCGTCAGGATTATTGTTCAAAGTCGCATTGTTTATCCAGTTGGTCGTTCCGGTTTGAATCGCGTCGTTTCCGGCAGAGAATAAAACATCCGGTTTCGTGGTTACTCTTTCCAGTCCCTGGCGCACGATATTCCCGCCGGAAACGTAAGCGTCTGCGAATTGATTGGTCATCGGCAGAAACGTCCCGGGCCTTGTTCCGGTTGGTTGCGGAACAAAGGTAATTTTATCCACGCCCGGACGCCAGGCGCCGTTCACAAAGGAGTTTGCATTGCTGCCAATACCCACGACATCCGGCAGCAATGCCTCGTAATTGACATTGTTGGTTGAAAGCAAATAACGCAACCCGCCAACGTCGTCTCGTGTCAGTCCTGTTAAATAATCACCAGTTTTATAACCAAAATTATAATCAGCAACTGCCGGATAAAGTTGAGCCAATGGATCAACTAGATAAGGAAAAATATAATTCTGCCCAGAGGAGGCGTTGACATAGATGCACCCGCCATAAAAAGTATTGTCGACGTAAACGCTGAGGTGGAAATCTTCAGGGTCAAAGTTGTATCCTGCCACATAATTCGTCACAAATCCTGGATTCCCAGCTATTGCACCACTATCAACCCCTTCCGATTCGTAAGTGATAGGTATACCGACTATGTAAATGTAAGCACCATGACCATCATTGTAGAAAAACTCCGGGTCCCAGCTATGCAAGACATAAGTATTTCTATATGGGGAGTCCAATCCAAGTTGCTCAACCAAATAGAACAATGCTTGGAATTTTAAATCTACCAGAGAATGTGCCTCTGCTATTGCATCCACCCCCCATGATTTAAGCGGATAATTGGTCAGCACGATTTGTGACGCCGGCGGCAGGTCGTTCAGAATCTTGATCGCGCTTTCCACGGCAGCCACGCCATTCGTCCCGAAGAAATCCAGGAACGATTTGTCAAAACCATAGGTCACCACGGGCACGTTTCAGCGATATTCGTTGGTGAGTTCCATCGGCCCGCCAATATCGCCCGGCCAAATGACGCCATTCGAGGCTTGCATCCACGGCTGGATCGGACCGAGCAGGGCAAACGCCCTGGCATTCAGAGCAAACAAACTCAGCAGCCCCATCCCGACCAATATTTTGGCGAATTTCATAATTTCCTAGCCCGAGAGGGGTTAATGCTAGGCGCGGCATGGGCCGGGTCAAGCCATTCATTCCGCTTTGTTTCTCGCGCCGTTCGTTGCTAACCTGTCCGCATGAATCGCGCTCAATCTGAAGCCCTGTTTGCCGAAGCGTTGAAATACATTCCCGGCGGCGTCAATTCGCCCGTGCGCGCCTTTCGCGCCGTCGGCGGCCAGCCGTTCTTCGTGAATCACGCGGGCGGGTGCAAGCTTCAGGATGTGGACGGCAATGAGCTGATCGATTATGTGCTCACTTGGGGCCCGGCCATTCTGGGCCATGCGCATCCCAAAATTATCGCCGCCGTCAAAGCCGCGGCGGATCACGGCACCAGCTTCGGCATCCCGAATCCGTTCGAAGTCACGATGGCGAAAATGATCTGCGAACTGGTCCCCAGCGTGCGGAAAGTGCGCATGACCAACAGCGGCACGGAAGCCTGCATGAGCGCCATTCGTCTCGCGCGCGGCTTTACCAAACGCGATAAAATCATCAAGTTCGACGGCTGCTATCACGGTCACGCCGATTCGTTGCTGGTGCGCGCGGGCAGCGGCGCCTTGACGTTTGGAAATCCGGACAGCGCCGGTGTTCCGGCGGCGTTTACACAACACACCATTGTGCTGCCTTACAACGATTTTGAGGCTGTCACCGCCGCCTTTGCCGCCAACCAGGATCAAATCGCCGGCATCATCATTGAGCCGGTTCCGGGCAACGCGGGCTTGTATCTGCCCAAGCCGGGCTATTTGGAATTTCTCCGCGAGATCACCGCTTCGCACGGATCGCTGCTGATTTTCGACGAAGTGATGACGGGTTTTCGCCTGGCCAAAGGCGGCGCGCAGGAGCGGTTTAAAATCACGCCGGATCTGAGCACCTTTGGCAAGGTGATCGGTGGCGGTTTGCCCGTCGGCGCTTTTGGCGGACGCGCGGAGATCATGGATTATCTGGCGCCGCTCGGCCCGGTGTATCAGGCGGGCACGCTGAGTGGCAATCCGCTGGCCATGGCGGCCGGCATCGCCAACTTACAGGAATTGCTGGCAACCGACGCCTACGCCAAGTTGGAACAGCTCGGCGCCCAACTGGCCGCGGGCATGCGCGACGCGGCGAAATCCGCCGGCGTGCCGGTGCAGTTCAACCAGTGCGGATCGATGTTTTGCGGTTACTTTACCGACCAACCCGTGCATAATCTGGCCGACGCCATGCACAGTGATCGTGAACGATTTAAAAGGTATTTCCACGGACTGCTCGACAGCGGCGTTTACCTCGCGCCGTCGCAATTCGAAGCGGGATTTCTCTCCACGGCGCATACGGCAACAGACATTGAAAAGACCGTTTCCGCCGCCGCCAAAGTGCTCCGCACCCTGTAACTTTTTCAGGTCCTGTTCGTCTGAAACAACAACCCGCTGGAAACACGAAACAGCGGTTCGCACCCAAAGTAGTAAATGTATGAAAATGACTAAAACACTCGCCCTCGTGGCGCTGATCGCCGGCGGCCTGCTGGCGGGAACCACGTTGCCGGCGCAGGATGCCCCCAAGGCTCAACCGCCCGGCGCGCAAGGCGCTGCCGGCGGGCGCGGGCACACCTTCAACATCGACGGTCTGGCCAAACAGCTCGCACTGACTGACGATCAAAAGCCGAAGGTCCAGGCGGCCATTGACGACCTGATTCAAAAAGCCCGCGATCTGCGCCAGAAAACCGGTCTGACACAGGACGAACGGCGCGCCAAAATAAAAGAGCTGCGCGATGAGATGGACAGCAAGCTCAAGGCCATCCTGACGGCGGAGCAATACGCCAAGTGGGAGAAAATGCATCCCGGCGCCCGCCAGCCCGCGCCCAAAACCGAAGAAAAATCCAAGTAACAATTCCGCCACCCGCTCGCAAAGGACGGCTTCGGCCGTCCTTTTTCATTTTCCAGGCGCCGCTGGATTCAGCTTCCAAAATTGAAAAACCGGCCGCCACCATTCGGCAGGTTGAGCGGACACGTCGTTATGCCCCGCGCGGGGAAATTCCTGCAGCTCCTTGGGTCCGCGATAACCTTCATACAATCGCCGTCCCGCCGCCGCGCCGATGATTTCATCCGCCCCGGCAACCGCGAACTTCACCGGCCCATGATAGTGCTGTAAACATGCCGCCGGATTGAAACGATCCAGCAACAGGAAATAAGCGGGCAAAAACGGCATTTGCTTTTGCGCCACGGAAGCCAGCTTGTCATACGGCACCAGCAAGGCGAGACCGCTGATCGCCTGCGGATGACGCCTGGCCAGCTCGCACGCCACCCCCGCCCCGATGGATTCGCTCACGAGATATTTGGGCTGGTTGGCAGGCAACAATTGAAATGCCTCTTCCGCAGCGATTACCATGCTGTCTTTGCTCGGCGAACCCGGCCGGGCGCCGTAGCCGGGATATTCCAAAACAAACACGTCCACGTTCGCCGCGTCATGAATGGGCTGGGCCAGATAATCCCGGCCCAAGGCGCAGCCGGCGTTGCCGTGAACAATGAGCACGCTCGCGACCGCGTTGGTCTTGGCCGGCATTTGCCAGCCGATGATCTGGCCGGCGGCATTTTTCCAGGGCGCAAAGCCATGTTCTGCCGCCACGCTTTCGATGACCTGGGCTGGAATCTTTGTCGGGAAATAAATCAACCGGCGCTGAAAAATCAGCACCGTCAAGACGATCAACAAATAAGCGATGAGCAGTAGTTGCAACACGCGAACCACCCGGATTTTGCGGGGGCTGGACTGGGAATCATTCATCTGTCACCCAAGGGGATTTTGGGAAACTGCCGAACGGATGGGCAAGCGGTAATTTTTGAAAAAACGATGTTACGACGCTGGGGAAGTCGTTCTTGTATCCCGCCATGTTGTCACTGGCGTCATAGCCGACTTGGCTGTTACGACGGACGGGTTTGACGGTCTGGCTGTCCAGCATGGCGGTGGTGGGGCGGTCGCGCCAAATTGGCGGTTGGCCTTGCCGAAGGCTCCGGGCGGGACAGCGTTTCAATACCAGAGACAAAATCCGGCGCGCCAGCCGGTGCTGAACTGGTCGTATTGGCGCAGGGTCTGGCCGTAGCCGGTGAAATATTGGATGTCCAACGCCGGGTTGATTTTCCAGGACACCGGCAGATTGTAACGGAGATCAAACAGCCAGCCGGCGTGCGAAGCGTGATCGCCGATGCGCAGGCGGGCGGCCAGCTCAAATTGTTTGGCGCGCTGCGAATTGCTGTCTTCGATCCACCGGCAAAAGGAGCAGCGAAGATCGCCGTAGCCGCGATATTCGGCCAGGTCGGGATTGTTGTGCCCTTTGCTGAGGTAACCCCAAACCCGCGGCTGGACATCGAATTCAAATTCCGCCGGCAAGGCCAGCCGCAAGGTCGGCTGCAAATAGGCGGTGTTCAAGGCGCGTTCCTCGGGTCCGCCGCGTCCGTTGGATTCGTGCTCCACGCCGCCCTGCAAATCCAGTTGCAACGCTTCGCTGCGGGTCACGTTGGTGTAATACAAAAAGGCCGAAGGTTTGTAGCTGGTGTCGTAAAAGGACGGATCCTCGTTCAGCAGATCCCAAAACGAAGTTTGCGTGTAGGCAAAATAGGTGTGGCCAAACGGATTCCACGCACTGTCGAAATTCAGCAATTTGTATTTCAAGCTGAACTGGAATTCCGCGGCGGGGTAGGTGCCCAGCAGGAAATAGATCGGTTCATAGGTCGAAATATGGTTGCCGATGAATCCGGAAACTGCGGGTCCAAAAAATTCCCGGGGTGCGTTTGGTGCGGGATGTTTGGGCGTCTGCGGGGCCGCTGCCGCGTCCGCCGCTCCGGCAGCGGGCGCGGGCGAGCGGTTGACCTGAAGGACGACCGGATTCAAGTCGTGAAGCTGCAACGTCATTGATCCGGCAGCTGCCGGCGGGATCACAAATTGATATTCGCAGCGCGCAAAGCCTCCGGCAGGAATGGTCGCCGTGGCAGGCTGGTCGGCCAGGCGTTTCAGGTGAACCGGATAGTGCTGGTTTCCGCTCACGAACGTGCCGTCGATGCCTTCAGGAAAGTCATGGCGGATGGAGTCAGCGGAACTGTTCAGACAGGCGATCCAAATCGCGCCGGTGCCCTGGGTGAACAGCGTTGACGAGGCGGATGAAACAACGCAGGTGACATCCTGGGCATGGACAACTGCGGTTGCCAGCAGCCAGCCACAGAGCAAGGTGAAGTGAATTTTCATGGAACCTCCGGTTGAGTTTTCATACACAGGATCGCGCCGAATTCAATAAGCCGGAGGCCTCGGTGTCAAGCATCCGGCCGGCCGTTCACGGGCGGCCAAAATGATTCAGCCCTGTTTTGGCAAATCCACGCGGCCATTGTGTTCCTTGCCCAGGAACATCAACAGGGCTTTCAACAGCGCCTGGCGGTTGTTCACGGAAGCAAAATTCTTGGCGTCGATGCTGCCCTGCCAGACCTGCTGGAAACGGCCGTTGTGCGTCTTGGGATTCGTGTAAAGATACAGCCGGATAAACGGGCTGGTCGTTTTGTAGTTGTTTTTTGGGAGGCGATTTATGGGAGCATCTGTAACCACATAAGCCGGGTAGCCATGCAAGCCGACCGTGCCCACAGAACTGATCGGACTGTATGGTTCAAAAGGGCGGATTTGATCCACCGGTTCCACTTTGGTTTCCTGGTCCAAAATCCCCGCCAGCAGGTAATCCGCTTGAGCTGCCGACACGAGATGAAAACCTTCCCGTTGAAGCTCGTCTTTCAACGCTTGATTGAGTGCCACCACATCCGGCGACGCGCCGCCTTGCTCGGTAAAGGCAATCGTGTTCGCCTTGGTTGGTGCAAATTGCGGGTCTTGCCACGCGCTGACCATGGGGCGTTTACTGGCGCATCCGGCTGAAATCCACGCCACGGCCAGCAACAACCCAACCCACCCGGACTTACGATGTGCTTTCATTTTGCGAGACGATAGTCGAGCGGATGGCAATTGGCAATTGCGCAAAGTCGCGCCGCCGGCCAGCCGTGATCTGGCGGCTGAACCCATCCCGTCAAGGCAGCTCAACGGGTCACTATGGTGATGGTGTCCGGTTCGAGCCCATTTGCTTCCGCCTTCAGGGTGATGCGGCCGGTTCCTCGGGTGGGCCTCAGAATGGCAAGGCAACGACCCTGAAATGTCTTTCGGACGGGCACGCGAAAACTGGCCGGATCATTCGGCGTGGCACTGCCCTGGGCCGCCAGTTCTCCGGCGCCGCTCACCAAAAAATGCACCGGGATTGCCGCATCCGGCACCCGCTGGCCTGTGGCATCCACAATTTCAACCGTCACGTAAGCCAGGTCATGGCGGCTCGCATGGATGCTTTTGCGATCGGCGGTTAAACGGATTTTCCTGGGTGAACCCGTCGTTTTGAGACGGGTGGTGGCCACGGCTTTTCCGTTGTTGAGACCGATGGCGCGCAGTTCGCCCGGCGCATACGGCACTTTAAACTGGGCCGTAAGCTGGGTGGCGGCGGAAACGGCCTTTTCGCCGATGACTTTGCCGTTCAGCTCCAGCCGCACCTTTTCGCAGCGGGAAAAAACCGACACCTGCAACGGTTCGCCTTCGTGACCGGCCCAGTTCCAGCTGGCCATTTCATCCGGCCAGCCCCAGCCGCTGACATTTTCCGTGATGCCGGGCGGGATCGGCGCATGCACCACCATTTCGATCGGGCTGCGCCGCCAGACCACGTCGCGATAGAGCGATTGCGGTTTCTTGAATCCGCACACGTCCAGATCGCCGCACCAGGCATTGAACCACGGCCATGCCATGAAAAAACTGTCTTTTTGATTGCTCAACGAATTGTGTCCGATGCCGGCTTCGCCAAAATAATCCATCGCCGTCCAGACGAAGTCGCCAATGACGTAAGAATGATTTTCCACCGCGGACCAGTAGGCGAAGCAGGCTTTGGGATACGACTCGGTTGTCATCATGACGCGATCCGGATGACGCGCGTGATCCGTTTCAAATTTCTCCGGCAGATAATTGTATCCCGCGACATCCAGTTGGGAAAACGCCGGGTCAGAGAGCTGGTCCCAATTCCGGCTCACCTCGCCCCAATCGGAGCAAATCGCCTGGGTGATCGGCCGCGTGCCGTCGTGTGACAACACGTCTTCGCGCAGGCGGCGGGCCGTATCGTGGTCGCGGAATTGTTCCGGAATCTCGTTGCCAATGGACCAGAAAACAACCGACGGATGATTGCGGTCGCGGCAGACCATGGCGGCGATGTCGCGGTCGGACCATTCCTTGAAGAACCGATGGTAATCCTGCTCGTTGTGCTCCTTGGATTCGTTCCACTGGTCGAACGCCTCGTCGATCACCACCAAACCCAGCCGGTCGCACGCCTCCAAAAACGCGGACGAAGGCGGATTATGGCTGGTGCGAACCGCGTTGAATCCATTGGCTTTGAGCAACTCCACTTTGCGCTCCTCGGCGCGGTCGATGGCCGTCGAGCCGAGCGGGCCGTTGTCATGATGAACACAGCCGCCCCGGAGCTTGAGGGTTTTGCCGTTCAACTGAAACCCGTTTTTCGCGTCCACCGTGATCGACCGGATGCCGAAGCTTGTGGCTACAACGTCATTTGTGCTTTCGGCGGTGATGACTTCCACTTTGGCCAGATACAACGACGGCGAATCCGGCGACCATAACTTGGGCGAAGCCACTTCAATGAACCGCTCGGTCGTGCGGGTTTCGCCGGCGGTCAAATGCAGTGCGCCCTCGGAACGTCCCAGGCATTTTCCATGGTCATCGCAGAGAGTGGCGCGCACCTGAACGGAGGTTTGTTCGCCGGTGGCGTTGCTGACGTCCACGGCTGTTTTCACCAGTGCCTGCGCCGGAGAAACTTCCGGGGTCGTGACAAACACGCCCCATGTGGGAATGTGAACCGGGTCGCGTTCCGTCAGCCAGACATGGCGATAGATGCCCGAGCCGGAATACCAGCGGCTGTTGCGCCCTTCATTGCGCACGCACACCGCCAGCACGTTTTCCTGGCCGGGCGGATTCAGATAAGGCGTGAGATCAAATTCAAAACTGGTGTAGCCGTGCGGATGTTCACCCAGCCGATGACCGTTGAGCCACAGCTCGGAGTTCATGTAAACGCCGTCGAACCGCACCGCCACGAGCTGGTTGGTCGCGTGGAGCACAAAATGTTTCCGATACCAGCCAATGCCGTTGACCGTGTAGCCGGTGAAATGGCCGCTGGCGCTTTCACCCGGTGAAAACGGGCCGATGCGGGTGCCCGGCACACCCTCGGTGCAAAGCCCGCCGTTGCCCGTGCCATCAAAAACATGAACCGCCAGCACGTCCGAACCGTCGCCCCGCACCAGCGATGCGGGCACGCGATAACGCCGTTCCACGTCCCACGCCGTTTGGTAATTCGGCGGAAAGGATCCCGTGCCGCCGAGGCGTTCGCCGTTCAGCCAAGCCTCATCCACGTCGTCGATGCGGCCGAGCAACAGGTCGAAATCGCGACTGCGGCAGTCCGCGGGAAGGGTCAGATGCCGGCGGAACCAGCCGTGAACGTAGTCGTTCGTGTAGTTGGAATGATGTTCCCAATTATCCGGCAGCGTGACCACCTGCCACTGGCGGTCATCCAGCCCGGGCGAATTCCAGTCCGCCTCGTTGCCCGGATGAAAACGCCATTGGCCCGTGACGGCGGCGAATTGCGGCACCGGCTTCGCGTCCACCGGCAGATCCTCGATACTCCAGTCATGCGGCACATCCAGCGTGCGCCAATGCGAATCGTCGAACGAACGCTGCTCCGCGCCCGGCGCGTCGCCGCGCAAAAAGCGCCAGTCCGAATCAAACGGCCGGTCGCGCCAGTCTCCGGCAAGCAGGGAACCGCTGGTCAGGACGATGAACCAGAAAAGGCTGAATCGCGGGCAACGCGTGGGCATGCCGCCAGTATCCTTGAAGCGACGCATTCCGCGAGTCGTTTTTTACGGGCCGGCCCAGGCCTTCCGCCCGCGCCCAAAGCCGCAGTGACTTCCTGCGTCCGTGGGTGTTCACTCCGCTTGCCCCGGCGGGGTGAATGAGCTTGGGCGCCAACTTTGGGCTGCGGATGAAATTGAAAACATCAAACCGCGCACCACGCGAAATATGCGAAACTTCCGTGGCTCCATCTGGTTCGTGTTTTCCGCGTATTTCGCGGTCCTTTAATCCGTGTTTATCGGTGTTCATCCGTGGATGAATTTATGATCGCAATCAAGCAACCGCAGGAACGCGAAGCGCTTGCCACGCTGGCCAAAAATGCGAATGCGCGGATTTAAATCGGCTTCGACAAACGCATCGTTGCCGGGGCGGCCAAGAATGAAAATTTAATGATTGAGCTTGAATGCTTCGTGATCCGCTATAGCGGCAAATCCGCCGTGCGCTCCGCGAACTCAAAGACGGAAACACCTTCGAGTTATGCGCCAATGAACTCTTATGCCGGATCTATCCATCTCTCGCGCCGCGTGAAGAGGGCGCCGACGCAGGATTGGATGGTTTGATTGCGCATGAGGACAAAAGCTCCATCCAACTGATTTGCACAACGGGCGCGGACGTTCTTGGAAATTTGTCTGGCAGCATTGTCATCGCCATGTTTTGGCCGTTGATCGCCATCCTTCAAGATTCCGATCCCAGTTGGTCGGGCGGGGATGGCGGACGGTGACGGCTGGAACTCCCTAAATTGCCAGCAACAGCCGTTTGATTTCTTTGAGCCGCGCTTTCGGCTCCTTCTTGGTCAGGCGCGGAAATTTGCCGCCCAACTGAATGAAGTTGCCGGCGCGAATGAGTTTCAATTTGTCGTCCTCGACTTCAATGCTGCTGACCTGTTTATCGCTGGCAAGGATTTTCAATTCAGCCACGGCCAGCAACAGCTCTGATGCCGGCGGCAGCGGACCAAAACGGTCGCGCAGTTCTTTTTGCAGGGAATCCAGCGCCGGCTTGTTGGTGGCCTGCGCGAGTTTGCGATAGATTTCAATCCGATGATGCGGCTCCGGCACGTAGTTTTCCGGCAGTTGGGCCGTATCGCCGAGGAAATCCAGAGCCACCCGCACTTCGACGCGAGGCTTCACTTTTTCGCCCTTCAATGCGCTGACGCTTTGCTTGAGCAACTGGCAGTAAAGGTCAAAGCCGACGGCGGTGATGTGACCACTTTGCTCGGCTCCCAGCAAATTGCCGGCCCCGCGGATTTCCAGGTCGCGCATGGCAATTTTAAAGCCGCTGCCGAGCGTGGAGTATTGCTTCATGGCGCTGATGCGCTTGCGCACATCGGTCAGCAGACGCGCATGACGCGGCAGCAACAGATACGCGTAAGCCTGATGCTTGTAGCGCCCGACCCGACCCCGAAGCTGATAAAGTTCGCTCAACCCAAAGCGATCAGCGCGATCAATGATGATCGTGTTCGCATTAGGAATATCCAGGCCGCTCTCAATGATGGTGGTGGACAGCAAAATGTCCGCTTCGCCATTGACGAATTGGGTCATCACTTCCTCCAAATCGTCCGCGTGCATCTGGCCGTGGCCCACCACAATTCGCGCGTCGGGAACCAATTCGATCAATTTGGCATGAACCGTTTCAATCGTGGTGACGCGGTTATGCAGGAAGAAAACTTGTCCGCCTCGATTCAGCTCGCGCCGGATGGCGTCGCGAATGGTGCGCTCGTCATACGGCGCGGCAATGGTCTCCACCGGCAGGCGATCATGCGGCGGCGTTTGGATGGTGCTCAGGTCGCGCGCGCCCGTCAGCGCCAGGTAAAGCGTGCGCGGAATCGGGGTGGCGCTCAACGTCAACACATCCACCATGGTCCGGAGGCGCTTGAACTTTTCCTTGTGCAAAACGCCAAAGCGTTGTTCCTCGTCGATCACCACCAGCCCCAAATCCTTAAACCCAATATCGTCCTGCACAATGCGGTGCGTGCCGATGACAATGTCCACCGCGCCGGCCGCGAGATCTTTGATGGCTTTGGTCTGTTCGCGTTTGGTGCGAAAACGCGAGAGTAATTCCACCCGCACCGGATAATCCGCCATGCGTTCGCGGAAATTATTGAAATGCTGCTGCGCCAGCACGGTCGTTGGCACCAGAATCGCCACCTGTTTGCCATCCATGACGGTTTTGAACGCTGCGCGAATGGCCACTTCGGTTTTGCCAAAGCCCACGTCCCCGCAAATCAAACGATCCATGGGCTTGGGCCGTTCCTGATCGGCTTTGGTTTCGGCAATGGCTTTCAACTGGTCGGCCGTTTCCTCGTAAATGAAGGCGCTTTCAAATTCACGCTGCCATTGCGTGTCGGGTTTGCAGGGATGACCGGGCTGGGTTTCGCGCACGGCCTGAATCCGCAACATTTCCGCCGCAATGTCGCGAACCGCTTTTTCCGTCTGCTCCTTGGCCTTGGCCCACCGCGTGCCGCCGAGCGTGCTCAATGGCGGATGCGCCTTGCCCACGCCGACATATTTGCTGACCAGATGGGCTTCGCTGACGGGCACGTAGAGTTTAGGCGGCTCCACGGCATCGCCGCTGGGCGCGTATTCGATCACCAGACACTCGGTTTCAGCCGGCGGATTTGCCTCGGCACCTTTGCCCGGGCTGGCCGGCAGACGCATTAAACCCAGATAGCGGCCAATGCCATGCTGGAGATGCACCACCAGGTCGCCGTCTGCCAAATCCGTAAAATCAATGTCGAGCGCGGAACGCGCGGCGAGCGCATGCGCCGATTTCAACCGACGCGGACGCTGCACTTTGTAGCGCCCGAAAATTTCGGCGTCGGTAATGACCACCAGTTTTAACGCTTCACAAATGAATCCGCGCGCCAGCGATCCCAGGTGAATTTCGGGAACCACGAGGCTGGAATTGGTGTTGGGTTCAGCCGCAATGGCCGCGCTGGCAAAGCCGAGTTCGTTCCAGATTTCTTCAAAACGCTGGCGCTCGCCATCGTTGTTGCAGAACACATGGGCCGCGTAATCCTGCCGCAGCCAACGGTGAATTTGCTGGAAAAATTCGCGGCGCTGCGCCTCGGCAACGGCCGGCTCCGGCGCGCGTTCCGCCAGCGGACGAAACGCATCCAGCGATTGGAAAGCGAGGGTTTCCGCAGTCTGATCAATTGAGGGGTCACTCGCATCGGCAAGCTCCACGGATGTGAACTCACGTTGGGCCAATTGGTGGAGAAAATCCGGCCAGGCGATGAAAAACAGATCGTCTGCGGGAATTTGAGCGGCATAACTTCCGGCGTGTTCGGCCAGCACCGCGCCATCGCTCATCAGGAAAATGGTTCCGGCGGGCAAATGTTCCAATAATGAAGCAAAACCTTCCACAGGCTCCTCCGGCGTTTCATTTGGCGCGGGTTTGGGACTGCTGAATGTTTGTTTTAACATGCCCAGTTCGCCCGCAGGCGGAATGACAACCTCAGCGACTTCTTGGCGTGAAACCTGGGTTTGCGGATCAAATGCGCGCAAAGATTCGAGCTCGTCGCCAAAGAATTCCAGACGCACCGGCCAGTCGCTGGTTGGCGGAAAAACATCCACAATGCCGCCGCGCATGGCGATTTCGCCTTTCTGGGATATTTGCGCTTCCGGCTCGTAACCTTGGGCTTCCAGCCATTCGATCAAATCCAGCGGCTCGATGCGGTCGCCGCGCCGCAGCCGGCGGGTGCGATGTTGGAGCGCGCCAGGAGCAAACGTTTTTTGCATCAGCGCGGTCACGCTGGTCACGATGATTGCGGCGGGCAGGGGATCGCCGGATTGATTGGGCGAGAGCGCGACCAAGGTTTGCAGCCGGTCGCTGATGGCATCGGCATGCGGGAGTTTGCCTTCATGGGGAAACACTTCCCAAGCCGGATAAAATAACACTGCCGACGAGCTTTGATTGGCCAGGGCCGCGAGCCAGGTTTCCAAATCCTGCTGGAAGCTTTCTTGGGCTTTGAGGTTTTCCGTCACCACCACCAGCGATTTTCTGGGAAAAAGAGTTTGCAACAGTGCCGCCATGAACGGCCGGGCGGAGCTGGTGACGCCGGCGAAAATCAAAGCTCCCCCTTGCTCCACTCGCCGGGCCAGCAGGCGTCCAGCGGGAGTCGATGCGATTTCAGCGAACTGACGGCTCGTCGCCTTGACTGTTGAATTTTGCGGCAAGCGACCGGAACAGTCGCAGCGAATGCGAATGACGTCAAGCCGGCGGTCAACCATGGCTGGGCAGTCCGATGACGTTCGCCACTTGTCCGAACCGGACGGCATTTGGATTTCGCCGATACAGGAAAAAATGGCTGTCAGCAAATTGATTACAGGGTTTGCGTTCGTTGAAGGAAATCAACGGGCAAGGCGGGGAAGATCGGGATGGAGATAACCGTTTGGTTACTATTTTTCCAGGTTGAAATCCGGTGACAGTTTTGAAACAATCCCGCGTCACCGCCGGTCGAAATCCGCGGCCCAAGGGATTCAAAGTGCGCACACTGTATAACATCCTGTTTCAAGTCTTTTTTTGGTTGGCTTCGCCATACTATTTCTGGCGGTTGCATCGCCGCGGCAACTGGCGGCACAACTTTGCCCAGCGCTTTGGCACTTATGAACCGGCGCTAAAGCAGGCGCTTACCAACCGTCACATTATCTGGATTCACGCGGTGAGTGTGGGCGAAGTGAACCTTTGTCTCCAACTCATCCAGGGGCTGGAAGAACGTCTGCCGAATGCCAAACTCGTGGTTTCCTGCACCACCACCACCGGCATGGCGGAACTCCGGCGCCGGCTCCCGCAGCGCATCAGCAAAATCTATTATCCGGTGGACCGGAAGAAGAATGTTTCGCGGGCGATGGCCACGATCAATCCCGAGGCGATCATTCTGGTGGAGGCGGAAATCTGGCCCAACTTTATCTGGCGGGCGCAGGCGTTGCGAATTCCGCTGTTCTTGGTGAACGCCCGTTTGTCGAACCGCTCCTTTCCGCGTTACAAACGGTTCGGCTTCCTTTTCCGGCAGCTTTTTGCCGCATTTACCGGGGTGGGCTGTCAAAGCGAGGAGGCGGCGCGGCGGTTGCGGGAGGTGGGGTGCCGGCCGGAAGCGGTTCAAGTGGTTGGCAACCTGAAATTTGACGCGGCCAAATTCGCCGAAACCCACTCCCTAAACGTGCGCGGGCTGTTGCGGCAAATCGGCGTGTCGGACGACGCTTTGATTGTTGTGGCCGGCAGCACGCATGATGGCGAGGAAGTGCGGCTCACCGACATGGCGCAGCGGTTGCGCCAAAAATTCCCCAACCTGTTTTTAATTGTGGTGCCGCGGCACTTCGAACGGTGCCGGGATCTCGCGCAGAAGTTGAAGGCGCGGAACGTCAAATTTTTCCTCCGCAGTGAGATTTCCTCCAGCACCCAACTGTCCCCCGGCGCGGTGAACTGTCTGGTGGTCAACACCACGGGCGAATTGAGATTTTTCTACGAACCGGCCGCGGTGGTTTTTGTCGGGAAGAGTTTGACCGCCGTTGGCGGGCAGAATCCGATCGAGCCGGCCGCGCAGGGCAAAGCCATTGTGGTTGGCCCCAATATGCAGAATTTTTCGGACATTACCCGGGCGTTCATTTCACGCCGGGCGATGGTGCAGGTCAAAAATGCGGCGGAACTGGAACGAACATTTGGCGAGCTGCTGGCCAGCCCGCCACAACGCGAAGCCCTGGGCCGGGCCGCCAGGGAAGTGGTCGCCGAAAACCACGGGGCCGTGGAACGCACGATCGCCATGATTTTGCCGCATCTGGAAACCCGGGGACTTTGGATCCATAAAAAAAAGTGAAGGCCTCGTGTTTCGCCGCTTGACGTAGCCGCCGCCACTTTTCATATTCGCGCCGCTGCCTGATCCAGTTTTACGGGCGGCAGTGCAGCAAGTATGCCCAAAACCAAGCTTCGCAATAACGCATCGGACAACGGCGCCAATTCCCCGGCCATTTCCCTCGCTGCATCCGCCGTGCCGGCCGCACCGGCCACGGAACTGGCCGATAAAATCAAAGAATTGATTCGGCTGGCGCAGGAGCAGGGGCATCTGACCTTTAACGACATCAGCGACGCGTTGCCCGAACAGCAGTCCACGGCGGAACAGTTGGATGAAGTCCTGGCCAAACTGCGGGAGCTGGAAATTGAAATTGTGGATCCCGCCGAGGTGGACAACGTCAAAGCCGGAGAGGATGACGAAGAAAACGAATCCCGCCATCTTGATTCCCTCGACGATCCGGTGCGGATGTATCTCAAGCAGATGGGAGCCGTGCCGTTGCTCACGCGCGAGCAGGAGGTCGCCATTTCCAAGCGCACGGAAGAGGCCGAGGAAGAGCTTTGCAAAATCGTTTACAGCTTTGGTTTCTGCGCCAAGGAGCACATAGCCATTGCCGAGAAGCTTCTGGCCGATCCGCCGCGTGAACGCTTTGATCGCGTGGTGCTGGACAAGCAGGTCGCCAGCCGCGAAACGCACCTGAAGAAATTGTCGCAGCTCGCCGTCAAATTGCGCGAGCTGGATGCCGAAGTGGACCAGCATTTCAATCATTGGCGCGATTCCCAGCAACATGCCAAACGCACCCGGGAACATGAGGAGTTTTTGAAGCTGGATAAAAAGCTCAAGGGGATGTTTCCAAAGTTCGGCTTCAAACAGAAGGTAAACGAAGAAATCGCGCTCGTGGCCGAAAACATATACGACAAGCTGCAATACAGCATGGGGGCGCTCTCCGAGGCCCAAAACCAGCGGGAATCCTCCGCCCAAAAACATCTGGTGGAGGCCGAATTGCAAAAAATCCGCGCGTTGGAGGAATTCGTGCGCATGCCGGCGGACGATTTCATCCAAAGCTTTGACCATTTGCGCGATGCGGCCGCCCGGGCGCTGCAGGCCAAGACGGAGATGGTGGAAGCCAACTTGCGCCTGGTCATTTCCATCGCCAAAAAATACACCAATCGCGGGCTGTCGTTCCTCGATTTGATCCAGGAAGGCAACATGGGCCTGATGAAAGCCGTGGAAAAATTCGAATACCGGCGCGGCTACAAGTTCTCCACTTACGCCACTTGGTGGATTCGCCAGGCCATCACGCGCAGCATCGCCGACCAGGCCCGCACCATTCGCATTCCCGTGCACATGATTGAAATCATCAACAAGCTGCTGCGGGCGCAAAAGAAGTTGTTTCAGGAATTGGGCCGGGAATCCACGCCGGAAGAAATCGCCGATGAAATGCAAATTCCCGTGTTCCGCGTGCGCTCCATTTTAAAAATGTCGCAACAGCCGGTTTCCTTGCAATCGCCCGTGGGTGATGGAGACGAAGCCAGTTTTGGCGATTTCATCGAGGACAAAGCGGCCGAAAATCCGTTGGACATCACGAGCTTCAGTCTGTTGAAAGACCGCATGAGCGATGTGTTGGGCAGCCTGACCGAGCGCGAGCGCCAAGTGTTGGAACTGCGCTTTGGTCTTGGCGATGGCAATGCGCGGACGCTGGAAGAAGTCGGCCAGCAATTTCGCGTCACGCGTGAGCGGATTCGCCAGATTGAAGCCAAAGCCCTGCGCAAGATGCGCCATCCCACACGCTTGAAACAGCTAAACGGCTTCCTGGAAATCGCCAATTTAGAGGCCGATTAATGCGGTGCCAAAATTTGGATGTGGTTGCGGGCAACCGTCTGCCGGGTCGTCTTTGCGTTCTGCACTGCCTTCAGGCGGCGATAGGGTGGCTCTTTCCGGCTATCCGGGTGACATGGAACGCCAATTTCCCCCTTGAATCTTGAGGGCTTTCCAGGCCCGCCTGATTACTTGTAGTTCATGGCTTGCCTTATTTTGGTCATGAGACCGGGCAAGATTTGTCGTCAAAATCACCATTTAGGTTTGGTTAATTTGGGCGCACAGGCAGAAAGTCATTGTGAATTCAAAAATTACCCAATCTAACCAACCCGCGTTCTATGCCAACTCCATCTCGACCAACCATCTGGGAGCATGCACAGTCCAAAGGCGTCTCCCGGCGCGATTTTCTGACCGCGTGCGCCTGGATGACGGCCATGCTGGGCCTGCCTGTCAGTGCCGTGGCCCAAGTCACCAAAGCTCTGGAGACCCAACCCCGGTTGCCGGTGTTGTGGTTCCATTTTCAGGAATGCACCTGTTGTTCGGAATCGTTTATCCGCTCGTCGCATCCCGTGGTGGCGGACATTGTGCTGGATAAAATTTCCCTGGATTACACCGAGACTTTGATGGCGGGTTCGGGCAAGCAGGCTGAGGAGGCTTTGCGCGACACCATGACCAAATATAAAGGCCAGTATTTAATGTTGGTCGAAGGCTCGGTGCCGACGGCGGATGGCGGCATCCACTGTTGCATCGGGGGACGCACCGCGTTGGACATTGTGCAGGAAGCGGCGGCGGGCGCCAAGGCCCTGATTTGCTGGGGCAGTTGCGCCTGCAACGGCTGCGTGCAAGCCGCCAAGCCGAATCCGACCAAGGCAACGCCCATTCACGAGTTGATTTCCGGCGTGCCCATCATCAAGGTGCCGGGCTGCCCGCCGATTGCCGAAGTGATGACCGGCACCATCGTGCATTTGCTGGCGTTTGACCGGATTCCCCAGTTGGACGGGCTGGGCCGGCCCATGGCGTTTTATTCCCGGCGCGTTCATGACACCTGTTATCGTCGCCCCAACTACGATGCCGGGCTGTTCGTCAATTCCTTCGACGACGAAAATGCCAAACGCGGCTATTGCCTTTACAAGATGGGCTGTCGCGGGCCGGTGACCTATAACGCCTGTGGCGTGATGCGTTGGAATGGCGGCGTCAGTTTTCCGATTCAATCCGGCCACGGGTGCATTGGTTGCAGTGAGGGGAATTTCTGGGACAACGGCCCGTTTTACCGGCACCTGCCTTCGTTCCCCGGCTTTGGCATTGAAACCACGGCGGACAAAGTGGGCGTTGCGGTGGGTGCCGCCACGGCGGTGGGCATCGCCGCGCACGCGATCTCGACCAATATCCGGAAACGTCATCTGATCGAGGAAGAAAAAGCCACAGCGGAAAACGTCAAGGACGGGCGGGCTGAGCAAGGCGGCTCCTAAACCAATCAACCTGAACCTCTTTGCATAAACACTTTTATGGCTGCCAAACGAATTGTTATTGATCCCGTCACCCGCATTGAAGGGCACCTTCGCGTGGAAGTGGAAGTCAAGGACGGCTTTGTGACCGACGCTTTTAGCGCCGGCACCATGGTGCGCGGACTGGAGCTTATTTTGCGCGGCCGCGACCCGCGGGATGCGTGGGCATTTGCCGAACGCACCTGTGGCGTCTGCACCACCGTGCATGCGCTCGCTTCCGTTCGTTCCGTGGAAGACGCCTTGGGCATAGTCATTCCCCCGAATGCCGAAATCATCCGCAACCTGATGTTCTGCGCGCAATACATGCAGGATCACGTCGTTCATTTTTACCATTTGCACGCCCTGGATTGGGTGGATGTGGTTAGCGCTCTCAAGGCCGATCCCAAAGCCACCGCGCAACTCGCTCAAAGCCTTTCCGACTGGCCGAAAAGCTCATTCGGCTACTTCTCCGACGTTCAAAACCGCATTAAAAAATTTGTCGAAAGCGGGCAGTTGGGCATCTTCGCCAATGGCTATTGGGGGCACCCGGCCATGAAATTGCCGCCCGAGGCGAATTTGCTGGGCGTGGCGCATTATCTGGAAGCGCTCGAATGGCAGAAGGAAATCGTCAAGGTTCACACCATCTTCGGTGGGAAAAATCCGCATCCGAATTACCTCGTGGGCGGGGTGCCCTGTTCGCTCAACATTGATGCCGCCAATGCCATCAACGCCGAACGGCTCGCCTACGTTGGCAAACTGCTGGCCGATGCGAAAACTTTCGTGGAACAGGTTTATATCCCTGATCTGCTCGCCATCGCCTCGTTCTACAAGGACTGGGGCGCCATTGGCGGCGGATTGAAAAATTACCTGTGTTACGGCGACCTGCCGACCAATGGTTTTGGCGATCCCGGTAAATTTAAATTTGTGCGCGGCGCCATTCTGGATCGCGACCTCTCCAAAATACATGAGGTGGATGCCCACGATCCCCAGCAGGTCAAAGAATCCATCGCGCATTCCTGGTATCAATATTCTGACGGCGACAGCGCTGCCAAGCATCCGTGGGATGGCGAAACGAAGTTTAATTACACCGGGCCGAGGCCTCCCTACGACCAATTGAACGTGGACGGCAAATATTCCTGGCTAAAGACGCCCCGCTGGAATAATCACGCCATGGAAGTGGGGCCGCTTTCGCGGATGCTCGTCGGCTACGGTGCCGGCCGCAAAGACATCCAGGAAGCCGTAAACATGGTGCTGAAAAAATTGGATGTCCCGGTTGAGGCGCTGTTCTCCACGCTGGGCCGCACCGCCGCGCGCGGCATTGAAACCTACCTGGTGGCACAATGGTCGCAGGAATTTTACAGCGATCTGCTGGCCAACATTAAAAACGGCGATTCCCGCACCTTTAACAACGAAAAATGGGAGCCGGAAACCTGGCCCAAGCAGGCCAAGGGTGTGGGAATGAGTGAAGCCCCGCGCGGGGCCCTGGCGCACTGGATCGTCATCGAAGACATGAAGATTGCCAATTATCAGCTCGTGGTGCCTTCCACTTGGAACGCCTCGCCGCGCGATGGACAAGGTCAACGCTCGGCCTACGAATCCTCGCTGATCGGCACGCCGGTGGCCGACGCGGACAAACCGCTGGAGATTATCCGCACCATTCATTCCTTTGACCCGTGCCTGGCCTGCGCTGTGCATCTCTACGACCCGCAAGGCCGCACACTCAACCGCGTCACCGTTGGTGGCTAAGGAGGCAATATGCAAAAAACCACGCTCGGCCGAGTTTATGTCTGGGAAATTCCCGTCCGCTTTTATCACTGGCTCAACGCCCTGAGTTTGGGAGTGCTTTGTGTGACCGGCTATCTCATTGGTGCTCCGCTGGCCATTCAACGCGCCTCTGAAGCGTCATTTTCCTATTGGTTTGGCACCGTGCGCTTCATTCATTTTGTGGCCGCTTACATCTTCTTTTTTAATTTCCTATTCCGCATTTATTGGGGGTTTGTGGGCAATCATTACGCGAACTGGAAAAACTTCATTCCCTACCGGAAAAAACAGTGGAAAGAAATCAAGCAGGTCATCGCGGTGGACGTGTTGCAGGCTGACAATAAACCCATTGAAACCATCGGGCACAACGCCGTCGCCGGTTTCACTTACTTCATGACGTTTCTCGCCTTTCTGTTTCAGTGCATCACCGGCTTTGGTCTTTACGCGGCCATGAGCACCTCGTGGTTTCCCAAACTGTTCGCCTGGATCGTGCCGCTGATGGGCGGCGATTTCGCCGTGCGCCAGTGGCACCATGCCTTCATGTGGTTCTTTATTCTGTTTGCCATGGTTCACGTTTACATCGTGTTTTATCACGATTATGTCGAGGGCCGTGGCGAAATTTCTTCCATGGGCAGTGGTTGGAAATTTATTGAAAAGGAATATCACCCCACGCTCAAAAACGAACCGTCCAAGCCGGGAGACCCAAAATGAATTTCGCTGCTGACAGTCAGAAACCCTTAATCTTGGGCGTCGGCAATCTGCTGATGGGCGATGAAGGCGTTGGGGTAGCCGCCATTCGCCGTCTCGAAAAAAATGGATTTGATCAGCGCGCGGAACTGGTGGACGGCGGCACCGGCGGGTTTCATTTGCTGGGCTTGTTTCGTGGCCGGCAGCATATCATTCTCATCGACGCCGCAACCGATGAAAAAGCCATTGGCACGGTGTCACTGATTCGGCCGCGCTTCGCCAGTGATTTTCCACCATCGCTTACGGCTCACGACATCGGCCTAAAGGATTTGATCGAAACCGCCGCCTTGCTGGGGGATTTGCCCAAAGTTGATTTGATTACAATTTCCATCGGCGACTTGGGATCGTTAACCATGGAGCTTTCCCCAGTGGTGCAAGCTGCATTGCCAACAATTGAGGCGCTGGTGATGCAGTGCTTAAAGCAGGCCCCGACCTGTGTTGCAAACGCCGCGGCTGCGCTTGCGTGAAATTTCCCTGCCCGCGCACCATGGCATCAGGTCAATGATAGTGAAAGGCAAAAGGCGCAACCCGGAGGCTGCGCCTTTATGCCAATAAAATAATCGGTTGTGATTATTCCGGGATGAACTTCAGCACGCGGGATTTTTCTGAACGTTTGCGTTGGTTTTCATCCAGAATTTTTTTACGCAGGCGCAGGTTCTTGGGCGTGGCTTCCACGTATTCATCCACGTCAATGTATTCGAGCGCACGTTCCAACGAGAGTTTCATCGGAGGCGCGAGCTGAATACCCTTGCCGTCACCTTGTGAACGCATGTTGGTAAGGCGTTTTTCCTTCACCGGGTTTACCGGGATGTCATTTTCGCGGGCGTTTTCACCGACGATCATGCCGACGTAAACGTTGTCGCCTGGTTCGATCATCAGGCGGCCGCGCTCCTGCACCATGTTGAGTGCGTAGCTGGTGGCTTCGCCGGCGTCCATGGAGACGAGCGAACCGTTTTTGCGCGCAGCAATTTCGCCGCAGTCGGGGCCATATTCATGGAACAAATGGCTCATCACGCCCATGCCTTTGGTGGAGTTCACCAAGTCGGTTTCAAATCCAATCAAGCCGCGCATAGGCACAAGTGCCTCGACGGAAACCTGATTGCCGACGTGGGCCATGTTGGTGATCTGCGCCTTGCGGCCGGAAAGGTTTTCCATGATGTTGCCAAGGCAATCGTTGGGGATTTCAACGAATAACTTTTCGATCGGCTCCAGCAATTCGCCGTTCGGGCCTTTCTTCCAAAGCACTTCGGGGCGCGATACGAGCACTTCGTGGCCTTCGCGTCGCATCTGTTCGACGAGAATGGCGATCTGCATTTCGCCGCGGCCGCTGACAGCAAAAATTTTCGGGTCGCTTGTTTGCGCAATACGCAGGGCGACGTTGGTGCGAATTTCCTTCACTAAACGATCCCAGATGTGGCGCGCGGTGACCAGCTTGCCGTCCTGGCCGGCGAGCGGGCCGTCGTTCACGGCAAATTCCATCTGAATCGTCGGCGGATCAATCGGGATGTAGGGCAGCGCGGGGCGTGCGTCGCTGTCGCAAATCGTCTCGCCGATGAACACATCTTCGAAGCCTGTCACGCCCACGATGTCGCCGGCGTGCGCCTCCTGGATCTCGATGCGTTTCATGCCTTCGAAATGGTAGAGCATGGTGATCTTGTTCTTGGAGACGCGGCCATCGCCATGACGGCAGATGGCGGGATCGCCAACCTTGACCTTGCCTTCCACGATTTTACCGAAGGCGATACGACCGAGGTAATCGGAATAATCCAGGTTCGCCACGAGCAATTGAAAGCCATCGCCGGCTTTGGCGCGCGGCGGGGGAATGTGCTTTACGATCGCCTCGAACAGCGGCTCCATGGTGCCGCTGGTGTGTTCCAGCTCCATCTTGGCATAACCCTGCTTGGCCGAGCAGTAAATGAACGGAAAATCAAGCTGCTCATCGGTGGCGTTGAGGGAAACGAAAAGTTCAAAAACCTGGTCGAGCACCTTCTTCGGGTTCGCGTTGTCGCGGTCAATCTTGTTGATGACCACAATCGGCTTGGCCCCGGCTTCCAACGCCTTGCGCAGCACGAATCGCGTTTGCGCTTGTGGACCTTCGGCTGAGTCCACCACCAACAGCACACCGTCGATCATGTTCATGATGCGTTCCACCTCGCCGCCGAAATCCGCGTGGCCGGGCGTGTCCACGATGTTGATGTGGTAATTGTGGTATTTGAACGCGGCGTTTTTGGCGCGGATGGTGATGCCCTTTTCCTTTTCGAGGTCCATCGAGTCCATCAGGCGCTCGACCTGGGTTTCGGCTTGGTTGGCGCGGAACGTGCCGGATTGTTTGAGCAGGCAGTCCACAAGGGTGGTTTTGCCATGGTCCACATGCGCGATGATGGCGATGTTTCTAATGTGCTGCATATCGTAAATAACCGTGTCATTCACAGTCGTCAAATATACCAGTCGCGTCAATTGAGCGCGAAGGGGAAAGACGGCGGAATTTGCCGGGCTACGCATGATGGAGATTTAACGGCAAAGGTCAAGCCAAGCGTTAGGCTACATCACACTACGCGTTGCATCAAATTAAAAGACACCGGGGAAGTTTTCGGCTGAGGGGCCGAAAGGGGTCGTTGACTCATGGGAAAAAGACACCGGAAAAAGCCGGTGCCGATGAACATGAGTCGAGAGATCAAAG
>JAKALA010000062.1 GCA_021813325.1 bacterium | reverse complement strand
AACATCTCTGGGCCACCTTCAAGACCGCCCTCCGCAAACACCTGCCCACCGCCGCCAACCCTTTCCTTTTTATCGCCAACATGTGCCTATCTTATTGTTAATTGCTATAATTGCTTGAATTGGCTGCGGTCAAAATTTATTACCAGCCTATGATCCGCATATTTATTCCCCCGAGTCTGCGCGCGTCTGGACTGATTGGGTTGACTTCAGCCCTGGGTCTCTCCGCCGTGGCGCAACCGGCCACGCAGCCAAACATCCTGTTCATTCTTGCGGACGACCACGCCTGGCAAGCCATCAGCGCCTATGGCGAGCAGCGGCATTTGATTCAGACGCCCAACATTGACCGGCTGGCGGCGGAGGGAATGCGGTTTGATGCCTGCCTGGTGCCCAATTCGCTTTGTGGGCCGAGCCGGGCCTGTTTTCTGACCGGCACCTACAGCCACATCAACGGATTTTACAACAACTACAACAGTCGTTTCGACGGCTCACAAATCACCTTTCCCAAGCTGCTGCAAAAGGCCGGCTACCAGACGGCGGTGATTGGCAAATGGCATTTGGTCAGCAACCCGACGGGATTCGATTATTGGAACATATTCATCGGCCAGGGCGTCTATTACAACCCGCCAACCATCCGCAACGGCGAGCGCGTGAAAAATTCGGGCTACGCCACGGACCTTGTCACCGATGATTCGCTGAACTGGCTGAAACATCGCGATCCCTCCAAGCCATTCCTGCTGCTCTGCTGGCAGAAGGCGCCGCATCGTAACTGGCAGCCCGCGTTGCGCGATTTGAATTTCGATCATGACCGCCAATACCCGCTGCCGGACACATTGTTCGACGATTATGCCGGGCGCGGCCTGGCCGAGCACGACCAAAACATGACCATTCAGACAACCATGGAATTGAAGTCTGATAACAAACTCACCCCGCCAGCGGATTTGAATCCGGAACAGAAACAAATCTGGAATGCCTATTACGCGCCACGCAACGCGGTCTTTGCAGCGGAAAAACCCACGGGCCATGCCTTGATCGAATGGAAATACAACCGTTTCATGCACGATTATCTGGGGTGCGTCAAAGGCGTGGACGACAACGTGGGCCGGCTTTTGAAATATCTGGACGACACCGGCCTGGCCACCAATACCATCGTGATATACTCCTCCGACCAAGGCTTCTTCCTAGGCGAGCATGGTTGGTTTGACAAGCGCTGGATTTTCCAGGAGTCCGCCCGCACCCCGCTTCTGATTCGCTGGCCGGGCGTCATCCGGCCCGGTAGCATCAACACCGATCTGGTCGCGAACATTGACATTGCCGAAACGCTGCTGGCCGCCGCCGGACAATCCATTCCCGACCGGATGCAAGGACGCAGCCTCCTGCCGTTGCTCCAAGGTGAAACGCCTGCCGACTGGCGCAAAGCGTGCTATTACCATTACTATGAATACCCCGACCAGCACCGTGTTCGCCCGCATTACGGCCTTATTACCGGGCGCTACACGCTGGCTCATTTTTACAAACCATCGGTCAGCGACGGCGGCACCGGTCCCTACTCCATCGCCGCCATTCCCAACGATTACTGGGAGCTTTTTGACCGCCAAAAAGATCCCGGCGAAATGAAAAGTGTGTTTGACGATCCAGCTTATGCCGAAGTGCAGGCTCACCTGATGGGAGAAGTAAAACAATTGCGCTCGGACGCCAACGACTCCGCCCCGGACAATCCGGCGGCCTTTGGCGAGGCGCCGCGCCAGAGTAAATAAAACCAACCGGCCCGACCCCGTTGGAAGCCAGTGATTTTTAATCCAATCAACCCGCTTGATGCGAAACCGCATGATCAACTCACCAAGGCGCTGGCGCACAACCACACATTGGCGACCGTGTTGGAGCAAGCCGGATACGCGACGGTGGCGGTGTTCAAATGCCTTCCGACCAGTCCGTGAATTGATGACTAAATATTGTTTGGCGCGCTCAGTCGTCGCCTACTAGTATGCCGTTGAAATCCCGGCGTCCTTAAAATTCAACCCGTTAAAGTGTTTATGAAATTACGATTCGTGGGCGTGCTTGCGTCCGCTTTAGCCGGAACGGCTGTTGGCAGCTTCGGGGCCACCTTTGGCGACGATGTCGCGTTTCTCAAACAGCACACCGACGTGCTGGTTTTGAGTGACAAGGCAGACAAAGCGCAGATCGTGGTGGCACCGGTCTGGCAGGGGCGGGTGCTGACCAGCACGGCAGCCGGCACGAATGGGGCAAGCTTTGGCTGGATTAACCGTGATTTGATCGCTTCGGGCAAATTGCAACCGCACATGAACGCCTTTGGCGGCGAGGACCGTTTTTGGGTTGGGCCCGAAGGCGGGCAATTCGCGCTCTTTTTTGCCAAGGACGCTCCTTTTGATTTGAAACATTGGCAGACGCCGGCGCCCATCGATACCCGGCCATACAACGTTGTGCGGCGCACCGGGACTACGCTGGATTTCAATGCGCAATTTGCGCTGACGAACTATGCGGGAACGACGTTCGAGGTGAAAGTTGATCGCGCGGTCAAGTTGCTTTCCACTTTTCAGGCCTGGCAAAGCCTGCACCTCAAGCCGGTGCCCCGGGTGAATTTGGTGGCCTACGAATCCGTCAACAAAATCAGCAATGCCGGCTCCCAGGCTTGGACCAAGGAAACCGGTCTGATTTCCATCTGGATTCTGGGGCAATTCAACCCCTCGCCCAGCACCACGATTGTGGTGCCGATCCAAGGCGGGCCGGAGTCGGAACTCGGCACCCGGCTGACCTCGGATTATTTTGGGAGCATCCCGCCGGACCGGTTGACGGTAAAGGACAACGTCATTTACTTTTGCGGCGACGGCCAGTTTCGCAGCAAGATTGGCATCAATCCCAAACGCAGCAAAGCTGTGCTGGGCAGCTACGACGCCGCCAACCAGGTTTTGACCATCGTTCAGTTTTCCCAGCCGAAGGACGTGACGGATTACGTCAACTCGCTGTGGAAAATTCAGGACCATCCCTTTGGCGGCGATGCGTTGAACAGTTATAACGATGGTCCGCCTTCACCGGGAGCCAAACCGCTGGGGCCATTCTATGAAATGGAATCGTCCTCACCGGCGGCGGCGCTGGCGCCCGGCGTCAGCCTGGAGCACACCCACCGCACGATTCATCTTAGCGGGGCCAAAGCCAGCCTCGACGCTGTCGCCCGTTCCGTGCTTGGGGTTTCGCTGGCGGAGATTGAAAGCGCGCTCCCTCGGAAACACTGAATTTACTGCCTGAAATTACGAACAATGGAGGCGCCTGACGCCGAGCAGAGCCGGATTAGCGAAATAGCCAATTCCTTCAATCGCCGCCAAGATTGGTCTTTCTGGCTTGCTAAATACCTGGGTGTTATCGCTTTGATCCACCCGAAATGTGAGCTGGACGTGTGCTGAAAACACCTGTCGTTCCTTGTGAAAAGGCGGCCCGCAGAACAACGCTTCGAGAACTGGTTTGGCGAACAATGGATTTCCCATTTTCGATTGAAACTTTTTTGAGTGGGTTGCCCCCAGTCCACGCGCCGGCGAAACCCTGCTTATCCGCATTTCCGGAAAACTGCCCGATATTAGGCTGGATCGGATTTTTCTCTGCCAACTCGCAGAATTTATAATTTACTATTCACCTGCTGTCACAAATTTGTTACACGAATGCCCGTGCAAAGTGAAAGTTTGACCTCGCAAACCACGCCACCCATCGAAACGGCCATTGAAGCGCGCGGCTTGGTGCGGCAATTCGGCACGGTCAAAGCGCTCGATAATGTCTCGGTCACCATCCGCAAAGGCGAATTTTTTTCATTACTGGGGCCTTCCGGATGCGGCAAAACCACGTTGCTCCGCATCATCGCCGGACTGGATATGCCCGACGCCGGAACGCTGATCATCAGTGGAACCGACGCGGAGGAAATTCCCGCCCACAAGCGGCCGGTGAACACCGTGTTCCAATCTTACGCCTTATTTCCGCACATGAGTGTCTGGGAGAATGTCGCCTTCGGGTTGCGGATGAAAAAGGTGCCCGCCGCGCAAATTACCGAACGGGTCGAGCGGTCGATGGCGTTGGTGCAAATCAGCGAACTCAAAGCCCGCCGCCCCGGACAGTTGTCCGGCGGCCAGAAACAACGCGTGGCGCTGGCGCGGGCGCTGGTCAATGAACCGGCGGTGTTGCTGCTCGACGAACCGCTGGGCGCATTGGATTTGAAATTGCGCAAACAATTGCAGGTGGAATTGCATCATCTCCAGCGCCGCTTGGGCATCACGTTCATCTACGTGACGCATGACCAGGAGGAGGCGCTGGTGATGAGTGATCGCATTGCCGTGATGAACGCCGGCAAGATCGAACAGCTCGACAATGCCGAGGAAATCTATGAGCGGCCCAACACCCGTTTTGTGGCGCAATTTTTAGGCTCCTGCAATTTGATCGAAGGCGCCGTGACCAGCGTGAATGGCAAGAATTTCAGCATCCGCTCCACCTTGGGCAGCTTGAGAGTGGTTCTGCCGCCCGCCACGCCGGACACCGCCATTGCCCGGGCCAGATTGAAAATCGATGGCAAGGTCACGGTGGCGATCCGGCCCGAAAAAATCCGGCTGGCCAAGAAGGACGAGCTGGCTTTCGAAAATTGTTTTGCCGCGAAAATTGATGATCTGGTTTACAGCGGGGCGGAAACGCAATACCGGCTGCGCGCGGGCGAGCACATTTTAAGTTCCGTGGCCCTGAATGCCAAGGCCGGCGATACGCACTTTGCCATTGGCAAAAATGTCCTGTGTTACCTCCCGGAATCCTCCCTGGTTCTGCTCGATGATTGATCCCTCGCCAACTCTCCCCCGCAAACCGGAAGTGCGCTTCGGCCAGCAATTGTCCCGCGGCGGCCATTGGCGGCGTTCCGCGCTGTTCAGCGGCCCGGCGGTCATTTGGCTGGCACTGCTGCTGCTGGTTCCTCTGCTGATCGTGACTGGCATCAGTTTTCTCACCCGTGGAGAATACGGGGGCATTGAATGGCACTTTACCTTCGACAGTTACAAACGCCTCGCCGGTTTTGGCGATTTGGGCTTTGATGCGCTTTATCCGGTGATTTTGCTGCGCAGCCTGGCGCTGGGCGGGGCCACGGCCGCTCTGAGTTTGCTCGCCGCGGCGCCGCTGGCTTTTTACATCGCCCGGGTGTCCGACACGATGAAAAACGTCGCGTTGACGCTGGTGGTGATACCATTCTGGACCAACTTGTTGATCCGGACTTATGCCTGGCAAATCATCCTGTCGCCGGAAAGCTGGGTGACCCAGGCCGTGCATGGGCTGGGTATCGGCGTGGCCGGCGAACCGTTGTATCCCGGAACCTTGGCGGTGTTGATCGGCATGGTGTGCGATTTTCTGCCGTTCATGGTTCTGCCGCTGTATGCGAGCGTGGAAAAGATTGACTGGAGTCTGGCGGAAGCGGCGGCCGATCTGGGGGCCAATCGCGTGCAGGTGTTCCGGCACGCATTGTTGCCGCAGATCATTCCGGGGCTGGTCGCGGGTGTGATTCTGGTATTCCTGCCGGCGACGGGACAATTTGTCATTCCCGACCTGCTGGGCGGGGCCAAGACGGCCATGCTGGGCAATGTCATTCAGCAGCAGTTCGCTTCCAGCCGCGACTGGCCGTTTGGATCGGCGATTTCCTTTGTGGCCCTGGTGCTGGTCATGGCGGGCTTGTGGATTTATTTGCGGCGCGGCGCCTAGGAGGATTCCGTGTTATGAAACGCAATTCCTTGGCCCTCACCCTCAGCGCGACGGCGCTCTACCTCTTCCTTTACGCGCCCATTGCCGTGGTCATTGTTTATTCCTTCAATGCGGCCCGGTTTGGCGCGACGTGGACGGGATTTACCACGAAGTGGTATTCGACGCTCCTGCATAATTCACTCGCGTTGCACGCGGCCGAAAACACCTTGTGGCTGGGTGTTTTCAGCACCGTCATTTCCACGGTGCTGGGAACGTTGCTCGGCTTTGGCATGAGCCGCTATGAATTCCCAGGCAAGGAGGTTTTCGGCAAGCTCCTGTATGTGCCGGTGTTTGTGCCGGACATCGTTTTGGCGGTGTCGCTGTTGTTGTTTTATTCGATCATTCGAAGCTGGCTGGGTTTGCTGGAGTTGGGGTTGACCACCATGATCCTGGCCCATGTGACTTTTCAGATTCCGTTCGTGGCGATCGTGGTGCGGGCCCGGCTGGTGGGTCTTGATCCATCGCTGGAAGAGGCGGCCCGCGACCTTGGCGCCAACGAGTGGCAGGCCTTCCGGCACGTGATCCTCCCGCTGATTTTGCCCGGCGTCATGGCGGGCGGCATGCTGGCGTTTACGTTGAGCCTGGACGATTTCGTGGTGAGCTTTTTTACGAGTGGCCCCGGCTCCACCACGTTGCCGATTTTGATCTATTCCTCGGTCAAGCGGGGGATCACGCCGGACATCAACGCGCTTTCGACCTTGATCATTTTGGCTTCCGTTCTCGCGACCATTGTGGTTGCGATTCTTCAACGCATCAAAACCTCAACCCGAAATCACATCAAATGAAAAGCAAAACATTCCCAATCATCCATGCCGTGATGGCCGCGCTGGCTGTCCTGGTTAGCACCCCGGCCCGGGCCGAGGAGCCGCAGACGCTGAATCTGTTCATCTGGTCCGAATATATCGATCCGGGCATCGTGACAAACTTTGAACATGAATTTAACTGCAAGGTGAATATTGACCTCTACGAAGACACCGAAAGCATGCTGGCCAAGGTGCAAGGCGGCGGCGCCGGCATGTATGATGTGGTGGTGCCCAGCGACAATCTCGTGCCCGTGATGGTCAAACAGAAATTGCTGGCTCCGCTCCGCCACGAAAACATTCCGAATCTGAAAAACCTGGACGCGAAATTCATCAGTCCGGATTACGACAAAGGCAACAAATATTCCGTCGCCTACCAGTGGGGCACCATGGGCATTTTGGTCCGCAAAGCCGAAGGCAAGCCATTGCCGGATTCCTGGGGCGTGCTGTTCGATCCCCAACAACAGATCGGCTCCTTCATGCTGATTGATTCGGTGCGCGATCAGGTGGGTGCCGCGTTGAAATACAAAGGTTACAGCATCAACACCACCGATATTAAGCAGCTCAAGGAAGCCCGCGACCTGATCATTGAGGCCAAGCAACGTTCGGTCGGATTTGACGGCAGCGTCGGGGTGAAAAATAAAGTCCTGGCCAAGACCGCGCAAATGGGGATTGTTTACAGCGGTGAAGCCGCGCGGGCGATCACCGATGACAAGGAAACGGCTTACGTGATTCCCAAGGAAGGCAGCGTGATCTGGGTGGATAATCTGGTGGTGCTCGCCAAAGCTCCGCACCGCGACCTGGCCGAAAAATTCATCAACTACATCCTGGATCCGAAAGTCGGCGCCCAACTTTCCAGCTATACCCAGTTCGCCACGCCAAACAAAGCGGCCAAGCAATTCGTCAGTCCGGATGATTTGAACAACACCTCCATTTATCCGCCGGCTGAAACCATGGCCAAACTGGAATTTTTGCAAGATCTCGGGGCCAAGCTGCGCCTCTACGATGAAGTCTGGACCCAAGTGAAGGCCAAATAATTCGAACAGGCGGCCTCCCGAAGTTCCCGGCTTTTGAGGCTCTGCAAAAAGAAGTGAACATCCATCGATGCTCGGGTCTTCCAGCGCTTTGACTCATCATCGGTGGCTGAGGTAACTCTCAGCCACCTTTCTATTGATGGGTTTAGCGCTTAAACTCCAACATGACTTTGCCGGAACGATCTGGATTTAATTGCAGATCGCCATTCGCCAGTTGCTCACAGGATCCCGAGGCTACTTTGACCTGGTAATCCGTTTCCAGATAGCGGTAGCGAATGACTTGCGGCCGCACAGATTGAACAATGGCATTTTGCCTGGGGCCACCTACCAGTTTCAAAGCCCAATGCAGCGGCTGACCATTGGCATCGGCGCCGGCAAAGCAAATCTTGCGTTCAGAACAGACCATTGAAAGTTTTGCGCCATCCGCGAGCGTTTGCTCAATATCGAGATCCTGTTTGTTCAATTCCTTGACGACTGGCTGCCCTTCGCATCGAACTGAGGACGCCGTGCCATCGCTGGAAAGCAGCACAGGCCACATGCCCGCGTGAGGCTCACCCGCCTTGGACCAAACCGCCCAATCCATGACCGGAAGGGTTTCATACGTCAATGATGTGGCAGTCAGTGCCGTCTGGTGCGTCGGTGATGCCACATGTTCATCGAAACAATGCAGATCCCGGATGAAAAACGAACCATCCTGCCACAGCAAATTCATCCGGTAAAAACGGCTGTCATACCAGACGGTTTTACGGCCCTGATCTTTCCAATCATCCATCACCACCACAGAAGTCGGCGGCGTCAGCGCGAAATTTTTTCGGAACCATCGTCCGGTTTGCTCAAAGGTTTCAACGCGGATTTCCCCGGCCTTGTCCTGTTTTGCAAACAGCGCCACTTGATTCGTGAGTCCGTGCCGCATCGCCTCCCAGCCAAATGAATTTTCCTGGCCAGCTTGCGTGTAGCCAAAGGCCAGCGAGGGTTGATGGATTAAATTATCCATAAACCACGCCACCCATTTGGGCGAGCCCCCGGCTTCGGCATAAACCGGTTCCAACGATTGCAATCCAGGCGTTGTGCCATGCTGATAAATCGGGTCGCTGCCCAGCATGCGGAAAACAGGAATGCTCAATTGCCCGGATTTGGTTTGCGCAGGCATGTAGGCATTCAACCGGCTCGGGTAATACGCCTGATTCCAGTAGCCGCCCCATAACGTGTAAAAATCCGTGCCGATCTGATCCTTGCAATTGCAGGAAGCGATGACGCCGTAGCGTTTGGCCATGTAATCCAGCGTCACTTCGTCGATATACCACGAGCCGACTGTTTTGGGATAAAACCCGAAAATGCTTTTGAAATCGACCATGTAAACATCGACTAATTTGCGCCGTTCATCCGGTGTGTAACCCGGCGAGAAACCCACGTTTGCCTCCGGATCCCATTCGTGTCGGCCACGCCACTTCAGTCCGGCTTTCTCGGCCAATTCCTGCGGAATTTCCCACCACGCGCCGATCTCATCGTTCGTGGTCAACTGCTCCTTGAACAGCCGCTGATAATTGGTGTCCATCAAGGCGTCGTATTGCAGCGCGAATGTGGCCGGCAGTCCTGCCTGCTTGAAGAGTTTAACCTGCTCAACAGTTGCCTGGAAAAGCACCTGTTCGGAATTCTCCAGCCGAAAATCATTTTCCCGGCAGAAACAGTAAAGGTTCACGATATGCGGTTCGGCGGCTGGCGCAGAAACGCTGTTAACCAGGAAAGCGGCCAAAAGAACAATCGGCAAAAGGCCGGGGCAATGACGCTTAACCGTCGGGGGGCGATGGAAATTCATGCCGGAAATTTATACTCACACCTCCGTGCAGTTCGAAGCAAAAACCACGCGCAAATGCGCCGGCAATTCCGGCGTGGCGCCGGCGCGCGAGCAAACAAAATTGGCCATCTCCACCGCGATGTGATGCAATTCTTCCAGATTTAATTTGTGGAGCAGGCCCATCACCAATCCGGCCGTAAAGGCATCGCCGGCTCCGACCGTGTCCACGATCTCCGTCGTCGCTCCCGGCTGGTCCGACCAATCGCCCGCCCGATACAGCAGGCTGCCCTTTTCCGCGCAGGTCAAAGCAACGGCATTCAATTCAAATCGGCCGGACAGTTGCTCAATTTTCTGCCGGGTATCGCCGGTCAGTTCAAACATGGGCGACAAAACGGAAAGTTCATGGTCGTTCAACTTCACCACATTGGCGATCTCCAGCGAACGTTGTAACAACGGCTGGGAATAAAATTTCTGACGCAGGTTTACGTCAAAGACGCGCAACGCGGCTGGCTGGGTGGAGTGCACCAGTTTTTGAATCGTCAACGCCGCGGACTCGGTGCGCTGCGCCAGCGTGCCAAAGCAGATGGCATCCGCCGCGTGCGCCAGCTCAAACGCCGCATCTGTCAGCCCCACCTCATCCCACGCCACGTTGTTTTGAATGACGAAGTGCGGCGTGCCGCCGGCATCCAGCGTGACCGACGCGGTGCCCGTCGGCAGATGGGCATCCACCTGCACCGCTTGGCTGCCAACGTCCATCGCATCGAACCGTTCGAGCATCTGGCTTCCCAACGCATCGCGACCGATGCGGGAAATGACCTCGGCCTCCGCGCCCAACTGATGGGCGTGAAAGGCAAAGTTCGCCGGCGCCCCGCCCAATTGCGGTCCGGACGGCAATAAATCCCACAACAATTCACCGATGCCAACGACTTTAAAACTCATAAATGTGTTTCTAATGGACGCGCACCGCGGGATCGCCGCCAATTTGAGACTCGGATTCAAACCCAACGCCCAATTTGCGTTGCATGGCTTCGAGCGGCACGCCTTTGGTTTCCGGCACCATCCACTTCACCCACAACAGTTGCAGCAACATCATGAAGCAAAAGAAGGCAAAAATAAACCCGCCACGTTGCGGATGTTCATTCGCGCCGGTCAGCTTCACCATGGAGGGAAACACCGTGGTCAGCAATGCCGCAAAAAACCAGTGTGTAAAACTCCCCAGCGCCTGTCCTTCGGCGCGATGTCGGTTCGGGAAAATTTCCGCGATGAACACCCAAATGACGGTGCCCTGGCCAATCGCGTGGGCCGCGATAAACGCAAAAATACAGACGGGCACGATGCTGAAATGCTGGGTAAAAAACGCCCAGGCAGTCAAACCCAGCGAAAAGATGTAGCCAAATGAACCAATGAACAGCAGGGTTCGCCGGCCAAGCCGGTCGATCAGCCAAAGCCCGGCAAAGGTGAAGAGCAGGTTGGTGATGCCGATGCCGACCGATTGAAGCATCGCCGCCTTTTCCCCCAGGCCGGTCATTTCAAATATGCGCGGAGCAAAATAGAGAATGGCATTGATGCCCGAAAGCTGATTGAAAAACGCCACCAGAAACGCCAGCAGAATGGGAATGCGCAATTTGAAGAAGCCTGGACCGGACGCGGCATTTTTCTCCGTGCGGTTGGCCCGCATGATTTCATCCGCGTGCGCGGACAATTGTTCGTCCGTTTTTTCCGGTTCAATCAGTTTCAAAACCGCCAATCCCGCCGCCCGATCGTTTTTCCGTCCAATCAGCCAACGTGGACTTTCGGGCAGCCCCATGCACATCACGGCGTAAATGAACGATGGGATGGCGGCAACGCCCAACATCCACCGCCACGCGTGTTCGCCGCCGAATTTCGCAAACAGCGCATTTGAAGCGAAGGCAATGACAATGCCAAAGACAATGTTGAATTGGAACATGCCGGCCAGTCTTCCCCGATACTTGGGCGGCGCGATTTCCGAAATGTAAAGCGGCGAAGCCACGGTGGAAATGCCAATGCCCAGCCCGCCGATGAAGCGGGCGGCCACGAACAATTCAACCTTCCCGGCAAAGGCGCAACCAATCGCGGATAAAATATAAAGGGCACCGATGAACAAGAGGGTGCGCTTGCGGCCCAACCGGTCGGTGGGCAAACCGCCGATGAGCGAACCCAGCACGGTGCCATAAAGCGCTGAACCCATCACCAGTCCGTGGATGGAATCGCTCAATCCCCAAAGTTTCTGAATGGTTTGTTCCGCTCCGGAAATCACCACCGTGTCAAAGCCGAAGAGAAATCCGGCCAGGGCCGAGGTGATGGACCAGAAGACGATTTGTTTTTTCATGGTTTAATGAGTTGGATGCAGTCGAGGCCAAATAAAAATTTGTCGCCGGAAGATTGCGGGTTGGAGCCGGCCACTTCCACGTGAAGTTTGAACACGCCATTTTGGGGCTGAAAAATGCCCAAATCCAAAGCTGGCGCCGGAATCACTTCCGGCGCGTAGCCGTCAAATGTTTGCTTTGCGGCCAAGCCATTCACGGAATAGCGCAGGATGCCGTAATCGCGGGCCTTGGTGGCATACAGCACCAATTGGCGAGGTGAATGATCCGGGGCCGGGACTTCAATATCCACAAAATCGCCAATCCGCTTCGCCACGCCAAGCAACTGTAAACCACCACTCCATTGCTGCGCATCGAACGGGGCCATGTCCTGCTTGCGCAGTTCAAAATCGCCGGACTTCGCCAGCACCGTTAGTTGTTCGCACTCGACGGCGCCGGGGCGATGTTGGGGCGCAGACATGGCGATGGCGTCAGCCAAAGTCGGCACGGGCAGCGTGGCCGACCTGGGTTGCGGCTGGCGATTGGAGGCAATACCGGGAAACCCATACCAGTAAGTTGTGGCTGCATACGTCAACGGTCCGCGTCGCCACGGCAGCAATTCAATGTCAAACTGAAGCGATTTCTGGAATGGAATGCCATCCAGGTTGCGCGAACGGATGGAGGTGTTCTGGCCTTGAGTTTGCGGTTGATCAATACGCGGCTCGCCACAAAACGGACCTTGATGCACCGGCTTGGGCGCGTAGGAATAGCCATAATAATCTTCGGTGCCGGTTCCGAAATGGGAGGGGAATTTTTCGCCATCCACCCAGATTTTTTCGTCGCCTTCGCCATACCAGGCAGGATTTGGATTGAACAGGGCCAGCGTATCGCCGACATAAACGCCGCGCCCGGCCAACGTCACATAATTCCAATCTCGCGGCGGCGGAACCATCATGTCCGATTCAAAATGCCAGGCGGAATGGAAATGCATGCTGCGGTCGTCCCAATTCCAAGAACCCACGGTCGCCTTCATGCTTGCGTGCACAGGCTGATCTCCGAGATTGAGCAGGACAACTTCCGCCTGGTGTTGGTAAGGCATCACCCACCGACAAACCATGGTCCCATCTTTCGATACGCTCCGATACCAGCTCTGCACCGGATTCAATCCCGCTCCGCTTCCAAAAAAATCCGTAGCCGGACACCAGATGTTCGTTTCTCCATCGCAATGCATCTGCACGATCAAAGAACGCAATGCGCGTTCGGATGCGGTTGATGGAACATCCAATTCAAATCGGCGCAGCGCATGCGAGTTGGCCGGAAGTTTTAGACGCAATTTGCCATGGGCTGAAATTTTGCCAGTTTTCTCCAGGATTTTCCCGGCGGGTGCATCGGGCGGAGTTTGCAGCCACTGGTTCGCTTCATTGATCAGCGGTCGGGCTGATTCCAATGCCTGCCGTGTGAACGTCTGCACCGACGTTCCCGGTGCGTAAGTGCGGTAAATGATTTGGTAATAGCGTGCGCCCCGGCTTTTCTCCTCCCACGTCACTTTGCAGTGTCTGGCATAGGGAATCGGCAGATAAAAATTATTTCCGCCGTTGGCGTCAGGCCGATAGCCCGGATGCGCCTCCGTCAGCGGCGATGCGATTTTGAGATCGCCGCTCAACAGATCAAACGCCGGAAAAACAATCGCCGGCTCAGTTGTGCCATCCAAATAAATGCGAATGACGCCTTGTTTGTTTTGATCGGTGGTCAGCCAGAACCGGACAATGCAGCCGGGACCATCGGCATCCATCATCACTCGTTCCGTCCGTCCTTTGTTTTGCTCATCGCGAATGAACTGATTTTGGTCGCTGTTGGCAAACCAGCCCGGCTGGTCGGGCGACTTGGAGGCGCGATCATAACTGCTCGACTGCTTGCAATTAAATTCCGGCTGTGGCCAGCGCGCTACGGCGTCGAAATCCACCATCTCTCTCAATAAAGAGTTGAGCGAAACTTCTCCTTGTGCTGACGCACTGATCAGCAGGAGCAGCGCACAAAGCGATGCGAGATTTTTTTGAACGAAAGCCATAACGCGTCGCCTATTGCCAGGAGGAATTCAGATCATACACCTTCAGCGATACGATCCTCGCGTCACCGCCTTGACTGGTCAGTTTCAGACCGCGGTTTTCGGGGGAGAGCGCTTTCGCCATGGGCAAATAAAGCGTTCCATCACCGCCGTAAACATCCAGGGAAGCGCGATCAACAAAAACGTGGAGAGAAATTTTACCGTTGTTGGGCGCGAGCCTGGCCTGACAGTTCAGGCAGGAAAGTTTCTGTGCCGCGACGTCGTAGGTTAACGGAACACCGCGCAGATCAAGGGTGATTTCCTGGGCTGAACTAATCGCGATCTCAGCTTTGATCTCGAACAAGTCACCCTGAATGCCCGCCAGCGGATTCGTTTTGGCGATGACTGGTTGCGGTTTGATGTCGTGTTCAGCGGCGCGCAGTGAAGCCAGTTCGCGCACGGGTTCGACGTGCAAGACGGGTCCAGCGGCAGAACTTTGCAGCGTCAACTCGACGGGCAAGCCCATCATTTGGTTAAAGGTCATGCCCCGGAAAATTTCTCCATCCGGCAATCTTCCCCAAGGAACCAAAATGCAACGACCATCGCTGGCCGGAATGTCCGAATAGACCTGCGAAGCATACCAGCAGTTGCCATCCTGCAGGCGGCGCGGCCGGGTTTCGGGCGTGAATTGATGTCCGTCAAATTCCCCCACGACGTAAACGCCGTTGGCCCCAAAGAAAACCCAGCGGACATTTTTAGTATCGCCATCCAAAGGAATGGAGAAAAAGTTTGGGCACTCCGCGTCACCCTCCAGTTTAAAATCCTGCAATTTCCGCCATGCTTTCAAATCCTTTGAATCAAAAATGGCGTAGTCGTTATGGTCCAGGTAAAGCGACATGACCCATTTGCTTTCGGGCGCAAACCAGACCACTTTGGGATCGCGATTTTCGGCGACAATATGGCCGAGCACGGGATTTTGCTCGTATTTTGTCCAGGTGCGTCCACGGTCATTACTAAAGGCGAGGTCTTGAGTAAAGGGTCTCCCCGCAGCGGTAAACATGGCCACAAGTGCGGGGTCTTTGCCTGTTTGAAAGCCGGCCGTGTTTTTCCAATCCACAACCGCCGAGCCGGAAAACATGGTGCCATGCTGATCAGGATAAAGCGCCACGGGCAATTCCTTCCAATGCACCAAATCCTGGCTCACCGCGTGGCCCCACGACATATTGCCCCAATTCCATCCGTAGGGATTGTGCTGATAGAACAGGTGGTATTCGCCTTTAAAGTAAACGAGTCCATTGGGATCATTCAGCCAGCCGCGACGGGAGGTGAAGTGAAATTGTGGCCGCAAAGATTCATGATACACGTCGGCGCTGCCTTTGATTTCATCCGTCTGATCAACCGAACTCAATCCGGTTGAACCTTCGGGAAGTTGATCCACCTTCACCGTCACGATCTGGCCATGAAACGGCGCGGCATCCAGAAAAGCCCACCAGTCGGGCTGGCCATCGGCGAGTTCAATGTCGAAATCGCGCACTTCATTGTCATTCACCGAAACGGTTATCCGGCGTTTGGCGGCGCCATTTTTTACCGGGAAATTGAGATAGGGCTTTTCGACGAAAATTTCATGCTTCACATTGAATCGAGTAACTGGCGCGCTATTGCGCTGATCACTTTGCACAATTTGATCCACATTGATATGCCCCCAGCCGCCGGTGGCGTCGTCCACAATCTGCAACACCGCTTCTTTGCCAAGAAATTCGGCCACGTCCCATTGTGCGGGCTGTAAATGCTCGCTGCCACCGGGTTGAGTGTTTGGCCCGGTGGTTGAGCGGACGATTTTGCCATCAACGACCAGATTCATGCACGTCTTTCCCTCCCAACCGCCGCCGCCAATCAGGAACTGCAAATACTTCCGTTCCACTTTGAATGGCGGCGAAGTCAATTTGCCGGTGGCAGCATCACCGCCGTTGAAGGAATCAACCAAACCATTGCCGTCAAAGCCATCGACCGTCATTTGATTTGGCAAAGTGCCGCGAGCCGGAGCCTTGCCGAAGGCCGAACCTTCCACCTTCCATGCGCCGTAATTGCTTCCTTCAAATCTCTCCACAACCAAGTTTGGGAGTTGGGCGCGAACGCCAAGAATGCTGAAAGCCAGAACGGAAGAAATGGCAGCAAGATGTTTTGTTTTCATTTCGTTAAATTGTTCCAAATGGATTTTAGTTTGTTCACGGTCAGAGAACTGAAGGTGGCATTGCCGCCGGATGTGGTGACGGAAATCATGGAATTGCCCACAGCATTACTGGCTGGCAGTGGCATGTAAAGCTGGCCGTTGTTGCCGAAAATTTCAATGGTGTCGCGGTCCGAGATGATTTCCAATTGCACGCTGCCATTGATGGGCGGAAGCGAATTTACGACGCCATTGCAGAAAATCTGCTGGGTTGAAGCGTTGTAGGTCACCGTCATGCCTTGAAAAGTGAAATCAATCGTTTGCGCCGGGCCGGGAGAAAATTGCGCCTTCAGATCGAAGAGCCCGCCGCGTATGCCGGAAAGCGGATTATTCCCCGGCGCCACGACGAGGTTCGTCCAGGAATAAACCACCACCGCGTTGTTGGTGATTTCGGCGATTGGCGTGGAACACAGCCGGATGCCATCAGCCGTGGTGCGCAATTTCAGTTCGGTGGGAAAATACATCATCTGATTGAACGGCATTCCGGGCGTTGAGATAATGGCCCAACCGATCCGCACCAGCCGCGAATCACCCGGCGCCATGCGAGTGAACGTTTGTGACGCGTAAAAGGCCGACCCGCTGTTTCCCGGCAGCTTGGCGGTGCTGGGAGTAAACGTCACGCCGTCGAACTGGCCCAATTGGTAACCGCTGCTGGCATCGCACAACACCCACAAAAGATTGTTGGTATCGCCGTCCACGGGTAATTGAAACATGTCGGGACATTCAAAGAAACCATTGTAAATTTTGCTCCGAAATGTCCACTGCCTCAGATTGGGCGAAGAGAAAAATTGGACGCCGTTTCCTCCGGCATCATCGTAAACGGCCATCACCCAATAATTCGACGGCGCATACCAAAACAGATGGGGATCGCGCCCCTGACCCGCATGCACGACGACAGGATTATTCGTGATTTCGGCAAAGGTTAATCCGCCGTCATTGCTGTAATCAATGCATTCACCGCGAGCGGTGCTGTAAAATGCAGCGACAATCACATCGTTCGTGCCAGTTTTGAAACCACCGGTGTTGTTTGTGTCCACCACGGCGCTGCCGGAATAAACCTGGTCGCCATAAGCATGAGAGTAAAGTCCTTCAGGCATTTCCACCCAGTTGACCATATCAGGGCTAACGGCGTGCCCCCAATATTTCTGACCGGTGCCGCCCCAATCAAATGGATCGTGTTGGTAATAGAGGTGGTATTCACCGTCGGCGTAAACCATGCCGTTGGCGTCGTTCAACCAGCCGCGCTTCGTGGAAAAATGAATCTGCGGCCGCAAGGTTTCTTCATATAGATTCGTGGCGTCCACAATCCCGTTGGTTTGCAAAATGGCGTAAAATCCGTCGTTAACCGACGCAATGGTATTCACGGACAACGTGGCCGGCTGGCCGTGAAATTCAGACACATCCACGAAGGCCCACCAATCGGGCGTGCCACCCGTCGCCAAACGAATGTTAAAGTCCCGCACAGCGTTGCCGCCAACCGTCACCGTGATCCGGCGCATCGCCGCGCTGTTCTGCACCGGCAGATTTAAAAGCATGTTGGTAAGGACAAAATCACGGGACAACAGCGGCAATGAGTCGTCCGAAAATGCAATTTGATCGACGTTGATGTGCCCCCAGCCGCCGGTGGCCGCATCCACAATTTGAATTGTTGCGGTCTGCCCAAGGTAATCGCTTGCGTCCCATTGCCCGGGCACCAACGCCTCATTGTTACCGCCCGTCGCGGTTTTGACCACGGCGTTGCTGATGAGCAAATTCATGCATTCCTGCCCCGGAATCGCGCCGCCGCCGATAAGAAAATGAATGAATGGTTTTGTGATCAAAAATGGCGGCGAGGTCAACGTGCCGGTGGCACCGTCCCCACCGAGATAGGAATTCACCAAGCCGGAACCAACATAGCCGCTCACGACTTGCTGCCCCGGCAAAGTGCCTTGCGCCGGGCCTAAACCAAACGCCGTGCCGGTGGCCACCCACGCGCCGTAAGTTGACTGCTCAAAATCCGCGAAAACAGCATCGCTGGAAGCCGGCGCGATCCAGACAGCGGCATTGGTGGCGCGATAAAACTGACGATCCGCCGTGTTGGTTTCGGCAAGTTGACCCACGCCCAGGCTCGACAATGTCAAATGGCCAATGTCCAGCCAGGGGCCGGAAATATTCGTGGCCGATTGAATTCCAAAGGTGAAGTTTGGCGAACCAGCAACGCGCACCTTGGAAGTATTGTCCATGTCGCGCGCCAATTGAAGTTGTGAATCCGTTTCGCCAACAACATCCGCCCAGGTCATGCCGATGCGCACCTCGTCGTGTGTCACCGTCCGGCTATTCAGATACGCGCCAAAGGAAATGCCATCAACAGACAGATCTGCCGCATTGGAAATCGTCAGGGTTGGCGTGGGCGGTTCGACCGCAGAAACCGGATTGCGATACACGCGAATGGCGTCGTTGCCGGACTTGTAATCAATGCGCACCACGTAAAAATTCACGTTTGTGCTGCCGGCTCCCAAATCATACTGCGTTGAAGCGCCGCCGGGCGGCGTCTCAATCCGCAGATGCACGTGATTGTCGCCGGTGTCGTTGCCGATGCCGGCCATGCGGCCACCGTCGCCGAGATCGTTTCGGTGCAACTCAAATTCGTAGAACAAACCCGTGCCATTGGGCTGCTGAAGAAAGCTGAGATAAAGCGTCCGGCCATCGGCTCCGATATGGCCGCTGCCATCCACATAGCCATGCCGTCCAAACGTTCCCGTCGCAGCACAATCCAGATAACGGCCTTGGCGACTTGCATTATCGGTGAACAAGGCGCCGCTGGCTGAATGGATGTCGTAGCCAGGCGGTGCATGATTGCCCGCAACGAGACTGTTGGAAAACGTCTGAGAAGCGCCGCCACTGACATTGACCCAGGAATTCGCCCAGCCAAAGCCGCCATTCGCACCATTGATGTCGCTGCTCGATGCGCTGTAATTAAAACCTTCATAGGCCAGCAAACCGCCGAAATCGGGCGACACGTTTACCACGGAACTGGTCACGCAACCGTAGGCGTTGCTCGCCACCAACATGTAACTGCCAGCATCAAAAACCGAAGCATGACTTGCCAAATACGACATTGCCGTGGCACCCAAAATCACTTCGCCGTCGCGATACCATTGCAATGACAACGGCAATGCCGCTCCAATGGATGCGCTGAAAAGCAGATTGCTGCCTTGGCCCACGGTCATGGCCTGCGGAGTGTCCATCGCGACGGAAATGGGTGAAACCGTCAGTGTCGCAACGGAACTGGTCGCCAAACCGAGCGTGTTTGAAGCCTCGACGTAATACGCTCCGCGGTCGCTCGTCTGCACGTTGTCGATGGAAAGCGTGGCATTCGTTTGATCGGTCAACGCATTGGTTCCAAAATACCATTGATAATGGAGCGGTTGGGTGGATTCCGCCAATGAATATAATGCTGTCGTCTGCCCGGCGTAGAGTGTTTGATTGGTCGGCTGAAGCACAAAGTCGGGTGGATTTCCCAAAACGCTGGCCCACGTTTGGCCGATGCGGATTTCATCGTGTTTCACCGTCACTCCATTCAGATACGCACCGAGCGAAACGCCATCAAACGACATGTCGGCCACGGCCAGCATGGTCAGCACGGGTTCATTGTCCGTTTCAGAATTGCCGCCGGGATTCCGATAGACATACACGTCATCGTTTCCGGTTTTGTAATCGATGCGCACGATGTAAAAATTCACATTCGTGTCACCTAGGCCAAGCGGTGTCTGCACCGAATTGGGCGCGCGTAAATTGACGGTTGTCGTGTTGGGCAGATCATTGCCAATCCCGCCGATTCGTCCCGGATCGCCCAGGTCCTGCCGGTGAAATTCAAATTCGTAAAATTGAACGGTGCGGCCGGGCTGCTGGAGAAAACTCACGTAGATGGTTTTGCCATCGGCACCGATGTTGCCATTGTTGTCCAATATGCCCGCCTGCGCAGAGGCCCCGGTTGGGGAGCAGTCCAGCCAACGCCCACAACGGCTGTCGCTGTGGATGAAAATCGAATTGCCGGTGGATCGCTGATCAAATCCAACGGGAGAATTGGCCGTGGCCGACAAGCTGCCTGAATTGACGGAGTCATTCGCCGTGGCGCTGACATCGATCCACGCATTGCTCCAGCCATACCCGCCATTCATCCCGGCAATGTTGGCTCCCGCAGGATAATCGAAGCCTTCATAAGCCAACGATCCGGCGGTGGCGGAAAGGCCACAGTTCATCCCGATGAAGAGAGCGAAAACCGTGGCGGCGTGCCGGGAGAGTTTGGTCATTATGTTAATCGTTATTGTTAATAAAAGGCTGCCGGAGGCCTGAACTCCAGCAGCCTTTTTGTTCCATCCCAACCGTAATTCCTGGGAACTTCGAAAGTTCCCAGGAAAATAGTGTTGCATCTTAGGGCGTCGGATAACGCAAACGGTAGAACACCGAGGGCGATGTCGGATCAATTGGAATATTGGTGGAGGTCATGCTTTCGGAACCGGTCACATCCACCCAGTTGGTGCCCAGGCCTGTATTCAACGAGTTGGTTTGTTCCTGAAGAATCCAACCTTGATAACCCGCAGGCCAGGTGATGTTGAGATGGCCGGCGCTGACAGTGAAGGTGAGGCTGGCCGGCGTGCTCGGAATGCTTCCCGCCACGACCAATGAACCCGCCCCCGTGATGACTCCAGGCAGGCTGGTGGAATTGTAGGTTCCATTCGGCAACGCCACGCCATTGGTGTAGCATGTGCCAACCGTGTAGTTTCCAATGAAACTCAAGTTGAGTTTCGCACCGTCGGCCACGCGGAAGGTGCCGGTGGTGGTGCCGGCGGAATCCAGTCGCAAGGTGCTGCCAGTGGTAATCATGGTGTCGCCGGTGTAGGTGTTGGCACCGGATAATTCCACCGTGCCGCCACCGGAAACAGTTAATCCACCCGCGCCAGACAGCGCGCCGGACAGCGTGATGGTGTTGCTCGCCGTATTGAAGTTCACCGGACCATTGATGCCAGTCAGGTTCACATCGAGCGACGAAGACCAGTTGGCCAGGGCGCCGACCGTGCCGCCGCCAAAGTTGACTTCATAAGTGCCGCCGGATTGAACCACCATGCCGCCGGAGCCAATATACAAACTGCCTCCGGTGAGGTTGTAAATGCCGTGGCCGGTCGTGAAGAATGAGTCAAAGAAGATTTGTCCCACGTTGGTAATCACGCCGCTCACTTGATTCACAACCCCGGTCACCAGCACATTGACCCCCAGGGCGAGACCGAGCGTTTTGCCGTTCATGTCCAGAACACCGCCGTTCATCTGGTATTCGGCACGCGTGGCTGGATTATTGGCCGCGCCGATAAACAGGTAAGTTTGATTGCCTGGATTGAAGTTAAATACACCGCCGTTTTGAACGATGGTGCCCTTGCCGCCGTCGCGACCCACCACAAACGCATCGGCAAAGGTGCCGTTGATGTTGAATGTGCCTCCGTTCGGGATCACCAACGTGCCGACACAACCACCGAGATAATCGGCGTTCGCAACATAAACCCGTGTGCCGCCCGTGCCCGTAACCGTCGTAGTGCCGGTGATAATGTTGGTGCCGCCATCGGCATCGAAACCGGCAAAGGTGTTTTCGCCGCCGAACGTGACGGTTCCGTTGCCGACGGAATAAGTCGTGTTGTTGTAGGATGCGAAGTTGCCATTCAACACCAAGTTGGCGTTGGCTGGCGCGTCGAGATTAATATTCGCATTGGCCGTCAGCGGCAGGTTGATCGTCTGGGTCACCGGAGCGGAGGGATTGCCATTGAAACTGATGTTGCCATTCAGTCCCAGCCCATTGCCATTGAGCGTGAATGCTCCGGCCGTTGCATCAAACGTGATACTGTTGGCGGCAATGGCCGCCACATCGTTGGTGTTATTCAACCGCGCGGCGCCGGCAAAAGTGAGATCAATCGGGAAGATGGGTTCGGCATTGTGATCCCAGTTGCCCGCCGTGCTCCAATTACCATCAGCCCCACCGCCATCCCAGACACCGGTGCTGACCCCACCAACGACCTGTAAATTGCCGGAACCGAGCAGGTATCCGGGCAAGTTGGATGCATTGTAAACGCCGTTCTGCACGGCCACGCCATTTGTGAAGAGACTGCTGACGATGTAGGTGCCGCTATAGTTCAAGGTGAGATAAGCGCCATTGGCTACGCGGAAAGCGCCCGCAGAACTGCCGGTTGCGTCCAACTGCAAAATGCCCGAGCTGACCATCGTGTCGCCGAGATAGGTGTTAGCGCCGGATAATTCCAGAAGACCGCCACCCGTCACATTAAGTCCGCCCGGCCCGGAAAGAATGCCGGACAGCGTGACGCTGCTGCCAGCAGTGTCAAAGGTCACCGGTCCGTTGGAGCCGGTCAGCGTCATGTTCAGCGGAGACGACCAACTGGTCGAAGCGCTGACGGTGCCGCCGCCGAGATAAACTTCGTAAACACCGCTGTCAGTTTGAATGCCGTTGGCACCAATTTGAATGCTGCCGCCAGTCATCCGGTAAATGCCACGACCCGGACCAAAATTAAATGCGCCGAGCAGCAATTTGCCGACGTTTTGGATGCTGCCGCTCGTCTGACTGACCACGCCGGTGATCAGCGTGCCACCATTGGCAGACAGCGCCACGGCCAGCGTGTAGTTGTTCAGGTTCAGCGTGCCGCCGTTCAGGGTGTAACTCGCCCGGGTGGCCGCACTGCTGGAGGCGCCAACGAAAAGGTTGGCAACGTTGGCCGGATTGAAGTTAAACGTGCCGCCATTTTGAACAATCGTGCCGCTCCCGCTATCGCGACCAATCACACCGGCATCGCCGAAGTTGCCGCTGACTTCCAAATCGGCATTGGACTGGATGACCAGATTGCCAACCGTTCCGATGTCGCCGATGTAAAAACGGCTGTCGCCGGTTCCGGTGATGTAGGTGCTGCCAGTAATGATATTGGTGCCGCCGTTCACGCTCAGGGCGCTAAAGGTGTCAACCGCTCCGCTGAGGGTCAACGTGCCGGCACCCGACTTGACCAGGCCGTTGCCGGAAATAAGATTGCCGCCCAAACTCAAATTTCCGTTGGTGGGCAGATTGAAGGTTTGATCGGCAGAGAACGTCATGCCCAAGTTGATGGTCTGCGTGATTGGCACCGGAGGATTGCCATTGAAGCCAATACCTCCGCTGAAGAGGATGTCATTGCCGCCAACCGTAAACGCGCCCGCCGCCGAATCAAAAGTAATGCCGCTGACGGTGATACCGCTGAGATCATTGTTGTTGGCGAGTTGGGCATTGCCGGCAAACGTGACGGAGTGCGGGAAGATCGGCACCGCATTGTTGTCCCAATTGCCGCCGGTGCTCCAGTTGTTGTCCGCGCCGTTGCCGGTCCAGAGTCCGGTGCTAATGCCACTGGTGACCTGTAGGTTGCCGGGACCAATGATGAAATCCGGCAAATTCATGGCGTTGTAGGTGCCCACCGGCAACGCCACTCCGTTCGTGTAAAAGCTTCCCACGGCGTAGTTGCCGCTGAAATTCAAATTCAGCAGGGCACTGTTCGCCACGTGAAACGCACCGGCGCTGCTGCCGGTGACATCCAGTTGCAATGTGGTGCCGCCATTGATCGTCGTGTCGCCCGAGTAAGTGTTGGCGCCGGAAAGTTCCAGCGTGCCGCCGCCAGACAAGGTCAAACCGCCCGGGCCGGAGAGCGCGCCGGAAAGTGAAATCACATTGCCCTGCGGAGCAAAAGTCACCGGCCCATTGGAGCCGGTGAGAGTCATGTTCAAAGCCGACGACCAACTGGTTTCCGCGCCGATGGTGCCGCCG
>JAKALA010000061.1 GCA_021813325.1 bacterium | reverse complement strand
CATCCCGCTGCTCAAGACCGACCCCAAGAAGGTCCGCGGCCAGCATTACGACATCGTCGTGAACGGCGTCGAACTCGGCGGCGGCTCGATTCGTATTCATCAGCCCGACGTGCAGAAAACCATCTTCGAGGAACTGCTCCAGATTCCGCCGGACGAAACCAAGCTGCGTTTCGGTTACATGCTCGAAGCCTTCCGCTACGGCGCGCCGCCGCACGGCGGCATCGCGCTCGGCTTTGACCGCTTGATTGCGATTCTCTGCGGCACACAAAGCATCCGCGACGTCATCGCCTTCCCGAAAACCGCGAAAGGCACGGACCTGATGACCAGTTCGCCTTCAACCGTTTCGCCCAAACAACTGCGCGAACTTTACATTGACGTGAAGGTGAAGAAGCCGGAAGTGTCAGCGGCACCGGCCAAGTCGTAATCAAAAGGCAGGGTGCCGTCGTCAAAATTCAACGGTTGCGGGCCGTGGGTAATTTGACCGAGACGGTGGAGCCGATCCCCGGCGTGCTGGCAACGGTGAGGGAACCGCCGTGAAGTTCCGCCAGCTTTTTGGCGATGGCCAAGCCCAGGCCAAGCCCCTGCTCATCCTGCATCTTGCGCTCAAATTGCAAATACGCGCCGATGCGGTTGATTTGTTCCGGGGAAAAACCGCGACCGGCATCTTGCACGGCCAGTTCCATGAGATTGGCGGAAGCGGTCAAGCTTACTTGAACGCCCTGGCCGGTTTCCGAGAATTTAAAAGCGTTTTGCACCAGCTCGCCAACAATTTTACGGAAGTATTCCTCGGCCATGCCCAATGAACCTTCAGCCAGATTAAGCACCAGATCCTGTGAACGCTTGACGCGTTCAGCCTGCGCCAGAGCTTCGGCGCGGATGATGGCGGCGATAGGCCGAGTAACTGCCAGACGCAAGGAACTAACGCTGGCGGGATCACTGGCGACAATTTCCAACTGGGCATATATGAGGAAATTCTCGATCAGCCGTTCGAGCCGCTGGCCAGACTGGCAAATTTCCTGGCTCATCTCCGTGATGGTATGCGGATCCAGTGTGTCGGCGGCGCTGGCCAGGAGTTCGGCGTTGGAAATGATGCCATTGAGCGGCGTGCGCATTTCGTGCGGCATCATCAGCGAAATTTGGGAACGCAGCAGGGTAAGTTTTTTTTCGGCCTCGGCGCGCACGGTCTGCACCTTGCGCAAACGGGCATTTACCGTGGCAAAAAGCTCCTCAACCTTGAACGGCTTGGGCAGGTAGTCGTCCGCGCCAAGTTCCATGCCGTGGCGCATGCCGGCGGCATCGGCCATGCCGGTCATGAGGATGAAGGGAATGGCGGCGGTGGAGGCGTCCTCGCGCAATTTCGCCAGCGTGGCGTAGCCGGCATCCGGTCGGCCAGTCATGTTGACATCGCAGATGATCAATTCAGGCAGGAGGGCGCGGGCTTGGTTGACGCCGTCGGCGCTGTCTTCGGCTTCAATGACTTCAAACCCTTGTTGTTCGAGCGCCAGTCGGATCATTTCGCGCAACCAAGGTTCGTCGTCTATGACTAAAATCTTGCTCATCGTTTAAAAACGCCAAAGGAAGCAATTTTCGTTCCTTTGACGTTGCGGCTCTGCCTGCTTTTTACGAATCCAACTGGAGCCATCCGAATCGCTTAACGTTCTCGCTTAACGTTCTTCGAGGGGCACATAGTGGTTGATGGTTTTGCCAGTGTAAATCTGGCGTGGCCGGTAAATGCGGCTTTTCGGTTCCTCCATGATTTCTTTATAATTGGCAATCCACCCCGGCATCCGGCCAATGGCGAAAATCACGGTAAACATTTCCAGCGGAATGCCAATGGCGCGCATGATGATGCCACTGTAAAAATCCACGTTCGGATACAGCTTGCGCTCGACGAAATAGGAGTCTTTGAGCGCCGCCTCTTCCAATTTTTTGGCAATGTCCAACAATGGGTCGGTGATGTGGAGCTTGGCCAGCACGTCATCGCAGGCTTTCTTGATGATCTTGGCGCGCGGATCGTGATTTTTGTAAACGCGATGACCGAAGCCCATGAGTTTTTTGCCGCTGTTTTTGTCCTTGGCGGCGGTGATGAATTTCGAGCCGTCATCGCCTTCCTTGTGAATTTGGCTGAGCATTTCCAGCACGGCTTGGTTGGCCCCGCCGTGGAGCGGACCCCACAAGGCGCATACGCCGGCCGCGCAACTGGCAAACAAATTTGCCTGGCTGGAGGCCACCATGCGCACGGTGGAGGTGGAACAATTCTGCTCGTGATCGGCGTGCAGGAGGAAAATCAGGTCAAGCGCCTTGACCACTTCGGGCTTCAGTTCAAAATCTTCATACGGCAGCGAAAACATCATGTGCAGGAAGTTCGCCGTGTATTTGTAGGTCTGCTTCGGATAGATCAGCGGCAGACCTTTGGACTTGCGATACGAATACGCCGCAATCGTGCGCACTTGGGAGATGAGCCGGGCCACGTAGGTGTCAAACTCGGTGTTTTTACCCCACTTCCAGTTCATCAAACCCTCGTCAAAACAACTGGCGGCATTGATCATCGCCGAGAGGATTGCCATCGGGTGGGCGCCGGTGGGAAAACCCTCGAAATGGAACTTCATGTCTTCATGCAAGAACTGGTTTTCCGTGAGCAAATCGGAAAATTTCTTCAACTGGGCGCGGGTGGGCAGCGTGCCGTAAATCACCAAATACGCGGTTTCCACAAAGGTGGATTTCTCCGCCAGTTCTTCAATCGGGATGCCGCGATAGCGCAAGATGCCTTTGTCCCCGTCAATGAAGGTGACGTCGCTGGTGCAGGAGCCTGTATTGCCATAGCCATCGTCGATGGTGATGTAGCTGGTGTTGGCGCGCAGGGCGGAAATGTCCACGGCCTTTTCCTGTTCGCTGCCGATGAGGGTTGGCAGGTTGTAAACTTTTCCATCCAATTCGAGTTTTGCTTCGTTGCTCATGGCTCCTTAATAGTTTGGGTTGGTAATACTTTGACCGTCGCACTGCAAAATTTGCCGGGGTGACAAAAAATTGCAAGCCGTGAAACGGCATTTTCCCATATTTTTGCGCACCAAAATCAGTTTTGCGGGTTTCAATCCTAAACAACCCAACCACCCCATGAAACGCTGGCCCATTCTGATCGTGCTGCTTTATGCGCTAACTCTGCTCATGCTTTCCGCGCCGGTTGTCATGACGGCCTTTGGCAACTGGGGCAAAAATGAGAATCATCTCAGCCTTCACGACCTCCATGAATTTTATGAGGCATGGCAATTTTGGCTTTGGCTGGCCATTCTTGCTGCGGGACAATGGTTATTGTTGCTGCTGCCCATCCACATTGCCGAACGGCGGCCGCCAGCCCGCAGGCCGCTGAAAATCCCCATCATCGTCACCGCGTTTTTTCTGGCGAATCTATTCGTGGCCGGCGTCACGTGCATTTTGGTGGTGCTGTTCAAAGACGATGGGTTTGTGATTTACAGTTTTGCAGATCGAATCCATAACGCGGTGCGGCACTTCCCCGCCCACGGGACGTCTGATTGGGGCGGGCTGATCAGCTTTGGTTTGGTGCTGGCGGTTTGCTGGCTGATCTGGGGGTTCATTTTCCGGCGCTACGCCAGGCCGGACGATCCCGAAACCATGCTCAACCGCAGCACACGCTGGCTGCTGCGCGGGAGCATTTTGGAATTACTCATCGCCGTGCCGAGCCATGTGCTTGTGCGGCGGCGGGACGATTGCTGCGCTCCCATCGGCACTTTTTGGGGCATTGCGACGGGAATTTCGGTCATGCTGCTCTGCTTCGGTCCGGGTGTGTTCTTTCTCTTCGCCAAGCGGATGCGACAGTTGCGACCTAAGGGGACTATTTCATCCGTCTTGCCGGAAGACTGAAATGAAAATTCAGCTCGGTTTGTGAAATAGCATTACGAAGAGGATGGCCACAACCAGATAAAGGCCAAATGCCGCCACGGAAATAACGCCCGTTACACAATAACACAGCGCCGGATTGTTCATCTTCCGAAAAATCTGCCGGTTGCACGCCCACGCAAGGCCGCCACAACCACCGCCAATGGCGCCGCCCATCGCCACCAGACACAGGGGCAGGGCGCACCAGAGGTGTTCATACCATGCGAGCTTTCGTGTGGAAGCGGAAACTGATTTCAGAGCGGCGATCGGCCTCGGAGCAGTTGGCCGGGGCGTTGGTGAAGGTGTTGCCGTGGTTTCGCTTTCAGCTATGTGAATGCGCAAAGCGGTTCGTGGGACCGTTGATGTTGGCGGAACGGTGGTGGCGGTCACTGGCGGTGGTGGACTTTTCGGCAGTTCCGCCAGCATGGCATTGGCGGCCGCAGTGCCGTCTTTATTGCAGACCGGGCAATTGACGTTAAACGGCATCTGCCCGTTGACGGGTTCCACGTCGAACTTGAACTTCTGGCCGCATTCACAAACAACTTTGAGTTCCATACTGAACCTTTCTTGCCCGCAAACAGCCGGGTGGGTTGCCGCACTTTAGTTTTGGGATTTGGGGAAGTCCATCCTTTTTGCTGGGTGCTGAATTCACTTTTGCTTTGGGTCGCGGCGGTTTAATTTTTGCCCTGCAAATGGCCTTAAAACTGTTCAACACCCTCACGCGTTCCCTTCAGGAATTTGTCCCGCTTGATCCCGCCCGAAAAAACGTCGGCATGTATTGCTGCGGTCCGACCGTCTATGACTTTGCGCACATCGGCAACTGGCGCACATTTGTCTTTGCCGATCTGGTCCGCCGCACCCTGGAGTTTTCCGGCTACCATGTCACCCACGTCATGAACATTACCGACGTGGAGGACAAAATCATCAAACGCGTTCGCGAGCAGAAAACCACCTTGCGCGAATTCACCGGCAAATTTGAAACCGCGTTTCTCGACGACTTGAAAACGCTCGGTTGCCGCGAGCCGCATCAGAAACCCCGCGCCACCGAGCACATTGCCGAAATCATCGGCCTCATTGAGAAACTGGTGGCCCGCGGTGTCGCCTACAAGGCGGCGGATGGCTCGGTTTATTTCTCCATTGAAAAATATCGCGGCTGCGGCTGCGGCTACGGCCAGTTGCTCAAATTGAACCTCGATGAAATGCGCGCCGGCGAACGCGTGGCTTCCGACGAATACGAGAAGGAATCTGTAGCCGACTTCGCCCTGTGGAAAGCTTATGTGCCCGAGGATGGCGATGTGACCTGGGACAGTCCGTGGGGCAAAGGCCGTCCGGGCTGGCATATCGAGTGCAGCGCCATGAGCATCAAAGCGCTGGGCGAAACGTTCGATCTGCATCTCGGCGGCGAAGATTTGAAATTCCCGCATCATGAGGATGAAATCGCCCAGAGCGAAGGCGCCACCGGCAAACCGTTCGTGAAATTCTGGCTGCACGGCGCCCACCTGCTCGTCGAAGGCAAAAAAATGAGCAAATCGCTCGGGAATTTCTTCACTCTGCGCGACCTGCTCGCGAAAGGCTTCACGGGTCGCGAAGTGCGCTACTTGCTGCTCACCTCGCATTATCGCGAGACGTTCAACTTTACGCTCGAAGGTTTGTCGGGCGCGCGCGCCGCGCTGGCGCGGATTGATGAGTGCGTGGGCAAATTGCGGGAACTGGCTGGTGCCACCACCGCGGCAGCGGAAATGAGATTCGTGGATCAGTTTTCCGATGCACTGGCCGACGATCTCAACATTTCAGCCGCGTGGGCCTCGGTTTTCGAATGGGTGCGCGAAACAAACAAGCGTATCGCTGACAATTCACTTTCCGCACAAGATGCGGCAGCCGCCTTGGCCGCGTGGGAAAAGGTCGATTCCGTCCTTGGCATAGGAACAAAAGCCGAGGCAGAAGCTCCGGCCGAAATCCAAGCGCTGGCAAACGCCCGTTCCGAAGCCAAGAAAGCGCGCGATTTCAAGAAAGCCGACGCCATCCGCGACGAGTTGAAGGCCAAGGGCTGGATCATTGAAGACACGCCAAAGGGCCTCAAATTGAAAAAGATTTGAATGAACAGCGAACTGCGCAAAGTCGAATTTTATTGAGAAATGATTTTGCCCTTTCGCGTGTTTCGTGTATTTCGCGGTTGAAAATAAAATGAAAGGCTGTTTCATCACGTTTGAGGGCACGGAAGGCTGCGGCAAATCCACGCAGATCAAGCTGCTGGCCGAGCGACTGCGCCTGCTGGGCCATCGCGTGCGCCTGCTGCGCGAACCCGGTGGCACGCCCATCGGCGAGGAAATTCGCCATACGCTGAAGCACAGCCAGAATAATCACGCCATGACGCCGGAGGCGGAGTTGTTGTTGATGAACGCCAGCCGCGCCCAGCTCGTGCGCGAGGTGATCCGCCCGGCGTTGGCGGCGGGCGAAGTGGTTTTGTCCGACCGATTTTACGATTCCACCACGGCTTATCAAGGCTACGGGCGCGAACTCGATTTGGAAAAGGTCAAAGCCGTCATCGACTTTGCCGTGGGCGATACCCGTCCCGACGTGACGTTGTTTATGCACGTGCCGGCGGAAGTCAGCGCCGAGCGAATCCGGTCGCGGCAAACCACATTGCCGCTGGAACTGCAGCGGGACCGTTTTGAAGAAGCTGATCGTAAGTTCTTTGAACGCGTGGCGCATGGCTTTGGCGTCATCGCTGCCGCCGAACCGGAGCGGGTAAAATTCGTCAATGGCGCCCAGCCCATTGAAATCGTTTGCGCTGAAATTTGGCGTATGGTCCAACCGGTCTTGCCCAAGGTGGGCCGGTGGTGATTTTGTTTGCCGGATTGAAAACGCAGGGTAAGTTTCTTGCAGCATGATCGAAAAAACCATCAGTGAAATTGAGGCGCAGATCGGCGGGGCTGAAGCCGTCAGCGCCGAGCGCAAGCAGGAATTGCTCAAGTTGCTGGCCACCTTGAAAACCGAGGTGGCGGAGTTGTCCAAGACCCATGGTGAACAGGCCGACAGCATCGCCGGCTTTGCCAAAGTTTCAGCCCACGAAGCCATGCGCGCCGATCAAAATCCGCAGCTTCGCGAGTTGTCCATCCGCGGTCTGCGCTCATCGACGAATGAATTCGAGCAGTCGCATCCGCATTTGGTTCAGATCGTCAATCGCATCAGTCAGATGCTGTCGGATTTGGGAATTTGAAAAGCCCGCCAATCGGCCATCAATCGATCAGCCGGCTTGCGGGTTTACTTCATCAGCCGGTAAAACCGGAGGTTTTCCGCAGCAGCATTGGTGACCACCATCGTATAGCCATTTAAAACCGGGAAATTGCTGGCGGTTTGCCAGTTGGCGTCCGCCAGATTCGTGGTGAATTGCAGTTGGTATTCGGTGGCCCAGGCCGGCCAGGTGAGGAGGTCGTTGGTTCCCGTCACTGTCAGGGTCAGACTCGGTGGAATATTCGCGGTGGAAACAACGGTTGCCGCCACGCCGAGCTGGCTCTGAATGGTGACATAAATCGGGTAGGTGCCGGCCTGGGCGTAGGTGTGCGCGCCCAGCACGGTTTTCAGCCCGGTCGCGTTCGTGATGATCACGCCATTGTTGGTGGTGTTATCGCCCCAATTGATGGCGGCGACGAAATGAGTCACGGCACTGCCACTGACGCCATTGGTGAATGTGGCCAGCGGCTGGTTGGTAAACAGCGTGTTGACTGCGGCGGCGAAGTCGGTTCCTCGTGCGGCAATGGGCGTGTCGCCAAAAGTAAATGTGTATTTCTGTCGGGCGTATGGGAAATGGCTGGGATCATTGAACCATGTTGAGAAGGGATAGTAGTTCCAATACGGAAATGGAGCGACGACGAAGTAATACATGGATGATCCAACGAAATTTGTGTTTGGGACGGTGACCCATTGCAACTGGCCATTGTTCAAACTTCCCGTGGAATTGGTCGAGTTTATATCCAGATTAATGACATACCAGTAGAGAGAATCTCCTTCCAAGTCGAGGGCGGTAACAATGTTGGTCAGACTGCCATTCACGTAGTCAATGAGATTGGAAGTGGTGTTCGGAAATAGGAGAGATTGATCATTGAATGCATCTGTTACAGTCGTCACCGTAAATGAGTTGGTGTTTTTTTCACCGGCTCCATTGTCCGCGATCAGCGTTACAGTTCCCGTAACATTTGTTCGATTTGTAGTGATCAATGTCAACGCGATATCGGAAGCGTCCGACACAAACGAAGTCTGAGTAATGATAACAGTCGCCAGTGGCCGGTCATTGGTGTCGGTGACAGTATGATTGATGGTGGATAATACGTTTGATCCGCGCACCAATTGGCCAAAAATCGTGTATTGAAAATCGCCGCTGCGATAAGGCGCCACCGTCACGAAGAACTGCGATCCGTCGGTGTCTTTGCCTGAATTGGCCAGCGCCAGTTGACCGCTGCCGCTGAAGATGGCTTGCGGATTCCATTCGTCGTCATAGCGAAACACGGGGCCGCCCGTGCCATTGGTCAGCGGATCGCCGCCTTGGATCATAAACCCGGAAATGACCCGGTGAAAAATTGTGTTGGTGGTGTAAAAGCCCGATTGCGTTAACCCTTTAAACACATCCACCGTGTGCGGGGCATACTCCGGGAACAGCATGAACGTCATGTCGCCGATGTTCGTGACCGTCTGGACGCCGCCGCGAAATGGCGTCTGGAACGCGCCCGGAGCATTTGCCGGGGCCACCTGCGCCACGGATATTTTCCAAAACGGATTGTTCGTGTGCAGCACCACGGCCACGGCATTGGTGCTGCTGAAAACCGTGTAAGTCAAAGGCCGCCCGTTGGGTGATGTTGCGGTAATCGGCACGATCAATGATTTGCCGGCGGGAATTACGACGTTGCCAATGCCATCAATGACCGGCGCGGCCCCGACCATCGAATGAAATATCATGGCCAGATAGATCATGAGGGAAAGCTTCCAACCCTTGGCTTGGAATAACATGATGCAACTCATATAAAAAATTCGTGGCGCGATCATGCCTGATTCCTGGCAGGCCCGCAACTTTCCCAGGCCAGCGGCCGAAGATTGACCGGCAAACTAATCCGCTTGGGGTTCCAGCTTGGCGATGGCGGCCATGATTTCGTCCGCCACCTGCTGATAAATTGCCTTGAGACGCGCTTTGTCACACGTTTTGGCTTCAGCCCGCAGGGACTCGAAGCGCATCGGTTTGCCATATTTCACAACCACCCGGTGCGGACGGGGAATTTTCATGCGACGACCGTAGGCTTCATAGGTGCCAAACACCCGCACCGGCACGACCGGCGCTTGCGACTTGATCACCGTCAACCCAATGCCAGAGCGGGCAGGTTGGAGCTGGCCATCCTTCGTCCGCGTGCCTTCGGGAAAAAGAATGATGCCGCCACCGGCGAGCAACCGGTCCAGAATGATTTTCAGACCTTTCGCGCCGCCGCCATCGCGATCCACCGGCACGGAATTCCACGAACGCAACAACGCTCCGATGCCGGGAAATCGAAACAGCGATTCGCGCGCCAGGTAGTTGATGTCGCGCTTCAAACCGGAGCCAACCAGCGGCGGATCGAGAAAACTGCTGTGGTTGGAAGCCAGAATGACGCCGCCTTGCAAGGGCACGTTTTCCGCCCCATACACGCGCCACCGAAAATAGGTGGCATACATGATGCGAAAACAAGTCCAGCCAATGCGGTAGGAAAGATTCATTTGGGCGCGGACATCATTTTGCGGATTTCCTCCAGCAACAGGCCGCTGGTTTGTTCGGAAGTCATGCTGGAGTTGTTGATGACCACGGCGCCCAGCGCAATCATCAATGGCGCCACGGCGCGCTGGCTGTCGCGCTGATCGCGGGCGGCGAGATTTTCATTCACGCCGTCCGCCGCGCGGCGGGCGGAACGCTCCGCCAGCGTGGCGTCCAGGTAAAATTTGTAATCCGTTTCCGGGAAAACATTCGTGCCGATGTCGCGGCCTTCCATGACCAGGTTGCCAAACTGAATGCAATCACGCTGCGTCTTCTTCATCCATTCCCGCACCTTCGGCACGGCGGCCACATGGGCGACCGCGGCGGCGGTTTCCGGCAGGCGGATTTCCTTCTCGGGAAAATACCCATCCACCAGCAGGCGCACGGCTTTCAAACCGCTGACCTCGGCGCATTCCAGCTTGGTTTTCCAGCGGCGGCAGGCGCCGGCCACGGCCTTGGCGTCACGCGCATCGATACGCTTGAGCAGGCAATGCCACGCCAGCGTGCGATACATCGCGCCGGTGTCCACATACACGTAGCCGAGCGCCCTGGCCACGAGCTTGGCGTTGGTGCTCTTGCCGCTGGCGCTCGTGCCGTCAATGGCGATGACAATCGGATGTTTTTTCAAACTCATTTTTCCAGGTGTCACGCAAAGCCGCCAAGCCCGCAAAGAAAAAACATCTTTGCGCCACCGCGCCTTGCCGTGAGAAATTTAATCGGCGAACAACTCTTCGTGCGTCAACTTCCTGCCAGTCTTTGCATCTAAAATCGTTGCTCCTAATCCATTGGGTGGTGGCCCAGCCACCTTCTGGAAAAAATTGGGGAACGTCTTTTTAACGCAGGCGGGATTTTTAATTTTTATGCCGGGAACTTTCAATCCCAAAACCGCGAAACACATGGCCATGCGATGGTCGTTGTAAGTCTCGATTTCCGCGCCGTGAAGGTCTTCCAGCTTGGACGGATACACCGTCAGCGTATCGCCTTCCTCGACGACTTTCGCGCCGCACTTGGTCAATTCCGTTCGCAAAGCAACAACGCGTTCGCATTCCTGCATGCGTAGGCGGCCGAGGTCGGTGAATTTGACAGATTCTTCCGGAAAAGCCCAGGGAGCTAATGGCGCAATCGCGATTGCTGTCATTATGCTATCACCAAGGTCGTGTCGTCGGGAAATTTCACTTTTTGATGAATTGATAAAACTGTGGACAGATTTTTCAATTTCAGCTTTTCCGGCATTGGCAACGTCTGCCAGATTCTTTTGAAAATTTGTCAGGCCGTGCGCCATTGGCCCCATGGTTTGAAAATTTGGAAAATTTTCATCAATTTGCCACCCCGATCTCGGCCAACACAATACTTCGATATTGCTCAAATACCGAGTTGGAACATTCATTCCAAATTGGGGTGAATATTCGAGAACTTCTGGAGACATGGGCGCGTCCAATCCCGCCGCCCAAAAATAGCTCCCGCTGCTCGCATCCGGCTCGATCTGAAATTCGCCGCCTTTCGGAAAGGCTTCGATCAATTTGCTGGTCATCACCACATACGGCGATTCATCAGCGTTCTCGCCAACAATCTCAACTTTCCAGCCGCCTTGTTTGGCGGAGAGCAGCAATGCCGAGGCAAACTGCGAACTTTCTTCGATGCTGACTTTGCAGCGTGGGTGGGGCGCGTCACTCCGTGTGCGCCGTTCGGTTGTAACCGACGCTTCGGCGGGCAGGGGACTGTCCGCCCTACCGCCCCAAATTTTCACTGGCAATTTGTCATTGCCGTTTTCCGATTCCACGCGATAACCCAGTTCGCGGAGCGCTTGAAACAGCGCCGCCTGCGGCCGTTCATGCATCCGCGGCACGCCGTGAAGGCGATACACGCCGCTGCCAAGGCAGAGAAACGGCGCCAGAAACCGCGCCGCCGTGCCGGCGTTGCCCACGAACAAATCCTCCGGCTGTGATTCGGTGCCGCCGCCGGGAATATTGCCGCCGTTGCCATAGACGGTGATGGTGCGATTGCAACTTTCGTTCGGGTCCGGTTCCACGTTCACCATGAAGCCGAGTTCCTGCAAACATTCGACCATGATTTGCGTGTCTTCGCTCCAGAGCGCGCCTTTGAGAATCGTCTCCCCGCCCGCCAACGCGGCGAGAATCAACGCGCGATTGGTGATGCTCTTGGAACCGGGCACGGTGATTTCCGCCTTCACCGGCTTGTCCAACGGGACGATTTCAATGAGATCAGGCAGCGCCATTTTATTCTTCTGAGGGAGAAGCGCAGCCGGCACACCAATGGTCGCGACGTTGTTTGGCGTTGGCGAAAAACTTTTCCACCTCGCCCGCTTTTCCTTTTTTCAATGCCATCTGAAATTGTTTGAGTTCGCCAATGAGCGCTTCCACGGACCGGGTCAGGTTCTTGCGGTTGGCCAGGGAAATGTCACGCCACATTTCCGGCGAACCGGAGGCCACGCGTGTGGTGTCCCGAAAACCCGTGGCACACAGCAGGGGCTGCTCCTTGGGCTGTTTTGGTCCCAGTATCAGAGCAGCCAGGGCCGCTGCGGCGACATGTGGCAGATGGCTGGTGTCACTGACCAAACGGTCGTGTTTGGCGGCATCCATTTTTACTGTCCGGGCACCCAGGGCTTTCCAGAATTTTTCCACTTTGCGAACAGCACCAGGGTGGGAGCGTTTGGTCGGGGTAATGATGCAAAGAGCGTTGAAATACAGATCGGCCCGCGCCGCTTGCACGCCCATTTTTTCCCCGCCGGCCATGGGATGTCCGCCCACAAAATGGGCTCCTGCCTTGGCGATGCGCGATTCCAGTTCATGGACAACATCGGCTTTTACGCTGCCCACGTCGGTGACGATGGCGCCCGGTTTGAGGGCGGGGAGAAATTGTTCCGTCAAGGCGCGCATTTGGGCCAGCGGCGGGCAAAGAATGACCAAATCCGCGTTGGAAACGGCGGCATAAATATCCGTGGTAGCATAGTCCGCGGCACCGGCGAGTTCACAGTCTGTCAAACTGGCGGCGCGGCGCACGAAGCCGGCGACTTCCCCGGCCAACCGACGTTGTCGCACAGCCAGACCGACCGAACCGCCCAACAAGCCGACGCCAATGATGGTAATTTTCCGAAATTGCACGGAGCGGAGGATAGCCGATGGCGGAGGGCTGATGAAAGATGGAAATAAACGAAGGCCTCCAGTCTTTCCCAGCGGCAGGTTATTTTGCCTGCGCCTGCTCTTCATCCAAGGCGTCGCTCTCGCAGCACGCGTATTTTTTCAGCAGCTTTTCGTAGATTTTGGCGGTCTTTTTGTCCGGCAAAACCTGGCTGCCAGGCACGGGCGCGGTAAATCCGGCGGTGAGTTTTTCCCACTTCACGGGCTTGCCGGTTTCGACAAAATAACCGTGGGCGGCCAGCAACGCCGCGCCGAGCGCGGCGCTCTTGGAAATCTCAATGCGCAACACCGGGCAATTCATCACATCGGCCATAACCTGCAAGAGGGCGCGATCATTGGAGGCGCCGCCGGTGGCGTAAATGCGATCTGGCTCCACCTGCATCCATTGCGAGTGCAATCGCATGGAGAGCATTTGCGCCTCAAAAATGGCGCGGCAGTTGGCGGCCGCGTCTTTCTCGTCCAAATCAAAGCGGCGAACACCGGATTTGCTGGTGCGCGGGACGATTTCCGGTTCAAACCACGGCAGCAGGAGGCCGCCATTATTGCCGGGCGGAACGCTGGCGACCAGTTCGCCGAATTTTTTCCAATCGGAAATTTTGTATTGGGCGCGGATTTTTTCCCGGGCCAGCGAGCCGTTCTTGAAACAGATCAAGGTCATGTAGCCGCCGGCGGGCGAGCCGAACACATGGCCTTCGCCGTTGGCATCGGTCTGGCATTTTTCCATCGTGCCGAAAAACGTGTCGCTGGTGCCCAGGCTGATGGCCACCTGACCGGGCTTGGTCAACCCCAAACCAACGACACTCGCGGGATTGTCACCCGTCCAAACGGTGGTAAATGTTTCCGGGTTCAGGCCATACTTCTTGACGAAGTAGGGACTGACTTTGCCGATCACCTTGCCGGATTCCGCCAGCGCGGGCAGTTTTTTGATGAGGCCCGGCGCCGTCGCCTTGAGCGCGTCGTGGTTCCAATTCTTCTTGCGGATGTCCATCAGATTCATTCCGGCGCCGTCGCCGAAATCGATCGGGGCGATTTTCCCGGCCAGCAGCGAAGCCATGTAGGAACTGACCAGGGCGATGTGGATGGTCTGCGTGTAAGCCAGCGGCTCAGTGCGATAAAACTTGCGGATCTGCGGGCCGGTGAAGCGTTCAAACGCGTCGGAGCCGGTGCGCGTGGCGGTGTATTGAATGCCGCCGAGTTGCTTGCGGATTTTGGCGCAGTCCACGGAGGCGGAGGAATCCATCCAAATGGGCGACGTTTTACGGGCGAAAACGCCGCGGAGATTTTCAACCAGGGATTTCTTGGGATCAAGATTGGCCAGCGCTTCGGAAATTTTTTCGGTGAAGTAAACGGAACCGTGCTGCTGGCCGCTGCCGCTGATGGCGAGAATTTTGCCCAGGGCCACTTTGTCCTTTTTCATCGACGCAAACAGCAGATCCAGCGCATCGGCCCAGAGCAACGGCGAACTGTGTTTGACCAGCGGGTCGCGATTGGACAGCACGCCGTTCTTGGTTTTGTATTGCGGCAGGGCCTGGTCGAAGTTGAGGGATTTTTCGCAAACCACCTTGCAAGTGTCGAGGTCGATCAACACCGCGCTCAAGCTTTGCGTGCTGGAATCGAGTCCGAGAAAAAGTTTACCCATAGTTGTTAAAGTTAAATTAGCGACGATTGGTTGCAAGAATACTGAAAATTTCACAACAATGCAAACCTCGTTAACAGACGGCGTTATTGCCCCCCCCAACCTAAGCGACCGCTTCGAAGGATGCACCTGCGGGGGAAGCTGGCGCAGCGGCCGGAGGGTGCCCCGCGCGTGCGGACCACGCACGGCTACGCCCCGGAACTGAACGGGGCGCAGTTGCTCCATGGTTTCTCCGGCGGGGGGGACACGCCAGTCGGCCCGCGGCGAGCGCTTTGCCGACCAGACCCAGTTGGGCGAATGGCTGCGCCACCAGTCCGACGCGGCCATCGCGGCTTGCGGGTAGTCGACGAGCGAGTTTGTGAGTTGGGTGGCGGCCCGGGGCCAGGCGGCGCGCTGGCCCCATGCCGGACGGGCCGAGGTGTTCGGGATTAAGCCAGTTCTGGTTAGGGACACCGGAATCGCTGGCTGCTTGATCCGCAAATGACCTGACTGGCCAAACTGTCCGGCTAGGCACCGATCCATCTGGCAACACCAGATTTCAAAGGGAAGCGACTATTCTAATTTCCACTCCAAAACACCGCCGGAATAATTGGGTTGAAGCTGGGCCTCAAGGCGCACCGCCGTGGTCTCGACGGCGGGAAACTCAATCCGGCTCCATTCATCTTTGTTCACCGGATAATTTCCCGCAACGCCCACCGGCACCCAAACATCGCCGGACTTGTAGAGCATTCGCCAGGAGGCCGGCACGCGGCACTGGCCGGTTCCCGTATCATCAAACCAATAGATCTCCGCGCCGGAAATTTTTTTGGCGGCTTCAAAATCGTATTGCACCCATTCCGCCGAACCCCGGTGATCCCACCAGGTAAAACGGGGAATATCCTGATCATTTGAATTCTGCGGTTCCAGACCGTCGCACAAGGCATCGACCGTGTCGCTGCTGTAACAATGGGACGCGCTGGCCTTGTAGGCGGGCTTGCCTTGCCTGGGCAGGACCGGTTTGGTCCATTGATGCGCATCCGGACCATTGCCAATGGTGGGAAACGCGGAAATGCGCAGACGCGCGGCGCCCATGGGAATCAAGGTGACATTCTCCAGCGGTTCGCTGCTCGTCACCGGGCTGGATTGCAGCGCCGCCGCCAATTCATACCGATCCAACGTCCAGTTGGGAATCTTCCGGGCGCGGGCAATGATTTGAATGGGCGTGCTGTCCGGGGTGAATGGGTAATCATCTTTGGGCCAGACCAGCTTTTGCACGGTAAACGCATCGGCCGGATTGGTGGCATCCAGCACCAGGCCATAATTCCAGGGCGTGGTCGGGAAAATTTCAAATGAGGGCCATTTGGACGGGTCGGCGGATTTCTGCCAGGCCGAGTCGCCAATGGCCGTCTTGGAACTGTCGCGCCGCACATAGCGTTCGCCAATCTTCAAGGAGAACGTCAGCGGACCATAGTTGACACTGACACTGTCGTGGTTGGCGGTCCATTCCTTCACTGTCAACGTCATGGGCAGGCTCAACGTCACCACATCGCCCTCTTTCCATTGCCGGTCAAGGCGCAGGTATTTCCCGGCGGCGTTGGATGCGGCCAACGATTTGCCGTTCACCGCTACTGCAGCGGCCGGGCACCAGGCGGGCACGCGCAGATAGAGCGGAAAACTCACGGCTTGTTCCGTGTGAACCGTGAATTTGATTTTTTCTTCAAACGGATAATGGGTTTCCTCGGCAATCTGAACTTTGGCGCCATGGCCCACTTGGGCGGTGACTTCGCTCGCGGAATAAAGCGCGGCGCACAGGCCGTTGTCGGGCGTGGCCAGCCAGAGATGCTTGGTAAAATAGGGCCAGCCCATGGAATGATTATGCTGGCAGCAGCGGGAGCTGAACGGATTCATCATCAGGAACGGGCCGCTGTTCTGGATGCCCGGAGAATGATTTTTGGAATCGCTGACCACCATGTTGGGCGCGGTCAAATAACGCAGAGCGCGCAGGTCGGGGGTCAGCGCCGCCGGATAGGTGTTGAAGGCCACCGTTTCGCAATGATCGCCCCAGAATGGATCGCCGCTGATCTGCATCAGCAGTTCGTCGGACAACATTTCTTCCACCATGCCGCAGGTTTCCACGCCCTGATGCGGGTCGGAATAACCGGGACGGCAATTTTCATCGCCGCCAAACATGCCGCCGGGCACCTGGCCGTAGCGCTTGCGCACTTCGTTGAAGTCGTTGTAAGTGTCCTGCAATTCCTCGGGATTATGGGTTTGCAGATAATGTTCCGCCGGCTCCCGGAAGCACTGGGCGATGTTCACGTTGTGCCAGTTCGGCAAATCGCCGGGCATTTCCCAATCCGCCGTGCAGCGGTGGATTTTATCGGCCAGCTTCAGCAGTTCGGTGTCGCCGGTGTGGTTGTAGAGCCAGTAAACGCTGTAAAGATTGTCGCCGCCGCGCATTTTCTGCCAGTAATGCGTCAGGAATTTTTCGTCCGGAACCGTGAGCTGATAATGAAAATATTTCGTCATCAGATCGAGCACGCGCTGGTCATGGGTTTCCTCATAGTAGGTTTGCAGACAGAAAAGCATCAGCATGTTCGCCCAGTAGTCGCGCGAGCCGTCGTCATCGAACCGTTGATCCGGGCCGAAATCCCCATCCGGGCGCTGGCTGTTCAACACGCCATCAATCCAGGTTTTGCTTTCGGCAATGATCTTGGGATCGTTCAACACATAGCCAAGCTGAATGTAGCCTTTGAGCCAATAGGGCAATTCTTCCCAGCCGTATTTGCCTTTGCCGCTTTTATTGAGCCAGGCATTGTCGTCCTTTTGAAGCCAGGCGCTGATTTCGCCGAGATTGCCGCACAAGCCGGCGCGCTGCCGCTTGAGAATCTCCAGCAGCCAGCCTGCCGGCTTGACGGTTCCCGCCGGCAGCGCAATGAACTGGCTGGGCAGCAGCGGGGCGCGGTTGCCGACATAAAACGAATTGGTGGTGGCCGTGTCCGGACGATTCACCACGGTGAGTTCATCCGCGCCCAGCACCGAAAAGGAGGCACCGGCGGCGGCCAGAAGGATGAAAGCAGACAATTTCATTTTTGATAGAAAAGGCAAAGGGCGTTTGGTCATGGATGCAATGCGTGGAGGCTAAAGTAATCAGCGCACAAAGTCCTGTGGCATAAACCGGCCACATCCCCGGAAACTCTATTTTGAGCGGTTCGTTTCCGCCGGTTCGGCCGAATGCGGGATGATGATGCCCACGTCAATGAATTGTCCGCCCGTGGTCTGGTGGCAATGCACCGCCATGCGGTTCAAACCGGGCTTGAGCGTATCCGCCGCGTCGGTGTTGATGCCGGTTTCCACGTAGTTGGTGCTGAACGACGAGACGCGCGTGGCCAAAACGCCGTTCAGATAGACCTCGGCGTCTTCATCGTGGTTGATTTGAAGCTGGGCGTCGCGCAAATCCTCGTGGCCCAGGGTGAATTCACGCCGCAGCCAGATGTCGCGCGTATTCCAAGTGGTGCCCACGGCAACGCCGGGCGTCACTTCAGTGCCAAAGCCGGCAATGCCCTTTTTCCAGACGGTGTCATTGAACGCGGGGGCAAACCAGTTCGATCCGGGATCGCTCGTGGTATATTTCCACGTCACCCGCGCATACAACGCGTTCGGCGCAATGACCCGCAACGGCTTTTCCCGCACCGTGCCTTGATTGGCCGCCCGCAGCAACGCCGGCGGCAGCTTGGATACGGCCCGATCATACGTCATCAGGCCGTTGCATTCGGTTTCCACGTCGGTCGTCTGCGTGTAAACCGCGGCGCTCAAACCAAACGCGTTGTTCAAGAAATGCACCCGGTCGAGCATTTTGCTGTAACGCGAGATGAACGTGGCAATATCCGGCATGGGTTGATACCCCCAGGTTTTTTGCGACCAGGTGTGCCCCGGCAATCCCAGTCCCAATCCGCCAAATTCACCGAGCACCGAGGCCCGATCGATTTCCGGCTGCGAACATTCCGGCCCCGGATAACTGTGCATGTCAATCAAATCGCCCGCCCGCTTGTCCGTCCAACCGCTGGCATTATCCACGAGCCTGGAGGGATCCAGTGTTTTCAACAAGCCGGCCAGCCGCTCCGTGTCATACTGGCCCCAGCCCTCATTAAACAGCACCCAAACGATGATGGACGGGTGATTAAACCGTCCTTCCACCATGCGCTGAAGTTCGGCTTCGAACTGCGTGCGGCTTTCCGGCGTGGTGTTGTTGCCACTCGGCATATCCTGCCAGACCAGCAAGCCCAGCTTGTCGCACCAATAATACCAGCGGTCCGGCTCCACTTTGACATGCTTCCGGGCCAGGTTAAACCCGGCCTCCTTGAGAAATTCAATGTCAAATCGCAAGGCGTCGTCGGTCGGCGCCGTGTAAATGCCATCCGGCCAGAAACCCTGATCCAAGGTGCCAATTTGAAACAGAAACTGGTCATTCAACGCAATGCGCATCACGCCGGTTTCATCCTTGCGCAGGGAAATTTTGCGCATCCCAAAATAACTGGTGACCGCGTCCAAAACCCGGTCGCCATCCCGCAGCGTCACCCGCAAGTCATAAAGAAACGGGTCCGAAGGCGACCACAAGTGAGGATCAGCCAGCGGCAGCGTCAACTCCTGATTGGCCGGACCGGTGACATGCCCCACGGCTTTGCCATCAGCCGAGGCTTGAACGTCCACTTGCAACGACGAGGCCAGACTGGCGACCGTCACCCGAACGTGCAGCGCACGCGCATCCACGTCCGGCGTCATCCGCAAATGATCAATGCAAACCTCCGGCACCGGCTCCAGCCAGACCGTCTGCCAGATGCCCGATGTGGGCGTGTAAAAAATGCCTTCCGGCTTGCGCGATTGCTTGCCGCACGGCTGATCGCCCTCCGTCGGATCGGAAACGGCCACTACAATTTGCTCGTCATTCGTCCACTGCAAATGGTCGGTGATGTCAAAACTAAACCCATCGTAACCGCCCCGGTGCTGGCCGATTTCAACCCCGTTGATAAAAACCCGCGTGCGCCAATCCACCGCGCCAAAATGCAGGCGGATACGGCGGCCCGCCCACTTTTCCGGCACCCGGAACGTGCGCCGATACCACAACGTGCTGTCCTCATCCAGATGGCGCATGACGCCGGAGAGCGCCGATTCGATCGGAAACGGCACGAGAATCTGACCGTAGTAGGCCTGCGGAGCAACGCTGGCATACGGCGTCACCACATAATCCCAAAGTCCGTTTAAATTCAGCCAGTCCGGGCGCACCATTTGTGGCCGCGGATATTCCGGGTGCGCGTTCGTGGGGCTGACCAGCGCGGCCCAGCGCGTCATCAACGGTCCCTTGAGGCGCGTCCATTCCTTCAACCCATTGGGGTCTTCCGCCCGGGCGCCGGCGGCAAAACCAATCCACATTCCGAAAACGAGCAGCACTTGAACCCAAACCACCAGCCGAACCGCAATGGGGCCGGCGAAATTGGTTTCAGGTTTGGAGTTCATGGATTCACCAGGCAGGCAAGTCAATGCCGCAAAAATTTCGCCACCGCCTCGGTGCGCGAGCAGACGTGCAATTTTTCATAAATCCGGCGGATGTAATTGCGCACGGTATGAATGCTCACCCCGAGTTTGTCGGCAATTTGCTTGTAAGCCTGGCCCTCCGCCAGGCCGCCCAGCACTTCGCGTTCACGCGGCGAAAGTTCGGTGCCGGAATCGGTGGGAGCCGCCGCCGGCTGGAGGGAGGACACGACTTTGCGGGCGATCGGCGCGGACATGGGCGAGCCGCCTTCATGCACTTCCTGAATGGCTTCCAGCAGCTTGGTGGGCGCCAGCCGTTTCAACAGATAGCCACTGGCGCCGGCCGCCAGCGCGCTGAAAATTTTTTCGGTGTCCTCAAACACGGTCAGCATCACAATCTGGGTTGCCGGCATTTGCGGCTTCAACTGGCGGACGCATTCAATACCGCTCATGCCGCCCAGGTTGATGTCCATCAGGATCACATCGGGCTTTTCCTTGGGCAGATGCAACAGCGCCTCCTCGGCACTGCTGTAAACGCTGAGACTGCGAAAGCCTTTGGCCGCGTCAATGTATCCGGCGATGTTTTCGCGCAGATCCACTTCGTCGTCCACGATGGAAACTTTGATTGGTTTGTTCATGGGTTGCTAATTTAAGCCGTGGCCCCTGGCCGCCCGTAGCGGCACCGTAAGCGTGACGGTGGTGCCGTGGCCGGGGCGGCTGTGGACGGTGCATTGTCCGCCGGTATCGGCCAGGCGTTGCTGCAAATTCCGCAGGCCATTGCCCACCCGGCGGCCCGGGGTTGGATTGGAATTGCCGTTGGCTGACAGTAGCGCATCGGCATCGAAACCGCAGCCATTATCTTCCACCTTGATTTCAAAAAAAGCCGTCCCCGTTTGCATGTCCACCCGGATGCGCGAGGCTTTGCCGTGTTTCAACGCGTTGTTCAAGGACTCCTCAAACGCGAGGAACAAATTATGGCGGATTTCGGCGGAAAGCGGGAAATGCGGCAATCCTTGCGGAATGTGCAGTTCGCATTCGACCGCGGTGTTTTGCAAATACTCGGTGGCGTAGTGTCCGAGGTAGGCGGCCAGGTGCTCCAGCGTGTCGTTGTGCGGATTCACCGCCCACACGATTTCATCCAGCGACTGCAGCAAATCCCGCGAGGTATGCGCGATCGAATCCAGTTTGCGGGCGACCGGTTCCTGGCCCCGCAACTCGCCCTTGGCCCGTTCACTCATGAAGGAAATCTTGGTCAGCTTGGAACCGATTTCATCGTGCATATCCTTGGCGATGCGCATCCGTTCCCGTTCCATGGCCTGCTGGGCGGCCAGCACTTCGAGCCGGTGACGGAGGCGCCGGTTGAACGCCATCCGCGCCGCGGCGGCGATGCCCATGGCGGCCGCCAGGCTGTAAAACGCCAGCGCCCAATTGGTGCGCCAAAGCGGCGTGGGAATCTCGAAGTCAAATTCCACGCCGTTCTCCTGCCACGCGCCGGCAGTGCCGGCCTGCACCCGGAAGGTGTAATGGCCGTAGGGCAACCGCCCGTAAGAAACCTTCCGCTCCACGCCGCCATCCACCCAGTCCGGCTCGTAGCCGTCCAGCCGGTGGCGAAAACGGATTTTTTCCGGGGCGGAAAAATTCAACGCGGTGAACTGAAATTCCAGCGAGGTTTCATCCGAAGCCAGGCGCACCGGCCCCGCCGAGCGATTGGTGGGCGACAACCATGAATTCATCTGGCTCAACGGCAGGGCATGGCCGTTCAACGCGATGCTTTCCATGATGACCGGCAGCGGCACCAGGCCCATCACCAGCCGGCGCGGTTCTAATGTCACGACGTGATTGCCCATGCCAAACCAGAGTTTGTCCGCGGACGTTTTTTGCGCCCGGGGCCAGCCGAAGGTGGAAGCCGGCGTGGGCAGACCTTCCATTTCAAAGACTTGTTTGGGATGGATTGCCGCCGTTCCCGCCACCACCGCTTCCACTTCGGGTTTGCTGACGTGATAAATGGCCCGCCCCGTGGCCAGCCACAAATCGCCCTCGTCATCCGTCAACACCCCTTCAACCGGGTCGTTGTTTCCGCCCAGATTCAAATCCCATTTCAACAGGGTTTGCTGATGGTAGCAGCCCAGGAAGCCGGCGGCCGTTCCCACCCAGATTCGGCCGGCGGCATCCTCCTGCAACGCCCGCACAGCTTTCCGGCCCAAAGCCACAGGCTCGCCGATGGTCGTCAATTTCCCGCCATTCACCCGGGCGAGGCTGCCATCTCCCAGGCCAAGCCAGAGGCCATTTTGCCGGGTTGGCAGAATGGCGGTGACGGATTGGTCTCGGAGGCTGGGCGCCGGCAAAAAACAACTCGCCCGATTTTCGGAAATTTCGTCCAAACCTCCGGCAACCGTTCCCACCCACACCACCCCGGCATGGTCCATGGCCAACGATAACACCGCATTGTCGGACAGGCCGTCCGCCGTGCCGAAGCGGACCACCTTTTGATTGCCCACGCAAAAAACGCCCGCGCCGGGCGTGCCCGCCCAGAGCGTGCCATCCGGCGCCACGCAAATCGAACTTACGATGTTTTGCAGCCCCACCGCATCGTCGCCGGACAAATGATCAAACCGGTCCGATGTTCCCTCGTATAAGCCGCCGCGATCAAAACCGATCCAGGAATGTCCCTGGCCGTTCAACGCCAGACACAGCACCGGCAGATTGGGCAAGCCGGCGTCCGCGCCGAGCACCTGCACATTTTGCGGCTGAAGCCGGACGAGGCCATTGCCGTAGGTGCCGAGCCACAAATTGCCTTCGCGGTCTTCGCACAAGGCGCGCACGTCGCTGGTGAGTTCGCCGTTGCGCAAAGTGATCGGGAGGAATTGATTGTCCGCAAAGCAATAGAGACCCTTGCCGCTGGTGCCGATCCAGAGTTCGCCTTGCCGGCCTTCGCACAAGCTCCAGATGCGGGTGGAAGAGGTGGCTTCGCCGCTGCCAAAATGATTGAGATGTTTGCCGCCGGTGAGATTGACGAGATACGTGTCGCCGAACGCCCAAAGGTTGCCGCTCCGGTCTTCATAGACGCCCAACGATTCCGGATTGCGCCCGGGATTATCGGTCTGAAACGGAAATGGAATGATCTTGCCGCTCTTGAACTGGCACATGCCGCCGTGGGTGGTGATCCAGATGGTTCCGGAACGGGCCACGTTCACGCTGGAGACAAAATCATTCGGCAATCCGTCCTTGGTCGTGTAGTGCGTCAGCTTGTTGTCGCGCAACCGATACAGGCCGGACGGACGGCCAAGCCACAAATTGCCCGCGCCATCCACGGCCAGACTGTTGATCAGCTCGCTGGAAATACTGCTGTCGCGCGCGAAAACCCCGTTGGAATAACAGAGCAAACCGGCGTCTTGCGTGCCCACCCAAAGCCGGCCAACGGCATCTTCACACAGGGCGGTGACATGCAGCGGTGACGACGAACGTTGATACGGCAGGTTGAAACTGACAAAGCGCACTCCATCGAAACGCGCCAGGCCAGCCGCCGTGCCGACCCAGAGATAGCCATCCTGGGCCTGCAAAACCGCGGTGACGGAATTGTCCGGCAGCCCCTGCTCCTTGCCCCAGACGCGCATGGTGAGTTCACGCGGGAAGAAATGTGAATTTTGCCCGCGCCCGACCACCGGCGCAACCGCCAGCAGCAGGCCAAGACAGCACAAGCATCTTGAAATCAACTTTCCCACTGGATTGGAAAAATATACTGGAAGTCAGACCTTTGGAAAGGATCAGATATGATTTTGAAATTGGTGGAAGGCCCTCATTCTGCTAAATTCAATTTGTCGCATGACGAAACCATCGTCCACCCCCCCGCCCCCGCCCCGCCCGCGGCTGCCGCGTTCG
>JAKALA010000060.1 GCA_021813325.1 bacterium | reverse complement strand
CGGCACGTCGGCTTGTTCCTGTTTCATCCAGTTCCTTTCGTTGAGGGTTGCTGTCGTTCTCGGATGAGGAACCAATGCCACTCCCTTTCTCAAATCCCGGGGGCAGTGTCAAGATGCGCCCCGCCCAAACACAAACAGATGGCAAAACTTGACTAAGCCCCATAAAACTCCTATTTTCTCACGCCTTGGTTGGTGGCTATAGCTCAATGGTAGAGTCCCAGATTGTGATTCTGGCTGTTGCGGGTTCGAGTCCCGTTGGCCACCCCATGCTTCAAATATCGTAGTTCACTTTTGACTCTTTCACGCGACCGAACGAAAGTTTGTCCCAGACCCGCTCGTGCAGGTAATACAGAGCCACTTTGGTAAACAACTCCACCCCACTGATTGTTAGTGCCCATTTAATTTTGCCAGTAATGAGGAAGGCGATGACCAGCGTATCGACACTGCCGGTCATGCGCCAGGAAATGGCTTTTACAAAACTGCGGTATTGTTTATCGGCCATGCAAAAACGAATGTTTGGTAGCATTTACAGCCCGGCGATCCGGCTGGTCCTGCTACGCGGTTGTTCGAATCTTGTTTTCTTTGTGCGCTGAATCAATTTCGTCCATGTAGCTCATCAGGCTCACGGAGAACAGACTCAGCCTTATTGCGATTATTTTAGTCGTTATTTAATCGAGCACTAAGCCATCTCTTTCACACTTCAGGATTCGACTCAATTTGCCTGAGCCTTTGGAGAACCAAGGCTTTAATAACGACTTTTATAGTCGTTATATTAGCCGGATTATCATTTCTGTCAACTACAACCATTAGAAAATCAGATTCCCTCGCCGCCCATGAAACCCGTTGAAACTTCCTGACCACTGACCGGCAAGCCCTTTGCCACGTCGGCCAACGTGGATTGATCCATTAGATTGGAAACGTAATTTCGGACATTGAAAAAGACCCGTCGAAAGCGGCAAACCGGCTCTTGGGAGCAGCGCTGATAGCCGGTAATCGAAACACAGTCAATTGGCGCCAAAATACCGTCAAAATGGCGTAAAACCTCGCCCATGGTAATTTTGTCCGGGCTTTTGGCCAGCACATAACCTCCCCGGATTCCGGCGGTGCTGTCCACCCATCCTTGGGATTTCAGCGTTAACATGATCTGCTCCAAAAACCGTTTGGGAACATCATTCCGGCGCGCCAGCTCGCGGATCGGTATGGGCGCGCCACCATAATGTTCAACCAGCGTGAACAAAGCTCGCAGCGCATAATCTGTTCGTTTGGAAACTCGCATTTAAAAACGATAAACCCGGTCAATGATTAGTCAACCGGGTTTTGTCAAGCAGCACAAAGCTTATCCGACAATACGACCACCCTCGTTGAGGAAAATACCCTTGAAATTCATCTCCAAAGCCTGCGGGTTGCTGGCCTTGGCCAACGCCTCTTTCTCGGTGACTTTGCCTTCTTTCACCAAATTGAACAGCGATTGATTGAATGTGCACATGCCATCATCGGCGCTGGTTTCAATTGCGGCGGTCAATTTATCCAGGCGGTTTTCCTCAAGCATCTTCTTGATCAATGGCGAGTTGACCATGATTTCCAGCGCGGGCGTCATGCGACCGTCGATGGTGGGCACCATGCGCTGGCAAATCACCGCGCGCAACGTGCCGGCCAACTGCCGCCGCACTTGTTCGCGTTCATCGGCCTTGAAAAAGTCCAGGATGCGCGTGACGGATTGCGCCGCATTGGTGGTATGCAATGTGGACAGCACCAAATGGCCGGTGTCGGCGGCACTCATGGCCGCCCCGAAGCTGGTGGCATCGCGCATTTCACCCAGCATGATGACGTCCGGATCCTGACGCAAAACGTGCTTCAGGGCATGATGGAACGAAACCGTGTCCAAGCCGACCTCGCGTTGTTCGATGACCGACTGATTGTCTTCAAACACAAACTCAATGGGATCTTCCAAGGTGATGACGTGCTTCTTAAAATTGGCATTAATATGCTCGATCATTGCCGCGAGCGTGGTGGATTTGCCTGAGCCGGTGGAACCCGCCACCAAAACGATGCCACGATGCGCTTCCGCGATGGTTTTAATTTGTTCCAGCAAACCCAACTGCTCAAAGCTGGGCACGGTCGCCTTCACATGGCGCATGGCCAGCGCCCATTGGCCGCGTTGCTGAAAGAGATTGGTGCGGAAGCGGCCAACATTGGGAATGAAATAGGAAAAGTCCACCTCCCGATCATCCTCCAGACGCTGCTTCAAATGCGACGGCGTAATTCGGTCCACCACATTGTTCATCCATTCGGCGGTGGGCTGCGGGCATTCCACCGCCACCAACTCACGGTTAATCCGGAAAATCACTGGGGCGGCAATCTTGATGTGGATGTCCGAAGCCCCGCCATCAACCGCGATTTTGAGAATTTTATTGAATAGTTCCATGCCCTTAAAATAACGCGGGGCCGGTCAAACACCAGCCGGGAAAGTTAATCCCACGGAAAATTCACCCCGGCTACTTCGCAACCCAAGCTCCTTGAATGGCGCGGTATTTCCGGCACCCAACTGGATTGATTTCAGGAAATCGACTGATCCGTCCGGCTCGTTTGGGCAAAACCATTCAGACCTCAAACCGTTGCGAAATTTTTCGTGTCTTTCACCGGTTTCCTGCTAAAAAACACACCATGTTGAATCACAAGATAGGCATCATTGGCGGGACGGGACTTTACCACATCGAAGGTTTCACGAAGCAAAAATGGGTGTCCGTCAAAACACCTTTTGGGGCGCCGTCGGACGCGTTGTTGACGGGGAAATTGGCTGGACGCGAGGTTGTCTTTTTACCCCGGCATGGCCGCGGCCACCGCATTTTGCCGGGCGAATTGAACCACCGCGCCAATATTTGGGCCATGAAAAAATTGGGCGCGCAATGGATCATCAGCGTCAGCGCCGTGGGTTCCTTGCAGGCAAAATACAAGCCCTGCGACATTGTCGTGATCGACCAGTTCCTGGACCGCACCAAGCAATCGTCAAACCACACCTTCTTCGGCTGCGGCATTGTGGCTCATGTGGCCTTGGCGTCTCCCATCAGCGAAGAACTCCGACAAATCTTATTGCGCGCGGCCAGGACGACCAAGGCTCGCGCCCACAACGGCGGCACCTATGTCTGCATGGAAGGTCCGGCTTTCAGCACCCGCGCCGAATCGCTGGCCAATCATCGCGCCGGTTACGACGTTATCGGCATGACGAATCTGGGGGAAGCCAAATGCGCCCGCGAAGCGGAAATCGCCTACGCCACCCTGGCCATGGCGACTGATTACGATTGCTGGAAGGCAGACGAGCACGTCACCCTGGAAGTCGTCATCGCCAATCTTCACCGCAATGCCGACACCGCGAAAAAAATTGTTGCCGCCGCCGTCGCCGAAATTCCTTCCGAACCGAACTGGAAAGCGCATTCCGCCCTGAAAAACGCGTTCCTCACCGACCGAAAACTCTGGCCGAAACAAACCGTCAACGCTTTAAAACCCATTTTAGCCAAATATCTTTAGGCGACGAATCCAACGGAAGATACAGGTTAAAATTTGATTCGGCTTTGCCTTTTCTCCCGTCCTGAATTTCTTAACATGAGCCGACGGTCCAACCAAACCGACTGACGCCGCAGACTCGCATGAACAAGCGTGCCATCATCAAAAAAATCACCGACAAGCTCGTCGCTGAATTGGAAGTGTATTTCCGCGCGGCGGAATATGCCCGCGCCGAGGCCACCCACGAACAAAACAAGGCGGAACACAAATACGACACCCGCGGCCTGGAAGCATCCTATCTCGCCCGCGGGCAGTCCAAGCAGGCGGCGGAGCTTGAAGGCGCCATCGCGGAATTTCAAAAGCTTGGCGCGCGCAAATTTTCCGATGGCGATGGAATCAATGTCGGCGCCTTGATTGAATTGGAAACCAGTGGAGAAACCGCATTTTATTTCATCGGCCCCAAAGCCGGCGGCACCGAAGTGGTGCATGACCGGAAGGAAATCCTGGTGATCACGCCGCAATCCCCTTTGGGGGAACAGCTCGTGGGCAGGAAACGCGGCGACCAGCCGGTTTTGAAGCTGGGCGGCGAAGCCCGAACGGCAACAATTTTGCAAGTCGAATAATCAACCGCCCGCGATCAGTTTGCCTCCGCCGCCACACTGACAATTTCGCCGGATTCACATTCGGCCCGGACTTCAAACGGCCGGCAACAGACCTCGCAATCCGTCGTAAAAGTTTGATGCGGGATGTTGGTATCGACTGTGACATCAAACGATTGACCGCAGAACGGGCATTGAATGGTCACAAATTCTTCCATGCCGCCAATCTAATCGCGTCCGGAGAAAGCGCAACCACCGGCATAAAGATGTAATTCATCGTTTTTCAACCGATGCGCCCGCCGGTTTTCGCCCGCATTTTGGTCCCGGTTCATAGAGATTACTGGCATCGGAATCGCATCGCTTTGATGCCAGCGAGCGCACTTCAAACGGCTCCAAACCCATCTCACCATGGCCTCCGGCGCTTGAAGGGCAAGCCGCGCGGCCAGCCGCCGGCTTCGCCGTGGCGGCGTCAGTGCCATTGCCAACGGTTGTCATCGTCCGTTATCCTTGCTGCGCCAACGGGGAAACATACTCAGGATGACCAATATCGAAGTCATAATTTGCTTGATGCTGCTGTTCATGGCCGTGCCGGATGTGTGCCGTAAATTTGGCCGTCCCGCCCTGGCGTTTTCGGCTTTTGTCATCGTTGGTTTTTTGCTTGGACCGCTCACTCACGGTCCTGTGCGCACCCTGCTGGATCAGGCCGGGCAAGTGGGATTCCTGCTGCTGCTTTTTGAAGTGGGGCTGGAAATTGACCTGCCGCGCCTGACCGAATTTGTTCGTCCGCTGCGCTATGCGGCAAGCTGGGCCTTGCTCCAATGTCCGCTGGCCTTTGGCCTCTCAATTTACGCCGGGCTGGATTGGAAGAGCGCATTTGTCGCCGCCGCCGCCCTCACCGCCTGCTCGGTCGGCATGGCGCATCCGGCCTGGAAAAGCTATCCTGGATTCGAGGCGGCTCCGCGATTTTTTATGCTTCATGTGATGGTGGCGCTGGAAGTCATTGCCATCGTCATTTTGGCCATCGAAACCACCCTGTTAAAAAGCGGACTGACTTGGATTGTCGTGATCAAACTGGCGGGAATTGTCTGCACCGTATTTCTCATTGCGCGGTTTGCGGCCCATTTAAAAACCCTCTTCCAAAGCATCCTGCAAAACACCACCCACTGGCGGGTGCATTGGCTGGTGTTACTGGTCTTGGGCGTGTGCGCTGTCGGCAACCGGCTCGGTCTGGACGCGGCAAAGACCGCTTTTTTCCTGGGCCTGGCCATGAGCAGCACCAAACATGACGGGCTGTCCCTGGCCAGCCACATTGCGCCGGTCAGCCACCGTTTCCTGATTCCGATTTTCTTTGTGTCGCTTGGATTGAAAATCGAATGGAACATGCTGGTGCATTGGACCACGCTGCTGGCCGTCGGCTCCGCCGGACTCATTCTCGGCGCGCGCGAAGTGGTTTATCGCCGCGGGTTTAAAATCGGCGGTGATGACCGGGCCTTTCTCCTGCTTTGCCCCAACTTGACCATTGTGGCGCTGGCGGTAAAAGCCATGCAAGACCATGGCAGCGACTCCAAATTGACGGTCTGGCTGCTGCTCACCGGATTGTTTGTCACGATTCCATCGCTGTTTTTACTGCCCGCCGGCAAGCCGGAAATTGAGCCGGATGCAACCAATCCGCCCGCGTCGCTGACGCCACCAGCCACCAGCGCACTTCCATAATTCCCCGCAGCTTCATGCCCCAAACCACAACGGCAGCAGTTTGACGTTCGTGACGGCACCCTGCCGCAAGGCGGTGGATGGGAGACGGGGGGGATCGGAATTCGCCAAGGTGATCCGGTTGAGAGCCGCGCGCCGCCATGTCCGCCGCCCGCAAACTTGCGGCGCGGCTGGCGAATTTGTTCGGCGAAAGGATTTGCCGCAGCCGGGACACGCCGCCCGTTTCCATCAGCCGGTGGCGTGGTAGTGGAATTCCGCTTCTTTGCCGGCGAGCCGGGCGAGATGCTGTTCCGGCGATTGCGCCAGTAATTTGTCGATCGTTTTCAAGAGCACCGGAATCTCGATGGGTTTTTCCAGCAAAGCCCCGACTCCGGCACTCACGGCCGTGAACAACTGGTTGGGTCTGGCCGTGGTGATGATCACTGGAATCAACGGAAATTGGGCCGTCAATGCTTCAAAAGTATCCCAGCCATTTTTTACGGGCATGTTCAAATCAAGCAACACCAAATCAACGGCGGATTGCGAAATCAAATCCAGCGCCAGCTGGCCGTTTTCCGCCGTGATCACCCCGTAATCTTCCTGCAACAAAACATCTCGCAACGATTCGCGGACGTTCAGATCGTCGTCCACCAGCAAGATTCGCCCGCGCCGCGAGGGGGCATTGTCTGCCCATGACGGGCCGGCATCAACTGGCGACGGTTTTGATCGTTTCGTCGATTTCATACGCAAAACAAGCTTGAATTGGTTAATATGGAACTACTCATGCCCAAGCCATTGGGTCACAAAATCACGTTCCGTGATCCGCTGTTCATGCCGCTCCTTGTCCTCGCTGGCCAGGCGTTTGATCGCCTGCATGAGCACGGGAATATTGAGCGGCTTCTCCATAAAGGCATCCACGCCAACCCGCACCGCCTCCGGATACTGATTGGGACGGGCGGTAATCACGATCACCGGCAACAGCGGCGCCACGCGGTCAATCTGGCGAAAGGCTGTCCAGCCATCGGCATTGGGCATGTTGAGATCCAAAAGAACCAGATCCGGCTCGTGATGGATGGCCTGGTTGATGGCCTCGAAACCATCGCTCGCCTCGGCCACCCGATAGCCCTCGGATTGCAGCACGGCCACCAGGCTGCTGCGCACCACGGCATCATCTTCGGCCACCAGCACATGGTTCCGTGAAGATTTCTTTCGGTCGGGAACCCGTCCCTGGTCCGCGCGCAGGGCCGGCAAATGCAGGGGATCCGGCGAAAGCGCGGTTTGCGGCGAGGGCATCAAGGCCGCCCGCACCGCCCCCAAAAAATCCAGCAGGCTGAAGGGTTTGGCAAACTTCGCTGCGATTTCAAACTGCGACCATTGGGCCAAGGCCGCGTCCGTCAGTGTCCCGGAAATGACAATCACGGGGATTGGGACGCCGGAATGGCGCAGTTTGGCCACCAATTGCTGTCCGCTGATATACGGCATGCTGTCATCCGTGATCAGCAGATCAAAGTTTTGCCGCTGCAATTCCAGCCAGGCTTCCGCGCCATCCGCCACCGCCTGCACCTGATAGCCATCATTCGCCAGGACTTTCGCAAACACATGCCGAATGGTGGCGTTGTCATCGGCAAACAGGATTTTTTTGGTTCTGGGAAGGATGTTTTCGTTTAGTTTCATAATTGACTGATGGTTTAATTCTTCTGTCAACCCATCAAACGCAGTCTTCGTGCCACGCAAAGAAAACGGAAATACAGGTGATTTTCCCGCCAAACGGCAGGTTGCCGGCCGTCCGGTGGTCACTGGCTGGCCAGTTAACTGGCCAGCCAGTGACCAGCTTCAAGCCCGCAAATTGGCCGCCGTTGCGCGGGGGAACACATTAACCTCAGCATAACTCGCGAACGGTTGCAGTGGTTTGACGGGGCACGAAATTTGCGTAGGCTAATGCGGGAAGCTGTGGCCGCATGTCGTAACCCGGCTTCATTTTTGATGTATGCTTAAAAGATTTACCTTTGGCGTCAGGCTCTGGATTTTAATCATCGCCTTGTTGGGCGTGAGCAGCGGGATGATTTATGAACTCAGTTCGGTTTGGCAGCGGGACCAGCGACTGGAGGCCCGGCTGACCACCACCCAGATTGATCGTTTTCAATTCGCGAGCGAAATCCGGCGGGGACTGCAGAATCAAAACGACTATTTATTGCATTATGCGCTGGTTCGCGACCCCCGCATTTGGGCGCAGTTTGACCAAGCCTGCCGGGATTTGAGCCGATGGATTGACGAGCGCGACCCCAATCTAAACACCAATTCCCCCATCACCACGCCGAAGGAACGGGAAGCCTTTCAACACCTGAACCGCTCCTACGACCACTATTATGCCGCCGCCAAAGCCGTGTATGCCAACGCGCTGCCGGCAGTGGTTAACACCCGGCAACTCGCCCAACTGGATGCCTTCAATGCCCAAGCGCAGCAAATGCGGGACTTGGTGCGCGAATTATCCAGCGCGCATCGCGCGGCGGAAATTTTGTTTCTTTCCGAAGCCACGGCATCGTTGACCAGCCTGCGCAATGTGCTTATTGGCAGCGTCATTTTGATGATGCTGTTGACCGCCGCCTTGGGCTGGGTGGTTTACCGCGACACGGTGGCTCCCTTGCGGACCAAACTGGTGCAAAGCCAGCATCTGCTGGAGCGCCAGGAGAAACTTGCCACCCTTGGCACGCTCGCCGCCGGCATCGCCCATGAAATCCGCAATCCGCTGACCTCCCTCAAAGCCCGCCTTTACACGCTGGAAAAACATCTGGTGGCCGCTCCCGCCGCCCGGAAGGATACCGAAATTATTGGCAGTGAAATCTCCCGGCTGGAGCGTATCGTTCAAGATGTTTTGAGCTTTGCCCGCCCGGCGGATTCCAAATTGGAAACGCTGGCCGCCGACACCATCTTGCGCGAAGTCCAAGGACTCATGGCCCCCACGCTGGAAAACCGCAAAGTGCAGCTCATCGTGGAATTTAATCCGGAATTGCATGTCCTCGCCGACAGCGGCCACCTTAAACAAGTGTTGATCAATTTGGTCCGGAACGCGGCCGATGCCATCGAAACCACCGGCACCATCACCTTGCGCGCCCTCGCTGATCGGTCGCGATTGAACGAGCAGGACATGGACACTGTGGTTTTTGAAGTCATCGACACGGGCAAAGGCATCCCTGCGGAAGTGGAAAAACGCCTGTTCGATCCCTTCTTCAGCACCAAGGAAACCGGCACCGGCCTCGGCCTGCCGATTTCCGCGCGGCTGGTGCAAAAGCTCGGCGGCACCCTGCGCTATCAAACCCGGCCCGGCTACGGCACCACGTTCGGCGTTGTGTTGCCCCGCGAAATCAACAACACTGGCCATGGCGTAAAACACGAAGCGGCCAATCCCTGATTCGCTCCGAATTCAAGCGGTTGGACCGTTCCGCACCGCGCCATACCTCATGCCGAAAGCCGCCCACATTCTGCTCATTGAAGACGACATCAGCCTCGCCGCCAATCTGGCCGAAGTCTTGCAAGACGACGGCTTTAAAGTAACCGTCAGCCATCGGGGCGACGACGGCCTGAGTCGCGCCAACCGCAGCGAATGCGATGTCGTTTTGACCGATCTACGCCTGCCGGGACTTGGCGGATTGGAATTGGTGCGGCAATTGCATGAAACCCAGCCGCGCCTGCCCGTGGTGTTGATGACCGCCCACGGCACCATTGAAACCGCCATTGAAGCCACCAAGCTGGGCGCTTACGACTATCTGCAAAAACCGTTTGAAATGCCCGAATTGATGGGCCTGCTCCAGCGGGCGGTGGAAGCCGGACGGCTCATGCGCGAACCGGTCACCTTGCCAAACGCCCCGGTCGCCACCGGCACGGCGCTGGTGGGCACCAGCCGGGCGATGCAAACCATCTGCAAGGAAATCGGCCGCGTGGCCGACAAACCCGTGACCGTGCTCATTCAAGGCGAAACGGGCACGGGCAAGGAATTGATCGCCCGCGCGATTTACCAGCACAGTCCGCGCGCCAAGGCGCCGTTCATCGCCATCAACTGCGCGGCCATCCCCGAGAATCTGCTGGAAAGCGAATTGTTCGGCCACGAACGCGGCGCCTTCACCGGCGCGGATCAACGCCGGATCGGCCGCTTTGAGCAGGCCAACAAAGGCACATTGTTTCTGGACGAAATCGGCGATCTTCCCGCCAGCACCCAGGTCAAACTCTTGCGCGTGCTGCAACAGCAAACCTTCCAACGCGTGGGCGGCACGGAAACGATCGCGGTGGATGTCCGGGTGCTCACCGCCACCCATCGCCACCTGGAAACCATGATCCGGGAGGGAAAATTCCGCGAAGATTTATTTCATCGGCTGAACGTGGTGAACCTCCAACTGCCGCCGCTGCGGGAGAGGCGGGAGGATATTCCCGTGCTGGTGCGGCATTTTTTGCGCAAATACGCGGTGGATTTCGGCGTGGCAAATCCGGCCATTTCCGCCGAGGCCATGAGGGTGCTGCAAGCCGACGCCTGGCCGGGCAATGTGCGCGAACTGGAAAACATCACGCGTCGGCTGCTGCTGGCCGCCCGCGGTCTGGCGATCAATGCGGAAGCCGTCCGTGAAACGCTGGCCGGTCGCAACGCCGAGGGCAAACCCGCTGAATCCGGTTTTGCCGCCTTGGCGGCGACGTTGCTGGCTCGCGCTCAAAAAGGCGGGCTGGCCGACGCCCACGCGCAAATGCTGGCCGCCGCCGAACGGGAAATCCTGGCCCAGGCCATCACCCTGGCCGAAGGCAATCAGGCCAAAGCCGCGCGCTGGCTGGGCTTGTCACGGTTCACCTTGCGGGAAAAACTCAAGCAACTGGGGCTGCATCCGGATTCAGCGGAAGGCGTTTCGGATACCTCCGACTGATCTGGTTCAGTGCAAAAACCAGAAGAATACAATCGCCACGGCAGTGGGCATCAGCGCGCCCAGCAGCAAGCCGAGCGGGCTGATGCCTTCGCCGGCAAACACGCGGGCATTATGCAAAATGCCCACGCCCGCCGGATTGGGGGCGTTGGCAATAACGGTTAACCCGCCGCCCGTCACCGCGCCGGAGACGAGCGCATATTTCAAATCATCCGGAATATTCTCGACGAGCGAGCCAAGATAGGTGAGCGCGGCATTGTCGGTAATGGCCGTCAAACCGGTGGCGCCAAAATAGAGCGCGTGACCGGATAATCCTTGAATGAGCGGTTTCAGCCAATACGACTGCAGCGAGCCCAGCGTGACCAGGCCCGCCAGAAAAAACCCCACCAGCAAACCTTCGCGCAATTTGAGCGAGTCTTGATATTCCCGCGTGGCCGTCACCAACCCGAGGAACAGGACGAACACGCCGAAAAAGACATTGGGGTAATGCGCAAAGCCCACCACCAGCGCGAGGAAAATGAGATGAAACGCCGTCAGCCAGACCGGGATTTTGGCTCCGCCGGAACGCACCACTTTCACCGTTTTCAGCTCCTTCCAGAACACCGCCGACACGATGAGCGTGGATACGGCGCAAGCCGAAACCGCCCGCCAGCCGAAATGCTCGAACATATACGCCAGCCCCCAGTTCCAGGTGGCGGCCACCATCAACACCGGCGGCGCGGCAAAATGCGTGAGCGTGCCGCCAATGGAGATGTTGACGAACAAAAGCCCCAGCGTGGCGTAAGCCAGTTTGGAACTGATGCCCTGATCAAAATAACGCCGTTTGAGCACCAGCGCCAGCAGTGTCATCGCCGCCGGTTCCGTGATAAACGAACCCAGCAACGGACCGAGAATGAGCGCAGCCATGTAGAAAGCCACGTTTTCGCCCGCCGGGATGAGGCGCGCCGCCAGACTGATCAACGCTTCCGCCAGGGTTACCACCGGGCGCGTGGCGGCCACCACCATGATGACAAAAACAAACTTGGCTTCGGTGTAATTCAGGCCATCCACATACTCAACCGCCGCGTGAACCGAGCCTTTGAGCGCCGCGATGCCGAGAAACAACGCCGCCGCCCACAGGCCGAACACCACTTCCGTTTCCGCCAAAAAGTGGAACAAATTTTCACCGACCGAACCTGCGGAAAACCGTTGCGCCCAGTGGGCAAAGCGCTTGACGCAAAAAGTGTGCAGCACGGCTAGCCCAAAGAGCACCGTGGCCAGAAGTTCAACCGGAGTGATGGTCACAATTTAATTAACGGTGGGATGGCTGCGAATTGAAAAGCGCCGGTGACTTCATGCTTTGGTCAGTTCGCCAAGTTTCCCTGCCGGAACGCAGCATAGCCAAAACTGTTCACAGGCGAAATCAAATCCGATCGCGCAAAAAACAACGCCGTTTGCGTCTTCAGCACCGGTGGCATCAGCCCGAAAACCGCAGTTGCGAGCGGCGGCGGCACCCGCGTCGCCGCGCTTGGGTTTTCGAAAAACCAATTGCCGCCCGCCCTGTCAATTCATGGGGCGCAAAACCGTTCGATCCGGCGTCAGGAATGATGTTGCGCGCGCCAGCGGGCGATGTCACGCAAATGGCTTTGGGCCTCTTGATTGCCGGGGTCCAGACTGAGGGTTGCCTGAAATTCCAACACCGCGTCGTCCAAGCGCCCCAGCCGGGCGAGCATGACGCCGCGCTTCAAGTGGGTGATGCCTAGATTGGGTTGCAGGTTGATGGCGAGGGCGTATTGCTTTTCGGCTTCGAGGTATTGCGCGGTGGCGGCCAGTTCATCGGCCAATCCATAATGGGCCTCCCATAAATCCGGCTGCATTGCAAGCGCCCGGCGGTATGCTTGAATGGCATCGTTATGCCGGTCGAGTTGCGACAGGGCTTTGCCTTGAAGCGCGCGATACATCGCCGTTGCCGGATCAAGCTGGCAGGCGCGGCGATAATCTTCCAGCGCGGTTTCATATTTCTGCGCGGCCAGATGCACGCCGCCCAGTTCAAACCAGGCGCCCGCCAGACGGGGACGCATGGCCACGGCCCGGTTCAAAGCGGCTTCGGCCTGGGGCCATTGATGCAGGGCGTTGAGCAGCCGGCCATATTCATAAAACGAGTCGGGATCGTGCGGCAGCAGTTCGCATTCGTGTTGCCAGGTTTCGGCCGCCATTTTCAGGTTGCCGGTGGCTTCAAGAAACTCCGCGAAATTTTCCACCGGCCAGTAGTCCCCAGGCGAATGCTCAATCGCGGCCTGGTATATTTCGGCGGCCTGTGCCGCCGTGGTGGGATTCAATCGCGCTTGCAGGGCGTCGGCCTCCTGATTTAACAGCCGAATCCGCTCGGCGTTGTTCAACTGTCCGCTCAAGGGCGGCTTTTGCAGCCGGTCGATTACGATTTCCAACACCGAGCGGCGCTGCCAGTCGGTCATCCCCAACCACCGTTCGCAGGCCGGCTGGGAAGCCCAGACGTTGGTCCGGGCGGCGCTAACCATGCCGGGCGGCAGCAGTTGGGTCGCCGCATCAGCCCAGGCGCGGGCCAGCCGGTAATTGCCGTCAAACGTCAGATGCACGTGTTCAAAAAAGTTTTCCCGGCCGCTAATGCCGTTGGTTTCGCTGGCGGCCAGCGCGGCGGCGGCATCGACGAGTTTCAATCGGCGGCCGTCCAATTTTTCACCCAGCTTCTGAATCGCCTGGTTGATGCGGGAATCAGCCCGGAACGGGAGCGCATCGTCGTCGCACGCCGTTTGGAAATGCTGGCGGGCGTCGGCCGCGTGGTTTTGCGCCAGCAGGCATTCTGCCCAGCGGTATTGCAGTTCGGGGTAAAGGGGGTCGAGTTTCGCGGCCAGGGCAAAATTTTGAATGGCCAGATCATATTGAGTTCGCGCCTGGTTGGTGCAGCCGGCGGCAAATAACTCCGCGAATCTGGCGCGGTCGGCGGCCGGCAGGTTCGAATTGATCAAGGAGGCAAACGGCGGACAATCCTTCAGGTTTACGCCCACGGTGCTGAGGAGAATTTTGGCGCCGGAGTTCAGGCCGGCCTGAACAATGTCATCCAAATTATGCTCGTAATTCTGATAAACGGTCTCCCGCCGGGGATCGTCGGCGCGCAGTTGGTTGCCCAGAAACATGTCCATGCCGCTCCAGGCTGCGGGCGTGTTCCGGGCGTGGAATCTTCGGCTGAGATCCACCAGCAATTGGCCGATGCGGGTTTTTTGAATGGCCAGGTTCAGGCGGACGAAACCGAGCGGCGGCGCCTTTTCACCGAATACCGTCGCCGCGCCGAACGGTCCGACCATTTCGTTGTTGCCCATGTAAATGATCCACAGATCACCGCCCGCCCGGGCGCAGTCGCGGGCGATGGGCAGGATCACGTGCGAATCAATGGCGGTGATGCCGAGGTTGATGACCTCGAAATGCGTTTTGGGGAAACGCTCGTTGAGCAAAGTTTGCAAATACCGCGACGCGGCATAAGGGGGTTCCGGCTCGCCGCGGGCGGCGGATTCCCCGAGCACAAAAATGCGAAAAGTATTCGTGGGTTTCTGGGCGGCAAACATCACCGGGCTGGGCCAGCGTTGCAGTTGCGGCGGGAAAAACCGCAGCGTGAACTGCTGGTTGTCCACCAGGTAATCCTTGCCATTGACCTGAATTTTTTGGAAAAAACCGGTCGGAAACCCATAACCTGCCAGGCGCAAACTCATTTCCAATGCGCCCAGCAACAGCAGTGGCAATCCGATTGCGGCGATCAGCCGAAAAGCCCATTGGCGGCGCGGTGACAGCGAAGCCGGCGGATTGACTGGCGGGAGTTTTCCCGCTTCGGTTCGCTTGGGGGATTTCGGATGTTTGCGGCGCGATTTCATTTATTGGACCCAAATAGTCGGTCTCATGGTTTGAAGCTCGGTTTAATACCAATAAACCAAGGCGTTGTCAGGATGATAAAGCGGCGATACGGCGACCTTGTCTTTTGAGACAGTAAAATACAGGTTGAAACGTTGTGACCGCGTCAAAATCGCGTCTTTTTCGACGGGCGAAGGAAGGCTTAATCATCTTGGCGGAGGGGCGCAGGTAGCAGCTTTGATGTAATTTTTCCCTGGTAAAATTGGTCGAATAGCGCATAGGCGTCGGGATCGTATTGTTTCAGGCCCTCCGGCCCGTTTTGCGGTTTTGCGCCGGTCATGTGCAGGTCGCCATGGGTGCCAAAATACCACATGGTCAATTCGGCAAAGAATTCGTCGGGATTGCTGGCCGCATAGCTGCCGGTCCAAAGATTCTTTTTTAGTGAATCCTGATATTGCCGGTCAAACAACGCCCGCGTTTTCCGGTCCATGCCGAAATTTCGGATGGCGTGGGCGAACTCATGCACGCAAATGTCGCGCCCAAAATATCGGTCTTTTTTAAGCCTGAGCAGGTTTTCCTCGCCGCAGGAGGTGAGTCTTCCGCCCATGCCGCGGGTGCGTTCGTCGCGGGTCAAGCCATTGTATTCGGCAAGCGGTCTGCCTTTGTCCTGACGCCACTCCGGAAGATCCGTTGTCACTTGATCTTTGCCAATGATGTGAAGTTCAATCTGGGCGGCGATCAGGTTGGAAACAATGGTCGGCTGATGGCAAAGCAAGGCTTCCAACCGCTGGTAAGCGATGAGCAGCGCCTTGTCTGAGACGACTTGACTGGATTTGATCGGGATGCCTTTATAGAAAAGTTCTTTGGTGAAGAAATCATCTTCGGGCGGATGGATGATCTTGATCGTTGTATCAGATTGAGCGGCTGAATTCGTGGAAGCGGTTTCGCCCGAAGCCACCACGATAAAAAGGCTCAGGCTGATGGCGGTCAAAACGAGGGATTTCATGGATTTGGGAATGCATCATTCCATAGCCCGGCGATAAATGCCAGCAGACCATCTCAAATTTTCCGTTGGGTGCAATTTGTGAGGTTCTGGCCCGACGCATTCGAGGCCTTCCAAACTCTGTGAATGATGATGCCGGATAGCCTTTGGTGGATTTGAATCATGGGCTTGGCCTGAATCTTTTCAGTAGTTTGTGGCCAAACAAAGATTCGCGCTTTATTCGAGCGTAAAAACAAGGAAACTGATCCGCGAACCGAGGCCCGTCTCATTGCAAATATGAAACAACGTTTTGGAACACATTTATTCGTCGCTATTGGGTTGCTGCTCGCCTGCGTCAGCCCGGGGCAGGATGTTCGTGAAAACCACCGGCCGCCAAAAGTCTATCGGGATAAAGTCGAACCGCACTGGTTCGCGGATGCCGCAGGCGCGACCAACCGATTCTGGTATCGCGTGGCGGTGGGACCCAAACAGTGGGAATTCGTGTTGGTGGACGCCGAAAAAGGCCTCAAAAGCCCCGCCTTTGACCATAAAAAACTTGCCGACGCTTTGGCGAAAGAAATTGGAAAGCCGGTTGATTCCGATGCGCTGCCCATCAACTCATTGAAATTTTCCCCGGACGGTCAGAGTGTGAAAATCCAGTCGGTCGGGCAGGCCTGGAAATTGGAGCTAAAATCCTATGAGCTGAAGCGGATGGAAAGCGCGGACCTGGAGGATCAACTTCCGACGCTGCCGGGGCCGCATCCATCCGCCAATAGCTCGGACGACGTGGATATTAATTTCGTCAATCAGTTGCAACGCGAGGTGGAGTTGTTCTGGGTTGATGGCAACGGCCAACGCCAATCCTACGGAAAATTGAAGCCCGGTGAATCCCGTGTGCAACACACGTTCGTCGGGCATGTCTGGCTGGTCACGGATTTATCGGGCGACACGGTGGCGGTATTTGAGGCGCAACCAGATCGAAGTTTGGCGGTCATTGGTGGCGCCGGCAAAAGTGTTCACGCCCCAAGGCACCGTGAGCGGAAACCGACTGCGGAACCAAATCCAGCACGATCTCCGGACGGGCATTGGGAAGTTTCATTAAATGGCGGGAATCTGATGTTGCGCAACACCCGGGATGGCGAATTGGAGCAACTGACTTTTGATGCCAATCCCGACAGCAATTACGCCCGCGACACGGAAGCGAATCAGGCCATTGAAATGAATTATCAAAATGGCGCCCAAGAGACGGCGAAACCCGAAATCTATTGGTCTCCCGACTCGCAACATTTTGTGGCCATGCGCTGGAAACGCGGAACCCAACGGCGGGTGTATGAGGTTCAATCCTCGCCGGAGGATCAATTGCAGCCCAAGCTCGTTTCCTTTCCGTATCTCAAGCCCGGTGACGATGTGCCGTATGCGAAGCCGCATTTATTTGCGGTGTCATCCAAAACGGAAATTCCCGTGGATGACGCGTTGTTTGTCAATCCGTGGTCCATCGATTCGGTGCGTTGGAGTCCGGATTCGAGCCGGTTTACGTTTCTCTATAACCAGCGCGGGCATCAGGCGCTGCGGATTTTGGGCGTGGACGCGGCGACCGGCGTGGTGAAGCCGATCGTGGATGAAGCCAGCAAAACGTTCATCTGTTATTCAGGCAAGTTCTTCGCTGAATATCTGGATGACACGGATGAAATTATTTGGATGTCGGAACGCGACGGCTGGAATCACCTGTATCTTTACGACGCCAAAACCGGTCAGGTGAAAAATCAAATCACCAAAGGCAATTGGGTGGTGCGTGCCGTGGATCGTGTGGACAAGGAAAAACGGCAAATCTGGTTCCAGGCGGGCGGCATCAATCCGGCCGAGGATCCGTATTATATCCAGTATTGCCGCATCAACTTTGACGGCTCGGGTTTGACGGTTCTGACCGCAGGCGATGGCACACACTCAGTGCAATATTCGCCGGATAATCGGTATCTGATCGATACCTGGTCGCGGGTTGATCTGCCGCCAATAAACGATCTGCGGCGCACTTCGGATGGAAAGTTGGTTTGTCATCTGGAAACCGCGGATGCCACCGAACTCGCTGCTTCCGGATGGCGTATGCCCGAACGTTTTGTGGCCAAAGGACGCGATGGCGAGACGGATATTTACGGGGTGATCTTTGTGCCGGATCATTTTGATCCCAATCAGAAATATCCGGTCCTCGAAGACGTTTATGCCGGGCCGCAGGATTCGTTCGTGCCCAAGTCATTCCGGGCGACCTATCGCAATCAGTTCTTGCGGGATGCCGGATTTTTTGTGGTGCAGGCCGATGGCATGGGCACGTCGAACCGTTCCAAAAAATTCCACGACGTTTGCTGGAAAAATTTGGCGGACGCAGGTTTTCCCGATCGCATTTTGTGGATCAAAGCCGCCGCGGCCAAGTATCCCGGCATGGATTTAACCCGCATGGGCATTTACGGAACCTCGGCTGGTGGTCAGAGCGCACTGCGCGCGCTGCTGGATCACGGAGATTTTTACCAGGCCGCCGTGGCGGACAGCGGTTGTCACGACAATCGCATGGATAAAATCTGGTGGAACGAGCAATGGATGGGCTGGCCGGTGGATGCGAGTTATGTCCGCAGTTCCAACGTGGTGGATGCGCACAAGCTTCGGGGCAAACTGTTGTTGATGGTGGGCGAGATGGACAACAATGTTGATCCGGCCAGCACCCTGCAGGTGGTGAACGCCTTGATCAAAGCCAATAAAGATTTTGAACTGCTGGAAATGCCGGGCGCCGGCCATGGCGTGGCCCAAACGCCTTACGGACGTCATCGCCTGCTGGAATTTTTCACGCGGAACCTGCATCCTGCCCAATAATCTGAGCCATGATCATGATCAAAATCCTCAAATCCTCCCTGATCTGTTTGAGCCTGCTGACGGCAACCCGCCTGCTGGCTCAACCCAACGCTGAAGATGCAAAGCTTCAGTCGTTCTTTAAAAATTACCTCGAAGAACGGTTCCAGGCCGAGCCGACGGAAGCTTCTGGTTTGGGCGATCATCGGTTTGATAACCGGCTGGATGACATTTCTCCCCGTGCGCGGGAGCAGTGGCTGGTTGCGGCGCAAGCCACGCTCAAAGCCCTTCCGAAAGCGGTCGATTACCGGAAACTTTCTCGAAACGGCCAGATCGATTTTGAGATTTTCCAGCAAAACCTGGATGCCCGCATCTGGCGCATGAAAAACCTGCATCCGTTTGAACAGGATGCGCGCACGTATGGCGACTATCTCAGCGACAGCGTGTATGTCTTGCTTACCCATTCCACGCTGCCCAAGGAAACCAATATCGCCAACGGCATCGCCCGGATGACGGAATTTCCGCGCATCATTGCCGAGGCGGAACACTCGCTCACGCATCCCAGCCGGCCGTTGCTTGAAACCGCCATCCGCCAGAATCAAGGGGCAATCGCGTTTTATGAAAAGGATATTTTCAATTACACCGGTGCCACCCCACAGCAGAAGGAACTGGTGACCGCCACCACCAAAGTGGCCGGCGAGTTGAAGGAATATCAAAAATTTCTGGAAGGACCGGCCCGGGCGCGGGCGGATGACAACTGGCGGCTGGGCAAAAAGAAATTCGACCAGAAATTTATTCTGGAAACTGGTGCCGGCATTTCCGCCGAGCAAAATCTGGCGGATGCCCAGGCGGAGTTTGCCCGTGTGCAAGATCAGCTTTACATCATCTCCCGGCAGTTGTGGCCAACCTATTTTCCTCAGCAAAACTTCCCGCCGGATGATCCCGCCGGACGTCGCGAGACCATTACCAAAGTGATCAATCAGGTGGATCGGGAACATGGCGATGCCGACAGCCTGGTGGCGGATGCGCGGGCGACGGTGGCCAGCGTGAAGGCATTCATCCAAAAGCGCCATTATTTGCAGTTGCCCGCCCCGGACAAATGCGACGTCATTGAAATGCCCGAATTTCGTCGCGGTAATTCTTTGGCCTACCTCGACAACGCGCCGCCGCTGGATCCCCAGGCCAGCTCTTTTTATGCCGTCAGCCCGCCGCCGGCGGATTGGACACCGCAGCAGAAAGAAAGCTTTTTGGAGGAATACAACCGGCACATGTTGAAAATTCTGACGATCCATGAAGCGTATCCCGGTCACTATGTGCAGTTGGAATACGCCAGCCGCCAGCCGTCGCTGATCCGGCGCGTGTTGCAATCCGGGCCGTATGTCGAGGGCTGGGCGGTTTACGGTGAAATCACCATGTTGAACGAAGGCTACGGCGAGGGTGATCTCCGATTGCGCCTGATGCAGTTGAAGTTCTATCTGCGCGCGGTGGCCAATTCCATTCTCGACTACCAGATGCATTGCACCCAAATGACGGATGACGCAGCGATGAAGTTTTTAACCGGGGACGCCTATCAATCGGAAGGGGAGGCCAAGTTGAAAGTTATCCGGGCCAAACAAAGTTCCGTGCAGTTGAGCACCTATTTTGTCGGGCGCATGGCGCACTATCGATTGCATCAGGCGATCGAACGCGAGCTGGGCGATAAATTTGATCTCGCGCGTTATCACGAAGCAGTTTTGTTGCAAGGTTCGGTGCCGGTGAAATATTTGCCGGAGCTGGTGCGCCGTCAGTTGGGATTAATTCAATGAAGCCATGAGCCCGATCGATTTGCGACAGCCGGTGCCTGAGCCAGATAAAGCCGCGCCATCGGCTGCGGTCGATCGGAAACATCCGCGTGGCCTCTACACTCTGTTCTTCACCGAGATGTGGGAGCGGTTCAGCTTCTACGGCATGCGGGCGCTGCTGGTGCTGTTCATGGTGGACGCGGTTCGCGGCGGCATGGGCATGGATGATAAAACGGCCACGGCCATTTACGGGCTTTATACGGCGTCCGTCTATTTGATGTCATTGCCGGGCGGCTGGCTGGCTGACCGGCTTTGGGGCGCGCAACGCGCCGTCTGGATTGGAGGCATCATCATTGCGTTGGGGCATTTCACCCTGGCGTTGCCGTGGACGCAGACATTTTATCTGGGCTTGATTTTCGTGGTGATTGGCAGCGGCACGCTCAAGCCCAACATGAGCGGTTTGGTGGGCGATTTGTATCCTGAAGGCGGTGCGCGACGCGACGCGGGTTTCACGATTTTTTACATGGGAGTCAACCTCGGGGCCGCGCTCGGGCCGATGGTGTGTGGCTGGCTGGCCAAGGAAAAAGGCTGGCATTGGGGTTTTGCGGCGGCTGGCGTGGGTATGGTTTTGGGACTGATTCAATTCCGTCTGTCCCGCCACCTGCTGAGCGGGGCGGGGGTTCGTCGCGGCAATGAAAAACCGCTGCACGTTTCCGAACGTTTCATCCTTTTTGGCGGGACCACCCTGGGTATCTTGGTGACGGCGTTGTTATTGACCGGCGCGCTGGCATTGAATCCCCTGTTTATTGCTCGTGGCATGGCTTATGTCATTCTTGCGATTGCATTCGCATTCTTTGCCTATGCGTTTTTGTTTTGTCAGCTTGAAAAAGTTGAAAAGGAGCGGGTCGCCATGATTCTGGTGCTGTTTCTGACATCGGCCATCTTTTGGAGCGGATTTGAACAAGCGGGATCGTCCTTCAATTTATTTGCCGAGCGCTTCACGACGAGAGAATTCAACTGGCTGCATTACGAAATCCCCGCGGCTTGGTTCCAATCTTTGGGAGCGGTTTTTGTCATCTCCTTTGCCCCTTGGTTTGCTTTTCTGTGGGTGTGGCTGGCCCGGCGAAATCTCGATCCTTCCATTCCGGTGAAATTTGGCTTGGGCTTGCTGTTCCTAGCCGCCGGGTTTGTGGTGCTGGCCGGTGCGGCCAAGGTGGTGGCATCGGGTGAAAAGGCCTGGCCTACGTGGCTGGTCACGACTTATTTGCTGCACACCTTCGGAGAACTTTGTCTCAGCCCGGTGGGGTTGAGTTCCGTCACCAAACTTTCCCCGCGCAAACTGGTGGGGCAAATGATGGGCATTTGGTTTCTGGCCACGTCGCTCGGCAACCTGCTGGCGGGATTGTTGGCGGGCGAATTCAAGACCGACTCGATTCAAAACTGGCCGGTCATGTTTTTAAAAATCGTCATGCTCCCCGCAGTCGCCGGGCTGATGCTCATTTTGCTTTCAAAGCCCATCAAACGATTGATGGCCGGCGTGAAATAGCCGGGGTTGGGAAATTTTGCTGCCGTCGCCGTTTTAAGTTGACCGCGCTACTCCGCCGAGTAACGGAAATTGAACCGCGTGTCGGGAGCCACATCGCCGCTTGTGTAGAAATCCATAATATCGCCGGGATGCTGGAGATGGTCCGCCCATTTGAAATCAAAGGACACATGGGTGGAATCTGACGGCAACCCCAAGGCGGAACGCGGCATGGCCAATTCCAGTTCGTTGCCCGCGACGCGAAACTGAACCGGCACCACTTTTTCCCATTTCCAGCCGCCAACATTTTTCTCCAGCCACGACTGCCCATTGCCATCCACCGTCCGGTTGACGATGAAATCATAGCCTTCCCAGCCGGTGGCATGATTTTGATCCGCATCAATCATCAGCCACATCCAATTGGTATCGTGGCTCGGAGAAACCGGGGCCACGGTGCGAGCGTAAAAATAAACGTTCTCCCGGTCGCGGGCGACTTTCAGAACCGAAAAATCGTTGCGCCCGCTTTGATTGGAATAATGCAGGCCAACGGTTGAAGCCTTGAAATCCCGGGGTGCCGTCTCGCCCACATGATCCGAAAATGCCGGGGCAACCGAGGCCCACTGATCCAATGGTCTGTCGAACTGAATGGTGACCGGCGCGCTGGCTTTGGGCAGCGGCAGCGCGCCTTTGTAACGGCGGATATTAGTCACGAGTTGCCAGTAATAATTGTCCGCATGCCCGCCTTTCATCGGCTCCACGTCACGACTGAATTCCTCGTCGAATTGATCCACAAAAACCACCGGCCAGCTTGAGGGTCGCCCCAACGCCCGGCGGTCCACTCGTTCCACCCGGTAACCATCACAAAAGGCGGATGCAAATCAAAAGCACGCTTCCATTGCTCCTGAAAATTGTAGCCAAGGTTGACCGCGCCCGGTGTTTTATCCTCCACGCCATCATGGAAACTTCGTCCGCGCGCGTCGCCAAAACTCATGTTCGTCACCTTGCCGTCTTTAGCCCGTAGATTTTGGGCCACGGAAACATTCACCTGCTCGGGAACTTGGGGATCATCCGTGTATCCATAAACCTGCGGATAGGTGGTTTCCCAATGCCAGGCATATGGCGTGTTGGTCAAGGTAAACGGCCAGTGCGCCCGGCGCAGCGTGAAAAACGATTTCAATTCGGGACTCGCATCCGCCGGATCGCAAATCATCAAGGGCTTTCCCTGCCATTGAAACCAGAGGTCGCGATAAAGCCCCTTGGCATACAGATCGTGATAAATTTCCGAGGCGGTTTCGCCCGCCTTGGTGTTCACCATGAAAGCGATTTGCGGCGTAAAACCGCCGGCCGAGCGAATTTGTTGAAACACTTCGCAGAGCGCCAGATAAGTGTCGCGATAGGTCTGGGCGTTGGTGGTGTCAAAAATGAGCGTATCCACCCCGGCATCCGCCAGCATTTGCGCCTGACGCCGCAACACCCACGGATCGGCGCTGTTGTAATAACCCCAAATCGGCTCGCCCCAGTAATGACTCATGCCAATCGGCCCCCACAAGGGCGAGTGCGGTTTGGCGAGAACCTCAGGATCAGCCGCCAGAATGTGCGCCACATTGTAGGGCTCATCCATGGCCGGATTTTTGGGGATGCCGTTATGCGTCAAAAAATAGAAAATCCCGACAAAACGATGGGATTTCAATGGCCCGACTTCAGCATTCAGAGGCAACGAACGCCCCAAGGCATCCGTCGCGGGCCAGGGAATTCCCGGAACGCCGTTGGTTGGCGCGGATTGTCCCACGCCGGTTCCCACCACGCTGAAAATCGTGGCCGCCAACAAGGGGATTTTAGATAAAGTCAGGTTTGAGTTCATGGGTTGCCGGGAATAGAGCCTGCCAACAAATTAAATCCGTTGGACTTACGATGTTCAGACGCAGCCAGAACCCGAGAGTTACACCCTAAATCAGGCCAAGAGGAAAAGTTTGACGAGCACCCGCCCCCCGACGGGCGCCCGTCGTTTACCCATGTAAGCCCATAACTGCCACACGGATAAAAATTCGTTAACACAGCTTGGCCCTGCCGCAGTCAAGCTGACATCGGCCAAAAACAGCATTTACGTAGGAAATTTAACTAATTCCCACAGCCAGGCAAGCAGTGTCGCAAAAATTCTGAACTTTGCCTATCACCAAAATGTGGGACAGGGCAAGATCGGGCTTGTATACTTAACGAACGCATAAAGGTTGGGAGACGTGGCGATAGGTTAAGCGTTTGCCTGCGATCCATCCGATAAACCTTTGCAAACGCTGGCCATCGGTGTCATGG
>JAKALA010000116.1 GCA_021813325.1 bacterium | reverse complement strand
AACTTCCCAAGCTCAAATCGTGTCCCCGGTTCAATTCCGGGTCCCGCCACCACTTTTAATAAAAAACGCCGCGGTTTTTGGAGTTGGCTAAAAATCATCCGAAGCCGCGGTTTGCTTTTGGACTCGATTTGACATCAAAAAACCGTTCAAGTTACGCAAGCCAGCTTAACTTAGGTTCGGCAACATCGACACCATGAAAACATCCGGCTTGCTATTCTTACTGGTTTTATTGATCGGATGCACCGCTTTGCCCAGCCTTGAGAAAGTTCAGTATTCATTTCTTCGCGAGCACCCAGACACCACCGTTCTCGCCGTGAACAGCCAGCTTACTAATCGTCTATACGCACAATTTCACATCTACTACATAAAATCGGGAGAGAATCTGGAGCACGAAGACGTGTGGTATTATCATCATGCAGTCGAGACGTGGGTTGCAGGCGGGAAGGAGTCGGTGAGATGAGATTTATTGCCGGACAAAAGGCGCGGCGGCGAACCGCCGACCGGCGCTCCGATTTACAGTTATCAAATACATGAACATTCGCTTTGCGAGTTGAGTTCACGGCCCGGCGGTCGTGGAGCTTGGTCGGCAGGCGAAACTCTATGAGATCAAAAAGACTTTGGCGCCATGTTGCAGTTGGCATGATTGCTGCGGGTCCTGCTGGAGGTTTTATATTCGGACTCCTCCATGCTGGTGATCCGGATCCCAATCCGATTGGGCGATTATTTTATGCGTGTATTATGGCGGTGGAGACGCCGCTCCACGCCGGCTTTCCGCCTAATCACGACGCTGGAACAGGCCCAGCGCTCAATGCCTGGCCGCATATGGCAGTTTCCTTTCTGGTGATACTGATCTGGTTCGTTCATCGTGATTGGAAATTACCTAAAAAGCGCAATAAGCCGACGGCCTAGTGTGGTGAGCGATTAGTTCGTTGCATAATGCCGAAAGCGCAAGACGCGGTTTTGCTTGGAAACGGTGGGGATAATTATTAAACGAATTTCTCACTCACCACACTAGCGCAAGGTGGATTAAGCCGAAAACCGAAGTTGGCATGGGGATCACACGCGGCTCGCGTGTGGTTTTCGGCGGCCTGCCGAAAACCTCGTTGAACCGATATTTCCCCGTTTCGTTCCGTGAAGATAATAGCGGGACGCCGGGTTTGGCGGGCCGCCAAACACCGCCGGCCAGCGGCCGGCGCTCCCCAACTGCGGAGTTCGGGTTAAGGCAATGTTAAGCTCGCCGGCGTTTCCTTGAAACTTTGGCTTCCCTCTGCGGCGGAAAAATTGAATCCTCTGCGTCATGCTAGATTCAGTCGCTTCCACTCGATCCGGCAAAGTGTTGCTGGCCCTGGCCTCAACCTGCCTCCTGCCCCTCTTCACGGGCTGCCGAACCGGCGGTTCGCACCACGCCGACGCCAGCCATCCGCCCGCGAATTTTGTCGCCCTTTTCAATGGCACCAATCTCAGCGGCTGGTGGGGCGCCAGCACCGAGGATCCGCGCGAATATCTGGCGCTGCCCGCCGACCAGTTGCAGCGCAAACAGGACGCCAGCCTCGCCGACATCCAGCAACACTGGTCCGTGCAAAACGGGGAACTGGTGAACGACGGCCAGGGATTGTTTCTCACCTCGGATAAAAACTACGGCGACTTTGAATTGCGGCTCGATTACAAAACCGTGCCGCGCGCGGACAGCGGCGTTTATCTGCGCGGCTGCCCGCAGGTGCAAATTTGGGATTCCACCGAACAGGACAAGTTTTCCCTGGGCGCCGACAAAGGCTCCGGCGCGCTCTGGAACAACAGCCCGGGCGCACCGGGCAAAGATCCGCTGGTAAAAGCCGACCAACCGTTCGGCCAATGGAATCATTTTCGCATCATCATGATCGGTTCCCGGGTCTGGGTTTGGCTCAACGGCCAGCAAACGGTCAATGGCGCGCTGATGGAAAACTATTACAACCGCAAACTGCCGGTGCCGCCGCGCGGCCCCATCCAATTGCAGACGCACGGCGGCGAAATCCGCTGGCGCAACGTCTTCATCCGCGAAATCGGGAGCGCTGAAGCCAACCGCGTGTTGCGCGGAACCGACCCGGCGGGATTCAAGTCGGAATTCGACGGAACCGATTTCGCCGGCTGGCTGGGACCGGTGGATAACTACGAAGTGCAAAACGGGGCCATCGTTTGCAGGCCGCACAAAGGCGGCACGATTTATACGCGGGACGTTTTCACCAACTTCGTGGTCCGCCTGGAATTCAAATTGCCGCCGGGCGGCAACAACGGACTGGCCATTCGCTATCCCGGCGAGGGCGACACCGCCTACGTGGGCATGTGCGAGTGTCAGGTGCTGGATGACAACTACGAAAAAAACACCGGCCAGCAGATTGATCCGCGGCAGGCTCACGGCTCCGCCTACGGCATGGTGGCGGCAGCTCGCGGCTATCAACATCCCATCGGCGATTGGAACTACGAGGAAGTCACCGTTGTTGGTCCGGTCATCAAGGTGGAACTGAACGGCACGCCCATTCTCAATGCGGATTTAAGCACCGTGACCGAATTCATGGCCAACAGTTCGCATCCGGGCAAAGATCGCACCTCGGGCCATTTTGGATTTGCCGGACATAACGATCCCGTCATGTTTCGCAACATTTCCATCAAATCGCTGAATTAACCTGGAATCAAACATGAAAACCACCCCCCGTTATTCGCGACGTTCGTTTCTTAAAACCGTTGGCACGGCTGCCATTGCGGCCCCGTTCATTACGCGCAATCTGTTGGCCGCCCCGCCCAGCATGCGGTTGCGTCACGCGAGTTTCGGCGCCGCCGGCATGGCGTGGTCAGACATCACGCAAATCGCCAAATGCCCGAATGTGGATATCGTCGCGATTTGCGATGTGGATCTCAATCGCATGGGCGAGGCGAAAAAACAGTTTCCCAACGCGCGCTATTACCAGGACTGGCGCGAGCTGCTCGACAAGGAGCAAAACAACATTGATTCCGTAAACGTCTCCACGCCGGATCACATGCACGCACCGATTGCCGTCAGCTCCATGCAACTCGGCAAACACATTTACGGACAAAAACCATTGGCGCACGAAATTTATGAGGTCCGCCGGATGACCGATATTGCCCGCCAGAAAAAGGTCGTCACGCAAATGGGCATTCAGATTCATTCGGACGCTTATTACCGCCTGGCCGTGCAACTGGTGCATGACGGTGTGCTGGGCAAAATCAAAGAAGTGCATTCCTGGTGCAACAAATCGTGGGGCGACACAACCGCCCGGCCGGACCGGGTTGACGCCATTCCGGTAAACTTCGCCTGGTTTCTCTGGCTCGGCGTCTGCGCCGATCGGCCTTTCATCGGGGAGGAGTATTATCATCCGTCGAACTGGCGCAAGCGTCTCGATTTCGGCACCGGCACCTTGGGCGACATGGGCTGCCACATTTTTGATCCTGTGTTTGAATCGGTGGGAATCCACGCGCCGGTGGCCATTCGCTCCGAAGGCACGCCGCCGAATCAATGGAATTGGTCGCTCAACGGCAAAGTCATTTACACCTTCCCCGGCAACCGGCGCACCGCCGGCAAAACCATCGACGTCACGTGGTATGATGGCACCTCCAAACCGTCGCCCGAGGTGATTGCGCTGTTGGAAGGCGACGAATTTCCCGACGCCGGCTCGATTTTTATCGGCACTAAAGGAACGATGTTGTTGCCGCACTACAGCCTCGCCACCTTGTATCCGAAAGCAACCTTCAAAGATTTCAAAATGCCGCATGTCGCCGGGCTTAAGCATTGGAGCCAGTTTGTGGAAGCCTGCCGCGGCAATGACAAAACGCAGGCCAATTTCGACTACGCCGGTCCGCTGACGGAAACCATTTTGCTGGGCAATATTGCCGCGCGGTTTCCGCACACGACGCTGAAATGGAACAGCCGCAAGATGAAATTCGCCCAGGCGGAAGCCAATCAATATCTTCGGCGTGAATACCGTCACGGCTGGGAAGTCAAGGGACTCTGATGCGGTTGTTAGGCGGCAGCGAGCATTTTTGATTTTATGACACTCACGCGCTTCAAGACGAACCTGCGATTGTGGTTTTGGATTTCGCTGGTGCTTTTTGTTGTTCCGTGGTTCTTGCCGATTTGGGGCGTCAAAGGCGACGCGATTATGCCAGCCGCCATTTGGCTTATTCTTATCGAGTATCCAGACCATTTGTTTGAGTCGTTCATGGGCATTTTCATGTTCACTTTGCTTTTTGGCATTCCGGCCATTTCTGTCGGCTGGATTCTCCATTGCCTTTCGGTGATGATTCGAGACACGATTAGACGGAGGCAAAGCCATGCCGCCTAATGGCAATGCCCGGCCGGCCGCCGTCCTTGTAGTAAGGCGCGCAAAGGGTCCCGGTGAAGTCATCGAAGCCACCTTCAGCTAGGACTTGATTGAGTTTGGCGTGGAAAGGATGGCCGGGGGCCGGGGGCCAGTCTGACGGTGGGAATGAACAGTTCGTCCTGTTTGATCTTGCGTTTGCCAATTGCCATGCCGCTTGGACGGTTCATCGTTCAACTGGGTTTCAGTGAGAGTTTTTTAACGGGCTGGTAGCTCACAAAGAGACTCACAAAAACTCGTCCCGCTCGGACGCGAACTGTCATTATCCGATTGATAGCGGGTATAGATGCGAGTGGAGACAGACGCTGCGGTCAGGACACATGAAAAAACGGGCTGGTGATCAAAGCTGCTGGACGATTTCGCCGTGAGCACGGCAACCGGCAGCGAGTCATCTTTACGATGAGACAGCCTCGGCGGCGGCGGGCGCGGAGCGCCCGCCCCGCCCCCGGTAAGGCTCCTTGTAGAATTCTATTGCCCAAATTGAATGGCCTTGGCAACCGGCTTCACTGCGGAGAAGTGGCTTGAAAATTCGGACAGCGAGGTGCATGGCATAACTCGAAGTATAAAAACTGCCGCGAACGAACGAACCAAACACGTCGAGTTGCGTGACTACATCGTGACCGATGCCGAAATTCTTGGCGGCGATCCGGTATTTCGTGGGACGCGTGTGCCGGTCGCGTCGCTGTTTGAACATCTGGAAAGCGGCTGACCGGCGGCAATGCGTCCGGTGTCGCCATATTGCGATACGTTCCAAGCGGGACACGCGCGAACAATCGCTTCCGCCAATTGTTGCTCCGCCCAATCGCCCATCGCGCGGTTCGCCAGAAATTCCGAACGGGCGTCGGTCGGGACAGTTGGCTTTCGAGTCGGAACTACGCCTTCGCCGCCAAACAAAAGATTGGCAAGCCCCCATTTATTGATCCAGTTGCTATGAGAGTTTTGGTTCATGGTTTTGGTTGTTCCGCGCGGGCGGGCGCAGGGAGGGGCGAAGCCCCGA
>JAKALA010000115.1 GCA_021813325.1 bacterium | reverse complement strand
TGATTTCGCCAGCAGGGACTGGCCGGGCTGGCCGATGCGGGCGGACGCGGGCGAAAGCCCGCGGTGAAGGAGGCGAGCCGGGCGATGATCTTGACGCAAGCCACCCAACCACCCAAGGGGCGAAGCCCCGACCGAAGCGCGCCAGCGCGGAACAACCAAAACCATGAACCAAAACTCTCATAGCAACTGGATCAATAAATGGGGGGCTTGCCACGATGGGCGCGTGCCCGGCGGTCTCTTTCATTTGAAAATTCGCGGTTTTCTGGTGAGACCCGCAGCCGTAGCTACGCTAAATTATTTTGGAGTTTTGTTTTTCTGGTCGTGTTTTTGAATCGTGATGGGATTCAGGGTAACGCCGCCGGCCAAACGCGCAAGCCACTTTCGGCTGGTCCAAAATCAATCTGCCTTTTCACCGCTGCCGCTGGCGTCGTTTTGGATGTTCACCTGCTTGCCGCCGTCATGGGCGATGTTGATTTGCATGGCCGGGATGTTCCGGGCGAGCCGGCGGATTCTTTCCAGCGCCTCGCGCGCGCGGAGAAACCGGCTCTGCGCCGATTCCAAAAAACCCTGCCAGAATTGTGCCGACGCCGTGCTGACACTTTCCCCGCTAATGCAATGCGTGAACCGGGCTTCCGCTTCGCGCAACCGCAGCCACGCCGTCAGCACATGGTCAATGCGCATCCGTTCCAAGACCGGCGCGGTTTCGTGGCCCGGCAACCCATGCCTCCTGGCTTAACCAAGTTGAAGTTGGGTTCAGTATTCTCAGCCGAGCGGCCTGGCGCGGGGCCAGTTTTCGTAGGGTCCGCGAATTGCGTGAGGCCGTCGACGCCTTTATCAACACATGCAATCAAACCGCCGCTCCAAAAGGTCAAGGTTTATCCCAAAAGCCTCGCCAGTAAATACGCCAGCCTTTGCAAGTAGATACTGGTTCACCCGTTTTTGGGGCCGGGGCCGGACGGGCTTCCGGCGCGCGGGTGCAGGATTTTATCGATCATCTTCAGCAACGCTTCGGCGGTATGCGGCTTGTGCAGGATGTTGGAAATGCCGAGCTCGCCCAAGGTGCGGAAATTTTCCAAGGCAGCCGGTCCGGTCAGCCCGCCGGAGCTGACAATGATGGGGGTCGTCGGACTCAGGCTGCGCAGGGCGCGGCAGAGCATGGTGCCATCCATCAACGGCATGAACAGGTCGGAAACCACCAGGCGCACGGTGCCGGCGGAGGCGGTGAATTGTTTGATGGCTTCGATGCCATTGGCAGCCTGCACGACTTGATAGCCATGTTGGCACAGGGCCTGGGCGGAGGCGGTGTTGATGGCGGATTCATCATCCACCAGCAAAATCAATTCGCCCTGCCCGCGCGGGACGGGTTCCTGCGCGGCGCCCAAATTTTCCGCCAACGTGTCTTCGGGGAGCGCGGGCAGATAGAATTCAAAGGTGGTGCCTTTGCCTTCCTGGGTGCGGAAGGTGATAAATCCGCCGTGTTCCTTGATCAGACTTTGCACGGTGGCCAGGCCAAGTCCGGTGCCCTGTCCGAGCGGTTTGGTGGTGAAGAACGGATCGAAAATTTTGTCGCGAATGGCTTCGGGAATGCCCTGGCCCGTGTCAGAAATGCACACGCGCACGAAGGGACCGACCGAGGCTTCGGTGTTCATGGAAACAAAGCTTTCATCCAGGCGCACGTTGTTCACGGCGATCATGAGCTGGCCGCCGCCGGGCATGGCGTCGCGCGCATTCACGCAAAGATTCAGGAGGATCTGGTGCAGTTGGGTGACGTTGCCCAACACCGCCCAGAGATTGTCGTCGTAGGTGGCTTCCAGCCGGATGGAGCGGGGGAAGGTTTCGGTGACGATCTTGCCCATCTCCCGCACGAGGTGGCGAATCTGGAGCGGGACTTTCTGGCCTTCCTTGCCGCGGCTGAAGCCGAGCAACTGGCGGACAATGTCGGCGGCCCGGCGGGCGCTTTGTTCCACCACGTTGACCATGCCCTGGCGTTCGGCGGGCGTGATGTCATCGTTGAGCATCGGGGCGCACAGCAGGATGGGGGAAAGAATGTTGTTCAAATCGTGGGCAATGCCGCTGGCGAGACTGCCGATGCTTTCCAGGCGCTGGGAGCGCAGGAACTGCGATTCAAACTGCTTCTTTTCGGTGATGTCCGTGTTGATCGAGAGAATTTTCCCGAAATCATCGTCCCGTTCGCGAACCAGGGTCCAGCGGCTCAACAGGGTGAATTTGCGGCCGCGCTGGGATTCGCCTTCGAGTTCACCGGTCCATTCGCCGTGCTCGCGGACGGCGTGCATGGCGGCGGCCAGGGCGAATTCATCGCCTTTCAACAATTCTCCCAGGCGGCGGCCCACGACGTTCACAGTGGTCCAGCCGGTGAGTTGTTCAAAGGCTTTGTTCCAGTAGCTTAATCTGGAATCGGCGCCGCAGACGATGACGGCGTCGCGGGCCAGATCCAGCAGCCGGGCCTGCCGGCGGATTTGTTCTTCCGCCTGCCGGCGAAAGGAGATGTCCTGCTTCAGCGCGATGTAATGAGTGATGTGTCCGAGGTTGTCGAGGACGGGCGCGATGCTGACCTCTTCCCAGAACAATTCGCCGTTTTTCTTCCGGTTGCACAGCGTGCCCTGCCACTCCTTGCCCTGGGTGACGGTGGACCATAGGGCTTGGTAAACCGAGGGCGGCATTTTTTCGGACTTTAATATGCGAGGGTTTTTCCCGATGGCTTCTTCAAAGGCATAGCCGGTGACCTTGCTGAACTGCGGGTTGACGTATTCGATCAAACCCTGGGCGTTGGTGATGACCACGGTGACGGGGGTCTGTTGCACGGCGCTGGACAACAGCCGGAGCTGATTTTCGATTTGCCGGCGCTCGGTGAGGTTGTGGACAAAGACCAAGGCGCCGTCGTGCCCTTCATAATGAATGGGGGCCGCCGAAATTTCACAGGTTACCGGGCTGCCATCCAGGCGCAAAAAGATGCGTTCCCCGTGCGCCAGGGGCTTTTTGAACTCGTTGATTTGGCGGATGTCGTTTTGCACGGTCTGGTGGTATTGCTCGTCCAGCCGCTCCAGGATTGCCGTGCCGAGCAGCGTGGTGGCCGATTTGGCCCCGAACAAGCGGACGGCCGCCGAATTGAGGTAGGCGAAGCAGCCTCGGGTTTGGACGATGATGGCATCCGGCGAGCTTTCCACCAGCAGCCGGAATTTTTCTTCGCTCTCTTTCAGCGCGGACTCGGCTTTCCGCCGCCGCCGCTCTTGGTCCAAGTGTTCAATCGCGTGGGAAAGATCAACCGCCACTTCCTCCATCAAGCCGATTTCCTTTTCGCCGAAAAATCCCTTTTCATCGGTGTAGGCCGTCAGGGCGCCAAAAATATTTCCGCCGCAGCGAATCGGGACGCTGATAGAGGCGACCAAACCGGCCCGGCTGGCCGCCGCCTGCCAGGGCCGGGTGCTGGGGGCGGTGGCAAAATCGTTGCAAACATAGGTCCGGCCTTCCCGGATACAGGTTCCGGCTGGCCCGCGCCCTTCCGGCTGGCCATCGACCCGGATACGCAGGTTGTTTATGTAACCGGTGGTATCGCCGTGCTGGGCGACGATGTTTACTATCTGGGTTTCGTAATCCGCGATTCCGATCCAGGCCATCTTAAAACGGCCTTGTTCCACCAGTCCGCGGCAAACTCGGGCGAACAATTCGTCCCGGCATTTTTCCCGCACGATGCACTGGTTGATTTCGCTCAAGGCGGCATAGAGGCGGCTCAACCGCTCGGTTTCCTTTTCATGCCGTTTGCGGTCGGTGATGTCCTGAATGATGCCGATCATCGAAATGGCTTTGCCGGCCGGGTCGAAACTTAATTCGCCCAAGCCATGGACCCAGCGCGTTTGGCCATTTGCCGGGCGCACGATCCGATATTCCTGATCAAACCGCTGGCCTTTGGCGATGACTTCCTTTGCCAGATATTGCGCCATCTTTGGCCGGTCGGCGGGATGCACCAGATCGGTCCACACTTGAATCTTTTTCTGCGGGCATGGTTCCAGGCCGAAGATCTCGTCCAGAACCTCGGAGGATTCCCAGTTGTCGCTGACGAAATCACATTTATACGATCCAATGCGCGCTGTGCGTTGGGATTCCTTGAAGAAGTATTCACTTTCCCGGAGGGCCGCCTCGGCGTGTTTGCGGTCGGTGATGTCGCGCACGATGGCCAGCACGAGTTCGCCCTCGATTTTCCCCCCGACCACCTCGCCGGGGAACGAGGAACCGTCCTTGCGCCGGAACTGGCGTTCGGTTTGCACCCGTTCGCCCGCATGGATGCGCCGAAACACCTCGTCCTGTTGCTTCAATTCGTGCGGCGGGACCAGGTCCCGCGCGGAGAGGGCGAGAAATTCCTCGCGCGTGTAGCCGAACATCTCGCAGGCGAGTGTGTTGATTTCGAGGTAACGGCGGTCCGGTCCGGAGACGAAAATGGCTTCGGCCGCCTGCTCCACCAGCGCCCGGTAGCGTTGTTCGCTCCGGCGCAGCCGTTCTTCGGCCTGTTTGCGTTCCGTGATGTCGTTGATGATGCCGACGATGAATTTGTGGCCCTGGTCGTCGGTGTAGAGCGTTTTCTTGGTGAGGATCGTGCGCACCTGTCCGGCGCCGACGGTCTGCGTTTCCTCGTTGATGTTTTCCCGGCCGTCGGACAGCACCTGCCGGTCCCGGGCTTGAAACGCATCGGCTTCCGCCTTGGCATACAGCTCATGATCGTGTTTGCCCAGCAGTGCCTCGCGGCGACGCCCGGAAAAGGAGCAATAGGCATCGTTGACCATCTTCAACCGGTGTTCCTCGTCCTTGACGAACATGGGATCGGCCACGGAATTGATGATTTTGTCGAGGAAATTGCCCGATTCCGCCGCGGCGGCCAGCGCCCGGTTGCGCTCGGTGACGTCCAGTCCGAAGGCGTAGTTCCGTTTGTCCAGCGAGACGAATCCCCACAAAATGTCCTTGGTCGAGCCGTCCTTGCAGGTGACCACGGCTTCCATGGGTTCGATGGAGGTTTTGGTTTCGATGGCGCGTTCGATCCGGGCCAGCCATTCCGGCACGGCCTTTTCGCGGAAGGTTGCGTCGGGATAGGCGCGCTGGAACCAGTGTTCTGCGGTGGGCACATCCTCCATGGTGTAGCCAAACCACTTGATGAAGGTGGGGTTCAGATATTCGCAGGTTTCCTCCAGGCCGACGGACATGTAGATGGCCAGCGGCAGGGATTCCACCATCGAACGGAAGGACTCCTCGCTTTGGCGCAGCGCGGTTTCGGCCAGTTTGTGCCGGCTGATGTCGCGCACCAGTGCCAGCACCCGGCCCTGGCCGCCGATTTGGGAGCAATGCAGGGAAACTTCCACCCAGAAAACTTCCCCGTTTTGGCGCCGGGCCTGCCATTCGAAGACTTGCGGGCCTTGTGCAACGGCGCGGCGAATGTGTTCCCCCGCGTCGTTCGCGGAGAATGGCGGTTCGTTCGGGCACAAGTCCTGCATCCCCCGTTGAAGCAGCTCCGCCTTGGACGCATAGCCATACATGCGCAGCGTGGTTTCATTGACATCCAGGATTTTGCCGGTGGCCGGGTCATGCAGGAAAATGGCTTCGCCGGTGGCATTGAAAATTTCCCGGTAGCTGCGTTCGCTGGCTTGGAGAGATCGGAA
>JAKALA010000114.1 GCA_021813325.1 bacterium | reverse complement strand
CGATCTATTTGCACGTCTTCATCATGATCCACATAGAATTGCAGATTGGGATAATGGCCGTCGGGCATGGTGATTTCCCGGCGCAGCCAGATGTCGCCGGTGTCCCACGTGGTGCGAACCACGGAGCCGGGCGTGCCCTGCGTGCCGAACGTTCCCGGTCCCTGGCTCCAGGCGCTGGCATCAAAATCGGGATTCATCCAGTTGGCGGCGGGACGCTTGGTGGTGTAGCTCCAGGTCGCCGGGGTTTGCTGGGAAGTCGGCACCACCACCGTGACCTTGGGCGGCTCGGGCAACGGCGCCCAATGGCCAATCTTGGTGTGGTCGCGGCTGGCCCATTTCTGCCAGATCGCGCGGTCGGTCAGCATTTTGATGAACACGCCGCCGATCACCGGCCGCGCGTGCATGCCGTCGCTGTGAATGTCGTCGGTGACATACGAATCCACGAACGGCGAACGCGCCGTGGTGGCATTCAGATAATCGTAGGTCGGCGAAATGATGGCTTCAAAATCAGACCGGTTGTCGGCCAAAGAGGCGCTCCAGAACGACCAGTCGGTCTTGGTCAACTTGGTGCGCGAATCCAGCGGCACGCCGTAGCGCCGCAGCATTTTTTTGTAATAGGCCACCTCGGTTTTCGCCACGGACGGCGGGAAAATATTCAGATCAAGAATGCGATCCCAAACCAGATTGTATTTCTGGCTCCAGGTGTTGGGCTTGTCGAACGCCAGCCGGTAATGATCGCCATCGGCGGCCACTTTCAGCCAGTGGGCGGCATCCGTTTTGGCCAGTTGATGATACCGTTCGGCTTTGATGGCATCGCCTCGCAACCGGCACAGATCACCATAGCAGGCCAGCCCAAGAATGGCTTTGACGGAAAGATTGGCGTTGTGCGCGAGATGGCCCATGAAATCGTCCGTGCATAGCTGTTCCTCGGGATCAAGGCCGTATTGCTCCAGATACTTCGCCCATTCGGTCAGCTTGGACCACCACGGATCCAGCCAACGGGTGTCGCCCTCAATCTGGCTCACGGCATCGCAAAGAATCAGCATGTTGCCGCTTTCTTCAACCGGCATGCCTTCGCCGCCATCATCCGTGCCGCGGGCGTTGGGATACGTGCCGAGATCGTGGGGTGCGTTGGGGAATTTCCAATGCCAGGAAGACGCGTAACTCAAAATCGGCACCAACGTGGCTTTGGCCAGCGTGGGACTCAGCAAAATCCATTGCGGGTCCATCGGGAAAAACACGTCCACCGTGGCGATGTCGCCATTGCTCGTGTTTTCCTTGGTGAAGAACAGCGGTTGATTATTGGCATCGGCCGCCAGACCGCAGGCCGCCGCGCATTGGCGATACGCCAGGGCGCACATCTGCGCGTATTTTTCGCCGCCGACCTTCGTGGCGTCCGCCATCAATTCGGAATCAAACGCCGCGCAGCGACGTTCCAGTTTGGGGAAATCATCCGAAGCTTTTTGCAGCATTTGCTCGGTGGAGATGCCATTGCGGTGCCAGTAAGGCCGCAGTTTTTTACCGAAATATTTGATCGCGTAAATTTCGTCGTAAGCCAGAATCACCTGCCGTGTCACGGGCTGGGCGGAAACGATGCCCAAGTCAAACACAAAAGCCATGACCGGCTGTCCGTTGTCCACGGCTGTTGGCGTGCGCAGGTCGTCCGAGCCGGGCAGCGTGCCGTCTTCCACAAACCCGCCCAGCAAATCCGCATTCATGCCAATGGCGCTACGGGTTTGTTTCGTGGGCGCCACCGCATAGGCGAAGCCCCAGTCGATCCGGTGATCATCGCCGCTGGAACCCAGGACGGGTTGATCCGCCGTGCCCATGCGCAGCGCTGTCAGGCCGCCGATTTCCTCGCGCGACCACTGGACTTTTTCATCCGTGGTGTTGACGACGAGTTCCGAGCTTGCGCTGTCGTAAATGGAGACCAAATGCGATTGACCATCGACGGACCGGACGTCCCACGTCAGATAACTGAGCGGCAGGGCAAACGCATCCAGATCATCCGGCAAGGCCGGCCGCATGAACGTGAGCGTCACGTGAACTTTGGCGTTTTCAAATTGATAAATGCTGCGGGTGGGCGTCACCTGCAAACCCGTTTGCGGCAAGGCGGGCACGGTCTTCGGATCATTTCCCATCAGGCGGAACACCTCGCCATCCACGCGAATCAGGCTGACCAACGCGTGTTCGTGCTTGGTCCAGTGCTCGGTGGCGTGGTCATTCAAATGATCCGCCGGCGACCAAATGCTGAGGTAAGGATCGAAGGTGACCAGGGGGACGGACGGCGGACGAAACGATTGCGCCAGCACGGTTGAAGCCGCCAGCACCACGCCGGCAAAACCTATCAGAGAACGTGTTTTCATATTTTTAATCCAAAGCGGTTGCCGTCGCAGGTTAAAGGACACTTGCGGTAAACCACCAGAACGATTGCGACCTGTTGAAACAGACTGGCAGTTTACCCAAGCCGTTCAAAGACATCATGTGGCATGAACTGGCCACCCCAAAATCCCGCCTTAAACCGGCCTGTTTTACCTGCTTTTTCGATTGTGGCCACTTTATGCCACATGACGTTTGGGCGGGGTGGCTTAAGCTTAAATCAAGCCAGCCCGCTGCGATCAAGGCCGTGTTGGCGGCATGATTTTATGAAGTCAAAATTAATTACAAATGGCAGCTCCGCGTTCCTCAAGTTTCCGGTCATCGCCTTGGTTCTGGCGGTTGCTGGCTTTGCTTTGTTGACCGCCGGTTGTGGTCCCAAGCAGGAAAAACTCAGCAGCGCCGACTCAAAGGCCTTTGCCAGCGCGCCCGCCGAGGTGAAAAGCATCTGGGAAAAAGCCATCGCCGCCGATCAAGCCAACGACTATCTGACCTGCAATCAACTCTTGGAAAGTCTTCAACAGATGACATTGGATGACGCGCAAAAGCAGGCTTTGCAGAAGGAAATCAATGTTTTCAGCGCCAGGCTTTGGCAGGCTGCCGAGAAAAACGATCCCAACGCCACCAAGGCAATTCAGGAAATCAACAAAAACAAAAACGTGAGACGAGGATAGAATTTAATCGATCGCGCCACGTATTTTAACCTCCAAACTCATTTTGAAAGTCACTTTATGAAACTAAATTCCCCTCGGAACAACCCGCTTAAATCAGCTTTTACCCTGATTGAACTGCTGGTTGTTATCGCCATTATCGCCATTCTGGCCGCCATGTTGCTGCCGGCACTGGCCAAGGCAAAATCCAAGGCCAAACAAACCGCCTGCATCAACAACACCAAACAAATCGGCATCGCCACCGCCATGTATCTTGGTGACTATAGCTCGCAATATCCGGGATCATACGATGCGGTTAACGGCAGCTATGTCTGGCCCACCCGCTTGCTGGCGCTCATGGGCAAAAACCAAAAAGTTTTCTCCTGCCCGGCTGCTCCGCCGAGTTTCAGTTGGGATACCAACTTTAATGAAACCTTGGGTGGTAAGAATGAACAGGGCGTTTATGACCGCATAATGGTAACGCCCAAGTCGCGTTTTTCCATCGGCTACAACGATTGGGGATTAAACATTGCCAACAAACCTCAACTGGGTCTCGGCGGTGACGTGAGCGGTGGCTGGTATCAAGGTCCCGTCAAGGACAGTAATGTCAGGAAACCAGCCGAAATGATTGAAATTGCGGATGTGCGCGGTGCCGTGAATGCCAGTTTGCTCAACTTCAGCGCCAACCTTGATCCCACGGACCCCAACTACGGTTGGACAGAATGGCCGTCCAACCGACACAACTATCGCACCGACATTCTGTTCTGTGATGGACATGTGGATTCCGCCAAACGCCGCGAGTTGATCGATCCCAATAACGAAGCCTTTAAAAACACATGGCGCGTGCGCTGGAACAACGACAACCTCCCACACAACGAAGTTACTTGGTCGATTAATTCAGCCGCCGAAGCCGTGCTTGAGCCTCAAAATTAATTTCACAGACACCATTTCAAACAAACCAAGGCAAGTTCATTTGCCTTGGTTTGTTGTTGGTAAACGGGCAAAACCCAACTTGACGATTAGCCTCTTAACTGGCAAGGTATCTCGTCTTTTTGCCAGCGTAGCTCAGTGGCAGAGCAACGGTTTCGTAAACCGTAGGTCGGTGGTTCAATCCCACTCGCTGGCTCCATGCTTTCAGAAGCCCCTTCAGTTCACTCAACCGTTGCCCCGCCGCATCGCATTAAGTTGGGGACGCGGACAGGATTTTCCGAATTTGGGCTTCATGCTTCGCAATTTCAGACTTCAGATTCTTTTTCAGAATACTGTTGATGATCTCGCTCACATTTAACCGCAATTCGTCAGCCCTGTTCAGGTCTCCCTGAATTTCCGCACAAGGCCGGAAATTCACCTGAGTTTTTGTTTTCATAGTCTCCCTTTCGGTTAGCTGACAGAGCCAATGTATAACAATGTCACGAATTGTCAAGAATGGAGCTTTACACTTTTACCCCATGTCTGTTATACATCTACTCACCGTCACCAACCCCGTGGGCAAACCCCGCAATCAAGCTGTTGAGCTTGCCTATCCGCATCTGGAAAAAACGGATGAAGGCTGGTTAAAGATGAGGGATTGACATTCTGACAATATTGTAACACCTTTGGGGGGCATGGAAACAATTACCTTCAAAGCCCCGCCCGGAACGCGGGAACGGCTCAAAAAACTTGGCGGAATATCCACCCTGATGCGCCGGCAGGCGGAGAAGCTGATAAACGGCGAAAACGCCGGCGTGGCATCGGCCCACGACAAAGCCAAGCAATTCATCATTAATGGCGGCAGCGGCGTCAAAAAACTCGCCACCACCAAAGATTACCTTAAGCCGTATGCGCCCCAAAGAAATCGTTGATGCCAGCACAATCATCGCCTATCTGGATCCCCAGGAAGGCGGCAACCATGAATGGGCGGTGGCTTTATTTCGCCGGACGGAAGAATTTTTCACCTGTGAAGCCGTGATAGCGGAAGCTTGCGCGCGCCTGGTTTATGCCCGGCAAAGCCCCGCCCGCTGTCTGCGGCTGATTGAAGAGGGAGTTTTGCATCTGGATTTTGACGCGGCGGCCAACATCTCCCGAATCATCCGGCTGATGGATAAATATGCTGATTTGCCCATGGATTTTGCGGATGCGTGTCTGGTTAACATGTCTGAAGACACCCGCCAATCCATGATTTACACTCTGGACAAGTCGGATTTTTCGGTCTATCGGCGGCATGGCCGGGATATGGTTCCATTTGAAAGCCCGCCCAGCGACTGATTTTTCCAACCACCTTTCCCGCCGGGTCATCCCGGCGTTTTTCTGCCAACGGGCGCCGGACGGCTTCGCGGTGAGAATCAAGGTGAGAAGTGAGAGAGAAAGAGAGAAAAAATTCTCTCTCTCACTCCCCTAGTAAATGAGAAGTGAGAATTCTCATTCTCACCGACAGGTAGGGGGGTGAGAAGAGTGAGAATCGCGAAATAGCTTATATTTTGAGGTTTTCTAACACTACTGTCCGGTTAAGTTTTCGGTGACAGCGAATTTGACTTGGTAAAACCGACATGATTTCGCTGTTAGGGTTTTTTTCGATTTCAATTTGGCAACGATTCCTTGAGAGTGATTCCCCGCATTTCCGCGGTTTTTCACCTAATGAACGAAGGTCGCACTGTCTTCGCCCAACTCCTCGACTTCCTCCCCAAAT
>JAKALA010000059.1 GCA_021813325.1 bacterium | reverse complement strand
GCGGCGGAACGGTTGGACCCGGAACAGCTCATGTTGGACCTCAAGTCCGCCGGCAAAGACGCCGTTTACATGCCGGATGCGAATGCGATCGTTAATTACATGGCAAAATGCGCCCAAGGCGGCGACGTCGTGGCCGTTTTCAGCAACGGCGGCTTTGACGGCATCCACGGCAAATTGCTCGCGCGGCTGTCACGGCGATAAGCGACCTTTTTATTGTTAGCCAGCCATCTTTCGATTGAGATTCCAAGCGATTCTTTCTTTCAGCGGCAAAGGGACGAGACAAAGAGACCGCCGAAGAACAGCAAGATTATCGCTCCACTGATCAACGTGCCCGCAACGGCTGCCGGACGGTTCGCGTTACGAATCCAAGCAATCACGCTCACAATGAACGCCAGCGGTGGAGTGGTCGGTATAGCCAGCCCGCCAAGAGCTGTGAGGGGCGATCCTCAGCCGGGATGCAACAGCATCATCAGCGCGATCACGCCGGGCGCTAACAGCGACAATCCCAAGCCAACCTTTCCCGCATTCGATTTGGGCTGATCCAGCCGGGGCGGCAGGAGTTGGTCGGAGTTCATGCAGACAAGGTTTCACATGCGTGGAGGCGCGTCAATCACCCGGTTTATCAACGCCAAAAGCGGTAGGATGAAAGCTAAAATCCGACGTGCTTTTTCCCTTTAGCCTTCGGCCTTTAGCCCTTAGCCTTCCGCATTATGCCCGCCTCCAACCAGGAACTTCTCCGTGCCCTGCCGTCGGTGACGGATTTGCTGAAGGCCCCGCAAGTCATTGGCTGGCTGGAGCGGCATCCCCAACCGCTGGTCACTGAGTGCCTCCGCCGCGCGCTGGCGGAACAGCGTCAGTCCATCTTGAACGGCGCCACGGAGAGCGGCGATCTCACCGCGAAAATCCTCGGTGCGGCGCAAATGAATTTGGCCCAGTCCACCGACCCGCACGTCCGCGAAGCCATCAACGCCACAGGCGTCATTCTGCACACCGGCTTGGGCCGGTCGGTGATTCCCGGCTGCGTGGTGGACTCCATGCTGGGCGAGATGAAAGGCTATTGCACGCTGGCCGTGGATCGCGAAACCGGCGAGCGCGCCGAACGCGATGAACTGGTGGAATACATTTTAACCGAATTGACCGGCGCCGAGGCCGCCACGGTGGTCAACAATAACGCGGCTGCCACCATGCTCGTGCTGGCAGCTTTGGCAGTGCAAAAGGAAGTCATCGTCTCGCGCGGGCAACTCATTGAGATCGGCGGCTCGTTTCGGTTGCCCGAAGTCATGTCGCAAAGCGGCGCGCGGCTGGTGGAAGTGGGCGCGACCAACCGCACGCATCTCAAGGATTATCAAAAAGCCGTCACCGAAAACACCGCCGCCATTCTGCGGGCGCATCCGAGCAATTACCGCGTCGTTGGTTTCACCAACGAAGTGCCGCTGAATGAACTGGTTGAGCTTTGCCACAGTCGCAACCTGACGATGATTGACGATCTTGGCGCAGGCGCTTTGCTTGACTTGAAACAATTCGGGCTGCCGCACGAGCCAACCGTGCGTGAATCCATCGAGGCCGGCGCGGACGTCGTGTTGTTCAGCGGCGACAAGCTCATTGGCGCAGGCCAGTGCGGCATTATCGTGGGTAAGAAAACGTTGATCGACAAACTGCGCAAACATCCCCTCATGCGTGCTGTCCGGGTGGACAAAACCTGCCTGATGGTTTTGGAGCGGACGCTGCAACTTTTTCGCGACCCGGCGCGGCTGCGGGTTGATCATCCCACCTATCGCATGGCCAGCACATCGCTGGTGGAATTACAGGAACGCGCCCAGAAGCTGGCCAGACTGATTTCTCAGGAAGCGCCAAAAGTGCAAAATGATATCTGTGAGAGCGAAGCGTTTCTGGGCAGTGGCTCGCTGCCAACCGAGGCGATCCCAAGTATCGCGGTGACCGTTACTGTGCCCGGCATTGGCGCAAGTGAAATGGCCCGTCGGCTAAGGCTGGATACCGCCTGTGTTTTTGGGCGAATCGCCGACGAACGGCTATGGCTGGACCTGCGCACGCTCACGGATGAACAGTTGCCACTGGTCGCGGGAGCATTGGAAAGGGTGATCAAAGGCTGAAGGCTAAATTCTAAAGACTAAAGTTCATGAACCCGCAACGCCCACTGACTCGTTTTAGCCTTTCCCCATGACTGCCCGCCGCAACATCATGCTCGGAACGGCAGGCCACGTGGATCATGGCAAGAGCGCCATCGTTAAGTTGCTCACCGGTTGCGAGACCGACACGTTGGCCGAAGAAAAGCAGCGCGGGCTGACGATTGATCTCGGCTTTGCGCCCTGCCAGTTGGCGGATAAACGCGTGGTGGGCATCGTGGATGTGCCAGGCCATGTGGATTTCATTCGCAACATGGTGGCCGGGGCGCATGGAATTGACGTCGTGATCTTTGTCGTGGCGGCGGATGACGGCATCATGCCGCAGACGCACGAACATCTGCACATCCTCACCTTGATGGGCCTGAAACACGGCGTGGTGGCACTGACGAAAACCGATCTCGTGGATGCTGCGCGCCGGGAATATGTGACGCGCGATTTGCGCCGGCTGTTGGCGGATACCTTCCTGGCCAGCGCGCCGATTTGTCCGATTTCCAACATCACCGGCGCGGGCTTCAACGTTTTTTTTGAATCGCTGAATCAAGTCGTGGAAGCCTGCGGCGAACGGTGCGGTGCCGGGCCTTTTCGGTTGTGGGTGGAGGATTCCTTTCCGATTCGCGGTGCGGGCACCGTTATTACCGGCATTCCCACGCACGGTTGTGTGCGGCCCGGCGATGAATTGCATTTGCTGCCCGCCGGTCTGACTGGTCGCGTGCGCAAAATGCAGGTCTATGGCGAGGACGCCACGGAAGGCCGCGCCGGTGAATGCGTGGCCCTGAACGTGCCCGAGCTGGCGCACGACACCGCGCGCCGGGGAGCGGTGCTTTGCGGCAACAATCTGTTTCCGCCGGTGACGATGGCCGAGGCGCATTTGCAGATTCTCAAATCCGTTACCAGCCCGATTGAAGATTATCTCGAAGTGCAATTTCATGTCGGCACCGCCGCTGTTGCCGCCAATCTGGCCATGCTGGGAAACACGGAAATGACCGGCGGCCAGCGCCAGTTTGTGCAGCTCCGCTTGGCCTCGCCACTGCCGCTGGTTCCCGGCGAACGTTTTGTGGTGCGGGCGAATCTCGCCGGACGCGGGGGCACCGGGCTGACGACCATCGGCGGCGGCCAAATCATCGGCCTGAGCAACGCGCGGCTGCGACGGAAAAAATCATGGACGCTTGACCGGCTGGCCGCCCGCCGCGCTGTGGTGAATAACCCGCTTCGCTGGTGCGAACGCATGGTGCGTGAGAGTGAATCGCCCGCCACGCTTGCCAGCTTGCAAAAAGTTTGCTGGAGCCGACCGGAAGAGATCGTGGCCCAACTCCAGCAATTGCAGGCGGAAAAGCGCTTGGTGGCCATGGGTGGCGGCGACGCCTCGTCGCCTTCCTCCATTGCGACGAGGGCGTCACCGCCACGCTGGGTTCATGCCGAAGTGGTCGCGGAACAAGGCCAACAAATCCTCGTGGCGCTGGAAGCTTTTCATGCTGCCAATGCCCAGCGCGCCGGACTTGGCCGGGATGAATTGCTGACCATGCTGAAATTCGCCCCGGAAAGTTTCGACGCCAGTCTCGCGGGCCTGATTCTCAGCCGGCAAGTCGAACGCAAGGATGCCTTGTTTGCGCGCGCCGGCTGGAATTCACGTCTGCCGGAGCGCGACCAGAAACTTTGCGAGCAGATGGCTACCCGGTTCCAGCAGGCCGGTTTTGCGCCGCCCGGCTTGGAGGAACTGGCCGCTGTCTTGAGTGAATCAACAGCCCGGATTAGCATATTGGTCAAACTTTTGGCCGAACACGGCATCGTCGTGAAGCTTGATGAAAAGGTTTGGATGCATCGCGACGCCGTGGACGCCGGCAAACGAAAAGCTCTGGAGTTATTCCAAAAACGGCCGCTGTTTTCCACGATGGATTTTCGCGACGCGCTGGGTGTGAGCCGCAAGTTCGCCGTGCCGCTGGTGGATTACTTCGACAGAATCCGATTCACCGTGCGCAACGGCAACAACCGCACGCCGGGTGCTGAAGCAAAGAAGCTTTTTAATGGTTAACCACAAATAGACAAAAACGCGCATGGATAAATTGCAATTTAAACTCGGGAATGTTTTCGCCCTCGGTGTCCCGTCTGGGCTGACAACCTTAGGGGGACAGAAATTTGATTTGATGCTGGCGGGACACTCGCACGGCGGCCAGGTGCGCATTTCGTTCTATGACCCCATTGTCTTGCCATATGGCATGGCGGACTATGACATGGGGTGGTATCAAACCCAAGCCGGCCCGCTCTGCGTCAATCCCGGCATCGGCTACATCGGCGATTAAGACCTCCGCTTCAATTGCCATCCGGAAATCACCGTGATTGAGGTTTGATTCAGCCGTTTAAATCGCGGTTTCCCGGATTTGCGCTATTACGAAGCGTTGGGCCGCACTCATTTTCGCGTCGCCGGCGAACATGCCTTGCGCAATGCTACGCGCTGTCCGACATTTTCGGCACATTGTCTGAACGATTTGACACGCCCCGCCGTGCGCTCAATGACATCGCCGACCGGCTGTTTTCGATAAACGAAGCCGATTATTTACTGGACCACCTGTTGCAATTACACAGCACTCGTGCCGTTTAAATTTCTTCCGAATGAGCGGCAGACAAATTCTCGCCGCTTCCAAATTTTGATTTACTAAACAAAAATTCTCGCCCGTCGCCGCAGATGGATTTACTGTGGCGGAAATTTAATGTCGTCCGCTGCCACTACTGATTCCAAACTGAAGAATTTCTTCCGGCAGTTTACCGTGCTGCGCTCCGCACCGCGCGAACTGTGGATTATTTACATCGCCTACATTCTGGAAAATCTCGCCTACAAAGTGGGGGCGGCGGGCGTGCTCACACTTTGGCTGTCGTCCGATCTGGGATTGGGTGATGTGCAGGCGGGCGCCATGATCGCCACCTGGTCAGCCATCATGACGTTGATCACCGTGCTGGTCGGGTCGCTGACGGATGCGCTGGGCATCCGCCGGACATTTCTGATCGGATTTGTTGTTTGTCTGGTATCACGGACGATCATGGCCTTGTCCGCCAGCAAATGGATCGTGCTGCCGCTCGGTCTTTACACGCAGGCGGTGGGCATTGCCTTGCTGGTCCCGGTGATGATCGCCGGGGTGAAAAAGTATTCCAACGCCGCGCAGCGTTCGGTGGCCTTCGCCTTGTATTACGCGTTGATGAACCTTGGCTTCGCCGTGGGCGACTGGATGTTCGACTATTTGCGCGGTCCGAACGGCCTGGGTGAACATGGCTCCTGGGTGCTGCCCATGCTGGGCACGGAGTTGAGCACGTATCGCGTGCTGATTTTGGTGGGCGCCGTGTTCACGGTGCCGGGCATGATCCTGGTCTGGATGTTTTTGCGCGAAGGCGTGGAAATGACCGAAGACGGGGTGCGCATCACGCCGCGTCCGCCTGGCGCTTCGCGTGGAAATTCATCGATGACGCTTTGGACCAGCACGCGCGAAACGGCGGCAAAAACCGCGCAAATTTTTTCCGGGCTCTGGCGGCAGAAATCATTCTACCGGTTCCTCGCCTTCATGACCCTCGTGGTCGGCGTGCGGATGATTTATTACCATTTGTATTACACGTTCCCCAAATACGGCATCCGCGAACTGGGCGAGGGCGCGCCGGTGGGCCGCTTGAGCGGTGTGCTGAACGAAGTGATTATTCTTGTGCTCGTGCCCATTTGCGGGGTGCTCACGCAAAAAGTCTCGGCGTATCGGATGGTCACCGTGGGCAGCTTGATCTCGGCATTGTCTGTGTTTTTCATTGCTTTACCACCGACGTGGTTCCAGTCGCTGGCCAACGGCTGGATGGGCAATTGGATTGGCCACGCGTGGCTTGGCGTGCAGGGCACAGTCAGCCCGTTGTATATCTCCATATTCCTGTTCATCGTCATGTTATCCATCGGCGAAGCGATCTGGTCGCCACGATTGTATGAATATTCCGCCGCCATCGCGCCGCAAGGTCAGGAAGCTTCCTACATGGCGTTGTCGTATCTGCCCTATTTCATGGCCAAATTTTTGGTTGGCGGCACCTCGGGCTGGCTGCTGCAAGAATATTGTCCGGAAACCGGCCCGCGAAATCCCGAGATGATGTGGTTCATCATCGGCTGCATGGCCATGGTAACGCCGGTGGGCGCGTTCATTTTCCGCAAACACATCCAAGTCCAGGAGGACGGACGCGAACCCGTGATTGATCCCGCTGAAGCCGCGGTGAAGGAAGAGGAAAACACGCGAGAATAAAATTATGGCCAGCCCACTCATCCCGGAAAAATTACGTCGCTTGCAACTGACTGGCACCATCGAAGTGGTCAGTGGTAACGGCCATCTGCCAGTGGTCAAGGTCCGCACGCCATGGAGCACGGCGGAGGTTTTCCTGCACGGCGCTCATGTGGCGCATTTTCAAAAAAACGGCGAACCGCCCCTGCTGTTCATGAGTCCCCAGAGCCATTTTGCCGAAGGTCAGGCGATTCGCGGCGGCGTGCCGATTTGTTATCCGTGGTTTGGTCCGCGCGAGGGCGATGTGAGTCACGGCTATTCCCGTTTTCATGGTTGGGAACTGGTTAAAACATCCGCCGCTGCCAATGGCACCGTAACGCTGCAATTCGCGCTGCCGAAACTGGCCGGCCGCCAGGCGTGGCAGGCATTGCGCACGGAATTCATTGTTACCATTGGGGAAACGCTGACGATGGAATTGGTCGCCACCAACGAAACCTGTGGCGAAACCTTCACCATTGAAAACTGTCTGCATTCCTATTTTTACGTCGGCAATATCAACCGCGTTTCGATTACCGGCTTGGAAGGCGCGGTCTTTGATGATTTTGCCTTGGGCGCCGGCGGCGCACCAAAACCCGCCTGTGAATCGCCACTGCACATAACCCAGGAGACCAATCGCGTTTACCCGGACAACACCGCCATGGTGGAAATCCGTGATGAAGAACTGAAGCGCACCGTTCGCGTGGAAAAATTTAACTCGTTATCGACGGTGGTTTGGAATCCGTGGACCACGCAAAAAATGCCGGAAGACTGGGGCTCCAGCGATCACCTGAACATGGTTTGCGTGGAATCTGGAAATGTGAAGCAAAACAGGATTTCTTTGGCTCCGGGCAAAACGCCCGCTTTAAAAGTAGTTTTAAGCAGCCGCTGAAATTACGCGGTAAACGTTCAGGCCGGCGAGACAACGGAAGCGAATCCGACAATCTCCCATTCACACCAGATCAAGTTGGCAACGGTCTATTTTAAGCCGCCAACAGCCAGAAGAGCGAAATTCAAAACTGCATTCGGGAATAATCCCAAAGCAAAAATTCCGGCAATGCAAAGCCACGCCGTCAATTTCGCCGCGCCAGACATTTCAATGGGCGACACGTCTTTCGGCTCTTTGCTCCAGTAAATCGCACGCACCACGTTAAAATAGTAGTAGAGCGAAATCACCACGCCGACGAGCGCCGTGAACAGCAGGCAGTAATAACCGGGATTGCCGGTGGTTTGCGCCGCCTCCACGACGGATTTGAGCAGCAAAAATTTGCCAAAAAATCCGGCCAGCGGCGGAATACCCGCCAGCGAAACCATGGCGATGGTCAAGGTGGCCGCGAGCAAAGGTGAACGTTGATTCAATCCCGCCAGACCAGAGACGTCCTCCGTCTCCAACTGCCGGAGCACCAGGGCAATCACCAAAAATGCGGCCAATACCGTAAAAAGATATCCGGCGAGGTAATACAAAATCGCCGCCTGACCGTTGGCGTTCAGCGCAGCCACGCCCAGCAGCAAATAGCCAGCGTGCGAAATGCTGGAATAAGCGAGCAACCGCTTGAGATTGCGCTGAGGCAGCGCACACAGGTTTCCGTAGAGAATGGTAATTCCAGAAACAATGATCAACATCGTGGACAACGCGTGGCTGTGGGTGATGCTGGGAATGGCACTGAACAGAAATCGCATCAACAACACAAACCCGGCGGCTTTGGAGCCAATCGCCAAAAAGGCGGTGGTGGGCGTCGGCGCGCCTTGATAAACATCCGGCGCCCAAATCTGGAACGGGAACGCCGCGATTTTAAAGCCCAACCCAACCAAGACCAAAAGCACACCCAGCAGAAAAATTTTGCTGTCGGCAAATTGAGATGCCACCGCTGCCAGCTCGGTAAAATTCAATTGGCCGGTTGTGCCCCAGATCAAGGCGATGCCAAAGATCATAAATGCCGATGACAGCGCCCCCAAAATCAAATATTTCACGCCGGCTTCCAGCGAAGCGAGCTTGTTGCGCTGGAAGCTGACGAGCACGTAAAACGTGATCGTGATCAGCTCAATCGACACGAACAGCATGGCGAAGTCATTGGCCGATGCGGCGAACAACATGCCGGCCAGCGCAAAAACGATCAGTGAATAGTATTCAGAAATGGCGGTCAGCCGGTCCGAAAATTCCACCGCCACAAACAAGACCAGAATGGCGGCGATGATAAACAGCCGCTTGAAGAACAGCGAAAGGCCGTCGTTCACGAACGCCCCGTGAAACGCGGTGCCGGTCAAACTGCAACTGCCACAGCCGGCAAAACTGGCGAGTAGCAAAACACCCAGCGCCGCGATGGCCGCGTAGCCAAGGAACTTGCGGCGCTCCGCCGGCATAAACAGATCCGCCAGCATCAGCACGAGACCGAGGCCGATCACCGAGATTTCCAAACTGATCAAGGAAGCGTTCATCAAATCATTGCTCGATTTCCGACGATTGCGCCCGGGCGGTTGGCACGTCAACCTGCACCAGGGCGTGTTCAGCCGGGGCGGCGGCGGCGACCACCGTCACAATTTTACCCGCATCCGGATTGATTTTTTCCGTGAGCAGCTTTGGCACAAAACCAAACACCAGCAAGCAGAGCAACAACAGGGCGTAGGGCAATTTGCGCCAGGCGCTGGAAGCATCCACCAGCGCGGACCACTTCTCCGGCAGCGGACCATGCAGAGCGTTGCGGATGGCCCGGGTCATATAAACACCGCCGATCACCAAGGCACCCCACAGGGCAATGACCGTCACGGTCGGAAACACAGTCCAAGCGCCGAAAAAGACCGTCGCCTCGCCCACAAAGTTGGCAAAACCCGGCAAGCCGCAGCCCGCCATGGCGGCCATCAACAAGGCGGTGCCGATGAACGGCAGTTTGCGGCAAAGGCCGCCAAGCTCGCTCATCTTTAGTGTGCCGGTCTGTTGGTAAATGTATCCATTCAACGCGAACGTCAGCGCCGCCAGGAAACCGTGCGCCACCATGATGAGCACCGCGCCGGTAATTCCGATGAGGTTCAAGCTGGCGATGCCAAGGAAGATGAAGCCCATGTGCGCCACGCTGGAATTACCAATCAGCAGGTTCAAGTCTTTCTGGCGCATGGCCACCCAGCCGACATACAAGATGTTTCCGACGCAGAGCCAGGCAATCACGTTGGCCCAGGTTTGCGCCGCTTCCGGCAACAAGGGCAGCGCCACGCGAATCAAACCATACAACCCGAATTTTTTGAGCACACCAGCGTGCAACATGGCCGTCGGCGAAGGCGCAACGCCATACCCCAGCGGCGCCCAGGAGTGGAACGGCCAGAGCGAAACCAGAATGCCAAACCCGAAGAGCAACAGTGGGAAGATGAAATTTTGCGCGTTGGTTTCCAGCGGATTTGATTTCAAATGCTCGACCAATTTCGGGATGTCAAAGGTGTTGGCGCCGGATTGAACATAGAGCGCAATCAAGCCCAGCAAGGCGATCAAGGCGCCGATGCTGAGATACAATGTGATTTGAAACGTCGCGTAATTCTTGCGTTCGCCGCGGCCCCAGACTCCAATCATGATGAAGGTGGGCACCAGCGCGAGTTCGTGCAGGAAGTAAAAGAAGAACAAGTCCAGCGACGCGAAGGCGCCGAGAATGCCGCCGGACATCACCAGCAGCAGAATGTAAAATTCCTTTTCGCGCGTCTTAATTTCCCAGGAGCACAGCGCCGCCGCGAAGGCCACAATCGCTCCCATTAAAACGAGACCGACATTCAATCCATCCACGCCGACGTGATAGCTGATACCGAGCGACTCCACCCACGGAATCTGCTGCACAAAACGGAAACCTTCCGCGTCCGGCACCGCGCAGCCGTAACCGACAAACATTTTAACCGCCAACACCGTCGAAATAAACGTGGCGAGCACCGCGATGGCGCGGATGACGACGCGATAGTTCCGTGGCACGACCACCAGCGCCAACGCCGCCAGCAGCGGCCAACCTGCGATTTGTGTTAAAATGGACATCGTTAAATTTTTTTAACCGCAGAGACGCCGAGACGCGGAGAAAAGAATTTTTCTTCCCAACTCTGCGCCTTTGCGCCTCTGCGGTTAAAATTTATTTTCACTTTACAAAACAAAATAGAGCAACACGGCGACGCCGAGCACGAACAGGAAGGCATACGTTTGCAAATTGCCAGTCTGCATGAGCCGCAAAGCGCGCCCGGTAAAGTCGGTTCCGCCGCGAATCAAACCGATGCAACCACCTTCCAGAATCCAGCGATCAATCCAGTCGAACACCGCCGCGATAAAATCGTGCAGGCGGATGACCGTCGCTTCGTAAAGTTCATCGAAGTAAAAGCGATTGGCCATGGCCTTGGACAATCCACCGAGCCTGGCGGGAAGCGGGTCGGTTTCCGCATCCTTATAAATCGACATGGCCGCGAAGAAGCCGATCGCCACGGCGCCAAGGCCGAGGCACATCGGGATGGGCTTGTGGAACGGCTCCAAAAGCTGCTGCATCATCGTCAGGCTTTCGTGCTCGTGGGCAAATTGAGATTCAAAGTTGTTAGTAATACCAATAAAACCGCCAATGACCGAAAACACCGCCAGCACCATCAGCGGACCGGTCATCACGAATGGCGATTCGTGCGCATGAGCAGCTGCCTTGGATTTTTCTTTGCCAAGGAAAACCACGAAGAACAAGCGGAACGTGTAAAACGTCGTCAGCGCGGCCACAAAGGTGGCGATGCCAAAAAGCAGATAATTATGTTGATCAATCGCCTGCGCCAGAATGGAATCTTTTGAGTAAAAGCCGCTGAACGGCGGCACCCCGCAAAGCGCCAGCGAGCCAATCAGGAATGTCCAGAACGTGATCGGCATCTTCTTACGCAAATTGCCCATCTGCCAGATGTCCTGCTCGTGGTGCATCCCCATGATGACCGAGCCTGCGCTCAAGAACAGCAACGCCTTGAAGAAAGCGTGTGTGGTCAGGTGGAACATCGCCGGCGTCGGACCGTTCAAGCCCACCACCATGACCATGTAACCGAGTTGCGACAGGGTGGAGTAAGCGATGATGCGCTTGATGTCGTTTTGCTGCATCGCCATGAGGGCGGCGAGGAGCGAGGTAAAGCCGCCGATGTAGGCGATCACCTGCAAAGCGCCGTGGTCGAACAGGAACAAACTGCGGCAAAGCATGTAAACGCCGGCGGCCACCATGGTCGCGGCATGGATCAAGGCGGACACAGGCGTCGGACCTTCCATCGCGTCCGGCAACCAGACGTGTAACGGAAATTGCGCCGACTTGCCCATCGCACCGCAGAAAATCAACAGACCGGCGATGGTGGCGCTGGCGCCCAAGGTCACCGTGCCGGCGGCAACGCCACTTTGCAATTCACTGAAATTCAGCGAATGGAGCAGTCCCCAAACCATCAAGATGCCGAACAGGAATCCAAAATCACCCAGACGATTGGTGATGAATGCTTTTTTTGCCGCGTCGCCCGCGCTCGGCTTCTCAAACCAAAAACCGATGAGCAAGTAGCTCGATATGCCGACCAATTCCCAGAAGATGAACATCATCAGGAAATTGTTCGCGAGCACGATGCCGAGCATGGAAAACGTGAAGAGACTCAGTTTGGCAAAAAAGCGCGACAGGCTGCGGTCATCGTGCATGTAGCCGTAGGAATAGATGTGAATCAACCCGCCAACGCCAGTGACCACCAGCGTCATCATCAGGCTGAGCGCGTCAACTTTCAGGCCGAAATCGACATTTAGCTGATCAATGGAAAGCCAGTTCCAGTTTAAGACGTCTCCGGGCACTTCCGGATGGAACCCGTTGGCGGCAATGAACAGCACGGTGAGAATGAAGCTGGCACTGACCGCGCCAATGGAGATCAGGCTGCTGACCATTTTGGAACGCAGCGTAAACAGCGTTATCACCGCCACTGAGATCAGCGGCAGAAACAGGATCAGCCATGGAAAAAGTTCGTGTTTCATCCGTCAGAGTTTCATCGAGGTCAAATCTTCCACATGCGCCGATTGGCGCTTGCGATAGAGCGCCACGATCAGCGCCAGTCCGACGGCGACTTCGGCCGCCGCCACGGTGATGATGAAAAACACCAGCACCTGGCCGTCGAGCTTGTCATTGAACCTTGAAAAAGAAACGAGCGCCAGATTCGCCGCGTTGAGCATCAGTTCCAGCGACATGTAAATCACCAGCAAGTTGCGGCGCATGATGACACCAAGCAGCCCCAGCGAAAACAGCAGGATGCTGACCGTCAAATAATGATGGAGTCCGACTTGCATGCTATTCCAGTTTCCTTTTGCTCAATAAAATCACGCCAACCATGGCCACGAGCAGCAGCACGGAGACGATTTCAAACGGCAAAGTATATTGCGTGAACAGGAGCTTGCCCAACGCGTAGGTTTCGCCTTCCAGCTTGGGAGCGTCGGTTCCGTTTCCAGCCGAAGCCAGCGCTTTCAGAAAGACCGATACAATGCCGCCAACGGCAATTAATCCGGTCACCAAGCCAAACAACTTGATTTTTCGCCGTTGTTCCTCTTTCAGGTCGAGCAACATGATCACAAACAGGAACAACACCATGACGGCGCCGGCGTAAACCAGAATTTGCACCGCCGCCAAGAAGAACGCGTGCAGCAGCACAAACAGGCCCGCCATCGAGATGATGGTCAACACCAGGAACATGGCGCTCGTCACCGGACTGCGGCTGAACGGATTGGCGATGACCAGAATCGCGCAAATCAGCGTCAGCGCCGCGAAAACCCAGAACAAAACGTCCTGGACCGCGCCTTGGCTGATCAAATTGTTGATGGCTTCCATTGCAAATCAGACTTTCACGGGAAAATTTTCCTGCGCCCTGGCCTCCTCCAGCTTGTGTTTCCATTTCTGGATGCCGGGAGCCGCGCCACCGAGCGACAGGAGTTTTTCTTTGTTGTAAATCAGTTCCGCACGATTGGTCCCAACATGGGACCAATCTTGTTTAAGAAAGATCGCCTCCTCCGGGCAAACCTCCTGACAGAACCCGCAATAAATGCAGCGCAGCATGTTGATCTCGAACTCCAGCGGCATTTTTTCCGCGTTGTCGCGATCCGGCTTCAAGCCGCTGGTGCCCGGCGGCGTAATGCGAATGGCCTTTGGCGGACAGACAAATTCGCAGAGCTGGCAGGAAACGCATTTCGTATCGCCATCCTGGTCTTTCACCAAATACGGCGCCCCGCGATAACCCGTCGGCACGGTCCATTTCTGCTCGGGATATTCCATCGTAACCGCCTTGCCGCCAAACAAGGTTCGGAACAAATGGCGTCCGGTCACCTTCAATCCGCCGACTACTGCCGGCAGATAAAGACGTTCCCAAAAGTTCAGTTTTTTGCGATTTACGGTGATCGCCATATCAACTCCTAATCCACAGCACGATGGCCGTGATTAAAATGTTTGCCAACGCGAGCGGCAAAAACCGCCGCCAGCCCAGGTCCATCAACTGGTCGTAACGGAAACGGGGAAACATCCATCGCACCCAGATGAACACCACCATGAAAACCAGCATCTTGGCGAGGAACACCAGGATGTGCGCCAGCCCCATCGGGAGCGACTGCGCCGGTTGGTCGAGACCCCAGAACGGAAGCGTCCAGCCGCCAAAAAACAATGTTACCATCATGCCCGCCGAGGCCAGCATGGCGGCGTATTCGCCCATGGGAAACATGGCGAATTTCATGGAGCTGTATTCCACATTGTAACCGCCGGCAAGCTCCTGTTCCGCCTCGGCAAAGTCGAACGGCGTGCGGTTGGTTTCCGCAAAGGCCGAGACGAGAAAAATGACGAACGACACCGGCGCATACAGGATCAGCCAGCCATGCGACGTTTGCCAGGTGATGATGTCGCTCAGGTTCAAGTCGCCGGCGATGAGCAGCACGGGAATCACCGACATGCCCATCGCGATTTCGTAGGAAATCATCTGCGCGCTTGCCCGGATGCCGCCGAGGAACGGATATTTCGAGTTCGCCGCGTAGCCCGCCAGCACGATGCCATACACGCCCAGGGAAACAATGCCGAACGTGTAAAGAATGCCCACGTTCAAGTTGGCGATGACCATTTGCTGGCCGCCCATTACCGAACCAAAGGGAATGACCGCCACCGTCATCAGCGCCGGCACCACGGCCACCGCCGGAGCCAGCCAGAAATAAATTTTTTTGACTCCGCCCGGTGTGAAGTCCTCCTTCAAAAAAGATTTCAACCCGTCGGCCAGCGGCTGAAAGAAGCCGAGGCGCGTCAGCATCGGACCGAGCACCGGAATGTATTTCACAAACGGCGGCGCCACGCGGTTGGGACCGGGCCGATCCTGAATCCACGCGGCGATCTTGCGCTCCGCCATCACGGAATACGCCACCATGGTCATCAGCACGCCGAAGACCACGGCCACCTTTACCACGCTAAAAATGATGAAATTCCAGTCCATTTTTATTTGTTCACCGCGGAGACGCAGAGGCGCGGAGAAAAATTTTCTTTTCCCGCTCCGGACAAAATCTGTTTCGATTCGTTTTCATCTCTGCGTCTTTGCGTCTCTGCGGTTCGATTAAATTTGCACGGTTACTCCGGTGTCGCCGAGTGCGGCCCAGGTCAATCCGCTGAATGCGGGCACTTCCCTGGCCATCTGGTTAAATAGTCCTTCAATGGTCACAAAGCCGTTCTGGCCGGTGACATTGTGAACGAGATCATGCAAAAACTCCCACTCCGCACGGGCATCGCCGGGGGCTTCCACGGCCTTCATGAATTTCTGCACGCGGCCCTTGCCACTGGTAAATGTGCCCCGTTTTTCCGCATGGGCACAACCAGGCAACACATAATGCGCCAGCCTGGTGGTCTCGTTCGCGTGAATGTCACTGACCACGAGCGTCTCAAGTTTCGCCAGCAATGCCGGCGTCAAACCGTGTTCATCGACCACTTCGCTGATCGTTTCGCGCTCACGCAACCTGTCATTGCTCACACCGTGCTTCGCAATATTTTCGCCGAAAACAATCAAGACCTTGATCTTGCCCTGCTCGATGCCGTCGGCAATCTTCTGCAGGTTGATGCCCATTTCAGTGAAGCAAATTCCCGTGAGACGCGCGCCGTTGGTGTTTGGATTTTTGTCCGCGCTGACAAGCAGCTTGTCGGCTTCGCCGACGCGCGGAATGGAATCTGAAATCGCGCCGAGTTTCGCCTTCAGCTTGGAGATCAGCCACAGCTCCTCGTTCGTCTGCCGCGCCGAAGCGATGATGGCCACGGAACCTGCCGGCGCTTTCTTGAGCTTGTCAGAAAGCTCGTTGAGCGCCGCCGGCCAGGTGGATTTCTGACCGCGCACCAAAACATCCTTCAATCGATCTTCGCGGCTGATCCATTTGTAATTCAAGCGGCCGGCATCGCACATCCACGAAGCATTGACCGCATCGTTGTCGCGCGGCGTGTAACGGTAAATTTTCTCCTCGCGCGAACCGATGAGAATGCTGCAACCGGTCGCGCAACTGGTGCAGACGCTTTTGGTTTCCTTGAGAAACCAGGCGCGCATCTGGAAGCGAAAATCCTTCGACGTCAGCGCGCCGACCGGGCAAACATCCACGGTATTCAGCGTGTAGTTGTTGTCAAACGGCATTCCCGGATACGTGGAAATCGTGTTGTAACTGCCGCGATTGATAATGCCCAACGCGTCATCTTTCGCAATGTCGCGAGTGAAGCGAATGCAGCGTGTGCAAAGAATACAACGTTCCGCATCAAGCATGATGCGCGGTCCCAAATCAACGGCCTTCGGTTTGTGAACCTTGGCTTCAACAAAACGGCTGGCGCTCTGGCCGTAGTCCACGGAATATTCCTGCAACTTGCATTCACCCGCCTGATCGCAGATCGGGCAATCGAGCGGATGATTGATGAGGAGCGATTCAAGCACGCCTTCGCGCATCTGCTTCACCGCAGGCGTCTTCGTGTAAATCTCCATTCCCGGCGAAAGCGGCGTGGCGCACGCAATGGCGGGACGCGGCATCTTGGCGATCTTCGGGGTGCCGTCGGCATTCATCACCGGTTTGCGGTCAGGCCCCAAAGCCGGCATGCCGTATTCCACGAGACACATGCGGCAGTTGCCGACGACCGGCAGCTTCGGATGATAGCAGTAATGCGGCACATCCGTCTTGGCCAGCTCGCACGCTTGAATCATCGTCGTGGGCGTAAGCTTGCCGGACCAGTCGGCGGTGAGACGCGGCACTTCGATCTCACGCCCGTCGATCTTCACCTTGATCTTCTCGATCGCCGGCGCGGCGGGCTTCGTTTCAGTTGTGGCAGCGGTGGACATTATTAAAGTAAAAATCCTCTTTCCAATCCATGAGGAACTCCGCCTTCCCAATTTGAAATCAAATGTGTCCGCACCATGTTAAACAGATGCGAAACCACATCATCATGAACCGGATTTTTTTGATAACCTGGCAAATACCGGAACTCGCGGTCGGTATTCTTTTGCTTCCGAAAAACGTAAATCTGATCCACTTTAAATTTCCGCAGGTTAATGTTTTCGGTCAGCTTTAGCCACTCGGAAACCACGAGGTAAAGCGCGTTTGGATTGCGCACTTTGAGTTGTTCAGCGGCAGTAGAAGAACCTTCCAGCATCGTTTTGTCGAGGTAAGTCTTGCACTCGAGGGCAACACTTGGCTGTTCGGAATCAGAAAGTGATGCAAAACGGGCTGCCAGACAATCCGACGCGTTGAGGTCTCGGAAAAGAAAATAAATAAATTCACGAATGGCAGCAGAACGCATTCGGTTGGCCGACGACAATGTTTCCACGACTTCAGGAGCATCCAAGAAATCAAGATAGTCGTTCAGAAGTCGAGTTCTTTGCGCGATAAGCTCTTGGTCGCCAGGCTGTGGTTTATTGAATGGGCCTTTCAGAGCCTCATTCTCAGCCTGCCACTTAACATATCGGGCATTCAACTCTGCTAGAAACGAATGGTTGAAACTTGTGAAAACATGAGCGCGCTTTTGAAGTATTCGGCTGGTCTGGTCGCCCCTCGGAATTCCGAACGCGCTTAAATTGCCGATTCGGCTTCGTATTGGAAAGGCGATGGCGGGGTTGTTGTTCATTTTGTCACAGCCTTTCTTCGCAGTGGATTGTTACGTTGAGCGAACACTGTGACGCTGAATGGAATAGGTTCTTCGCGAAAAACGCCGCCGTCCTCAACCCAATCGAGGTTTCTGCCAATCAGAAGTTCGGACATCTCGGCGTGGTGCGTATTTTTCATGGCGACTGGCCTGGTCGAAAACCCGTGCCGTTCTGCCAACGCAAGGACTTCCGCAGCGTTGTCGTAAGTCATCAAGAAATCGCCGTGCAGTTTTTCACAAACTGAAAAAAGTTTTTCGTGATCAATTTCAGAATGATTGTAGAGCCGTGAGCCGGCACGCTTGCCACCAGCCGTGTATGGCGGATCAATGAAGAACACCGCGCTTTTATCGTTGCGGTATTCAGTTAAGATTTCAAACGCATTACCGTGAATGAACTCAAGGCGTTTGGTTACGAATTCAATGTTTGTAATTCTTTTGGCGATAGTTTGAGGATACCAACGTGAGAGAATTCCTTTTCCGTTCTCGCCATGCTTCAATACGCCCGCGCCTTCAGCCAAGATTCCGCCATGCGCAGTCCGATTTTTTAAGATGGTTTGAAAAGCAAGCTCGCGACACGATTGTGGAGGCTTGGCCAGTTCTGCCTTAGCTGATTCAGTTGTCAGTTCAAAAGCAAGTAGCTTTTTGGCGAGCCATTTGGCATCGCCGCCAAGGATTGTTTCCCAAACAGCAGCAATTTGTTCGTCAAGCTCCACCATGACCACACGATCCGCCAAATGTTCAAACGCTGCTGTCAAACTGATGATTCCACCACCGGCAAAAGGCTCAACTAGAGTTTTCGGCTGGCTAGAAAAGCTCATCATCCAGCGACGGAAAAGCGGCACGAGCCAAGTCTTCCCACCCGGATAGCGAAATGGACTGCGCTGCGGAACGGAAGCCACATTTACTGGCTTCTCACGTTCGTCAGCTTCCAATTCGGGAAGTAGTAATGCCTGTGCCATAGTTATCTGCCAAACGGATTTTCAATCGTGCGATTAGTTGGTGGAGTTTCCAGCTTCTCGTCAACTTTCGACTGAAGCTGTCGCATAAAATCTTCCACTTTTCCGGGACGCGACCTCGTAATCTGATTCAGCGCCGGTTCAAACTTTGTGTAAACCGTGCGTTCACGAAACAACTCGTAATGCTCCCCCGCATTTTTTGGCGACTTCAAATCGTAAATGAGCCAAGCGATGTCGGCCTCTTTTTTTTGCACTTCCGGCAACTTGGGCAATGTGTCGAAAAAACCTTTGTTCAGGGCAACGGCAGTTTTCTTGCCCCACGCGTTGATGATTCCGCCCTTGAAAATGAGTTGTGGTGCCAGACGTTTCCGGGACGACGACAAATAATCCGGGCGCGGATAATTCACTTCTTTCGTCCAGTCCATGCTGCCGCGTTTGGCAGAAGCTTCCATGTAATACTCGAATGGATTACGGACGTTGCCAGAAATATAAACTGCCTGAACTTCCAGCGCGCCGAAGTCGTAAACCTTGCCGGCCTTGTCATAAGCGCAGACAACAATATCAACGTTTCCTGCCGAACTTCCGTCGGCCTCTTTCAAACGAACTTCTGTAAGCGTAGTCCAAGTTGCATCCGACGGAAAAAAGAAATCTGCCGCATCGTCAGCAATTAACCACTCCTGCCGAAATCGAACCGGGCAGGTGATGACAACTTCATCCTCGTGGAAGACGCTACAAACTCCCAATGGGTCTTGAGCTTTGTCCTTAGTGCAATTCGGAACCTTGTTGTTAAACGGGCAAAGGCGTTTTGCTCGATGCCGATTTGCAGCGACACTCATATCCGTTACAGCGAAGCCGAAGACTTCTGCGAGCGGATGCTTTGGTGTCGTTTGTTTCGGCATAAATTCAGTGCTGCGAAATTGCTGCTATTGTCGTTCCATGTGCTGGGCTGGCGCATTGGGATTTTTCCTTCGCGCGGCGTTCCTCGTCGGCCTTGCCTTTGGCCACGAAATCATCTTTGAACTTCGCCAGAAAACTTTGCACCGGCCATGAACAGGCTTCGCCAAAGGCGCAGATCGTGCGGCCGCCGGGAATGTTATCGGCAATTTTGCCTAGATAATCAGCATCACTCGCGCGGCCGTGACCATGCGTGAGGCGATGCAGCGTCTTGCTCATCCAAAGCGAACCTTCGCGGCAGGGCGTGCATTGACCGCAGCTTTCATGCGCGTAAAATTCCGAGAGATTGGCGAGCGCCTCCACGATGTCCACGCTGTCATCCATGACAATGATCGCGCTGGAACCTGACATCGTGCCGGCGGCCGCCAGCGAATCGAAATCGTAAGGCAGGTCGAGCATGTCGGTCTCAACCAGAATTTCTTTGCCTTCGGCGTCCTTCTTCTTGAGTTTGAACTTTTCGCCCGCTTTCAAAACCTTCGAGGACGAGCCACCGGGAATGATCGCTTTGAGCTGGCGTCCATCGCGCAAACCCTTACCGAAATTCTCGCCGAAAAGCAAATCGCGCAGCGTGGCCTTACCGACTTCGATCTCATAGTAGCCGGGGCGTTTGACGTGGCCGCTCAAGCTGACGATACGTGTGCCGGTATTGTTCGGCGTGCCGAGCTTGGCAAATTCCGCGCCGCCCATCGCGACGATGTGCTTCACGTTGCAGAGCGTCTCGACGTTGTTGACGATGGTCGGACACATCCACAGGCCGAGCACCGCCGGAAAATACGGCGGCTTGATGCGCGGATACGGACGCTTGCCTTCGAGCGATTCGATGAGGCCGGTTTCCTCGCCGCAAATGTAAGCGCCCGCGCCGCGATGGACGTGGATTTCGCAATCAAAACCGCTGCCCAAAATATTTTTGCCGAGGAAATTTTTCGCGCGGGCTTCCTTGAGGGCATTGTTCAGGATTTTCGCGCCTTCGGGCATTTCGCCGCGGATGTAGATATAGGCGAGCTTCACGTCGTTGGCGAAGCAGGAGATGATCATGCCCTCGACGAGCTGATGCGGATCTTTGTGGATGATCTGCCGATCCTTGAACGTGCCCGGCTCGGATTCGTCGGCATTGCAAATGAGATAGATCGGCTTGCCGCTCTTGCGGTCCACGAAGCTCCACTTGAGACCGCAGGAGAAACCGGCACCGCCACGGCCGCGCAGACCGGAAATTTTCACGTCTTCGCGAATCTGTTCCTGCGGCGAAAGCTTTTTGCCATCCGGCAAATCCTTCGACCGCATGGCTAGCACCTTCTTGAGGTCGTGGTAGCCGCCGTGACGCAAATAGCATTCGATGTCCGGCGTGTAACCAGCTTCATCGGCGTGCTTCAAAACTAATTTGTATTCTTGCGCCATATCAGCAACTTGACTCTTATCAATTTATCACTAGCTTGTTCCACCCCATCATTGCCCGATGGTGTAACGGTAGCACAGCAGACTCTGAATCTGTTTGTCTAGGTTCAAATCCTAGTCGGGCAACCATCTCAAATTTCATTTCAATTTTTCCATCACCGCCAACCGCTGCTCAATCAGCTTGATGTGCAACAAATCTTTGGGACGACGGATCGCCGCCTTGCTTTTGCAAATCAGTTCCAGCGGCAACACCGCGACTTTTACCCCGTTCCAGACGAGCCTTTTGGCCTTGACGATCGTGTTGTTAAACGAGGGCAATCCCGTCACCTCATAAACAAAATTCACCAGCGTGCCGTCGGCTAATTCGACCACCGTGTTGCGAACGGCCTGCGCCCCGCTTTTTCGCGCCAGGTTCAAAACCGTCATGTATTGGCGCGCCGGTAAATCCAGCCACAAATCCACGTCGATCGTCGAACCGGGCACCCCCTGCAAATTCGCCGCCGTCATGCCGATCACCTGGAATCGAATTTTTTCAGCGCGGAGCGCCCCCAGCAATCGAGCGAGCGGAGATAATTCATGTTCATCCGCCACCGCTCGTCCGGCGTTGCCGCCGCGAACCGCGCGAACAGCACCTTTTCGTGTTCGTCCAGTCCGTGCATGCGCCGGATTTTTCGATACACTTTTCGCCAGTCTTTTAGGCTGGTGCTCATTTTTCAAGCGCGGCGGCATGATAACAAATCATTTGCATTGCGCGCAAATCTCATCCACCTTCGCGTGCGTCACGCCCTCATAAAATTTTTCACCGACCATCATCACCGGCGCGGTGCCGCAACTCGCGAGGCACTCGACGAATTCCACCGTGAACTTGCCGTCCTTCGTCGTCTGTGGACCGTGCTTGTGCGCGTCCAAGCCGAGCTTGTCGCAAAAATGCTGGTGCAATTCATATGCACCACCGAGCGCACAGCTCAATGTGCGACACACTTTGATGCAATATTTCCCCTGCGGCTCCTGCCGGAGCATCGGGTAAAACGTCACGATCTCGTAAACGTTGATCGGCTGCAGCTCCAGCTTTTGGGCCGTCCACTCCACTGCCGGCTGCGAAATCCAGCCAAACTTTTCCTGGATGGCATGCAGCACCATGAGTGATGCGGCACGTTTCACCGGATAGTGACTGATCAACTCATTCACTTCCGCTTCCAATTCGCTGGTCACTTGAAAACTCATTTCAAATTTAAAATCTCTATTCACCGCCGAGGCGCGGAGACGCAGAGTTCAAAATTCAATCCGCTGATTTTTACAAACTCTGGTTTCATTTTCTCGGCACCCTTGCGTTTCTGCGGTTAAAACTACCGGTCGCTTTCTCCCATCACAAAGTCCAGCGAACCCAGAACAACGGGCACGTCGCTGATCATGCAACCGGGCAGCAACTCGCCCAGAATGCTCAAATTGATAAAGCTCGGCCCACGAATCTTCAAGCGATACGGCGTGCCACCGCCCTTGCTATGAATGTAAAAGCCCAGTTCGCCCTTCGGATTTTCGTGGCCGAAATAGACTTCGCCGGGCGGGCAATTCACCCCTTCCGTCACGAGCATGAACTGATGGATCAGCTCTTCCATGCTCGTCAGCACTTTTTGTTTTGGGGGCAGCGTGATCTTGCCATCGGGAATGGAAACGGGATCTTTCACGTCATTGGTCCAGCCGCCGGGAATTTTTTCCAGGCACTGGCGCAGAATGCGAACGCTCTGGCGCATTTCCTCCTGGCGGACCAGATAACGATCATAGCAATCGCCAACAGAGCCGACCGGAATATCAAATTCCAAATCCTGGTAGCAAAGATATGGCTGGTTTTTGCGCAAATCCCAGTCCACGCCGGAGCCGCGCAGGTTCGGGCCGCTCAAACCATAATCAATGGCCATTTGCTTCGAAACCACGCCGACATTTTTTAAACGATCCACCCAAATGCGATTCCGCGTCAGCAAGGTCTCGACTTCAGCCAGCGTCACTTCGAACTCATCGCAAAACTGCTTCACCTGCGCGCACCACGTTGCCGGAATATCGCGCATCAATCCGCCAATGCGCGTGTAGCTGGTGGTGAGACGCGCTCCACTCGCGGCTTCGGCGAGGTTGTAAATTTTTTCGCGCTCGGTAAACGTGAGCAAGAAAACCGTGATGGCGCCAGTGTCCATGGCGAAGGCGCCGAGGCCGAGCAAATGCGCGGAAATCCGGGCCAGTTCGCAGCACATCACGCGGATGTATTGGCAGCGCGGCGGCAGTTTGTCGTGAATACCGAGCAGCTTTTCGACGGCCAGCGCGTAGGCCACGTTGTTGGCCAGCGGCGCGAGATAATCCAGCCGATCCGTGTAAGGGATGAACTGGGTGTAGGTCATGTTTTCGGCGATTTTTTCGTCGCCGCGATGCAGATATCCCACATCCGGATCCGCCTTGGTAATCACTTCGCCATCCAACTCCAGCACGATGCGCAACACGCCGTGCGTGGCCGGATGCGACGGCCCCATGTTCAGGACCATTTTTTCGCCCTCCATTTCCTGAAGCTCCTCCGCCGCCGCTGCCGTGCGGGCGGCGGAATCGCGAATTTGAATTTCTTGAACCTGGGCCATGAAAATTAAAGTTGATGACGCTTCTTGTCGCTCACGCCCGGCTCGGAGCCTTCCGGCACGCGCACACGCGGTTCGCGGGCGATGGCGTCATCGCCGCTGGGCAACGTCACAAAGGGGCCACCTTCCATCGGCGTCACCCTGGTAAAGGCCACACCGGGCAGGTCAGTTGGCTTGCCGGCCAGCGGGAAATCTTTGCGCAGCGGATGGTAAGGATAGCCTTCCCACATCAAAATGCGCCGCAGGTCGGGATGTCCGGAAAAGCGGATGCCCATCATGTCGTAAATCTCGCGCTCATGCCAGTTGGCCGTGCGCCAGATATTAACAATGCTGGGCAACTCAGACTTTTCTTCGCTGACGTCCGTCTTCAAGCGCAAATCAGTTCCATCACTTAAGGAACGCAAATGATAAACTACCGTCCAGCGCGGATCCGAGCCATAGTTGTCCAAACTGCTGATATCCACCAAATAATCGAAGCCAAGTTGTTTTTTGGCGAACTGGCAGACGTCAAACATCTTTTCCGCATCGGAAACGGCCACAGAGATTTCGCCACGAAATTCCGTCGGTTCGGAGATAATCTCACCGAACTCGGCTTTGATCTTATTGGCGGATTCGAGAGCTGACACAGAATTATGGCTTGGGAACTTTTAAGAGTTTTGCCGCGACTAATTCCTGCAAAACCGGTTGTTTTTTAATCTTTTCCTGAATTTTCATCAAGGCATCCAGCACAGCTTCAGGGCGGGGCGGACAGCCACTGACATACACATCCACCGGCACAATGTTGTCCACCCCCTGCAACGTGGCATAACTTCGATACATACCGCCGCTTGAAGCGCAGGCACCCATGGCAATAACCCATTTGGGTTCAGCCATTTGATCGTAAATTCGGCGCAGCACACCCGCCATTTTGTAAGTCACCGTGCCGGCGACAATCATGCAATCGGACTGGCGGGGTGAAAAGCGCATGACTTCCGAACCAAAACGGGAAATATCAAACCGGCTGGCACCGACGGCCATGAGTTCTATCGCACAACAGGCCAAACCCATGGGCATGGGCCAGACAGAATTGGCTCGGAACCAAGCGAGGGCGGCGTCCACTGTGGTCAAAACGACATCACCCTCGATTTTTGAGTTATAGCCGTATTCTGTTTGTGCCTGCATTTGTAAAAATTGCGCGCCATGCTCCTAAAAAAGCGCGGCGTCCAGCCTAGCCGCTGGCAAAAAAACGGGCAAGTAATTTGTGATTTATTTCACAAGTTCGGCTTTTAGAGGGTGTTCCGAAAGTTTTTGTAAAGGGTTCAACCGACAGAGGCTACGCCGATACAAGCGGGGTGTTTTGCCAGAGTGTTTGAGTTAGAGTTTGGGCATGAGTTTGACTTTGCCTCCCGTTGGCGCCAGCCAACGGCTTGAACTGGTGAGTCCTTATATCCCCGCCGAGATGATTGCCGAGGTTTGCCCGCGCCACTGAGGTTTCTTCGATTTTGAGGAGAGGGCTTTTGGGTGTAGAAAGAAACGTATGGAAAGTATTGAAACCAAAAGCAAATTCGCCCGGCGCTATGACGCCGAGTTCAAGCAGAATGCCGTGGCTCTGGTGCAATCGGGCCGCAGCCTTGCCGAAGTCTGCCGCGATCTGGGCTGCTCCAGCTGGTCGCTCGGCTGTTGGGTTGACGCCGCCAAAAACGGCGCGGCCCAGACCCAACCCAAAACCCTGGCCGCCGAAGCTCCCGAACAACGGGAAAACCGCCGCCTCAAGCAGGAGAATGATTACCTGCGTCGCCAGCGTGACATCTTAAAAAAAGCCTTGGCCATTGTCTCGGACGGCAACCTGAACAGCGCTTCCAACTTATAAACACCTTAAAAGCTGAATTTCAGGTCGAGGAACTGGCCCAAACGTTGGCAGTCTCTCCCAGCGGTTTTTACGCGCACCAGCACAAAGCCGAAGGCGCGCGCGCCCAGGCCGACCAAAAGCTCGTGGAAAAGATCAAACCGATCTTTCACCAGAGCCGCCACACCTACGGCAGCCCGCGCCTGACGGCCGCGCTGCGACGCGACGGGGAACGTTGCGGCAAGAACCGCGTCGCCCGTTTGATGCGCGAACTGCAGTTGCAGGCGCGACAGAAACGGCGCTTTGTCCCCCGCACGACCCAAAGCGATCACGACCAGCCCATCGCGCCGAACTGGCTGGCCAAAGTCCCCACGCCCTTGCGGCCAGATCAAGTCTGGGTCGTGGACATCACTTACATTCAAACCCACCCAGGCTGGATTTATCTGGCCGTCATCCTGGACGCCTGCTCGCGCAAAGTCGTCGGCTGGGCCATGGCGGCTTCCCTGGAAACCTCCTTGGTGACAGAAGCCCTGAACCGCGCGCAAACAAAGCGCCGTCCAGCGCCGGGACTTCTGCCCCATTCGGATCGGGGAGTTCAATATGCCAGCAGCGCCTATCGGGCGCTACTGGCCACTTTAAAAATCACGCCCAGCATGAGTCGGCCCGCCAATCCGTATGACAACGCCATGGCTGAATCCTTCATGGCCACCTTCAAAACCGAATGCTTCGATCAAACTCCGGCCACACACGCCGAAGCCAGACTCAAAGTCTTCGATTACCTCGAAACCTTTTACAACCCAAAGCGGCTCCACAGCGCCTTGGGTTACAAGTCCCCGGTGGAATTTGAAAGCCAGTTCAATTAAACTCAAACCAACAAACCACCCAAAAGCCCCATCCACGTTTTCGAAGAAAGATCACTTTGGTTTATTGCCGCTGGCCAGCCGCAGGGCCCAACGATTATTACGGCAAGTCCGTCCGTGGATTGAACCGGCCCAGGCCTTGGAGAAAAACCAATTGGGTTTGGGCCAAATGTTTTTCAACAGTCTGCGCCTGACTTGGCAGATGAGTTTATGGACGGACAGTGCGGTGTTGCTGCGCACGATGGTCTGGCTGGATACGCCGCCGGAAGCGGCGTTGCTGGCCAGTTTGTTGCCGCGTCAGTTGGAATTGAAACTGCCCGCTGAAAAATGAGCCGGAACGGAAAAATCCTGTTTTCCAAGCAAATCCACACTTTCACCAA
>JAKALA010000058.1 GCA_021813325.1 bacterium | reverse complement strand
ACTGGATCCACGCCCACCGCTCAAACAACTGGCCGACACGCTGCTTTGGTCGGAGTTCGAAGCGGCGTTTGGCCAGTATGACAGCGCCGAAGGGCGACCGGCCAAGGCCATCGTGAATCGCGGCTATTAACCGCGCCGCGCCCAACGCAGCTTGGCGGGAGAAGATCTCGGATTGGAACGCATTTCCTGCGGGGTGGGGCGGATGACGTTTTCCGAAATTTTTGTATAAGAGCCAGTTGCCAACCCGGAGGCGAACGCTTTTTTCACCCGCCGGTCTTCGCCCGAATGAAAGGTAAGTAGGGCAGCTCGTCCGTTTGGATTGAGACAGGCCGGTAATTGACGCAGCAGTGTGTCGAGCGCCGAATACTCGTCGTTGACAGCAATTCGCAACGCTTGAAAAACACGCCGGATGGTTTGGTCAATATCATCGCGACTCAATCGCGGAAGCGCCAGCCGAATGGCGTTGGCCAGTTCCTGGGTAGTTGCCAAGGATTTCCCGGCCAACAGCGGTGCCAACGTCGCGGCGTAAGGTTCATCGGAATAGTCCCGTAGAATTTCCGCAAGCTCCAGCGGTTTGGCTTTTTGCAAAAAGACAGAAACCGGCTGGCCACGTTGCGGATTCATGCGCATATCGAGCGGACCGTCCAATTTAACGGAAAAGCCGCGGCTCGGGTCATCAATTTGCATCGATGAAACCCCCAGGTCCGCCAGAATCAGGTCTGCGCCGGATAATTGTTGTTTCGCCAGCACTTGCGTTAAACCCGCAAAGTTGGTGCGATAAACTTGGAAAGCATCGGCATCGAAGCCGAATTCCCTGAGGCGTAATTCGGTTTTAGGCAATTCAATTGGATCTTGATCCAGGCCAAGCAATTTCCCGCCCGGCTGAATGAGTTTTAAAATCTCTTGGGCATGGCCGCCGTAGCCCAATGTGCAATCCACCGCGATTTCTCCGGGCTGGGGTGCCAACGCCGCGAGAATTTCCGCGACCATGATCGGGCGATGGGTGCCAGCGGGCGTTTTGCCGGAGGCGATGACTTTTTGGATGGTTTCCGCGTCTTTACCGTGCTCCTTGTATTTGTCTTCAAACCGGTGCGGATGCTTTCCGCTGTAACGCTTGCGACGTTTATGCGGGATTGGTCCGGCTTCCCGAGATATTGGTTCAAGACTCATTTCGCCAAAGTTATCCGGCGTTTTGGCGGGGAGCAACCGGGTTTACACAAAAACTCCGCCAAAGCTTGAAGCAATGGCGGAGCCGACTAGCTGGGTCGATTATCTTTTAATTTTTACGGTAAATTCTGCCACGCGTTTGCCGAATAATTCGCCGGTCAGTTTGTCGCCCCCGCTGGGCGCCACTTCCGGAGATTCCTGGCCGGCTTGAGCCATCACGCCGCCATTGCTCCCCAGCCGGTTTATTCCATTCGGTTGGAGCGGCTTTTCGGGCTGTCCAATCCAGACCATGCCGTGTTGCATGGCCAGTGTGAACATATATTGCAACGTGTTGGATTTATCTCCGCTCGGACTCATGGAGACGGTAAAGCCACCGGCAATTTTATCTTTCCATGCTCCGGCGAACCAACGTCCACCGCTGGCATCGGCAAACGCCTTGAACTGCGCCGCCGGACCGCCCATGTAGGTGGGGGAACCAAAGATAATCGCATCGCTGGCATCAAGCTTGGCCAAGACTTCTTCGTTGTCATAACGGCCTTTGACAATGTCATCGCCGCTGAGGGAGATGAGGTTGGTGGTGATGCCGGCCACGGAAGCCGCGCCTTGGTTGATTGCTTCGGCCAATTTGGTGGTATGGCCGGCACCCGAGAAAAAGATGATCGATACAGTTGGCATAATTTTGATTTGATTGTTGGTTGTGATTGGTTATAGGCGAATTTCAAGTTGTTGACTGCGGTTATTTGGTGGCTGCGGCCCCGGCTATGGCCAGAGACAGATCGATTGTCGGTGAAACTTTGTCCTCATACTGGCCTTTTTGGATGTTGAAATCCTCGCGGTTGATGGTGAAGTTGGCGCGGATGACCAGCAGGTCACCTTTCATGTTTGGCACGCGGGCGCCCAATTTATCCTTCAAATAGGTCAGCTTGATCGGCACGGTAATTTCTTTGGACACGCCGTGCAGCGTGAACGTTCCGGTGGCATCCGCCGTGGTCACATTGCCATCAGTTTTCACGTTCGCAAGGGACTTTGTTTCAAAAGTTATGTCCGGATACTTCGCCACGTCCAGCCAGTTGGCACTGTGCAAATGCTCCTTTTGCATCGGATTGGGCACGGTTAAAGATCCCGAGGCGACAACGATTTTGCCGGTCGTCGCGGACGGATTTTCCGGATCAAACGTGACGGTGCCGCTGATGCCGCTGGCGCTGCCATTGATGGATTCCAACGGCGCATCCAGTTTGAACACCGCATTGTTGACGCCCTTCGGGTCTTTGAAGTCAAAGGACAAAGGCGCGGCGTGCGCGGCCAAAGCCAGCGTGAGGATGGGAATGATGGTTGTCAGTTTCATGGAGTTTATTTTAGTCAGTTGTTATTTGGTGGTTTGTTTTTTGCGAAAAAGAAAGGATGCGCCAAAGAGCATCAGCGAACCGCCGAAAGCCGCGCCTAGGAAATCAACTCCGGGTTGAAACTTCTTTTGATAGGTGATGCCCTCGATTTCGGTGACCGGGTCAAGTGTTTTAATGGCGGCTTCAGTTTTGGTCCAGCCACGATTGGCTCCCGTGGCGGCCCAAGTGACGCCGGTTGCAAGCATGACCACCACAGCCAACATTTGTAAAAAGCGTTTCATAGGATTACTGGCCACGCCCGCCGGTTAAAGCGGGCATGGCGGATTTCAGTTCAAGTCAAACACCAATACCTGCGATGGTTTGCTGGCAGAAATGTCCACCGACGTTTCATCGCTCAGAGCCACGGCATCACCGCCAGTGAGCTTGGAGCCATTGATGGTTACTTCACCTTCGGCCACATGCACCCACGCATGGCGATCTTTACCAAGCGAATGTTTCACACTTTGGCCACTTTCGAGTTTGCCCAGCAGCAAATCCGCATCCTGATGAATTTCCATTGATCCATCGCGTCCGGTTTTGCTGGCGACCAGATGCAACTTGCCGGTTTCAGCCGCATTCAGGTTCTTTTCCGCATAACGCGGTTTTACGCCTTTGGCGTCCGGTTTGATCCAGATTTGCAGCAGGCGCGTGGCTTCCGTGCGAGACGGATTGAACTCGCTGTGTTCCACGCCGGTTCCCGCGGCCATGTATTGAAATTCACCTGGCTTGATAATCCGGCCATTGCCCATCGAATCACGATGCTGCAAGGCGCCGCCGAGCACATAGCTGATGATCTCCATGTCGCGGTGTGGATGGGTGCCGAACCCCATGCCGGGGAGGATCAAGTCATCATTGATCACCCGCAGCGCGCGGAAACCCATCCAGTTCGGATCGTAGTAATCCGCAAAGCTGAAGGTATGATAGCTGTCCAGCCAGCCGTGCTGGGCGTGGCCGCGATCATTTGACTTACGAATCGTTTTCATGAGAAGACTATGCGCGTGCTTCGCAATTTGCGGAAATACCATGTTTCTTGCCTGAGTATGCTTTTCAGGCATGGTTGACCGACCAAGGTATTCTGCTAGATTCAGATCATGAGACAGATGGCCTACGTCGTTTATCGCGAAGACGAGTTCATGGTTGCGCAATGCCTGAATGTGGACGTTTCCAGCTTTGGTGCGACCTCCGACGAGGCGATTGCCAATCTCAAGGAAGCCGTCGAACTTTACTTCGAAAACGAATCCAATCCGGCTTTTTCGACTGTGGCAGATGTGAAGGTTGGCGAGGAAACGGTCAATGCCTAAACGCCTGGGATCAATTGATGTCATCCGTGTGCTGCAAGCCCACGGATTTGTTTTTGTATCGCAGAAGGGCAGCCATGCCAAGTATCGCCATGCGGCCGGACTCATAGCCATTGTTCCTCATCCAAAAAAAGAACTGCCCATTGGCACGACCCGCTCCATCATTCGGCAGTCCGGCTTGACGCCAAACGATTTTGGTTTCTGATCTATGGAACTGCGCCATCTTCGTTATTTCGTTGCCGTGGCCGAGGAGGAAAATGTCTCCCGCGCCGCGCTGAAACTCCACGTGTCGCAGCCGGGCATTAGTCGGCAAATTCGCGATCTCGAAGATGAAATCGGTTTTGCCTTGTTTGAGCGCAGCGCCAAATCGGTGCGGTTGACTGAGGCGGGGAAAGTCTTTCTCCTGGAGGCCAAGGCCGTTCTCCAGCACGCGGATGAGGCGGTAAAAAAAGCGCGAACGGTTTCCGGCGGCCTGGTTGGCGAACTCAATGTGGGCTATGCGCCCTCCCTCACGGTGCAGATTCTGCCGCGCGCGCTGCGCGCGTTTCAGGATCAATTTCCCAATGTGCGGGTTATTTTACACGATTTGTCCACGGAGGAAATGCTGGCGCAATTAGGGGAAAAGAAACTACAGGTGGCGCTTACGGTTCGTCCGCCGGCCAGGCTGCTCCGCGGATTTCACGCGCAAGAACTCGCGCGGTATGCCATGAATGTGGCCATGGCTCCCAAGCATCCATTGGCCAAGGCCAAGGCGGTGAGTCTGGGACAGGTGGCGGCGGAACCGTTGATTGCCTATTCCCGGAAGGATTATCCCGAATATCATGAGATGTTGACCGAGATTTTTACCCCGGTTGGACGCAAGCCGCGTATTGCCGGCGAGCATGACGGGGCCACCAGCCTCATGGCGGCGGTGGAATCCGGACGGGGCGTGGCGCTCGTGCCCGAGTGCATGGCATGCATGGCGGGTGGACGCTTGAAGTTTCTTCCGCTGCGCGACGGGCCGTCGCGAATCCCCGTGGTGGCCATCTGGCGAAAGGAAAATGGAGCGGGCTTGAACTTGATTGAGCCGTTTGTGGCGGTGGCTAAAACGGAGTAGGGCGCGGATCAGCGATGGCGATGGAACCGCGCCGGTTGTTTGGCGAACCGTTCGCGAATTGTTTGGGCGCGTTGGCTTGCCACCACGTGTTGAAGCCGGTATCAAGTTTTCATGGGCAAGACGTATCTATTCGAATGTGGTTTGTGTCAATATCGCGCCAAGGTTTCCGGCGGCGCGGACAGCGGCATTGATTGCGAGGTGCAGACGGTGATCTGCCATGATTGTCATGAATTGTTTGATGTGTTCACCCGCGTGCGGCGGCAGGCTTCTCCCGTCGGCAAGTTTAAGCCGAGGCTTCCGGAAATTCCGCCGGCGGCGCTGCCGGGATCAGACGCTTTCAAAGACGGTTGGCAAAGTTACCCACTGGCTTGTCCGAGGGATGTGAAACATAATGTGGAACCGTGGCGAAATCCGGGGCGTTGTCCGCGTTGCGGCAATTATCTGGATCAAAACGGCTTTCCGTTTCGTCATTGGGATTAAAAAAACGAAGTCCGACCCGGGCGGGCGAATCCGCCGGGTTGAGGCTGGATTCTCCCGGGCATTTGCATAAACTGGTTCCATGAAATTGGACGAAGCCCAACGACTTGCCGTGGCCAAATGGATTGATGAAGGCGCCAAGCTTTCGGAAATCCAGAACCGTCTTGCGACGGAATTCGGCCTGAAGCTGACCTACATGGAGGCGCGTTTTCTGGTGGATGATTTGAAACTCACGCCCAAAGATCCGGAACCGCCCAAGGTCGCAACGCCTCCCGAAACGGCGAAACCTTTGACCGCCAAGCCGGTGCCTGCCGATGAAGCGGCGAATGACCTTCCCGGCGGCAAGGTTTCCGTGAGTGTGGATCAAATCACCCGGCCCGGCGCCATTGTCAGCGGCAAGGTGACTTTCAGCGATGGGCAGTTGGCGGAATGGTATCTGGATCAAACCGGACGGCTGGGCGTGGTGCCCAAGCAGCAAGGTTACAAGCCGTCGCAGGCCGACGTGCAGGATTTTCAGATGACCTTGCAGCAGGAACTCGCCAAACTGGGCTATTAATCGCCCGCCTTGCCGCCTCACCGCGCGCTTGGCACATTGAACTGCGATGCGTCAAAACTTCCGTGCCTGGGCCGAAGCCCTTGAAACTTTCGTTCTCGAAGTCATCTTCGACGAACGCCATGATTTCAAGGCGCGGTTGATGCGCGGGTTTCTTTTCGGCAGCTCCAAGCTGTTCACCTTTGCCGTCAAGCTGCGCCGCTGGCTTTACAACTTCCGCATCCTGCGCGACCGGACCCTGGGGGTGCAGGTCATCGCCATCGGCAACCTGACCGTCGGCGGCACGGGCAAAACGCCGGTGGTGGAGAAGTTCGCCCGCGAACTGCAGAATGCCGGGCGCAAGGTGGCCATTCTCTCGCGCGGTTACCGTTCCAAGCCGGTGCCCATCCACACCAAGTTTTTGAACAAAATTTTGCTGCGGGAGGATCAAACGCCGCCGCGCATCGTCTCCGACGGCAAATCCCTGTTGCTCGATTCCGAAACCGCCGGGGACGAGCCTTACATGCTGGCCTCGAATCTCAAGGATGTGATTGTGCTCGTGGACAAAGACCGGGTGAAGAGCGGCCGCTACGCCGTGGAAAAATATGGCTGCGACACCCTGCTGCTGGATGACGGTTTTCAATACTGGCATTTGCGCGGGCGCCGCCATGACGTGGTGTTGATTGACCGGCAGCAGCCGTTTGGCAATGAACACATGCTGCCGCGCGGCACCTTGCGCGAGCCGCCGTCGCACCTGGGCCGCGCCCACACCATTTTCATCACCAAAAGCGACGGCAAAACCGCCGACCTGCGCGCCCGCATCAACGAACTCAATCCCGCCGCCGCGATCATCGAATGCGTCCATGAACCGGTGTATTTCGAGGATGTGTTCACCGCCGAACGCAAGGGGCTGGATCTGCTGGCTGGCAAAAAAGTGGCTTCCCTGAGCGGCATCGCGCAACCGGAAGGCTTTGAGCTGCTCCTCGTGAAACTGGGCGGTGAGCTGGTCTATTCCAAGCGTTTTGCCGATCACCACCGGTTCACCCAACAGGAAATCCTGAACACCATCAATCGTGCCAAAAAGCGCCAGGCCGACCTCATCATCACCACCCAGAAAGACGCGGTGCGTTTCCCCAAAATTGACCGGCGCGATCTGCCCGTTTTTTTCATGCGCGTCGAAATCAAGATCGTGGCTGGGGCGAACGACTTCCAAGACTGCGTGCGCAAAATCTGTTTCCGCTGATGAACACCCTCATTTACTGGCTGGGCCGTGCGTTCATCACTTGCGTCCAGGCGCTGCCTTTGCGTCTGGTCGCCCGACTCGGCCGGCTTGTCGGCGGATTTGCGTATTGTCTGACCGCGCGCTATCGGCGGGTGGCCGTGAATAATTTGACCCTGGTTTTTGGCAACGAAAAATCGCCCGGGGAAATCCGCCTGCTGGCCCGGGAAAATTTCCGGCGCCTTGGCGAAAACTACGCCTGCGCCATCAAGTCCGCCGCGATGAATTTTGAGCAGATCCGCCCGCATCTTGAATTCCGGGGCTTCGAAAGATTTTCCCCAAATCACCCAGGAACTCCGCGCCCAAACATTTTGGCCGCCGTCGGCCATTTTGGAAATTTTGAGTTGTATGCGCGCGTGCAGGACATAGTGCCGCATTATCAGGTGGCCACAACCTATCGCGGGCTGAAGCACCCCGCGGCCGACCGGCTGCTGCGCAGCCTGCGCGGCCAAAATGGCAGCTTGTTTTTTGAGCGCCGGGCGGATGGCGAAAAGCTGCGGGAACGGATGAATCGCGGCGGCGTATTTCTGGGACTGCTGGCGGATCAAAGTTCGCGCGGCGCGCACATTCCGTTCTTGGGGCATGATTGCAACACCGGCCTGGCTCCCGCCGTGCTTGCGCTGCGATACGACGCGCGGCTGTTCTCCATTATCTGCTACCGGACCGGCCTGGCGCAGTGGCGGATTGAATGCGAGGAGGAAATTCGCACTCGCGAAAATGGCTTTCCCCGTTCCAGTGAAGCCATCATGCGCGACGTGAATGACGCCCTGGGCAAGGCCGTCTTGCGCGATCCCGCCAACTGGTTCTGGGTGCATCGCCGCTGGAAGGACTGATATGAGTGTCGTCTTCAATCCCGCGCCGCGCCGCATTCTCGTGCGGAGCGTAAACTGGTTGGGCGACGCCGTGATGACCACGCCCGCGCTGTTGCGTTTGCGCCAGGCTTTTCCAGAGGCGCACATCGCCCTGCTTTGCCCCGAAAAACTGCGTGAGCTTTGGCGGCAGCATCGCGCCCTTGACGAAACGCTGACCTTTGCCGCCGCTGAAAATGTATTTTCGACTGCAAAACGATTGCGCCCCGGGCGGTTTGATCTGGCGTTGGTGCTGCCCAACTCGCCGCGCGCGGCTTTGGAAGTCTTCCTCGCCGGCATTCCCCGACGCATCGGTTATCAACGCCCGTGGCGAAATTTTTTCCTCACCCAGACCGTCCCGCCGCGCCGCCAAGCAGTAACAATGCGCAAGCGGAGCAATCGGGAAATTCTGGCGGTCACGGCCGGCACAGCACGCATAACGCGGCCTTCCCCTTTGTGCGGCAAGCTGCCCGCCGTGTCCGTTAACACTGCCGAGGCACATCAAACGAATGAGTATTTGAACCTCGTGTCCGCACTGGGCGCCTCCCCCGAGCCCTTGCCGCCACGACTGGAAATCGCCGAGCCAGAAATCCATGACGCGCTGGAAAAATTCGGCATCGCGGCGGAACCGCGCTTGATCTGCGGCTTGAATCCGGGAGCGGAATACGGGCCGGCAAAACGCTGGCCCATTGAAAAATTCATTGCCGCCGCCAGAGAAATCCAGCGCCGCACGGATTGTGTATGGCTGTTGTTTGGCGGCAAAAACGATGCCGCCGCCACCGCCCAGATCCAACTGGCTTTGGGGGATCGCCCCGCCGGCGTCATTAATCTGGCCGGCCGGACATCGCTGCGCGAACTCATGGCCCTGCTGAAGCTTTGCCGCGTGCTGCTCACCAATGACACGGGCCCCATGCATGTTGCTGCGGCACTAGGCACGCCGGTGGTGGTTCCCTTTGGCAGCACTTCCCCGGAATTGACCGGTCCGGGACTGCCGGGCGAGCCACAGCATCATTTGTTAAAATCCGGCGTCGCCTGCTCACCTTGCTTTCTGCGCGAATGCCCCATCGATTTTCGCTGCATGAATGCGATCACTGTCGAACTGGTGGTGAAGTCCCTGTTAACCGCGTTGCAATGCCCATAGCTTGAAGACGCAGCCGCGTAATTCGTGGTTAATCTTCCTCGTCCGTTGCGGGTTTGGGCTCCAGGCACGGCTTGATTTGAACATCAATATGCAGGATATGCTGCTGTATCCAGTTTTTGCAAAACCGGTGGAGTTCTTGGACCACTTCTTCTTTAAAACCTTCCGCATCCAGTTTTTTCTTCATGCGCATGAACAATTCCCAAAACGCCTGATGCGCCAAACGGTTCTCCACGTGTGCAGGGCAGAGGTGTCGGTGCATGCATTGCTCTTCATCCCGAAAATGCATGACAATGTAATCTTCCAAAAAATCGAGAAACCGGTTGAACTGCTCCACATCCTCCGGGGTCGGATGCTTAATTTGCGATAATTCCTCCAGCCGATTGAAATAGCCGATCAACATGCGGTGTTGAGCGTCCATCAAACTATGGCCCGTTTCATATTGTTCGTTCCAGACCAGCATGTGACATGCGCGTTAACAAATTCTGAAGTCTTCAACAAGTCTGTCTGAGGTTATTTGCCGGCACGCCCGGGAACCAACCGGCATTTGCTCAATCCAAATTAAATATTGCCTTCCCGGATTCAACTTTCGGCAAAAATCGACTTGACGCGCCCTCTCATCTGTCATACTGTCCTATGACAGAAAAGCGTATGCTCCTGCAAGTTGATTTCAAGTCCGGCAAGCCCGTTTACCTGCAACTGGTCGATCAGATCCGCTATGCCGCCGCCTCGGGCGGCTTGCGCACGGGCGAACCGCTCCCCTCCATCCGCCCGCTGGCCGAGGAATTGCGCGTCAATCGCAACACCGTCGCCAAGGCCTACGCGGAACTCGAAAGCCAGGGCGTGATCGAGACGGTTCCCGGCAAAGGCTGCTTTCTGAAGCAAAACAATTCACCCTACACCAAGTCGGCCCGCGAAAAAATCCTAACCAAAGAAATCGATGAAGCCATTGTGGCGGCCCATCATCTCCAGGTGGAACGAAAAGAATTTCTAGGCCTCGTCGGCGAGCGGCTCGACAGCTTTGAACTCAAGTTAAAGGAGGCAAAATGAACAACCTTCTTAAATCCACACAGGTTCTTGACCTGCGCGCAGATTCAAGCCAAACCCAGCGCATCCCTTTGATCAAGCGGATGGAAATTGCTCCCGTTGCGCCAGCAAATCCAAGCATGGCTGCCAATCCAACGGTCACGCCATGCGCGCAGCGATTCAACGGCCACTTCCCCTCCATCCCGTTGGCGGCGCCCGGAAAACACTTCTGTCAGGAAAACGCATGAACACTGAACAATCCATCATTGAAGTCCGAAATCTCGCGCGCCGTTACGGCAAACTGGATGCCGTCAACGGCCTGTCGCTCACCGTGCAGCCCGGTCGTTGCTACGGCTTTTTCGGCCGCAACGGCGCGGGCAAGACCACCACCATCAAGTGCTTGCTCAATTTGCTCCGTCCCGATACGGGCTCCGTCCGCGTGTTCGGAATGGATCCTGAAAAAAATGAGGTTGCCATCAAATCGCGGCTGGCCTACGTGCCCGATATGGTGGCGTTTTATCCCTGGATGACCGTGAGCGAATCACTGGAATACGTGGCCTCCTTCCGTAAAAATTGGAACCGCGAGATGGAAGCGGACCTGTTAAAGCGGTTTCAGCTCGACCCATGCCAAAAAGCCAGCCATCTATCCAAAGGCCAGCGCACCCAACTCGCCCTCATTGGCGCCATCTGCCCAGAACCGGAATTGCTCGTGCTGGACGAGCCTACGAGCGGACTCGATCCCATCGTCCGCCGCGAATTCATTGAAACCGTTATCGGCGCCTATCAATCGAGCGATCCCGGTCGCCGCACCGTTTTTGTCTCCACGCATTTAATCTCCGAATTTGAAGGGTTGATCGATGAATTCACCATCATCGATCAAGGCCGCGAATTGTTGACCATGGAAGCTGACGCGGCCAGAAACCGGTTCCGCAAAATCAGCGTGCGGTTTCCGCAGGAGCTGAAATTGAACCTGCCGGGCGCGCTGCGGGTGCAAACGCGCGGACGGGAAACTGAAATCCTGGCCAATGGCAACAGCGACCAGTTGCTGGCGGAATTGAAGTCGCATTCCCCGGAAGAACTGCGCTGTGAATCGCTGTCACTCGAAGAAATCTTTGTCGTTTCAAACATCTTGAAAAAGGGTGAGGCATGAACGCTCTCGTCAAAAAGGAGATTCGCCTGCTGCTGCCCAGTTTCAGCGCGGTGCTGTTGCTGGAAACCCTGCTGCCGTGGGTTTATCGCGATGCGGATGCGGTTTTTTCGATGACCCCGCTGGCGTTTTTTCTCGGTCTGGTCATCGTGGCGGTGGACAGTTTTGGCCGGGAATTTAATCTCGGCACATTTCAGTCGCTGATGGCGCAGCCCGTTGAGCGGCAAAAAATCTGGCGGACTAAGATCGCAATCCTGTTCATCGCTGTCGGCGTCATTTCGCTGGCCTACTTTGCCAGTTGCGGCATCCGGATGGAAGCCGCCACCCATGCTGAAGGTTCGATCTGGACTTACAACGCCAAAATGATCCGCGCGGATTTTTTCCATGCCATGTTGGCGAGCGTGGCGCTTCTGCTAGTGGCGGTGTCCGGCGGACTGTGGACCACGTTGGTGTTGCGTCAAACCACCGCGTCGTTTTGGGTCACCTTTTTGTTTCCCGCCCTGGCGCTCCTGCTGCTGGCCTTGCTGATCCCCAAGGCGCTCTTTGAGCGCCTGTCGGATAACTCGATTGACACGGCCATTTTTTCACTTCTGGTTCTCACGATCATTTACAGCGTGGGCGGTTACTGGCTGGCCTGCCGGTTTTTCAGCCGAGCGCAGGACGCGGGCTGGTCCGGCGGTATCATCCAATTCTCCCGCTGGCGGTATTTTGCCCGTGCAACGGACATTCCATCCGAGCAACGCCAGCACCGGCCATTTGCGGCGCTGCTGAAAAAGGAATTGCAACTGCACAGCATCAGTCTTTTTTGCGTGGGAGCATTGGTGGCGCTGCATCTGGGCGCTTTCCTCGTGCGCTCGGTTTACGGTTCCAGCCAAAGCGATTCCGTGCTCCATCTGTTTGCCAACGGTTTTTGGATGTTCTGGCTGGTGGTGCCGGCCATCATTGGTTGCACGGCCATGGCCGAGGAGCGCAAACTTGGCGTGGTGGACGGACAATTTTGCCTGCCGGTATCGCGGCGGCGACAGTTCCTGGTCAAATTTGTGCCGGCGCTGGTTTTGGGCACGCTGCTGGGCGGCGTGGTGCCGCTGGTTCTGGAAACCACCGCGGCACATCTCGGCATCGCCAACGATTTTTTCAAAGCCGACATGTATCAAAACGGCAGTTCGCTCCTGAATGGCTATGTGGTGTTCCTGGCAACCATCGTCCTGATCGCCGCAGGACTTGTCTGGCTCGGGTTCCTGGCTTCCAGCCTGACCAAGAGTTTTTTGCAGGCGCTGAGTTTGACCATCGCTGGCTGTGTGTTGACGCTGGCGGTGTTCGCGTGGTTGGGCGTGCATGTCGCGCCGCGAACCCCATTGCCTTATTTCATCGCCTTGCCGGTGATTCCCGCGACCACGCTGTGGATGGCCTGGCAAAATTTCAACCGTTTCGGCGAAGGCTGGCGGGTGTGGCGGCGCAATCTGACCGGCATCGCCTTGGCCATTCTCTTTATCGCTGTCAGCAGCGTGGCAATTTATGAACGGGTTTGGGAACTGGCGGAACCTGCGGACCCGTCGCATGGCGCGGCCAAATTGCTCCCGCCAAACACGCCAAAATTGACGTCTGCAATCACTGGCGATATTTATCTGCAATGGCCGGATGGGCGGGTTTGGTGCGACAGCTTGAGCTTTGCCGGTTATTATGACTACCGCAGCCAGTGGCAATATGCTTGGGCTGTCCTTTGCCGCCCCTGGCCGGCGAGCGATGGACCGCGGCAATTTGTCGCCGGATCGAACTGGGTGTCGCTAGTCACTCATCATGTCGATTTTTTGAAAGGAGAAAACAACAAAACCGTCCGTGTCCAAGGTTATTTGGACACGGTCGGGATCAAGCGCGACGGTTCGCTCTGGATTTCCCGCGAAGCCAAGCCGTTTGCCTGGACCGGAGCGGACATGACGCAAGTCGGCACCAACCAGAACTGGAAACAGGTGGCGAGCTATCCATTACGTTTCTGTTTGCTGAAGGCCGATGGCACGTTGTGGTCTTGGTCGCGCGGCACCAACCGGATTGACTGGAATAACTGGAGGAGTGACTGGCCGACTATTCGCAAATACCCCATCCAGCAAATTGACACGGACAGTGACTGGCAGGAAATACGTTACCCTTACGTCCGTAAAAACGATGGCACCACCTGGCAGCTCACATCCAAAAGCAATGATCAAATTGCCACAGAGCGGGCCACTAATTGGGATCAGGTGACATTAAAAACCTTCTCTAATTGGGGAAATGGCGAGGCCTATATCAGTTCGAATGGAGCTTTATATTTCTGGCAGAAAGACCAGGCCAACGCTCAGGTGCGCCGTTCCGGTTTTCAGCAGATTGGCAGCGAAACCAACTGGCAGAACGTGGCCATCTTACATGACTGGATGGTCGCGCTCAAAAAAGATGGGACTTTGTGGAAATGGAATATTGGTTCCCAAAACACCGCGCCCATTGACCAGCAAACGCCGGTAAGGCTGGATCGACACGCCGACTGGATTGGGATTTGTTCAACGTGGAGCGGCATTGTGTCGTTGGCCGCCGATGGCAGTTTATGGGTATGGCCCAGCGCCGACAAATATGACTTCGCGTTGACCAGGCCGCCCAGACAGCCGCATCGAATCGGCAATGTCCTCCCGCCGGAGGAGTAAACCCGCCGTTCCGCCCACGGACAAAAACTTGGTCTCGCGGCTCCTTCATGGTAGTTTTCCGCTGTGGATACGGTAACGCGACTCACCAACCAGCTCGTGGCGTCCTACGCCAAGGCCGGCGGCATCAATCATTTGGACGGCAAAAACCTGCCCTCCAAACGCGTCGTCACGGCCATCACGAATGATTTGTTGCGGCTGTTGTTTCCCGGTTTCTTCGATGAAAAACTGATCCATTCCTCGGAAATCAAAGTCGAGACCGCCGCGTTGCTGGATTCCCTCCTCGGCAAACTGGAAGATGAATTTCGCAAAGCGCTCGAATACAATCCGCCGGCTGGCCTGGCCAAAAAAGACATCACGCATGAAGCCCACAAATTAACGGTGGATTTTTTGGGGAGCCTCCCCCGCATCCGCGAAATTCTCCAGACCGATATGGACGCCGCTTTCGACGGCGATCCCGCCGCCGCCAGCAAGGAGGAAATTTTGGTTTCGTATCCGTTCGTGGAAGCCATCGCCGTGCAGCGATTGGCCCACGAACTTTACCTCAAAGGTTTGCCGCTGATCCCGCGCATCATGTCCGAATGGGCACACACGCGCACCGGCATGGATTTGCACCCGGGAGCAAAAATTGGCACGCACTTCTTCGTGGATCATTGCACCGGCACGGTGGTCGGCGAAACCTGCGTCATCGGCAATCACGTCAAACTGTATCACGGCGTGACTCTGGGCGCGCGCTCCACGGCTGGAGGGCAATTGCTCAAGGGCAAAAAACGCCATCCGACCATCGAGGATCGGGTGACTATTTACCCCGGCGCCACCATTCTCGGCGGCGAAACCATCATTGGCGCCGGCAGCACCATTGGCGGCAACGTGTTCATCATGGACAGCGTGCAGCCGAATTCGCTCGTGATTTATGATGGACTAGACATGCGGGTGTTGAGCAAGGCCGACAAGCATCAGGCCATTGATTTTCAAATCTGACTTGCTTCAATACAAATGCCGCGCGGCCATGTCAGTTGCCGCGCGGCATTTGTTAGACCTCCCCGAGTTCAGGCGGCCTTTTCGGACTTCGCCAGCAATTTGGGATAAGCCAAACCGTAGATTGCTGTCGCCACAAAACCAATCAGCGGCAGCAGAAAGGAAATTCCCACGCTGTGGTAATTGTCCCACAACCAGCCCATCGCCACCGCCGAAATAGACCCGGCGACGCCGACGGCCATGACGTGAAACGATGCGGCGATCTTGGTCTGCTCGCCAAGGTTGCGAATGCTTAATGCAAAAATGAATGGGAACATGATGGACATGAACAGAAAGCTGAACGGCAGGAAAATCCAAGAAAGCATTTTGATATCGGCCATGGCCACGCCGACGATGAGGCAGTTTGCCACGCCGTAAATCGCCAGCATCAGGTTTGGCTTGATGACTTTTGCGATGGCCGCGCCGCTGAAACGCCCGATGGCGTAAAGGATGAACGCGAAAGAAATAACGTAGGCCGCTGCGGCGTCGTCTGTTTTGGCGTGGGTCAGGTTTTGATACCAAGTGAAGAGCGGTGCTGTGGCGACATTGCCCGTCGCATCCTTGACGATGGCGTTTTGCACGATGTAATTCACCGCAAACGCGCCAATGCCGATTTGGGAGATGATGTAAAGAAACTGGGTGAACACTCCCCATTTAAAATGAGGCAATCGCGACAGCGGCGCCTTGATGACAGCATCGCCCGCGCTGTCTTCTTCGCTGCTAGTCCCCTCAATAACTGGCAATTTCACGAAGGAAAAAGCGGCAAAAATCAATAACACCACACAACCGAGCACGATGTAAGGCAGCAAGAGCGGGGCAAAATCGGGATGTTTCGGATCCACCTCTTTTCCAAACAGCAGATAACCGCCAACGGTCGGCGCCAAAATATAGGCGCACGAATTGAAGGCCTGGGCGACCGACAATCGGCCCGCCGCGCCGTCTTTCGGCCCGAGCACGGTGACGTAAGGATTCGCGGCCGTTTCAATGCACGCCAAACCGGACGCGAGAACAAACAATGCACACAGAAATGCACCGAAGGTTTTGAACACCATGCCCGCCGGAATGAACAGGAACGCGCCGACAGCCAGAATCACCAGCCCGACGAGGATGCCGCGCTGGTAGCCGATGCGGCGGATCATGTTCGCCGCGGGAAATGCGACCAGCAGATAGGCGACAAAAAACGCTGTCTGGATCAGGCCTGACTGGGTCTTGGTAAGGCTGAGCAGGTTTTGAAAATGTTTGTTCAGCACGTCCAGCATCGCGTGGCAAAAGCCCCAGATAAAAAACAGGGTTGCCACCATGAGGAACGGAAACAAATACGGATTTCGCTTGGATTGCATAGTTTGCGTTTGGTTGGTTTGATTCATTATCGCTTGCTCAATACATCCTTCTCGTAGCTCTTAACGTCCGCAAGCCACGCGTCGCCGACGGGCACATTTTGCTGCTCGCAATAGTAATCCCAGACCGCACCAAACGGCAGCGTCCGGGCTTCTTCCTGCAATGCCAGGCGCGTCGTAAAATCCCCGGCGGCTTCGGCGGAACGGATCAGCGGGCTTTCCAGCAACGCGATGAGCAAGGCGCGAATCATGTTGCGCGTGCCAATGGTCCACGCGGCAACGCGATTGATGCTGGCATCAAAATAATCCAGGCCAATGTGAACGCGTTTTTCAAAACCGTTGGCGGCAATCTCGCGGGCAATGGCGAGCAAATCGTCGTTCAAAACCACCACATGGTCGCTGTCCCAACGCACGCCGCGGCTGACGTGCAACAGGATCTCTGGCATGTATTGCAGCACGCTTGAAATTTTGTCCGCGATGCCTTCCGTGGGATGATAATGCCCCGCGTCCAAAGTCAGCAGTTTCTTTCGGCTGATCGCATAGCCCAAATGGAACTCGTGCGAACCGACAACGTAGCTTTCACTGCCTATGCCAAAAAGTTTTGGTTCCACCGCGTCGAGGTTTAGTTTGGCGGGAATCTGCTTTTTGAACACCGCATCCAGCGATTCGGCCAGGCGCGCGCGCGGGGCCACGCGATCGGCGGGAGTATCCTTCATGCCATCCGGAATCCATACGTTCGTTACGCATGTTTTGCCGAGCGCCTGGCCCATGGCGGCGCCGATTTCGCGGCTGCGAATGCAATGCTCAATCCAGAACTTGCGAATGCCTTTGTCCGGATGCGACAGCGTGCAACCATCGGCAGACTTGGGATGCGAAAAACAAGTCGGGTTGAAATCCAGCCCCAAACCGTTCTGCTTGGCCCAGGCAATCCAGTTCTTGAAATACTTTGGTTCGATGGCGTCGCGATCCACTTTTTTGCCGCCGAATTCGCCGTAAAACGCGTGCAGATTCAGACGATGCTTGCCGGGAATGAGCGAAAGCGCCTTGTTCAGGTCAGCCCGCAATTCATCCGGCGTGCGCGCCTTGCCAGGATAATTGCCGGTAACCGCGAGGCCGCCACCGAGCGTGCCGCCGAAGTTTTCAAAACCGCCCACGTCATCACCCTGCCAGCAGTGCAGCGAGATGGGGATTTGCGACAAGGTTTTGAGGGCGTGCTCCACGTCCACCCCCAGCGCGGCGTAGCGTTCCTGGGCGAGTTGGCAGGCGGTTTGGATGTTTTGAGAGAATGGCGGCATGACTTTGGTGCGTTTTGATGGTTCAGGTAATTGGCTGAAGTTTAGAAAACGCCGCCGGGCGAGTCCTTGACGATTGCGCCAAAGATTAGCACTATCTGGCCACGCTCAAAACCACCGTGCAAACCCATTTGCCCGTCGTCGCATGTCGCATACCACACTTAAACGCAAAGACTGGTTTCCGCCGGATGGATTTCCAATGGCCATCGAACGGCGCAATCCCCAGGAGCCTTTCGGTCTGCACACGCACGAATTTTCGGAAATTGTCATCATCACCTCCGGTCGTGGCCTGCATGTCACCGGCAAGGAAACATACCCGCTGAACGCCGGAGACACGTTTGTCATCAGCGGATCGCGCCAGCACGATTATCACAACATGGAGCGCTTGTGCCTGGTGAATATTTTGTTTCAGCCGGAAAAATTGAATCTGCGCACCTATGACCTGCGCACGCTGCCGGGATACCACGCGCTGTTCACGTTGGAATCAGCCTGGCGGCAACGGCATCCGTTTCTGGGCCGGCTGCGGCTCTCCCCGCAGGAATTGAGCGTGGTGATGGGATTTGTGGACAAGCTGGACGAGGAACTCCACGCCCGCACGAGCGGCTTCAAATTCATGGCCACAGCGTCGTTCATGCAAATCGTGGGCTATTTGTCCCGGTGTTTCGCCCGCAGCAAAAATGCCGATTCCCGGGCGCTGCTGCGCATCGGCGAAGCGATCAGCCACCTGGAGGCAAATTACCGAGAACCCATCGATTTGGATAAGCTTGCGAATTTAGCAAACATGTCAAAACGCAATTTCATGCGCAGTTTTCAAGCGGCGATGGGCAATTCGCCCATCGCACACTTGATCCAACTGCGCGTCAACCAGGCAACTTCATTGCTTCGGAACAGCAATCACGGCATCACCGACATCGCGTTCCAGGTGGGTTTTAGTGACAGTAATTATTTCTCACGCCAATTTCGCGCGCTGCTGGGCGTTACTCCCAGTCAATACCGCCAGCAGCATGCCCGGCTGGCCTGAAAGTTCACCTTTCAAATCCACGTTGCGTAATAACCCCAATGTTTAGCCAGCTTTGTGATGCCGCGAAAACGCGGTGAGGATGCGAGCGGGAAGGGGGGCGAATGAACCGGGCTGCGGGGCAGTGACTTAACGATGCTCTGCTTTTGGAATCATGGACTGCCAAGGCGGATAAACCCGGGATTTTTGCCGGGCGCGACGAAGCGAGAGTCCCGCCGGGGTTTTCCCCGGCGTGGTGGGCGAGCCACGCGAAAACCAAGGCCAAAGCGAGTCGGTGAGACCGCCAAATCCCTTCACCCACCCGGGGAATGGTTCCGAAACCCTGGCCGGTTCGCGTATTTCGCGGTTTCCCTGGCGGAATCTAGTGTGGTGAGTGAGAAATGCGTTTAATAATTATCCCCGCCGTTTCCAAGCAAAACCGCCGTCTTGCGCTTTCGGCGTTATGCAACGAACTAATCTCTCACCACACCGGGATAAAACCTCCGGTTGGCCGCCAAGCTTTCACACGGCGGATGATGCAAATCCAATCCGCGCAGCACTTTCTTGAACAGTGGTTCCTTGCCGCCCTTGAGCCGGTGCCGCGCCAGGATCGCCGCCGCCGTCCGTTCGGGCACGCTGGTCCATTTGTTATAGCTGACACTCCAGTGGGGAAAACCCGTCCCGGCAAGGGCTTTCAAATATTCGGTGCTGCTGGCGCATCGTCGGCAACGCCCCGCTCACGTTGTCCGGACGGTCCAGTTGGCCGACCGATAGAAACGGCCCGAACCACAACGTTTGCCACGCCAATGCCCGCTGCTCTGATAATTAGTCCTGGCCCCGGGCCGCCACCCAACTCACAAACTCGCTGATCAACTGCCCGCAAGCCGCGATGACCGCGTCGGACTGCTGGCGCAGCCATTCGCCCGACTGGATCTGGTCGGCAAAGCCCTCGCCGCAGGCCACCCAGCGTGGATCGCTTCTTGACGGAAACAAACTCTAACCGAATCTTGGGAAAACATTTGTGAATCTACGGTATTATCTGCCGGGAACGATTGGTTGGAGCCAATATTTTATTGGTGGTTTGTTGACTGCGCAGTGGTATCAGCCACAGCCAAAAATTCTCTCTGCGGATCCAACCCAGGCCCATTCCTACTTTTATTTTAAAATTGCCTGGGGCGCCAATGCGGCTGTAGTGGTAGAAGCTTCTTCCAATCTGCAAACTTGGATGCCAATCGGCACCAACTCCATGTTCAATGGAACCAGCCCGTTTGGCGATACCACCTTTCCACAGCGTTTCTGCCGCGTGCGAACGCCGTGGTGTTTTCCGGGAATCAAATCGTCTTGGAATGCCGCCGTTCACCGGCTGGCGCGAGCGTGTTGTCAAAACACATCGCAATGTTGCGGATGAACAGGCGTCCGGCGTCGGTCACTTCCAACCCGCCGGCATTGCGTTTCACCAAACCGTCCGCCTCAAACGGTGCAAGCAACGCGAGTTCCTTGGCAAAATGATCTTCAAAGTTGATGCCGAGCTTTTGCGACATGGCTGCAAAATCCAGCGAAAGATCACACATCGTGCGCATGATGGTTTCGCGGCGGATTTTGTCCTCGTCGCTGACGATGTAGGCCTTGTGCAGCGGCACCTTGCCCGCATCCACGGCAGCCTGCCATTTGGGCAACTCCTTTTCGTTTTGCCAGTAAACATCGGGCGTCTGGGAAACACCGCTCATGCCAAAGGCGTAAATATCCGAACCGGCACGCGTGCTGTATCCCTGGAAATTCCGCTGCAGTTGCTTGTTGCGCTGGGCCACTGTCAATTCGTCATTCGGTTTCGCAAAATGATCCATGCCGATATAGACATATTGGTCGTTGGTCGTCAGCCGTTCGATCACAAGCTTGAGGACTTCCAGCTTGCTTTCCGGCGACGGCAGCACTTTTTCCTCGAGGATTTTCTGCGCCGGCTTGATCCACGGCACGTGCGCATAGCTGAACACCGCCAGGCGGTCGGGCTTCATGGTCAGCACGGTGTCAAGCGTCTCGTTAAAGGACTCCGGCGTCTGATGTGGCAAACCGTAGATCAGGTCGAGGTTGATGGAGTTGTAACCCAGTTCGCGCATCCAATCCATGGCCTGCTGCGTCATTTCGCGCGGCTGGATGCGATGCACCGCCTGCTGAACGACCGGATTAAAATCCTGCACGCCCATGGAAGCGCGGTTAAAACCAATTTCGCGCAACGCCACCATGTGATCGCGCGTCAACCGGCGCGGATCCACCTCCACACTGGCTTCGATGTCCGACGAGAAAGTGAAGTGTTTATGAATAATCTCGCCCAGCCGGCGAATTTCATCCGGTCGCAGGAACGTGGGCGAACCGCCGCCGAAATGCAGTTGCACCGCCTTGCGATCTTTGTTCAACAACGGTGCCATGCGCGCGACCTCGCGGCCCAATGTCTCGACGTATGCCATGCCTTGGTCATGATTCAGCGTGATCACCGTGGTGCAGCCACAGAACCAGCACAGCGTCTCGCAAAACGGAATGTGGAAATAAACCGAAAGATCACGCGGCGTGCGGTTGTTGTCCTCGATCTTCTGATTCAACTGTTCCCAAGTGACGGCTTCCGTAAATTTGGTCGCCGGCGGATAACTGGTGTAACGCGGCCCGGCCACGTTGTATTTCCGCACCAGATCAAGATCTACATTTAAAGTTTTCATTGGCAAAAATAAACCGCAGAGGCGCCGAGGCGCGGAGAAAATTCATTTAAACTCGGCGTCGCGGCGTCGCGGCGGTAAAACAGAACTCTCATTTGAAAGCTTTCACGGTTTCCACCAGGGCGGCGATGTTTTCGAGCTTGGCTCCGGGCGTTAAACCATGGCCAAGGTTAAAGATATGACCGGGCCGGCCACGCATGGTTTCCAGCACTTTCTGCGTTTCGGCCGCCACCATTTCCGGGGTGGATTCGGCCATCAGCACCGGCGAAAGATTGCCTTGCATGGCGATATGCGGCGGAATGATCTTCCGCGCCTCCGCCAAATCCGTCTGCCAGTCGATGCCGAGAATGTTCGCGCCGCTGGCAATCAAATCCGGCCAGTTGCCGTGTGTGCCAAGTGAAAAATTGATCACGGGCACCTTGCCGCCAAGATTGGCAATAATCTCATCAGTCCAACGCCCGCTGGCTTCCTGAAATTCCGTTGGCGCCAGATGCCCGCCATGGCTGTCGAAAATCTGCAACGCGTCAATGCCCGTGGCAATTTGCATCTTCAGATAGGCCGTCACGGCGACGGTCAGTTTCTCGATCAGGCCGAAAAAAGTTTTCTTGTCCTCGTGGAAAAGCTGCAAAGCGCGACTGTATTTCGGCACGCTTGCACCTTCCATCATGAATGTCGCCAGCGTCCAAGGCGACCCGGTAAAGCCGAGTAAAGCTGTTTGATCGCCCAGTTCTTGGCGCAACATTTTCAACGCCTGCTCCACGTAGTTCAGCCGCTCCACAACGTGCTCCACCGACAACTTTTCGATGTCGGCCTTGCTCGTAACGGCAAAATCCATCTGCACACCGCCCGTTTCCTTGAAATGATAGGTCTGGCCCATCGCTTCCGGAATCACCAGAATGTCACTAAACAGAATGGCGGCATCAAAGCCGAACCGGCGCACCGGCTGGAGCGTCACTTCCACGGCCAATTCCGGGTTCTGGCAGAGCTGAACAAACGTGTGTTTTTCCTTGAGTTTGCGGTATTCCGGCAAAGCGCGACCGGCCTGCCGCATCAACCACATGGGCGGCCGATCCACGACCTGGCAGCGGGCGGCGCGAGCAAAACGTTCCCGGGCAGTCATCCGAGTGGTATGGGCGGCAGCTGGCGTATTCATTAAGTCTGACAAACGGAATATCATATACCTGAGGAAATGAACAGCCGCTTTCCATTTTTTGGTGTCACCGTAGCTGATTTTGAACATTTGCCGCCCGCTTTTCCCAGACTTGGATCGGCGAAATTTACATGAAAATTTTTGCAACTTTGCCCAAACCCCGGTTTTTTAACTCAAGCGATGAGCAATCAGCCTTCAAACCCGCATGAAATGCTTTGGCGAAAAAGGCTTTCCCAGGCCGAACGCGCCAGGCTGCAAGCCGATCCCGAATCGGCTTTCGAAGCCAGTTTGACCGCCGCGCTGGCCAACCTGCCCGATGAAGTGGTGGCTTCCAATTTTACCGCCCGGGTCATGGACGCCATTGAGCGTGAAGAGGCGGTCGCGACGCGTATGAGTTCCTCCCGCTGGAACTGGCGCTGGCTGGTTCCCCGCTTGGTGGCACCCGCCGCCATTTTACTGATCGCCGGGATTAGCATCCAACGGTATGAAATCCACGCTGAACGGACCCAAGCCTTAAAGAATTTTGCCATGGTGGCTGCGTCTCACCCGCTACCGAGCGTGGACGCCTTGGAAAATCTCGATGCCATTCAACGCATGAGCCAGGTGGGCCATGCGGACGGGGAATTGCTGGCCGCCTTGCAATGAACCGGCTGTTACCATTGATTTTGATGGTAGGTTTTATTGGCCTGTGTTCACTCAAAGGCCAGACTCCGCCAGTTCTCCCGCCACCCAGTTCTTTGCCGGCCGACACCCGGCAATTGGCCATCGTGCCCCGGATTCAATCGCCGGTGGACTTTTTCCGCCAACTGCTGGCCATGACTCCGGCGCAACTCAATAATTCCCTGACCAACCGCTCACCCGAAGCCCGCGCCCGCATCCTGACGAAAGTTCACGAATACCAGAAACTCGCCCCCAACGAACGGGAACTGCGCCTGCGCGCCACCGAACTGCGCTGGTGGCTCACCCCCATGCTCCGCATGGAACCCCAAAACCGGGCCTCCCGCCTGAGTCTGGTGCCCGGGGATTTGCGCGGTTTGGTGGATTCCCGCCTGAGACGATGGGATTTGCTTCCGCCGCCATTGAAAGACGAAATGCTCGCCAATGATCGGACCCTGCACTATTTCGCCCGCGTGGACGCCACCAATTCCACCACCCTGACGGCCGGGCAGCAAAAACTGTCCGATCAATTCAACCAATTGTTTGATCTCACTGCCGCCGAAAAACAAAGCACTCTAAGCTCGCTGTCCGAGGTGGAACGGGAGCAGATGGAAAAAACCTTGAAAACCTTTGAAAAATTGCCACCCCAGCAGCGTTATCTCTGCATCCGCAACTACGCCAAATTCGCCGGCATGAGTCCCGCCGAACGGGCCACCTTTCTGAAAAATGCCGAAAGCTGGTCCAAATTACCGCCGCAAGAACGTCAGGCTTGGCGGGATCTGGTCGCCCAAATTCCCCAGTGGCCGCCAATGCCGCCGCCCAGGGTTCCGGCCAACATCATTCCGCCAACGCTTCCCAAAATGCAACCTCCCGGAGTTGCCACCAATTGAGGGCTTGAGGCAATACGTTTCGTGATTTCCCAAGCGTCTAATTCCAGGTAACTTTTCTCCGTGCATCCGATAGCCTTTTATTTCGGTTCCCTGCCCGTTCGCTGGTATGGCGTCATGATGGCGATGGCCTTCATGGCCGGCCTCTGGACCGCCACGCGCCGCGCCCGGCTCGCCAATGTTTCCGGCGAAGCCATCGCGGACACCATGCTCTGGCTGATGATTGGCAGCATCGTCGGCGCCCGGTTTGTTTACGTGACCACCTACTGGAAACAGGAATTTGCCAACGGCCCGTTCTCGGAAGTGTTCATGATTCAGCATGGCGGACTGGTGTATTACGGCGGTCTCATTGGCGCCACGCTGGCGGGCATCGGCTATCTGGTTTGGAAGAAACTGCCCGTCTGGAAAATCGCCGACATTCTCGCCCCCAGCATTGCGCTGGGCAGTGTTTTTGGCCGGGTCGGATGTCTGCTGAACGGCTGCTGCTATGGCCGGCCCTGCAATTTGCCGTGGGCCATTCACTTTCCGGCGGATCACGAAACGCATGGGGGCGCCGTCCACCCCACGGAAGTGTATGACGGTTTGCTTAATTTGATTTTGTATATCGGCCTCGCCTGGTTGTTCCGCCGCCGCAAATTCGACGGCCAGGTTTTCGCCATGTATCTGATCGTCTATTCCATTTTCAGATCCATCGCCGAGGCGTTTCGCGGCGACTATCCGGCCGATCACATTCACAACGGCTTCACTTCCGCGCAACTGGTCAGCCTGCCCATGCTCGTCGCTGGACTGGCTTTGATGTTTTTCTTTTCCCGGCGCGCCCGGAAGATTGAACCGGCAAAATAACCCTACGGCCATGTCGGAATCCGCGCAGAGTTTCCAGCCCTCAGCCGGCCACCAACCCCTCTTCATTGCCGGACCGACGGCGGTGGGCAAATCCGCCTTTGCCCTGAACCTTGCCGAACAAATCGGCGGTGAAATTATCTCTGTCGATTCCATGCAGGTTTATCGCGGACTCGACATCGGCACGGCCAAACCGACGGGCGAGGAGCGCGCCCGCGTGCCGCATCATCTGCTGGATGTTTGCGATTTAACCCACGCCTTCGATGCCGCGCAATTCGTTCAGCTCGCCCAAACCGCACTGCGCGAAATTCAATCCGGTCAACGCACGCCCATTTTCTGCGGCGGCACCGGCTTTTATTTCAAAGCCTATCTTGAAGGCCTGGGCGAAGCGCCGGCCAGCGATCATGCCTTGCGCGCTGAAATCATCGCCACGCCAATGGAAACATTGCTGACCGAACTTCAACAGCGCGATCCGGAGACTTTCGAAAAAATCGACCGGCAAAACCCGCGCCGGGTTATTCGTGCGATTGAAGTCATCCGGCTGACCGGGAAAAAATTCTCAGACCAAAAATCCCAGTGGAATAACCACTTGCCAGGCCACTCGATCCATCCGCAGAAAATCATTTGCCTCACCCGCCCGCAGACCGATCTATACGCCCGCATCAACGCCCGCGTGGATGAGATGTTCGCTCACGGACTGGTGGAAGAAACCCGACAGTTGCTCCAGCACGGCTTGCCCGAAAATAAATTCGCCATGCAAGCCATCGGATATCGTCAGGTCGTCGAGCATCTGCGCGGCGAACGCGACCTGGCCCGGACCATCGAACTGGTGAAATCCAAAACCCGCAAATTTGCCAAGCGACAGCTCACCTGGTTTCGCGGTCAAAGCCACTGCGAATGGATTGAATTGGCTTCCGACGAAAACACGGTTCAAGCCGCAGCCAATTTGCTGGGGCGATTACGCCAGACGAAATCAGCTGGGACAATCTGGTAATGAAGTAAGTGGTCATTCGGCAAGGCGGACGTCCACAAGGACCGGCTCGCGAAGACGCCCCACCGGCAGATTCAAATACACCGAGGTTGCAATGCACTGCCAGGTTTACTGAGGGATCAATCGATAAAATCGAGCCGCGCTGTTGGCAGTCATATTTTCATAAGTGCAAACGGTGCCATTGTTGGTGACGGTGAACAAAGTATTCCAGCCAAAAAGATTGGTGGAAGTTTGCAGGGCATAAACGGTTCCGGCCTGGCTGCTTGGCTGCCATTCAAAGCGCGTTTCATTATTATTGAGGTTGGCATTGCTCAATAACACCCGAACACACATGGAAACAATCCCGGATTGCGGCACTGGATAGCTGACGGGTGCGTTGGTAGTTCCATCAAAAGAGCCATACTTCGCGGCATAGTTTACGACCGCTTGCTCCGATGGATCTGAATTAACGTAACAGAGGGTGTTACGAAAGGTTTTGTAACCTGCTCTAAAGGCGGAAGAAGCGTTTAAAATTTTGGGGTGGGTCATTGTCGCTGACGAGTTAGATTTCAAGCGGTAGTCTTTGGCCCATGAATTCC
>JAKALA010000057.1 GCA_021813325.1 bacterium | reverse complement strand
TCTAAGACCGGAAGCCTGGGCGGATAGAGTTTTCTTGGTTGCGCGCGCCTTGGCCGCAGCTTTCATGGCCGGAGTGGTGGTGATGAACCCTTGGCGCAGGCGGATTTCCTTGGTTTGGCTGAACGCCGCCAGACAGATAAAAACGAAACCCGCGGCAAGCAGGTGGCGACCGGCGCAAGACCAACCGATGGATTTCACTGTCAGGACAATACTCCCAGAATGACCCTCCGGCAAGCAGGCCCATCCAGCGAACCTATTCCGCCGCGCAGAGTTCCGGGCGCAGTTTTTTGAGGGCGGCCAAAGCGGCGTTGCTTTCCGCCGCCTTTTTGCTCTTGCCGAAGCCGCGGGCCAGTTCGATGCCGGCGTGGCTGACAGCGCATTCAAAATTCCGGTCGTGGTCGGGGCCCTCGGCGGAAATCAACTGGTAAAGCGGCGCCTCCAGCGATTTGGATTGCAGCCACTCCTGCAAGTCGCCCTTGGGATTTTCAATGCTGGTGGCATCCTTCAAAACGCTGAAATCGTCCGTAAAATTCCGCCGGATGAACTCACGGGCCAGCTCAAATCCGCCATCGAGAAAAAGCGCCCCGAGCAAGGCTTCAAACGCATCCGCCAGGGCGGAGGAGCGATTGCGGCCGCCGGAATTTTCCTCGCCCCGGCTCATCACCAGATACGAGCCCAAATCAATCGCCCGCCCGTGCGCCGCCAGGGAATTGGCGTTGACCAGCTTGGCGCGGGATTTGGTCAGCGTGCCTTCATCGGCTTCCGGAAATTTTTCGTAAAGTTCGCGCGACAGCGCCAGGCCCAGCACGGAATCGCCCAAAAATTCAAGCCGCTGGTTGTGGGGCGTGGGATGGTTTTGTTCGTGGGCAACGGAAGGATGGGTCAATGCGAGCCGGAGCAAATTCTGGTCGCGAAATTGATGGCCGATCCTGGTTTGCAGTTCGTCGTAGGGAGGCATGAAAATCAGTGGGCGACAGCCGGTGCTTCAGACGGTTGAGCGACCGGTTCGGTTTCACTTTCCGCCGCGGGCGTTTCCGGGTTGGTTACAGGAGTTTCCGTGGACGCCGGTTCTGCCGGTGCCGGCGGGTTTAAGCCGTGTTCCAGCAAATGCGCCACGTCGTGCTGCACCTGTTCCAATTGGTCCAAATGCAAATTCGGGTCGGAAATGGTCAGGACATCGCCGGTCTTGGCATGTTCATAAACAAAAATCCGCTGGTCGTCCCGTTTATATTGTTCTTTGATTTTAAGGATGCGTTTGCGCTCCAGCATCACGGCGAGGATGTAAGCCGCCGGCCCGTAACGTTCGTCCTTTTGCTCGACGAGCTTCCGCAGGATGGTTTCCGCAGTGTCCTTTTGGATCGCCTCCACCGGCTGCGCGGGGGGCGCTTCGTAAGTGCCGTTCCACTGCGAAATGAACCCGGGACGGGAGCGGGCGTCATCATTTTTTTGAGCGCAAGCCTCACAAATATCGGAACGCAGCAGTTCCTTTCCCGCCTCAAAAAGCATCGTGCGATACGTCTGCTTGTCGGCAAAAGGCTGGCTGCAGGTCCCACAGGCATGCGCGCGCGACTGGATGTTCCATTCGTTCATGGTTGCTGGAATTTAACCATAAACAGAGCCGGCGAACACGCACAAAATTCAGGCGCGAGCGGGAAACCCGGCATCAGCCGGGCCGCTCGGAGAAGACGCATGAAGCCCTCTGAGCCAGCGGGATTTGCGGGTTCGATTGGCAAAATCAAAGTCCGAACAACTCATGAAATAATGGCAGCGCGGACAACGCAGCTTGCATTTTTCATTGATCAGTTCGTGCCCGCAACGCAGGCAATAACGCCAATGTTTACCCGAACCGGACGCGGCTTCATCCGTCGGGCAGCCATCGATCGCGTTCAGATCGGCTTGGCGGTCGGGTGGATTCATTGCGTCCGCCCAAACTTCTTTTCCAGTTCCCGATAATTCATTTCGATCAGCGTGGGCCGGCCATGCGGACAGGTGTAGGGCATGGCGCAGTGGCGCAGATCATCGACCAGGTTATCCAGTTCCGGACCGTTGAGCGGATCGTTGGCTTTCACGGCATGGCGGCAGACGGTTTTAGCCACGGTATGCTCGCCAAGACGCGCCAGGTTGACTTCGCGGCCGGCGGCCCGCAATTCATCCACCAGATCAAAAACAAACCGGCGCGCATCCGGCACCTTGACGAATGGCGGCAGCGCATCCAGCAGAAACGTGCGTTCGCCAAACTCGCTCAAGCCCACGCCCAAACGGGTGAGCGCGGTGAGTTGTTCCCGCAGAAATTGCGCGTCGCGCGGCGGCAATTCAATGGTTTCCGGCAGCAACAATTTTTGCGACGGCGCGGCGGTGTTGGATTCGATGCGGTTCATCATTTGCTCGAACAAAATCCGCTCGTGCGCCGCGTGTTGATCCAGCAACACCAAGCCACGATCCGATTCCAGCACCACATAGAGCTTGCCGATGACGCCCACCATGCGCAGCGGCACATCCAGCAACGGCACCGGACCGGATGAAATGCGCGGCTGAACCGGCGTGCCTGGCGCGGCCAAAGTGGCCGCTGCGGGTTTGACCTCGCCAGGGGGGGATGCAGCGAAGCCCATGTGCAAAGGCGTCGGTTGAGCAAAAATTTTGGCAGGCTCGGCGGCGGGCTTCAACGGTTCGGGAAATTGCGGCAACCCGGGCGCCGCGGGTTCCACCGTTGATTTGCCCGGAAGCATCGCGGGCGATTCCACCGGCGGTTTTTGAAGCGGCAGGCTGGCCTCGGTTAATTGCGACCTTGCCGGTTCAGCATGAAATGCCAGCAACGCGTCGCGCACCGCCTGCGCGGTGTATTTGCGGATTTCAAATTCGCGATGAAACTTCACCTCGCGTTTGGCCGGATGAATATTCACATCGACGGCGGCTGGATTCATTTCCAGAAACAGGCAGCATACCGGATAGCGCCCTTTCATCAGTGTCGTGTGGTAGCCTTCGATCAAGGCGTAGTTGAGTCCGCGATTTTCCACCGGGCGCCGATTCACAAAGGTGAACTGGCTTTCGCGCGTGGCGCGTGAAACCCCCGGCGCCCCGATCAACCCCCAGATGCGAAGTTGTGATTTGGCGTCGGTGACTTCCGGCTTTTCCGGCAGCGCGGTTTCAAAAATGTCCGTTTCATCCGGCGGCATGACTTTTCCGTCATCCGCCAATTGCACGGCAAAGTTCACCGGCAACAATTTTTCCTCGCCAAGCAAGGCCCGCAACCGTTCGCGCAGCGCCTCGGTGCGGCTGGAGATGGCGGCGGCGGATTTGACGGGCGGCAACTGCCAGACATTGCGACCGTCTTTGATCAAAGTGAACGCCACTTCTGGAAACGCCAGCGCGGCCAGCGTGAGATAATGCTGGATGTGCGCGGCTTCCGTTTCCTCGGTCCGCAGAAATTTCCGGCGGGCCGGCAAATTAAAAAAAAGCTGGCGGACTTCAATGCACGTTCCCGTCGCGCTTCCGGCGGCTTTGACTTCGGCAATGGTGCCGCCGTTGACGGTGATTTGCGTTCCTTCCGGCGAGTCGTTATCACGCTCCCGGGTGGTCAAAACAAAGCGGCTGACGCTGGCGATGCTGGGAAGCGCTTCGCCGCGGAAGCCCATGGTGCCAATGGAGGCAAGATCCTCGGCGCGCTGGATTTTGCTGGTGGCATGACGTTCCAGCGCCAGCAAGGCGTCATCGCGGCTCATGCCGAGGCCGTCATCCGTGATGCGAATCAGGCTGCGTCCGCCGGCGCCGATCTCCACCGTGATTTTCCGGGCCTCCGCATCCAGGGAGTTTTCGACCAGTTCCTTGACGACGCTGGCGGGCCGCTCCACCACTTCGCCGGCGGCGATTTGATTGGCAACCTGTTCGGAAAGCAGACGGATTCGATTCACGGAGGAGATTTTGAATTTCAGTTTGCGAATGTCGAATTGAATCTGGCGATGGGCGATGGCTTGTGATCTTGGAACATGAGTTGAAAACGGGGAATTCAGTCAACGGACGCGCGCGAAAAAGTTTGATGGAACCGGAAAAATTTACGGTTCGGCAGGCGGGTTTTTATCGCTAAATGCAGCCGCATTTAGCGTAAAAACAGTTGTAGAACGTTGAATTCCAGGCCAGTTGACAAAAAGTTTCGGGAATGTAACATTCCAGCATTCGGGTAGCAGCACGTTTCTTCAGCGGGGTTCCCCACCCCCACCTCCTTGGCGTCTGCTGCCCGGATTTTTCTTATGCCGCCCCGCTCAAAAAGCCGCCCCTTCATTGAGCCAAACAGTTCAAACCAGTTCTTGACGCTGACGGGAAGTTTCTCTATTGTTTCGCTCCCCATCGCGGGGGCGTAGCTCAATTGGTTAGAGCGCTGCCCTGTCACGGCAGAGGTTACGGGTTCGAGCCCCGCCGCTCCCGCCATTTCCCTCTTTCTGACCCATTGTGACACTCAGTGTCAAAACGTGACTTTCATCAATCTTTACAAGCACTTTTTGCGTTTTATCCCCGCCGGCCATTGTGACAGCCGGTGACGCATTCTGCCCCTCTGCGCCGGTTTCGAGGGAGGCTAAAAGGGAGGCTGGCTTCGTTGGTGCGGTATAATCCGGTAAAACTTCAACCGCCGCCCCGGTGTCGAGTTGATTGATGTCGGTATAAATTTCATCCGCCAGCCGGCCATCGCTTAACCGCATGAAATCCATCACTTCCCGCCGCGTCACGCCAGCTTTGGCAAGATTTGTTCCCACCGTCTTACGCAGGGAGTGAAAATCAGCGTGCCGCCCCAGTTCGTCCACCGCGGCAATGCCGGCAAATTTCAAATCCCGCCGTAGCCGTTCAATGCGCGGGAAGCGTTTGAAGACAATTTCGTCCGGCGCTTTGGTCGCACGAAGCCCTTTCAATAGCGTAACCAACTCTGGACGCAAACGGATCGTCACTTGTTTGCCATTCTTGGTGGTAGAAGCACGCACCTTGACCACCGGCGGTTCATCATTCAAAAACAGGTCGCCCCATTGCAGCGCCGCCAATTCCGAACGGCGAAGGCCCGTTTGACTCGCCATCAGATAAACCGCCTGCCGATCCGTTGGCACGACCGCCAGCAGACGCCGCATTTCATCATCGGAATAAGCACGACGTTGCCGACGCTTGTCCTTAAGCACCTTCACTTTTTCCACCGCCAGCAACGGATTGGCAGCAAAACGCCCGCTCTTGACCATCCAGTTAAAAAAACACCGGCCAGCTTCCAAATAGTCGTTGGAGGTCTTGGCCGATAACTCAGGATGCAAGCGCAGCCAGGTTTGAAACGAATCCGCCGAGGCATCCACCGCTGTATTCCACGGACATTCTTTAATCAGCCGGCCAACCCGAAATTCAAGATTAGCGAGATATTTGTCCGATTTACCATTGCGGCACATGACCCCAAGAAAATCTTCCAGATGCAAAGCCAGGTTTCGCTGCGCCGCCGCCACCGTCTTTTCCTGTGGAATCAAACCGGCTCTTTCGAGTTGGAGTCTGCTCCGTTTTTCCGCCTGGCGTTTTTCCGCCACGCTCTTTTCCGACGTGCCGAGGCTGATGTCCAAAATCTTTCCGTCTTCCGGTTTTTCACGAAAACGCCAGCGATAGACGCGCGAGCCTTTGGGTTTAAAAATTCGATCTATCATAATGCACCAACCTTTCTACCGGCTTGAAGGCACCCCAGCACTTGCGACCGCAACAGCCGCGTGCAGCGGCGAAACCGCAATGGCGTTAATTGTCCCTCGGCAATCATCCGCCAGACCGTGCGCGGACTGACACACAATAATTTCGCCGCCTGATTCACTCGAATCATGTCGCCTTCGTTGATGGATTCACTTTCATTCATTTTTCCTATGCTCCACGCCGCACTGGATGCCCTGTCCAATTTCCAGTGCGCAAACGGTTTTCTTTGGCCTTCAATATGGAACGGCGAGAAATAATGATTACGCTCCGGTCCTTGAAGGTGAACTCGCTTTTCTCCAAAACTCCGCGCTCTACCAGCCGGTCTATCATTGAACGCGAGCAGCACAATTCTTCCGCCGCACCAATGGGCGAGGGGCCATTGAGATCGTCTTGGCAGACCTTGGCAAACCATTTTTGCATATCAGCCATCGCCCGCTCTTCTTCCATTAACTCCGCTTCTGGTTTCAAGGTTCCACCACAAACGCGACAGACCGGCTTTGATTTGCCGGCAAGGTTTTCATCTGCCAGCGTCAGCGCCGCGCAATGGCTACACCAGCCACGACTGACATTTTTGTTTTTCACTTTTTGGCTTTCGGTTTTTTTGACGTTTCGGGATAGAGCGGATAATGCGTTCCTTCTTCAGGAATGACAGGATAATGCGGATTGGCCTCGCGAATTTTCTCCCAAGGCCAGCCATCACAAAAAGTATCGCCGTCGCATTCCTCATAAGGACACATTTGCAGCCCTTCAATTTCTCGACACTCGCCCCGCCGGTAGGCGCGTTCGCAATGCAGACACCAAAAAAACACCGAATTCTTATGCCAGGGATTGTCAATTTCATCCCCGAGCTTCATTGTCTTTTTGACGCCCTTGGGCATTGGCGTGCCGGGCAAGGGGATTGTTACGCTGTTGCCGTCCCGGCTGAATTCCACTCCGGGGAACAGTTTCTTCAGGGTTTGCTTTTCTTTTTTCGTGCTCATGCGACTTTAGTATTTGTCTTTGAATATAAGTCTTTGAATCAGTGTGTCAACACCGAATCGCGACCAATCTTGGCAGGCTCTTTTCCGCGACCGGAGGATCGCTCATTTCCGCCAGCCAAGTTTCGTCGCTCCAAAAATGGAATGGCACGACCAAAGCGCCGCTGGCTTCTCCGCTTCATGGCTCCGAAACCACCGCCGCCTTCGTCGTGGTTGGCCTTGCGGCTGGCGGGGTATTTCCTAGCTTGCGAATCCCTAGTCGCTTGCCCACTCTTACCGGCGGCAATGACACCAGCGGAATTTATCAAAAAATGGTCTCGCTTCCAGGGCAAGGAAACTTCCGGCTACGTTGAGCATTTCAATGACCTGTGCGCCATGCTTGGCGTGCCGACACCGGCAGAGGCCGATCCCAGCGGCAAGGATTTTTTCTGTTTTCAAAAGCGCGTCGTCAAGGACGCCGAGCTAGACCTGGATACGCCCGACGACACCGCGCCGGAGGAACGCGGTTTTGCCGATGTCTGGAAACGCGGCTTCTTCGCCTTTGAATACAAGGGCAAAAAGAAAGACCTCGACGCCGCTTACAGGCAGTTGCTGCGCTATCGCGAGTCGCTGGAAAATCCGCCCTTGCTCGTCGTCTGCGATTTTGACCGCTACATCGTCAAAACCAATTTCAACGGCTCGGTTCAAGAAAAATACGAGTTTACCAACGCCGAGATTGACCAGCCGGAAAATCTGCGCGTGCTGCGGGCGCTGTTTGAAAATCCCGACGCGCTCAAGCCCAAGCACACCACGGCGGAAGTAACCGAGGAACTCGCCGCCAAGATCGCCAAAGTCGCCTTATCCCTGCAAAAGCGGGAGAGCGTGGAAATTGCCGACGCCAAGACGCGCAAGCAGGTAAATTTCGCCCAGCGCAAAAATCTGCGCATCGCGCGTTTTCTGAATCGGCTGGTTTTTTGTTTCTTCGCCGAGGATAGCGGGCTTTTGCCAGAAGAACTTTTCACCGACATCGTGAAAACCGCGCTCAACGATCCGAAACAATTACAATTTTCCGACGCGTGCGAAAGCCTGTTTCACGTCATGGCTAAGGGCGGGATGTTTGGCCATCATAAAATCCGCCATTTCAACGGCCATCTTTTTGAGGAAGCCACGGTGTTTGAGTTGAACGAGGACGAATTAAAAGCCCTCGTCGAAGCTGCCGAAGCCGACTGGCAATTTATTCAACCGTCCATCATGGGCACGCTGTTTGAACGCGCCTTGGATGAAAACCAACGCTCGCAGCTTGGCGCACACTACACCAGCGAAACGGATATTCGGACGCTGGTTGAACCGGTTTTGATGTCGCCGCTGCGCCGGGAATGGTCGGCGCTCAAAGGCAAACTCATACCCGCGATCAAAAAGGGCAGGGGCACCAAGGCGCAAAAGGACCAGGTGGCCGCGTTCTTGAAAAACCTTTCATCCGTCACGGTGCTGGACCCCGCGTGCGGCAGCGGCAACTTTCTTTATGTCTCGCTGCAACTGCTTTTGGACTTGGAAAAGGAAGTCATCACTTTTGCCACGCAGATCGGCTTGGAGTTCAAGCCGCAGGTGAACGTGCAGCAGTTGAAGGCCATTGAAATCAATCCCTACGCCTACGAACTGGCGCAAGTCTCGGTGCAGATTGGTTTCCTGCAATGGCGGCGCGACAACGGTTTTGACAACGACCGCACGCCGGTTTTGCGCGTGCTGGACGGCTTTGAAAACAAGGACGCGCTCATGCACGAGACGTTCAAGAAAAAGGCGAAGAACCTGAAAGCCGCGCGCGAGGAAGAACACACCGGACAGGACAATCTTTTCAAAGTCTATGTTGAACGCGCTTGGCCGGAGTGCGATGTCATCGTCGGCAATCCGCCGTTTTTGGGCGGCAGTCGGCTGTGGGAAGAACTTGGCCGCGAGTATCAAAAAGAACTTTGGCGCATTTATGGAAATCGTTTGCCGGGTGCGGCCGATCTATGCTGCTACTGGTTTGAAAAGGCGCGTGAACTAATTGAAAACGGAAAATGCAAACGCGCCGGCTTGCTAGCGACGCAGGGAATTCGCGGAGGAGCAAACCGCGAGGTTTTGAATCGCATCAAAAAATCTGGCGATATTTTCTTCGCCGAAAGTTCTCGTGAATGGGTTCTGGCCGGTGCAGCGGTGAATGTCAGCATGATTGGTTTTGATGATGGCACAGAGACCAATCGAGTTTTAGATTCAAAATGCGTTTCGGAAATAAATGCGAATCTGACTTCTCACGCTGACATTACAGAGGCAAAAGTTTTGGCAGCTAATCTCGAACTTTGTTTTATCGGTTCAAAGAAAGCTGGCGAGTTTGAAGTGGCAGACGAAATTGCTTCCAGTTGGTTAGAGCATCCGAATCCGCACGGCAAACCGAACTCCGACGTTTTGCGACTTTGGGTTAATGGAGACGCTTTGATTAAAGCGCGGCGTTCATGGTGGATTATTGACGCCGGTTCAAGTTTGCCGCTTGATACAATGTCCGGCTACGAAAAACCTTTTGCTTGGGTAATTGAGAAGGTAAAACCGGAGCGCGACAAAAATAACGAACCACGGACACGAAATAATTTTTGGATTCACAAACGTCCTGGACCGGAAATGCGCGAGGCCGTTTCAAAACTTTCGCGCTGCGTTGCCGTTGTCAGGCACGCCAAGCATTTGATTTTCTGTTGGCTGAATCCAGCTATTTTGCCAGATGACGGCATTTACGTTTTTGCGAGCGATAGAGATTGGTTTTTAGGCGTGATGCAATCGTCAATTCACCGCGTTTGGGCTTTGAAACAGGGCACGCACCTTGAAGATCGCCCGCGCTACACGCCGACAACGTGCTTTGAAACTTTTCCGTTTCCGCGCCCGACGACCGCGCAGGAAGCCGCCATCGCCGCCGCCGCCAAAGAGTTGAACGAGTTGCGCGAACGCTGGCTGAATCCGCCGGAATGGACGGCGGAAAAGATTCTGGAATTTTCCGGCAGCGTGTCTGGCCCGTGGCAACGCTACCTTGACGCCAAAACGGTGGATGCCAAAACCGGCGTCGGCACGGTGCGTTATCCGCGCCTAGAACCCAAAGACGCCGAGTGCGCCGAGAAATTGAAAAAGCGCACGCTCACGAATCTTTACAACGAGCGCCCCGCGTGGCTGGACTTGGCGCACAAGAAACTCGATGCCGCCGTCGCCGCCGCCTACGGTTGGCCCGCCGATCTTACCGACGAACAGATTTTGGAAAAGTTGCTGGCCCTGAACCTTGAGCGTGCAGCAGCAGAAGCCAAACCCGTCAAAGAGAAAAAGCCGAAAGCGCAGCGGGCGAAGGCGGCGGATGAAATGGTGTGAATGTTGGTAGTGCCCGAAGGCAATTGCCAAAACCGCCGGAGACGTGCTAGATTCCAAGCGTCATGCAAGTCACCATGGAATTGCCCGACCAGATTGCCCGCCAATGGGGAGAAACCCCGGACGCGGTTGGCCGTCACGTCATGGAGGACGCGGCGATTGAAGGCTACCGCGCCGGACGGCTCTCGCAACGGCAGGTTGGTGCCATGCTCGGCTTGGATTACTGGCAAACGGAGGCGTTTCTAGCCCGGCGGACTGTGCCGGTCAATTATTCCGCCGCCGACCTCGCCGCCGACAGCGCCACGCTGGAAAAAATCCTTTCCAAGCCGTGAGCGTGGTCGTTTCCGACACTTCGCCTTTGCACTATCTGATTTTGTGCAATGCCGAGGGCATTCTGCCAAAATTATTCCGGCAAGTGGTGATTCCTTCCGCCGTGTTTCAAGAGTTGCAGCAGCCCAACACGCCGTCACCAGTGCGCCAATGGGCTTCGGCCTTGCCGGCTTGGGTGGCGGTGCAGTCGCCCAAAACGGTGACGCTCAAGCTGGACATTGACGCCGGCGAATTGGAAGCCATTTGCCTTGCCCAAGAAATCCACGCGGACGCGGTTTTGATGGACGACCGGGCGGGACGCAACGCGGCGATCCAATGCGGCTTGGCCGTGGTGGGCACGATTGGACTTTTGGAACAGGCCGCCACCCGCAGATTGCTTGAACTGCCGCCCACGCTGGCGCGGTTGCAACAAACCAACGCACGGTTAGACTCGGAGCTTGTTCATGCCGCCATCGCCCGCGATCAGGCGCGCCGGCAAAAGAAGTAATTGGAACAGCTCGCCAGAGGTTAAAATGCGGTTATTTCCGCTGTCCTCTCAGCCACCGCGAAGCCGCAGGCAGGCAAACTTTTAACGCTTGAGCCAGGTGCGGACTTGTTCGTGCGTCATCAAATCGTAGGCCAGCAACCGGTCCGGCAGGTGAACCAAAACGATTCGCAGTTGCAAGCCAATCCTTGCCTCGTAGGAGCGCGGGGCAATCTTTCTTAAACCAAGTCCGGCGTGCTGGTGGGGTTTTCCAAAATCGCGCGCAATCAAAGCCAGTATTTTTTCCAACTCGTCAACAATCTCCGGCTGGCGGCGGATGGACTTGATTAAACGCTGTCCGATTTCGATTTTTATCATCGCGGCAGCTTTCCGGTGAACATCACCGTTTTTCCAGCCTTGCGCTCGGCGGCAAATTCCTTAATCACGGCGTCTTCCGCCGCCGTAGCCTGCGCCAGCGTGACGCCGTATTCATCCAACGCCGGAAAATCACTCGGACGGAACGGCAGGCCGCGCAGCTTGACCATCTGCGCAAAGAACATGGACACCGCCGCCGTCGGCGTGATGCCCATTTCACGGCACACCTCGTCCGCCTCTTCCACAAGGTTGCTGTCAATACGAAGCCGGATTTGCTCAGTCATGCCTCAATTGTGCCACAGGGTTGAAGGCTGTCAAGTTGGCGGGGACGGTTTCAAAACGGCTCGTTTGAATCCGCCAGCAAATCATGCTGCAAATCCGCTTCCGTCACGGGGCCGAGGTCAATTTCATCCGCTTCCGCCGGCTGCGACTCCCGCCAGCGCATTTCCGCCATTTCATCAAACGCCAGTTCCCGAAACTTTTCCAGCAAGGCCGCACTCACCGCCACCATTTTCTTTTTGCCGTCTTCATCCAAATACGGCAACGGATTTTCGGTGTAGTCGTTCAAAATATTGACGGCAACGCCGCATTCAAAATCACCCTTCGCAAACTTCATCGGCACTGGTATCGCGGCAATCAAATCGCCCAAGTAGTAATTCCACCGGGAGCCGAGAAAATCCGCAAAGCCGCCGTAATCGTCCAAGTGCAGTATGTCCGCCGTTATTTTCAAGCGTGTCCGGTAAATCAGATTCCCCAGCGTCACCGGCGAAAATTTCATGTTCACGGCCTTGCTGACACTTCGCGACAGCCGCACCAGCCGCGATTTTTTGCCCGCCGGAACCAGCCTGAAGGATTTGCTTAAATAGTCGGCCAGATAACGCGCCAACGCTTCACCGGTTTTCTTAACCGGCAGCAACTCGATCCGGCCAAAACGATACTTGCAGGCGATTTGCCGCAGTTCCCGCCATTCTTTCGCCAGCGCTTCATTGCGAAGGTGTTTTCCCCGCCGCATCCAATAGGGCAGGCTGTAATTTGTCAGCGTTTCAATGTCTGTGCCGGTGCGGATGTCTTCTTGAGTCGCGACGACGACATGAATGTGCCAGACGCCATCCTTATGCGGTTCAAGAATCATAATCCAATCCTTGTAACGATGCCGGATGATGTTGCTGTTTAGCGAATGCCACCGCTTTTGGACGAAATCCAAGTCTTTGGCGAGTTCGCGCAATTCTCTGGTGGCCTGCGAACCCCGACCGGAACCGGGGACGCCAAAGGTCAGCGTGAGGACACCGACGCGCTCGATGCCGTGCTTTTTAACCATCCATTCAATCGCCGTAATCAGCCGGTGGCGGCATTTCCGGCGGTAAGGCGAAAGCGGCTCATCCTTACTTTCAATGCAATTATCACTCTCTTGACTAGGAAGGGCGGCAGCGGCGGGCGCGGCTTCGCCGCGCTCCGCCACCGCCGCCCCTTCCGTGTGTTCTGCGGGTGTCTCTACTGGATTGGCCGCAGGGGTGACTTCACATGCGACCATGGCTGGACTTGGCGCACAAAAAACTCGATGCCGCCGTCGCCCGCGCTTACGGCTGGGTCCGAGCCGGACAGGCCACCGAGGATTTGACGGATGCACAAATTTTGGAAAAGTTGCTGGCCCTGAACCTGGAACGCGCCGCCGAGGAAGCCAAAGTTGCGAAGATGAAAAAGCCAAAATCACAGCGAGACAAACAAGACGGGGAGATGATATGAGCCAAGAAACCAAACCCGGCAGCGCAGTGATCTACGTTATCGGCGGCCCGAATGGCGCGGGCAAAACCACGTTTGCGCGGGAATTTCTGCCAGCGGCCAACGTGGTGGAATTTCTCAATGCGGATTTGCTGGCGGCGGGCCTGTCCCCCCTCCAGCCCGGCCTGATGGCGGTGCAGTCGGCGCGGTTGTTGTTGGCGCGCTGGCGGGAATTATTGGCATTGCGACGGCGCTTTTTGCCGAGTTTACGGAATTTCGTTTCGCTGTATCTTCCCTTGGCGGACGAAGCCCTGCTGTTTAATGCGGCGGGAAGCCCGCCAAAATTAATTGCCCGCTGGCAAGGCCGGACGGCATTATTGATTGAACCGAAAATTTATGATCGCATCCAAAAACAAATCGAAGCCGGTCGCTAAGGCGCGGGGAGCGCAATCGCCCTTTGCCACCAAGGCGCAACGGGCCATTCGCAAGGCGCAACAGGCAGCCGCGCGTGAAAACGCCCGCTTTGGTCTGCCGATGATTGTCCAGACGACCAACTAATGCGCCGGTGCATCCGCTTTACGGTCAGGCCGCCGAGGGCGAAATGATTGAAAGAGCCGGGAAACAAACAAGGCATTGCAGAAGGGCAGAACGTAAAAACTTCGGGGTAATATGCACGCTCTGACAAATACAGCAGCCAAACCCGGCGGCGAACGGGTTTGACGAGTTGAAGAATCAGTGGGGCTTTCGAGGCTAGACCCTTAAAAATTGGCTGAAGTGCCAACAACCACAACCCCTCAATACCGCGGCACGTTGCGGTCGATTTCCACCGACCACGCATTGATGCCGTCTTTGACATTTTTGACGTATTTAAATCCCTGTTGACGCAAGAACTGCATCGCCTGATGCGAGCGCGCCCCCACCTTGCACAGAAGATAATACTGGGTGTTCGGGTCCAGCTCGGTGAAACGCTGTTGCAACTGGCTCATCGGCAGCAGCGGCACGCCTTCCACCCGGGCAATTTCATATTCATAGGTTTCCCGCACGTCCACGACTTTGATGCCGAGGCCCGGATTATCCAGCGCTTTTTTCATATCCTGGACCGTCACTTCGTCCGGATTGCCGGGGTTTTCCGCCTCCGGCACAATGCCGCAGAACTGCTCGTAATCGATCAATTCCTTGATCGTGGGATGATCGCCGCAAATCGGACATTGCGGATCGCGGCGCAGCTTCAACTCGCGGAACTTCATGTCCAACGCATTGAACAGCACCAGCCGTCCGGCCAGCGACGTGCCTTTGCCGATGGCGAGCTTGAGAATCTCCGTCGCCTGAATACAGCCGATGATGCCGGGCAATACCCCCAGCACCCCGCCTTCCGCGCAGCTCGGCACCATGCCGGGCGGCGGCGGCTCGGGATAGAGACAGCGATAGCACGGTCCGCCGAGATGCGGCGCAAAGACGCTGGCTTGGCCTTCAAACCGGAAAATTGAGCCGTAAACATTCGGCTTCTTCAATAAGACACAGGCGTCGTTCGTCAGATAGCGCGTCGGAAAATTATCCGTGCCGTCCACCACAATGTCGTAAGGGCGAATGAGGTCGAGCGCGTTTTCCGAGCTGATGCGCGTGTTGTGGATGACGACTTCAGTGTTGGGATTGATGCCATGGATGGTTTCCTTGGCGGACACAGCCTTGGGCCGCCCCACATCGGCGTCCGTATGAAGGATCTGCCGTTGCAGATTGGAATAGTCCACCGTGTCAAAATCCACGATGCCGATCTTGCCGATGCCGGCAGCCGCCAGATACATGGCGATGGGCGAACCCAGCCCGCCGGCGCCAATGCACAAAACACTGGCGGCTTTGATCTTCTTCTGACCGGCCAAGCCGACTTCCGGCAAAATCAAATGCCGCGAGTAGCGACGGATTTCCGCGTTATTCAATTCCATAATAGAGCCGAATAAATTAGCTTAAACAGTCGATAAATCAAGCCGGTTGCAAGTGGCCTCATAATGGCCGGCTTGACTCAAATTAAATGTTCCAGCGCGGCCCGGTCAAATTCTGGCGTCGGTATCCGCCGCCCGCCAGAGATACCAAGCCGCCGTGGTGGCATGAGGCCGCCAGCGCTCGCCAAACTTCAGCAGGTCCTTGGGCTTGGGCATAGCACGTTTTTTGTAGGCCCGACGGAAACCGCTGCGCACACCAAAGTCGTCCACCGGCAGAACATCCGGGCGTCCCAACTGAAAAATCAATAGCATCTCAACGGTCCATCGGCCCACGCCGCGCACTTCGGTAAGTCGGTCAATGATTGCTTCATCGGCAAGCTTAACAATCTGCCGTGAGTTGGGGACCGCACCCGACAGCGTTTTTTCAGTAATGTCGCGAATGGCCGCGATCTTTGAATAGGAAAAACCGCAGGCGCGGATTTGTTCATCCGTGACCTGCGCCAAATCTTCCGGCTTGGGAAAGCGCCGGCCGGGAAACAGTTTTTTAAACCGGCCAAGGATGTTGCTTGCCGCTTTGGCGTGCAGTTGCTGATGAGCGACGGCCAGAATGAGCGATTGAAAAGACGAACGCCGCGGCTCGGGTTCCAACCGGCACGGCCCAATTTCGCGGATCAGCCGCGCCATGACCGGATCCACGGCGGACAGGTGCTTCAGCGCGGCGGCGTTCATGACGCGTCAGACCAGCGCTTTTATCACTTCCTCAATTTTCGCAATGCCTTCACCCGCTTCTTGTGGTTTCAAGTTAAGCGACGGCAGCAGGCGGATGACTTGGGTTCCCGCCGGAATGGTGAGCACGCCGGCCGCGTGCAGGCGATTGACCACTTGAATCGCCGCCGGTTTGTCGCTCGCGGCCAGCGCGGGGATTTTCTCCGCGAGTTCCAGTCCGAGCATGAAGCCGATTCCTCGCGACCGTTTGACAGCGGTGGGATATTCCTGCGCCAGCCGGTCGAGTTCCGCCTGCATCCAGGCGCCGAGTTTGCGGACGTTTTCGCCCAACTTTTCCTTTTCGACGACTTCCAGGATTTTCAACGCCACGGCGCAGGCCAGCGGCGTGCCGCCAAAGGTCGAGGCGTGCGTGCCCGGTCCAAGCAAATCTTGATACGGCGCGCGCAGCCAGAACGCGCCGATGGGAAAACCGCCGCCCAGCGACTTGGCCATGGAAAGTCCGTCGGGCAGAAATTTTTCTCCGCCCGGCACGCCTTCAAGAATGCGTTGGAAGCTCTGGAATTTTCCGGTTCGGAAATAACCGCACTGCACGCCATCCATCAGCAGGAGCAGCTTCTTTTCATCGCACAACGCCCGCAGCCCGAGCAGATATTCCGGCGTGGCCGGAGTGATGCCGCCTTCGCCCTGCACGCCTTCGATCATGATGGCGACGGTCGCCGGGGAAATGGCGTTGCGCGCCGCCTCCAGATCGTTGAATGGAATATGCCGGAAGCCCGGCATCATAGGCTCGAAGCCTTTTTTAACCTTCTCCTGTCCGGTGGCGGCGATGCCGGCCATGGTGCGGCCATGGAAGGAATTGATCGCGGTCAGAATTTCAAAGCGGCCTTCATCGTGACCGAATTTCCGCGCCGCCTTGAACAAACCTTCATTCGCTTCCGCGCCGCTGTTGCTGAAGAAAACTTTGCCCGGGCCGATGCGCTTGACGATTTCCGCCGCCAGCCGGCCTTGGGGCTCGGTGAAATACAGATTTGAAACGTGAATGAGCTTTTTGGACTGCTCGGTCAGCGCTTCGGTGATGGCCGGATGCGCGTGGCCCAGCGAGCACACGGCAATGCCGCTGCCCAGATCGAGATAACGCTTGCCGGCGACATCAAACACGTAGCTGCCCGCGCCGTGGCTGAACACGAGTTCAAAACGTCCGTAGCTGGGCACGACGTTTTTGGCGAACAGTTCCCGGATGCTTTCGTAATCGTTTCGCACAATGGGCGGCGGTGTTGGTAAAATTTCGTTCACAATTCAGGGGCATAACAATGCACCAAAGGCGCAAAAGGAAAATGTTTTTTTTCGCGCCGGCTGGCTCTTAAGCTGACGGCATGAAACATACCTGCCGACTGCTGTTTTGGGGCTTCTTAATCGCCAGTTTTCACCTCGCCGCCAGCGGCGCGGACGAGTGGAACATTCAAGTCACCGGCTTGCGCATCGTCGCCCCTCCGGCGGGGAATCAGGAGGTGAAGGAAGATACGCGCGGCGCTTTTTTTCAGCCGCCGGGTGTGACGGTGGTGGCGACCATCGCGCCGGCCAGCGGCAAAATTGTCAGCATTGATCAGTTTGACTCCAAAGTGGAAACCTTCACCGATGACCGGGGCACGGATTTGCTGGCGGCCAAGTCGGTCAGCCCGTTCAACAAGCCCGGCTTCGGCACGCTGGATGCCAAGGAATCCTTCGCCAACGTGGAAATTCAAGCCGCCGGCCTGCCCGCCAGGGGCGCGACCGCGCTGAACATCACCGGCAAATTGTCCGTGAAAGTTGCCGAGGGAACCAAAATGTTCACCATCGAAAATGTGGCCATCACCAATGGCACCCATTTTACCTGCGGCGATCTGGCCATCAGCATTACCAAGGCGGGCATGAGCAAGGCGATGTTTTCGAACAAGGAAGCATTCTCCGTGACCTTTGCCAGCGCCACCGATTTGGAATGCCTCTCGTCGCTGGAATTTTTCGATGCGCAGGGAAACCAGATTGAAGCGCAAAAAAATTCGTGGGGCGGCGGCCTGGGCAGTTATTTCATGGAATACACACTCAAACAAAGCGCGGCCCGGGCGAAGATCGTCGCCACCTGCTGGACAAATTTGAAGACCGTGGAAATTCCGATTGCCATCAAAACCGGCATGGGGCTTTGATGCTTCCCCGCCTATGCCCCCGCTGGTGAACGTGCCACGCGGCCAGATGGTCAACCGCAGTGCCCCGCTCAAGGCGATTGAGACCGACGACGACGCCATGCTCGACCAGTTGGCCGACTTGATCCTGCTGCTGGACGGCGGCGAAACCGGCCAGCGCTTTCAAGCCGCGTGGCAACGCGCCCGAGGAAACCCCGACGCCGGCCACGGTCCCGCGCCCGAGGAAACCCCGACGCCGACAACGTTGCCCACGCCATAATTCCCGGCCACACAAAGCGGCGGTTGACCCGCAACCACCGCTTTATTTATTTTTGGACTAATGGCTGATGTTTTTTCAAAGCAAAAGCGGTCGCGGGTCATGGCCGCAATCAAATCCAAAGGCAACAAGGATACGGAACTCAAATTGATTTCAATTTTCCGCGCCAACAAAATCACCGGCTGGCGCAGGAACCAAAAACTCAACGGCAGGCCCGACTTTGTGTTCCGCCGCGAACGGTTGGCGGTGTTTGTGGATGGGTGTTTTTGGCATGGCTGCCCGTGGCACTGTCGGATGCCAAAATCAAGGCGCGATTTCTGGATCCCGAAAATGCAACGAAACAAGGTTCGAGACCGCAAGGTTGGGCGAACACTGCGCGCCAATAATTGGAAGGTTGTTCGTTTTTGGGAACACTCTTTGGATGATCCCCGGAAAATTATACGCAAAATTCAAACCATGCTTGCATCGGCGGAAAAACACCATTAAACCATGCTCAAATGAACTCGATTGAACTGTTTGCCGGCGGAGGCGGTCTTGCATTGGGATTGCACAATGCCGGTTTCAGGCCGTTGGCAATGGTTGAACGCGATATTGATTCCTGCCGAACCTTGCGGAACAACCTTAAGGAGGCAATGAGACTGGATGTTCAGCTCTTCGACAAAGATGTCCGTTCGGTTAATTTTTCGAATTGGCAGGGCCAAGTAGATTTAGTTTCCGGCGGACCGCCGTGCCAGCCATTTTCAATTGGCGGCAAACATAAGGGGTATCGCGATGGAAGAGACATGTTTCCCAGCGCGATAAATGTTGTCAGAGTGGTTCAACCCAAAGCGTTCATTTTTGAGAATGTTCGAGGGTTACTGCGCAAGTCATTCGCCAAATATTTTGGTTATATTCTGTTGCAAATGAATTACCCCGATCTGGCTCGACAGGAAAGCGAGAGTTGGACGGAACATCTTGCGAAACTGGAACAACATCACACGGCGGGAGTCGAATTTGGGCTTCGCTACCGTGTTGTTTTTCAGAAGGTCAACGCGGCGGATTATGGGGTTCCTCAACATCGTGAGCGCGTGGTTATGGTTGGGTTTAGGTGGGATATTCATGAACCCTGGAGTTTTCCAAAACCAACACATTCCGAAGATGCTTTAGAAGCAGCCATGTGGCTTAATCAAAGCTATTGGGATGAACACCATGTTCCACCAGCCATGCGCCCGCAACCAACGGCTGAACTTTTAAGTAGGCTCGAACGAATGGATGCCCTGCCTTTTACCCTGCGTTGGAAGACGGTAAGAGACTCGCTGGTTGGATTGCCAGACCCGCGTTCACCAGAAGCGTCATGTGTGATCAATCATAAATTCCAACCGGGCGCGCGAAAATATCCCGGACACACAGGTAGCGTCCTTGATGAGCCGGCAAAAACATTGAAAGCCGGAGACCATGGGGTTCCTGGCGGTGAAAATATGCTCGCATATCCGAATGGTCGTGTGAGGTATTTCACCGTCCGTGAAAGCGCGCGACTTCAAACATTTCCCGATTGGTATTCATTCTCCAGTTCCTGGACTGAAAGCATGAGGCAAATTGGCAATGCTGTTCCGGTGACGCTTGCGCGAGTTATAGGGAGCAGCGTGGCTCAAACTTTGCAGGCACATGAGCAACACCTGGCCGCAAATTAAAATGGAACGATCTTCACAAACTGATCCGCTGGCGGTTCACAGATTCAACCCGTTAGATATTCCAAAACACCTTCTGGAACGTTTCGAGGAAGGTCCATTACTGGAATTTCCGGCTCTCCAAACGCCGCCAGAGACTGGAATCTACGGGTTGTATCTCTTGTCTGAATTGGTTTATATCGGGAAGGCAACGGGTAAAAGCCATTTGCGAAGACGGTTTTCGGAACACGCCCGCAAAATTGGCGAGAGAAAGAATATCCGGCTTTCACAAATGAACTGCCGTTTTCTCATTATCGAGGAAGAATGGGTTCACTATGCTGAACATCATTTGATAGACCATTACAAACCGGAGTGGAATGGATCGGGATTTGGCAGCCACGTCCCTGGCGCGGGCCGCCCGGGTGTTAAAGGACCGGCAACCTGGGATCAAAAATACCCACGCAAGTAACCATCCTCGGGCTAATCCAAATAAGGTGCCGTTGGCGGAGCTTGAGAAACGGCGACTAAGTCTTTGGAAAAACTGGATTTTTACACAGCTTTCAAGTCAGTCTCAACCGATCACAACACCACTTCCGTGCCCACGCCTTTGTCCGTGAAGATTTCCAGCATGACGGAGTGCGGCACGCGGCCGTCCACGAAGGAGACTTTTTCCACGCCGGATTTGATGGCGGCCACGGCGCTGTCCACCTTGGGGATCATGCCTTTGTCCACGATGCCAGCGGCCTTGAGGGCGGGCACTTCGCTGGTTTGCAGATGGGCGATGACGGTGGCGGCGTCTTTTGGATCGCGCATGAGGCCGGGCACGTCGGACATGAAGACCAGGCGCTTGGCCTTGAGGGCGATGGCCGCCATGGCGGCGGCCACGTCGGCGTTGCAGTTGTAGATGTGTCCATCCTCGCCAAGGGCGGTGGGGCTGATGACGGGGGTGAAACCGCTCCAGATGCATTCCTTGAGCGGAGCCACGTTGACCTCGATGACTTCGCCCACGTAGCCAATATCAAGCTGCTGACCGGGGTTGGCCTTGTCGTCGAGCAACAGTTTTTTGCATTTGAAGATGTCCGGTCCGGCAAAGCCCACGGCGGCGCCGCCCAGGTCGTTGATGGTTTTGACGACTTCGGGATTGATTTCGCGGGACAAGACGTCGTCCACGATTTTCACGGTGGCATCGTCGGTGACGCGCTGGCCCTGGATGAAGTTGGCTTTCAACCCGGCTTTTTCCATGGCGCGGGTGATGGCCTTGCCGCCGCCGTGAACGACGACGGGATTGATCTCCACGGCTTCCAGAAAAACGATGTCGCGGGCCACGCCGGTGCGCACGCTGGCATCCGGAGAATCCATGAACGAGCCGCCGTATTTGACGACGAAGGTTTCGCCGCTGAATTTCTGAATGTAGGGCAGCGCTTCGAGCAGCGTGCCGGCTTTGGCAATCAGGTCTTGCATTTTCTTGGCGCAAATTTAGCCATAAATCCGGCGCGGAAGAAATATCGATTTGCTGAAATCCAACTGCTGCCGATTTGGAAGTTTTAGCCTCAAGCCGGCTGGTGGTGCTTGCGGTAGGCCAGCGGGCCGGTGCCCATGAGCCGGGAAAACGTCCGCGAAAAATGCGCGTGATCGTAAAACCCGACTTCGTTGGCGATTTCAGTGATGCTTTTATCCGTTTGAGTCAGCAAACGGCAGGCGACCCGCACACGGACGCGCAGGAGATACTGGCGCAGGGTGGAATTGAAAAGCTTTTGGAACCGGCGGGCAAACTGGCTGTTGGAAACCCCGACCATTTTGGCGAGCTGACGCGTGGTCAGGGGCTTGGCGTAATGATTATGCAAATGCTGCACGGCTTCGGAAAGCTGGCCGTAGGATTTTGGGGTGGCGCGAAAACCCTCCACTTCACGGTGAATGCCGGCGATGCCGATGATGCGTCCCTGCCGGTCTCGGACGGGAATTTTGCTACAGATGACCAGCCGATCCGAGCCGTCTTCTTCCGGAGCGGGTTCGATGGCGTTGATGATTGGCACGCCGGTGCGCATGACTTTCTGGTCGCCTTTGACATACATATCCGCCCGGGCTTTGGGATGAAAATCGTAATCGGTTTTGCCCACAAGTTCGCGTTCCGAAGTGACCTGGCAATACTCGCAACCGTGCCGGTTGCGCAGGATGAAGCGTCCTTGCCGGTCCTTCATGAAAAACGTCACATCCGGCAGCAGGTCAAAAAGCTGCCGTAACGGCGAGACGGCATCCAACTGATCGAGAAAATTTTGTCGAAACTTGTCAGGATTCATGCCGATAAAATACACAAAATAGCCGCAGCGTTACAAGCAACTGCCCGCCCGCTGGCCTAGTATGGTCCGACCAGACAACGAATTTTAAACCGCCTTAACCATCTCTTTATGAGCATCAACCCTGTTATTGCCCAGACCTTAAAACCCCGCCACCGGCTCACTCCGGCTTTTTCATCGCCCCGGCTTCTGCTGGTGACGGCCGCGGCTGTCATGATTTCGGGATTGGCCGCGCGCGCCCAGGTTGGCTGGGTGAATTTGTTTAACGGCACCAACCTCGCCGGCTGGGAGGAGCACAGCGGCAAGGCCAAATACACGGTTGAAAACGGCGTGCTCACGGGCGAATCGGTCGCCGGCACGGGCAACAGCTTTCTCTGCACGAAACAAATGTTTGGAAATTTTGAACTGGAGCTGGAATACAAGTGCGATCCGCTGCTCAATTCCGGCGTGCAAATCCGCAGCGAAGTGTTTCCGGGTTCAACCACGACCGTGATTCACGGCAAAACCTACAAGTTTCCCGCGGACCGCATTCATGGCTACCAATGCGAAATTGACATGGACGCCGCGCGAGGTCGCATGTGGACGGCGGGCATTTATGACGAAGCCCGGCGCGGCTGGCTGTGTCCGGCGGACGGCGAAAAGGGAAAACAGGGCATGGCATTTTCCGAGCAGGGCCGGCAAGTCAGCAAAAACGGCGGCTGGAACAAGCTGCGCATCATCGCGGACGGGCCGTCCATCAAGACCTGGCTGAATGGCGTGTTGCGTTCGGATATTACCGATGCCGTAACGCCCTGTGGCGTTATTGGTTTGCAGGTGCATGGGGTGGGTGAAGACGCCAAAAAAATCGGCCTGAAAATTTCCTTCCGCAATATTCGCATTCACGAACTCAAGCCCACGTCGTATGCGGCTCCCAACACCTTGACCGAGCAGGAAAAAGCCGATGGCTGGCAGTTGCTTTGGGACGGTAAAACCACCGATGGCTGGCGCAGTCCCAAATCGGACACGTTTCCCACCAAGAGTTGGAAAATTGAAGACGACGCGTTGTGCGTGGTTTCCAGCGGCAATGCCGAATCGCAGGCGGGCGGCGACATCATCACCCGCGAGCGTTACGCCAACTTTGAATTGAAAGCCGATTTCAAGATCACGCCCGGCGCCAACAGCGGCATCAAAATCTTTGTGCAACCCAGCATATCGCCCATCAATAAAGTCACCGGCAAACCCACGGCGGTGGGCTCGGCCATCGGCATGGAATTTCAGGTGCTGGACGATTTGCGCCATCCGGACGCCAAACTCGGCCGGAATGGCGACCGCACCGTCGGATCGCTCTACGATTTGATTCCCGCCGCCAAGGACAAAATCACCCGGCCCGTGGGCGAATGGAACCATGCCCTGATCATTTCCCAGGGCAAACATGTCGAGTTCTGGCTGAATGGCCGGATGACGCTGGCCTTTGACCGTGGCTCCACCGCGTTCCGTGAGGCGGTGGAAATGAGCAAATTTAAAAACATTCCCGAATTCGGCGAATGGCCCGACGGCCACATTCTCCTGCAGGAACACGGCAGCCAGGTTGCCTTCCGCAACGTAAAAATCCGCGTGTTGCCCGCCCACTGATCACCCTGGAGGCACCCCGATATGAAGAACCAAAATCAGTTTAATTCCCCCATGCGTCGCCGCTCCTTCCTCAAGGGGGTGCTTACGGCGGGCGCCGCCACCGTATTCACGCCGCGCCTGCTGTTGGCGGCGGACGGTGCGTCCGTCTCCAAAGTGCCGGCGAGCGGCAAAGTAAATCTCGCGTGCTGCGGCATTGGCAACCGCGGCGGCGAAATCATCAAGGCGCTGCACGCCACCGGGCTGGCCAATATTGTCGCCTTGTGCGATACCGACATGGGCGCGCCGCACACGCGGAGCGTGCTGGAGCTGTTTCCTTCGGTTCCCCGGTTTCAAGACTTCCGGGTGATGTTTGACAAAATGGGCAAACAAATCGAAGCGGTGAGCGTGGGCACGCCGGATTTTTCGCACTTTCCCATCGCCATGCTGGCCATGTCGCTGGGCAAACATGTTTATTGCGAGAAGCCCATGGGACAAAGTTTCCGGCAAATTGAATTGATGATGCGGGCCGCGAAGAAATTCAACGTGGTCACCCAGATGGGAAATCAAGGGCATTCCGAAGCGAACTATTTCCAGTTCAAAGCCTGGGTGGATGCCGGCATCATCAAGAACGTCACCAAAATCACGGCGTTCATGAACAATCCGCGCCGCTGGCATGGCATGAAGGTGAACGGGTATCTGCCGGAACAACCCATTCCGGAAACGCTCGACTGGGATTGCTGGCTGGCGACGGCGCAATATCATCCCTACAACAAGGGCTACGTGAACGGCGACTGGCGTTCCTGGTATGACTTTGGCGACGGCGCATTGGGCGACTGGGGCGCGCATATTTTCGACACGGCCCACGAATTTTTAAAGATGGGTTTGCCGACCGAAGTTGAAGCCGTGATGCTGGAGGGCTGGAGCCCCTACATATTTCCCCAGGCTTCGACGCTCGCGTTCCGTTTTCCCCGGCGCGGCCATCTGCCGCCGGTGGAATTGACCTGGTATGACGGCGTGAAAAACCTGCCGTCGCTGCCCGCTTCCTTCGGCGATGCCGTGGTGGACCCCAATATTCCCGCGCCCTCAAAAGGCGCCATCGACACCAAGGTTCATCCGCCCGGCAAAGTCATTTACGGCGAAGGTTTGACGTTTAAAGGCGGCTCGCACGGCTCGATCCTGGAAATCATTCCAAAATCCAAGGCCTTGGAAATGGCGGACAAATTACCGCCCGTGCCGCGGAGTCCTTCCAATCACTTCAAAAACTTCCTGCTGTCCTGCAAAGGCGAGGAACACACGCGTTCGCCGTTCAGCGTGGCCGGGCCGTTGTGCCAGACCATGGCCTTGGGCATTGTGGCCCAGCACGTGAACGCCAAACTGGCGTTTGATCCCGCCACCCAGCGGATCACCAATCACAAGGTCGCCAATGAACTGCTGGCCGGCGTGCCGCCGCGCAAAGACTGGGAGCAATTCTACAAAATTTGATTCCGCCGGACGTTGCCCGATTGGGGAGCATCCGCCGGCCAAGGCGGCGTCAAAGCCAAATGAAACGCGGCGGGCATAATCCGACAATTTGCCTTTGACGAGCGCGAAGTTTTTCCTACATTGCGGGCATGCCCGAAATCGTCAACTTCGTGAACAATGGCGCGGCGGCCATCACGCCCGCCCTGGCTGATCAGGTTCTGCGCCTCCTGCCCCAATGGAAACTGGAATTTACCCAGATCAAAGCGCCTCAGTTCCCGCATCTGGTCAACCAGCTTGAATTTTTGGCCGACGCGGTCGAAGACTCCGTTGAAGGCGCCTATAATGAACTGCCTTTTATGGCGTTGGCGCAGGCGGTGTTCGCGCTGATTTATGCCCACAAAAAAACGGGGGTCATTCCCGACAGTCTGCTGGATTTGGGCCGGGCGGATGATTCCAGCGTGGTGCGCGCGGTGTTGATTCAGAACGAAAAGGCGTTTGCCATCTACGCCGGCAAGCAAGGCGTGGATTGGCGCAAAATCACCAGCCAGGCTTGATTTCCGACCATGCCCGTTCCGCTCGTCATGACCATTATCAGCCCGGATCGCACCGGGTTGGTGGAATCCGTCGCCCGCGTCGTGGCGCAGCACGGCGGCAACTGGCTCGAAAGCCGCATGTGCCGGCTGGGCGGTGAGTTTGCCGGCATTTTGCGCATTGAAGTTCCGGCGGAACAGCAATCGGCATTGCTGGCCGCCTTGCAAACGCTCCAGACCGGCGGACTGCAAATTCTGGTGCGCGATGCGCCCTCGGCCAACATCGCCGCCACGGGCAAGCAGACCCGGCTGGAAATCGTGGGCGGCGATCGTCCGGGAATTGTGCGCGACATCACGGCCGCGCTGGCTCGCGCCGGCGTGAATGTCGAGGAATTCACGAGCGAAGTGACCAGCGCGCCGATGTCCGGCGAAATCTTGTTCAAAGCCAGCGCCCGGCTGCAACTGCCCGGGCGCGGCGATCCGGCCGCCTTGAAAGCGGATTTGGAAAAAATCGCCGCGGATTTGCTGGTGGATGTGTCATTCGCGGAATTGAACCGGTAGAAATCGGAGGTCGAAAATGCAGAACGAACTCGACATCGTGCGCGATGTCTCAGTGCGACTCGACAGCGCGGGCCTTGCTTACATGCTGACCGGCTCGGTGGCGATGAATTACTACGCCCAGCCGCGCATGACGCGCGATATTGATGTCGTCGTAGCACTGCGACCGGCGGATGCGGCGCGCGTGGTTGGGTTGAATTGTTCAGCCCGGATTATTACGTTTCCCGCGAAGCTGTGGACAGCTCCATCGCGCAGCGTTCACTGTTCAATCTGATCCACAACGAAAGTGTCATCAAGGTGGATTACATCGTGCGCAAACAAAGTGAATACCGGCTCGCGGAATTCAGCCGCCGGCAGCGCATCAAGATTGAAGACTTCGCGACGTGGATCGTGAGCAAGGAGGATTTGATTCTTTCAAAACTGTATTGGGCGAAAGATTCGCATTCGGAATTGCAATTGCGCGATGTGGCAAATCTTGTTTCGACCGGCTGCGACCCTTTCAATTACCCATAAGTTTTTTTTGGGGGGGCGGGCATTTCTTGAGGAATTTGCGTGCCACGCGGATAAGTTGCGGGGAAACTTGGGATGCGAATTAAACCGACCGCAGCCCCGGCGGGGAAACC
>JAKALA010000006.1 GCA_021813325.1 bacterium | reverse complement strand
GCTGTTCTGCTGGGAGCACGAAGGCAATCGCGCGATTCGTGACGGCCACTGGAAGCTGGTTGCCTTGCCCAACAAAACCGAATGGGAGTTGTTTGACATTTCCCACGACCGGATTGAATCCCATGATGTGGCGGCGGAACATCCGGACGTCGTTGCCCGTTTGAACCAGGAATACGACGATTGGGCAACGCGCGCCGGCGTGATTCCCTTCAACAAAATCAAGGAAACCATTCGCGCCAACCGCGACGCCACGCCACCAAAACTGGAAGACAAATAGCCGGCGGTTTCAGGTTTGCAGCCTTGCAGTTCACACCTCGGCGCGCATTATTTCATTTGCTGCCGCCGGAAAACTCAGCCAGCATCGACGACGTAATGACACGCTACGTCACCCGTCGAGAAATGCTGCAGGTCACCGCGACGTTCGGCGCGGGGTTGCTCGTCGGCGGCTGGTCGGCGGCGGGTGCTCAGACGCAGGCTGCGTCTGTTAACTTGCCCGCGCATTCCGAACAACTCATCCGCGATTACATGGAGGAATTTTCCGTGCCCGGGATGCAACTGACCTACCGGCGCGGGGCGCGCGTTCTTTATGCCGGGAATTTTGGCTGGGCCAACCGCGAGGAGCATCAGGCGGTTGCCTCGGACAGTTTATTTCGCATCGCCAGTTGTTCTAAAGCGTTCACGTCAGCCGCCATTTTCCGGTTGATGGAAATGGGCCGGTTAAGTTTAAAGGACAAGGTTTTTACGGCGGACGGCATTTTGCGGCAGTTCTCCGAAGCCGGGCCGCAACGGGATTGGATTCACGCCATCACCATTCATCATCTGCTGACGCACACCGGCGGCGGCTGGGGAAACCACGCAAATGATCCCATGTTTGCAGAAACGGGGAAGAATCAGGATCAACTGATCCGCTGGACGCTCGAGACTCACCCGTTGGAACATCCGCCCGGTGAACATTATGACTATTCCAACTTCGGCTATGGCGTGCTTGGCCGTGTGATTGAACACGTCAGCGGTCAGTCTTATGCGGCGTTTGTGCGGCAGGCGGTGTTGCGCCCGGCGAACCTCAGGGATATGGAAATTGGCTCGCAAACAGCCGCCCGCAACGAAGTGCGCTATTACGGTCAGGCGGGAGAAAATCCATACAATTTTCCCATCGCGCGCATGGATTCGCATGGCGGCTGGATCGCGTCGGCCAGCGACCTGGCCGCCTTTCTCGCCAGCTTGTTCGCGCCGACGGATGACGCCGGTATGATGCCACTACTGAAGCCGGAAAGTTTGAAGCAGATGACCACGGGCAGCGGGGCCAATCCGGCCTATGCCTGCGGGCTGTCCGTGAATCCGGCGGGCAACGCCTGGCATGCCGGCAGCCTGCCCGGCAGCATCAGCATCATGGTGCATACGCACAGCAAACTTTCATGGGCCGCCGTTTACAACACGCGCAGCCCGAAAACGGATGCGCTCGGAAAATTGGACAACCTGCTTTGGATCATTGCCAGAAGCGTGCCGGCGTGGGGCGCATAACCCGCGTGGGATGCCGGATTTTGACACCGCAACCCCAGAGACAACATTTTTAACGGCGAAAACCCGCGCCTTTGCGTTGAAATCCGCGCCGGTTTGCCCCATCTTTCCCGCCGCATTTATGGCCGAGAAACCCCAAGCTGTTTACGACGAGAGCAAGATTAAAACCCTGAGTTCGCTGGAGCACATTCGGTTGCGCACCGGCATGTATATCGGGCGCACCGGCAATGGCACGCATCCGGATGACGGCTGTTATATCCTGCTCAAGGAAGTCGTGGACAACGCCATTGATGAATTCATCATGGGCAACGGCAAGGAAGTCCAGATCGGCCTCGAAGGCAATCGCGTCACGGTGCGCGATTTCGGCCGCGGCATTCCGCTAGGCAAGGTGGTGGATTGCGTTTCCAAGATCAACACCGGCGCGAAATACAACGACGACGTGTTTCAATTCAGCGTCGGCCTCAACGGCGTGGGCACCAAGGCCGTCAACGCGCTTTCCAAGCATTTTCTCGTGCGCAGCCATCGCGATGGTGAATTCGCCGAGGCACAATTCAAGATCGGCAAGCTGAAGAAGGAAGAAGCCGGCAAAACCAAGGAGCCCAATGGCACGTTCATTGAGTTTGAGCCGGATCCGGAAATTTTCAAGAGCAGCGAATACAAACTGGAGTTCGTCGAGCGCCGTCTGCGCCATTACAGCTATCTGAATACCGGACTAAAGCTGGTTCTCAACACGCCCGGCGCCGAACCAACGGTTTTCCAGTCGCGGCACGGCTTGATGGATTTGGTGATGGAGGAACTGGGCACCGACGGCAGCGAACCGATTTATTCGCCACTGCATTACAGCGGCAAGACGCTGGAATTCTGCTTTACGCACAGCAATTCGCGCTACGGCGAAACGTTCTTTTCCTTCGTCAACGGCCAATATACCAGCGACGGCGGCACGCATTTGAGCGCGTTTCGTGAAGGGTTGCTCAAGGCGGTGAACGAATATTGCAACGGCAAATTCGATGGCGACGATGTCCGCGAGGCGATGGTTGGCGCGGTATCCATCCGCCTGAAAGATCCCATCTTTGAGTCACAGACCAAAAACAAGCTCGGCAATACCGAAATCCGCACCGAACTGGTGAACAGCGTGCGCGAGGAACTGCTGCATTTTTTCCAGCGCAACAAACAGATCGCGGAAACCATCATTGCCAAGGTCAAGGACACGCAGGAGTTGCGCAAGGAGCTGCTCAACGTGAAAAAGCTGGCCCGCGAGCGCGCCAAGGCCATCACGTTCCGCATTCCGCAACTCAAGGATTGCAAACATCATTTCGACCGGAAAAAGGACAAAGGCCGCGGCACGATGGTTTTCATTTGCGAAGGTCAGTCCGCCGCCGGCTCCATCACCAGTTGTCGCGACGTCAACAACCAGGCCGTGTTCGTGCTCAAGGGCAAGCCGCTCAACGTCTGGGATCTCAAACGCGATGTGATGTATAAAAACGACGAGATGTATAATCTCATGCAGGCGCTCAATGTGGAGGACACCACCGAAAGCCTGCGCTATGAGAAGGTGATTCTCGCCACCGACGCGGACGTGGACGGCATGCACATCCGCAACCTGATGATCACGTATTTCTTCAAGTTCTTTGAGCAACTCGTCCACGACGGTCACGTTTACGTGCTGGAAACCCCGTTGTTCCGCGTGCGCAATAAGCAGGAGACGATTTACTGCTACAGCGAAACGGAGCGCGATGCGGCGGCGGCGAAACTGGGCGGCAAACCAGAGATCACCCGTTTCAAAGGTTTGGGCGAAATCAGTCCCAAGGAATTCGCGCAATTCATCGGCAAGCAAATGCGCCTGAGCAAGGTGGAATACGCCCCGCGCACGGAGTCCGCGCCCATCCTGAATTTCTACATGGGCAAGAATACGCCCGAACGCAAGGACTACATCATGGACAGCCTCGTGGTGGCGGTGGAGGAGTAAAGCATAGTGCCTGCCGGCTTGATGCCGACTGTAAATACAACCGGGCCAGGAAAGTTAACGGAAATCTTTACGCTGATTTGACGGGTTTCCGGAAACGATGTGGCAACGCAAACCATCCATGACGGATCACACTTTCTGCGGCACCTTGAACGCGTTGGCCAATTGCCGATGCTGATGTCGCGCAGGTGATTCATGATTGCTTGGCTATTGGCAATTGGAGTCGGACCCAGAAAAAACTTCGGTGACGGATGACCAGCCGGGTTTGCTCCATCTGGCTGGTCAAGGCTTGAACGAGCCGAAGCCCGATGCCCAATCCTTGCCGGGATGGCTGCGTCCGCTCCGCCACACGATTGCCGAGGAGGAGAGTGACGCAGCCGCGATGCGGGCGGACCCGAAGCAGGATGTCCTGCTTGCCATGATTCAAGGCGTTGGAAAGCAAATTGAAAAGGGTTTGCTTGAGAGTGCCGCGATCCACTTGCACCACGATCTCCGGAGGACAGGACCAGAGCAAACGTCGGCCCTCGTTCTGGGCCAGCCGGGAAAACAGTTCAAGCGTGTCGTTGAGGAAGTCTTTCAACACCAGAGGTTCGGGCCGTAGTTCCAGCCGGCCTTGCTCGGCGCGGGCAATGGTCAACGCGTTTTCGACGTGGCTGGTCAGCCGCGCGAGTTCCTCCTGCAACTCCTCCGCCAGTTCAGGTTTCATTCCCGCCGCGTTGGCCTCGATCTGCAGCCGCATCAACTGCAACGGCGTTCGCAATTCATGGGCCACCTGGGTGGTGTATTCCTGCAAGTGGGTAAACGCCTGTTCCAGCCGGGCGAGCAACTCATTGACGCGGCGGACCAGTTCGCCCACTTCCGGATCCACGTCCGGCGCGTGCAGCCGTTCCGCCAGCGTGTTCGGGCCGAGATTCGAAAGCTGGCGATTTAATTCCTGAACCGGCCGAATCGAACGGCGCGCGATGAAAAAAGCGGAAACCAGCGCCAGCGAAACCAGCGGAACCGCCACCAGAATCCAAAATCTCACCAGCTCGCCCAGAATTTCCTGAACCTCCGTGTCACTATAGCTGCCATGCAGAATCCAGTCGGGATGCAGTGGCGTGGTGTGTTCCCATTTTTCCTGGCGCAATTCGTAATCCAGATGCCAGCGGGCGGTCAGAATCAGCCCCGTCACTACGACGAGCATGCTGAGGCTGAACCAAAGTGTGAGCCGCCAGCGCAGCGATTTCATGCGGCCTCCGGTGGCACCAGCGCGAAGCCGACGCCGCGCACGGTGCGGATGAGTGAAGGCTCGTCCGGCAAATCAACCTTCGCCCGGAGGTAATTGATATAAACGTTCACGACATTGGTGCCGCCGTCGAAATGTTGATCCCACACATGCTCCACGATTGCTGTTTTTCCGACCGTTTTGGGCGAGGCTTGGGCGAGAAATTCCAGCAGGGCAAACTCGCGGTTCGTCAGCTCAATCTGGCGTTCGCCCCGTTTGACAGTGTGTGCCACCAGATCTATTTCCAAGTCGCTGACGCGCAAAAGGTGATTCAATTCGCCCCGTTGGCGGCGTCCGAGCGCCCGCAACCGCGCGAGGAGTTCGTCCAGCGAGAACGGCTTTACAAGGTAATCATCCGCGCCGGCGTCCAGACCGGCCACGCGATCCCGCACTTCGCCTCGCGCCGTGATGAATAGAATCGGCACTGCCAAACCACGCCGGCGCAGATTGCGCACGAGGGTAACGCCATCCAGTTGCGGCATCATGATGTCGAGCACCAGCACATCGTGCGCGCCATTCTCCGCCGCCCAGCGCGCCTCGGCGCCGTCGTGCGCGCAATCCACCGTGTGGCCGGCCTCGCGCAAACCGGCGGCGAGATGCCGCAGCAGCTTGCTGTCATCTTCTGCCAATAGAATTTTCACGACGTCACCTTGTTTAGCGAAGATTTGCTCCAACCGCAAGCGGTCGGCACCTCAAACCCACGGTTTCAATCCCGGTCCCGCTCCTTCAAGCTTTCACTTGATTGAGCCACGGCTGAAGTTTCCAAAACGGTGGTGGCGCTCGTAGTGTTCACACCGGCGCCATGCTGATAAACCAGCGCGCCGCCCCGATGCCCCGTTTCATACACCATCCATGCCGCCACCATGGCGGCGAATGCGGCGGCAACAGCGACGCCCCGCTCAACGCGGGGGAATCGGAACAGCGCCACGGATGCCGCCGCCATCGCGGCTGCGATGGCCGCCGCCGTCAAGGTGCGTTCCGCCCAGTTTTCATGGGCTTCCAACAGAGCTTCAACCCCAACGCTTGTATTTTCAATAAGTCCACCGTCGGATTTTCCTGTGGCCACCGACGCCCACGCGCCGATTGCGCCCAGCAGCAGCAGCGCAGCGGCGAAGGCAGGCACATACCCTTTGCGCCAGAACACGGCGAGGACGGATGTTATGGTTCCCAGCAGGATCAGCACGATCGGGAAGTGAACCAGCGCGGGGTGCAATGGATCCGGGATGGCGGGAAGGAAGTTCATAAGCGGCTCGGTTAATTGATGAGTTCGTAATTGCTTGCCGGTTCACGACAGCTTGGACAATTGCTGGCAGGCAGCTTGTTGACGGTGTAGCCGCAAACTTTGCATACGTAAATGGTCAGGTCCGCGTTCTTGCCGAGATTGTCGAGGGCGTCCTGATAAAGCTTGGCATGTTCCACTTCGGCTTTTTGAGCATAGAGCAGCGTGCGGAGAGCAGGTTTCGACCCGTCTTTTTTTGCCAGCGCGATAAATTCCGGATACATGGTGTCGCGTTCGTAGCTTTCACCCTTGATGGCGGCCTGGAGATTTTCCGCCGTCATGCCGGGTTTCACTTCGTCGAGTTTGAAGTCCTTGATTTTGCCGCCGAGTTCCAAAATCGTTTTTTTGTGCGTTTCCCGGTGGATGGACTCGGCTTTTGAGGCGGCCCGGAACAAGCGCGCGGCATAAACGTAGCCTTCGCTGTCGGCTTTTCTGGCAAACGCTTCATAGCGATGCGCCGCATTAGATTCGCCTTGGAAGGCGGCGTTGAGGTTGTCGAGCGTCTGTTGGGAAACGCTGGCTTGAGCCGTGGTTACCGCCGCGAACGCGGCGCCGATTAAGAGGATGAATGTTTGTTTCATACGCGCCCAGTGTCGCCGATGACGGATTGGAAAAGAGTTAAGCGAACATTAGAAGTTTCTAACCAACAGCAAGCCGGGGATCACGCCATTCATAGGCCAGGGCGAAATCAGCCCGAAGGAATTCGCGCAGTTCATCGGCAAACAGATGCGCCCGAGCAAAATTGAATTTGCGCCGCGCGTCGAGTCCGCGCCCATCTTCAATTTCTGGATGGGCAAGAACATGCCGGAGCGCAAGGATTACATCATGGACAGCCTCGTGGTGCCGGTGGAGGAGTAGGCAGGGCGTCCCGCCGGTCTCCATCTGAAGAAACGGTGGACGGCTTCATTTTCGGCGCAGGGCCGCATCCAATGTTTCCACCACGGTTTTCAACAGCGCCAAAATCACGGGCTGGGCGTCTGGTGACGGCCGAATTTCCTCGGGCGCATCCGTTGAAGCGGGAATAAAGGCTCCCAACAGCACAAGCATCATTTCAGGCTGGGGGCCTTTTTGAAAAAACGCCTGTAGTTTTTGGGGCGTGGCCGCCTTCGCGCTCTTCTCCAGTTCACGCAGATTGGCGGCGAAGTTTTTTCCCAGCTCCTCAAAATCAATTTCCGGGGCGCGGCAGCCGGACGGCACCAACGCGAACCAGATCTGCAACAGAAACGGAATGGCAAAACAGAAATCCGCTTCCGTCATCAGATCCCGCGTCAGTTCTTCGGCATCCTCCAGCAGCGTCGCGCCGCTGGCTCGCAGTTCCTGTTCGGCCTCGGCGGCGGTTTCAAACAGTTCCATAGCATCCTCCAGCCGTTCGGAGGCTTCCTCGATGTCCAACGGTTGATCCGGCAACGGCGGCGCGGGCGGGCGATTGGGATCCACGTCCACCGGCTCGTCAAGTTCCGGCATCGTTTCCGAATCCTCAGTGTCGTGTTCCAGCTTCGGCGGCGGCGGGCGCCAGGGCGGCGGCTCAAAATCCAATTCGTCCAGTTGCAGTTCCCGGAGCATCCAGTTGATGTCATCCGTGCGGCCGGTTTGCAGGTTGCGCTGGTCGTGGCTCTGCACCCGCTGTTTCATGAGTTGAATTAGCTTTGGTCGCCAGCCCGGATCCAGCGCGGCTTGGCGCGGCGTCAAGCCGCCCAGCGCGGGAACCGAATCATTGAGAAATGCCTGGTCGGCGGCGCGCAGCATTTCGGCCTCGGCGTTTTTTAGCGACGTTCCCGGCGGCAATGTCGGCACGCGGGATGAAGCCAGCGCAATTTGTTCAGGGTTTTCCAGAAGCCGGGGCGGCACCAGCGGTTCATTCACCGCCGGCCCCTTGGCATTCAATTGCGCGCCCAGATCATCCACCCGTTCAGCGGAAAAACGCACCCGTTCGCCCATCTGCCTTTCGAACTGGCGGCGCAGGCGGGCCAGCTTTTCCGCGCCCATCGTTTCCAGCCGCCAGAACGACTGGCCCAACAGCACCCGGCCCAGCATCATTTGCCCGCCGGGCATGGTCAGCGGCTGCGATTTTCCGGGTTTGTCAATCCAGTCCCGCGCTTCAACGAAGCCCTCGTTATTCTCGGCTGGCGTCAGATCGCCCATATGCACCTCCGGCACAGCGTTCAACCGGTCGCGACATTGGGCGAACGGCGCCCGCAGTTCGTAAACCACCTTGCCGAACTTGGCGTCAATTCCGGCGAACATCTGCTGGCGTCTCTTCAGTGACACGGCGGTTTGGGCGTCGCTAAATTTCAGGAAATGTTCCGCCAGCCACCGGCGCATTTCCGGCTCCGTTACCGGTCCACCCAGATGCTGCACGATTTCCCGGACGATTTCGGGCGCGGCCAACTGCGCGACCGCCGGGAGAACCATCGCCGTGCCGCTCAAGCGCCAGAAATGCGGCAACGGATAGACCCAGCCGAGCAGCGTCGCGAAGCGCGTGGCCATGCCCGCCAGGCTGCGGTCCTGAAAAATCATCGGCGTCGGGTTGGCCGACAACAAGTCCACACCCTCAACCTGCCCGTTGGCCAGCACGCGGTGGATTTCCAGCAGGATCACGCGGATTTGCATTTTGGAGCGCAGCAGAATCCGCTCGTCGTTTTTGAGGCCGGCCAGGCCGGATTTTTCCCAGCGCCGGGCGAGGGTGGTTTGCCGCGCGTCCTGCGCGAAAAAAATTTGCCAGACGCAAAAAGCATGAATCGCATCGAGTCCCTGTCGTGTTGCCTTTGAGATTTCGCGTTCCAGGGCTGTCCGATCCGGCGTGGATGCCGACAGTTTTTCCAGGGTTAGCCGATCCAGCCGGTCTTCAATTTCAAGCAAATGCGAGTAATTAGCCGGCGCAAACGGATTGTGCGGACAGTCTGCCGGACAGATCAGCCGGCTCTGGCGTTGCTCGCCGCAGTCCGCCGGAGTGATCTCGTGGCCCAAGGCGGGGCAAGGGCGTGATTTGGATGCTTTGCTCATCTTTGCGGTGAGCTTAATCGGAAGAAATCCACCAGTTCAAGCCGCACCTGATTTTTTTAACTATTAATTCGAGGGGCAAAGCCCGAAAGCGCCACTCGCATTTTGATTGGCAGTCGGGAATCTTCCCGCTGCGGCCAATTTCTTCATGGGCAAGAACACACCCGAACGCAAGGACTACATCAGGGACAGCCTCGTCGTGCCGGTGGAGGAGTGATGCGTTAAAAGCGACCTGCGCCAGAATATGTGATAAACTGGCGCATGAAGATCACGCCTGACTTGTTTGCGGCGTTTCTCAAATGCCCAACCAAATGCTGGCTGCGGGCGAATGGCGAACCCGCCAGCGGCAACACCTACGCGGAATGGTTCAAGACGCAAAACGACACTTACCGCGAAACTCAATCTCAACGCCTCGTCAGCGAATATCCAACCGGAGATGCCGCCGCGTCGCCGGCAGCGGAGAGGTTCGTTAAGTGAGATTAAAGCGACAGGACTACCGAACGGCTAAACGCTCAAGAGCCAGTCTTCGTCTTCTTGAGCGTCTGCCAAACCTGCAAATACATGGGCGTGGACTTTCTGGACTTCCTGCGTTCCGGGGAAAAGGACATTCACGCCTTCGCGGAAAACCGGCGGCCAGCCGTGTCGGTAAAGGAGTGAAATTGACTAAATGGTCCGACTGGTGAAAACTATTTGCATGAAAACAATGGCGATTGAACTGAACCGCTGGCCTTACGGCTTGGAATTGCAGCCGTCGTCCAAGGGTCTGCTGTTGCGCCCGCGCCGCAAAGCCCGCGCCAACTGGAGCAAAGCCTTCCGCCATTCGCGAGCCGCTGCCGATGATTTGACGGCCACGCGGCAGTTGAAAAATGATTTCGACGCCAGGGATTGGCAATGGTGATTGAACGCTTCCAGATTTTTCTGGTGCGGCTTGATCCGGCCACCGGCGCGGAAACAGCCAAAACCCGTTCGTGCCTGATTGTTTCTCCCGATGAATTGAACCGCGCGGTTTCCACGGTCATCATCGCCCCCATGACGACGGTTTGTCGTGGCTGGCCGACACGTATGGCGGTGACGTTTCAAGGCAAGACCGGCGAAATTGCGCTGGATCAAATCCGCGCGGTAGACAAAGTGCGTTTGGTCAAACGGCTCGGCAAACTGGACGCCGCCACTGCTGATGCCGCGCTGGATACGCTTGGCGAAATGTTCGCGCCATGAGCACGCCCCGCGCACGGAGTTCGCGCCCATCCTGAATTTCTTCATGGGCAAGAACACACCCGAACGCAAGGACTACATCATGGACAAGCTCGTGGTGAGGGTGGAGGAGCGAGGCGGCGCGTTGGGGCTGATCAAGCTCTGTTCCAGATGCCGCAGCTTGTCGGGATTGCGCACGCTGTAGATGCTTTGAATTCGCGACCCGGCAAAGGTAAAAGCGAGGGCGCAAAAAATTTTGCCCGCCGTGGACAGCAGGTATCCGGGATGGCTGTTGAGGTGAACAAACTGGACCAGGGTGTCTGTTGGCATCTTCTTCTGGATGCCGATGAGATAACGGCTGACGCGATCGGACGTGCGAATAGGCCGTCCAGCGCTTTTTACCCGGCCGCCGCCGTCAATGAACATGGTGGCGTCGTCCGTGAGCATGCCCACGAGTTCGCGCACCTGGCGGTGAGTGGTAGCCGCCACAAATTGTTTTACCATTTGCCGGGCTTGTTCGCTGGGCGGAGTGGCCTGCGGCGGACGGACAGACAACTCCTTTTTGGCCCGATGAAAAATCTGCCGGCAGTTGGTTTCGGTCTGGCCCACCATGTCGCCAATGGTGGCGTAGTCGTAATCGAACACTTCGCGCAACAAGAACACCGCCCGTTCCATCGGGGCCAGTGTTTCCAACAGGAACATGAAGGCCATGTTCAGCGAATCGGCCAGTTCTCCGGCGGCCGCAGGCGCGGTGGGGCCGGTTTCCAGCAGGGGTTCGGGCAGCCACACCCCGTAATATTCTTCCCGCTGCCGTCGGGCGCTGCGCAACTGGTCCAGGCACAGGCGCGTGGTGGTGGTTACGAACCAGGCCTTGGGCGAGCGGATGACGGCCATCTCCTGTTTTTGCCAGCGCAACCAGACTTCCTGCACCAGATCTTCTGCCTCGGCGACTTGTCCAAGCATTCGATACGCCAGACCAAAAATCAAGGGCCGGTGAGTGTTGAAGGTTTCGAGCATGAGCAGGACGGACAAATGTTTCCGGATCAACCCGGCACGTCAACCCGCGACTTGGCCAGCCAGGCATCAAATGTCGTCTGGCCGCGCCGGGCCAAAGGACCTGGCAGCAGGCTGTTCGTTTCCAAAAGCGTTCCAAAATAGCGCGCCGTTGGATCGGTCACCACGGTGCGGGCATCCTGCGTGGCTTTCAGCCAGCGGCGGGCCAGTTCGTCTTGGCCAATGACTTCCGGGCCGGCCAGTTCCTGACCATCGTTCAAAGGCGGTTGCAAAACGATTTCAGTCAGCGCCGCCGCGACCTCGTCACCGAGGATCGGCTGCATGCCAGCCGCCGGCAACCGCACGGTCTGCGCCGTGGTGGCCAGTTGCGTGATCGCCGGAATAAATTCAAAGAATTGCGTGGCACGCACGAGGGTGAAGGGAATGGCCGCTGCGCGGATCAATTGTTCCTGCGCGAGCTTGGCGCGATAATAACCGCACTCCGGCAGCCGATCAATGCCCACGATGGAAAGCAGCACGTGATGACGCACTCCGGCCGCCGCGCCGTGGACGAGGAGGTTGCGGGTGGCGGTGGTAAAAAAATCCATCACGGCCTGATCTTCGTAGGCCGGCGGATTGGTGACATCCACCACCGCCTGCGCGCCGGCCAGTGCCGTCGCGAGTCCCTGACCGGTGATGGCGTTGACACCCAGGCTGGGTGAAGCCGGCACCGCTTTATGGCCGAGCGAGCACAGGCGCGCGACCAATTTTTTACCGATAAAACCACTGCCGCCAAAAACAACTATTTTCATGGATGGAATTGGATTCATTTTGCGAACGGCATCGCCGCTCACCAATATAGACGAATCAGCCAGCACCGCTGTGACAAATCCGGGGAAATATTCCAGTCAACGAGTTGTCCAGCAGCTTAAGTTTGAGACCGGCGCGACAGATGCCTTGCACCAGAATAATAGAGCGGCCGGCGGGATAATCGCACGGCGAAATCCGTGTCGGTGCGGTCAGCCGAGGCGTAGAGCGTCACGACCAGATTGGTGGCGTTGAGACGCCGGGCGTTGGGATCGTAATCGCAACTGTCCGAACTTTCGCCGACGCCGGGCGAATCCGCAGCGCGTTTGCCGCTGGCGTGAAAACAAACCGTTTGCGTTGGCTGCGGAATGTCGGCCCAAGCGTCGCCGCCCGTTCAACTGCGATGGTCCACCCAGATGGTTTCGCCAGGCTGATAGAACTGGACGTGAGGCTTCACGCCAGCGCGGTCAGAACCAAAACGGGCACCCGCGCATACCAGCGGCAACCTGGAGTTCGCTCGCGCCACCGGCGCAAAAATCAAATCGCAAGCGGGCTCGTTTGCGGGCGGGCCGGCCGGAATTCTGAACAGGCGTTCCCGGAATGCGCCGCTTTCGCGTGGCCGCGGTTCGGGGAGACGGGTTGAGGCGGCGGAATAAAATCGTTGACAGGCTGAAAGAAATGTTGCGTCGCCGCTTCGCATTTACAATGATGCAACACGAACACCATACTCATCATGCCAGCGGAGAAACTTCCATGCCGCCGGCGAGTATAAAAACTAAACCATTAAAACATCATGGCTGCTAAAGCAAAAGCGAAGGCTACGAAACCCACAGCAAAAAAACCCGCCGCTAAGAAGGCCGCTCCGAAGAAAACGGCCGCCAAGAAAAAATAACTAGACGGTCAGACTGTCTCTCTTGAGGCGCAAGCCCAGGAGAGACAGATTGTTTTGGGGCGGGACGCCGGGCCAGCGGATGCCAGCTTGGGCAACGACAACTGGGTTTGGATGCGACTTCGAAAATGGCAAAGGCCATACTTCCCATCAAGGCTCGCTTGGTTCAACGGCGCGACGAGGGCGACGGCGTCCGGCCATCGACGGTTTGCCGGAAATCATCCGCCCCCTGGATCACACGTCTCCGGTCTGGCGCCAGTGCGTCCAGTTCAAGTCGGGGAAAATATTGTCCCGCGACTCGATCTCACGGAGATAAGGCTCATCCACCTGGGTGAGCGTGAGCTGTTCGTGCAAGGCGATGAAACGAAGCAAATGATCCTTCACCCGGCGCCGGGCATATTCCGGACTGGTGCCGGCGCGGAGAATGAACGGCCAGTCGCTGGCCTGGGCCAACAATAATTCGCGGCCGGCCTGCTTCAAGGCGCGCGCCTCCAGCCCGGTGGCGTGGGGATATTTCTTGGCCAGATCACTCATCCGTTCCTGGGCAATTTGCAGGTGCGGATAAATCCATTCATTGGATTCGTTCAACCAAACCCGCCAGTAACCTTCCTCGCCCCAACTGGAGGCGCCGGGCGTGGCAATTTGATTGGTGGGATGGCGCCTTAAATATTCTCCCGGCGTGATGAATGAGATCACCCGCTGCTCCAGGCAAATTTTCCGGGCGAGGAAATCCAAAAATTCCGGGCCTTCATACCACCAGTGGCCAAACAACTCGGCATCGTAGGGAGCGACCACGATGGGCGGACGATCCAGCAAGGGCGCGACCTGTTGGGCTTGCGTGATCCGTTCGGTCATGAAATGACGGGCGTGCTCACTCGCCGCGGCCAAAGCGTGGTCGCGCTCGTATATTTGCTTTTCGCCGGTGCCGGTGATGCGGAAATATTTGATGCCGGTGAAGCCGCGGTTGTCCGGCGAAGGCAAATAGGGCCGGACGTAATCGAAATCCAGGTCGAAGCCGATGTCCCGATAGAAATCGCGATAGCGTGGATCGCCCGGATAGCCTTCGTGTTTGCTCCAGACCTGGCGTGAGGAATCGTAATCCCGGCCAAACGCGGCCACGCCGTTTTGGGCGAAAATGGGCGCGAAGGTGCCGCAGCGCGGACGCGGCCGGGCGTGCAGCACGCCGTGCGTGTCCAGCACGAACCAGCGGATGTTGGCTGCCTGTAAATATTTTTCGATGCCTTCCAGATACGCGCATTCCGGCAGCCAGATGCCGCGCGGATCGCGCCCAAAGCAGCTCCGGTAGTGGTCGCGGGCGGTCAGGATTTGAGCGCGCACCGAAGGCGGATGGGTGGCGAGAAGCGGCAGCAGCCCGTGGGTGGCGGCGGTGGTGATGATTTCCAGACGCCCTTCGTCTTGGAATTGCCGGAAGGCGGAAAGGAGATTGCCTTCGAACGAGCGCCAGGTTTCACGGGCCTGGCAAAACTTGTGATGATACATCCACGCCAGATTGCGATAGGCGCGATCCCAATGCGTGCGATGGATTTCTTTTTCCGCCAGATCAATCAAGCCGTCCAGATGGCGGGCATAGCGTTCGCAGAGCAGCGGGTCCAGCAGCATCGCGCACAACGTCGGCGAAAGCGAAAGCGTCAACGGCGCCTCAATTTGATCCCGCCGCCAGCCGCTGAAGACTTGGATCAGGGGCAGGTAGGTTTCGGTGATGGCTTCGAAAAGCCAGCTTTCTTCCAGAAACTTTTCGTGTTCCGGATGCCGCACATAGGGCAGATGCGCGTGTAATATGATGGAAAGATAACCGTGCATGGCTGGATTGGACGCTCAATTGTCCAAAAGGTTCGAAACCCATTCTGCGAGCGGCTTCGACCGGATCAGTATGACAACGCCGATGATCAAAGGCAAAGCCTTGATGAGGCAAGGCCCGATTTCAACCGGGGTCTGGTTGTGGCTGCCAATGACAAAATACAGGGCCAGGTCGGCAACCGCCCACCCCATCAACGCGACGGCAACAAACCGGACGAGCATCAGCGCTCCACGTTCCGGGGCTTCCATAAAACTTAGAGGTTGTCCGGCAACGGCGGCTGCAATGAGGGATCTTGCGGTGTGGCGCCCACGTCACCGAGATATTGCGTTTCACGGCTGAACTTCAATTCCGCCGCGCGGCCGTCAGTGCCATCGGCGGAAACGGCCACAACCGGCAAATCATATTTCCCGTCCGGCAAAGCAAAGCGGAAGCTAAATGTGCCATCGGAGCGAAGTTTGATTTCGTGTCCGCCGAGGGTGACTTTGGCATCCGGTTCCGTGGCTCCATAAATGATCAATTCCGCATTGACATTGAACCAGAATCCCTTGCTCTTCTCGGTGGGCGGCGGGACGCCAAACGGGCTGGTGGGGCTGGAAGCCAGGCCGGGACTGGATATGCCAAATGCGGTCACCGGCGAGGCGGCTTCATGCACCAGCCGGCGGCGGATTAGTTCCGTGATTTCAAGCGATCCCATCCAGACCCGGCGGGTTTCATCGATGTTGATAATTTTCTCCAGCGCCTTTTCCTGTTCCGGCGTCCACTGGCGGGTGGGGCCGGGCGGGATGATGGGAGAATGGATCGAATGGGCGAAGCGGGGCAGGTCGGGATGGCCGGCCCGGCGCAATTCTTCAATGGCCTGGGCCAAGGGCATGTTGTCGCGCACCGCGTCTTCGATAATTTGCATGAGCCTGGCGAAGGGAAACTCGAAGGGGATGGTGGCAAATTCGGCGGTTTCTTCTTCCTTCGACGAAGCGTCCGGCGGAGTGACCGTGCCGCTGGAAACCGCCACCCGCATCCACTTGCCTAGCGCCGAATAATAGCCTAATTCGGCGGAATAAGAATTGCCGGCGCGCTCCACGTGCGCAAACCAATGGCGCGAATCCGGGTGAACATGGATTTCATAAGTGGGATGGCCTTCAATTTTGCCGCTGAAAATGCGCAGAACCAGGTGGCCATCGGTGGATTCGGCATTATATTCGTTTTGTTGTTCCCGGGTCAGATCCCAGTGCGCGTAAAGCCAGTGCGGGTCGCGGGCGGTGAGGAACAGTTTTTTAGTGCCGTAACTTTCCGGCAATTCGCCACCGGAGAAACTTTGCGTGGGGGGCCTGGCTCCCAAGGAATACTTCTCTCCCGGACCGCTGGCGTCGGGAGCCGCGGGTTCATCCCGCTCCAACAGGATGGGGGGAATTTCCAGGACATCTTCGGATTTGCGTTTGGCGTAGCTGCGCCGGACAACGGTGGGCGCTTCCACTTCGATTTGCGCTTCAGCCTCGCCAGCGGGCTTGGCGGAAGTTTTGGGCTTCAAGATTTTTTTGGCCGTAGCGACGGCGGCCTCCAGCAACGGTTTGCGCGCGGCTCGCTGGGGCATGTGAGTAGAACCACTGGTGGCGCCGGCTCCGCTGGCCGCCGCATCAGTTTTACTTGAGCGGCGGGTTTTTGTGACGCTATTGTTCGAGGATTCGGGCGCGGACGCTGGTTTTTTTTTCATATTTCAGCTGTTCCTTGATTGACGGCCAATTCACTTCCTTAAAAGAAATTAGGCAGGGTTGCACGAGGACGCAACGCATTTTTCTGTCGAGGGCCAAGAAATGTTGGCGCTTGCGGACGACGGAAAGCCGGTGTTTAATAAGCGCCGGAAGTCGCAATCATTACTCGATGCCATTATTTCCCCGCAAAAAGTCAACAACTCCAACGGTTTTTGTAGTGGACGACGAACCCGTGCTGTTGGAATTGGCGGAAACGATATTGGAGCCTTTGGACTGCACGGTCAAAACCTTCACGGATCCAGAAGTGGCGCTAAAAGAGTTTGCCAAGGCGGCTCCGGCATTAGTGGTGACTGACTACGCCATGGGCCGAATGAGCGGCATGGATCTGATCCGTGAATGCCGCCGGTTGAACCCGGCCCAAAAAGCCATCCTGGTGAGCGGCACGGTGGATGGTTCGGTGTTTGCCAATGCCGAGGTCAAACCCAATGAATTTGTCGCCAAGCCGTATGATGTGAGTTCACTGGTGGAACTGGTGCGTTCGCTCATCGCGCCGGTTTAGGCCGATTCGCCGGGATTTAAAATTTGCTTTTCAACCCGCAACCACGCTGGCAACCTCGCGTAATTATGAAAAAGAAAATCCTGCTTGGCGTCGGTATGGGCTTTGCCGTGGTCATCCTGGCGGCGGTCATAATTGTCGGATTTTTCCTGGGCGACGTTGTCAAGGTTGGCATGAATACGGTCGGCCCCAAGGTGACCCAGACCACGTTTTCGGTGGATTCGGTTCACATTTCCGCGCTGACGGGATCTGCCAGCCTGGATAATTTCGTCATCGGCAGCCCCGAAGGCTACAAGGCCGACCATACCATCCGTGTCGGGAAAACCGCCGTGAGCATTTCGCCGCTTTCAGTGATGTCCGATAAAATCGTGGTCAAGTCCATTGAAGTCCGCGATCCGGACATCGTGTTTGAAGGCAATCCGCTTGGAGCGAACAATCTCAAAAAAATCATGGAGAACGTGAATGCGTTCAGTGGCGCCGCCGAAGCCAAGCCCGACACGAACGCGCCGGCCAAGCCCACGGCCAAGCCCGCGAAAAAACTCGAAGTGGACCACTTTCTCATCACCGGGGCCAAAGTGCATTTCAATGGCGCGGTGTTGCCGCTGCCCAATATTGAGTTGAACGACCTGGGCAAAGGGCCGGAAGGCATCACGCCGGCCGCGTTGATCAAGGAAGTTCTGGGACAGATTACCACTGACTCCATCAAAGCCATCGGCAGTTCCGTGGGCAATGCCGGCAAAGCCATTGGCAACGAAGCTTCCAAAATCGGCAAGGGCATTGGCGATTTGTTCAAAAAATAATTTGTTCCGCTCGTTTTCACCGCCGCGTTGAGCGATTTTCATTGCCAGCGCGGCGGTTTGCTTTTAGTGTCAAATCAACCCTCGAGGAAAAGGAACAATATGTATTTTGGTGTTGATTACTACCCCGAACAATGGGTCTTCCCCTACGCCGGCACCGCTGAACACCCCGAAGCGCAATGGGAACGTGATGCCGAACTCATGGCCTCCGCCGGATTCAACGTGGTGCGCATCGGCGAATTTTCCTGGGGCTTGTGCGAAACGGAGGATGGCAAATTCAACTTCGACTGGCTGAAGCGGGTGATGGATGTCCTGGGCGAAAAGGGCATCCAAGTCATTCTCGGCACGCCCACGGCCGCGCCACCGATCTGGCTGACGCAAAAATACCCGGAGATATTGCCGATTGACGAGCAGGGGCAGGTGAAACACGCCGGCACGCGCCGCGCCGTCTGCTTGAACAGCGAAGTTTATTGGAATCATTCCAAGCGGATTGTCGAAAAAATGGCCCAGGCGCTGGGCCGGCACCCGCAGCTGATCGCCTGGCAAATCGACAATAGTTTGGGGGGGAATTATACCGAGGCGGCCTTCAACGAAGACGCCCGCCGGGACTGGCATCTCTGGCTGGAAGCCAAATACGAAACGATCGAGCGGCTCAACGAGCAACTCGGTTTGCGGCACTGGGGGCAGATCGTGTCCGCCTGGAACCAGGTGCCCATGCCGATGAGCGCGCCAACGGTGCATAATCCGGCGCTGGTTCTGGATTGGAACCGTTTTTGCAGTGATACCATCGTCCAGTTCGTCAAAATGCAGGCGGATGTGTTGCGTGAAATCACGCCGGATCGGCCCGTGACCACGAATTTGCGCGCGTTGCGGCATCGCTTTGATCATTTTGACCTGGCCGAGCAGATTGATTTCATTTCCATCGAAAGCGCGGCGGCGATCAAGGCCAAGCCTTCGGACATTGCCTGTGAAATCGACATGCTCCGGTCGCTCAAGAAAACCGGAGTGCGCACACCGGATGGGGATGCGGGCTTCTGGGTGATTGAGCAAAAAGCCGGCAACGTCAACTGGCAGGATGTGAATTCACTGGTGCGTCCGGGCGTGTTGCGGATGTTTACCTACCAGCTCATGTCGCGTGGCGCAACGGCGTTGTTGTTCTTTCGTTGGCGCCAGCCCCGGTTTGGCTCGGAAAAATTTCACGGCGCGGTCCTGCCACACCATCTCGATGGCGGCAGCCGCCGCGTGTTCGACGAGATTTCACAGATCGGCGAGGAACTCAAGCTGCTGGCGCCCGCGCTGAAAGGCTCAAAGGTTTCCGCCGAAGTGTGCATTCTCTACTCGCATGACAATGACTGGGTCTTGTCGCAACCGAGCCAGCCCAACAAACACTTCAGCCTGCGGGAACACATCCAGCTCATTTACAATGCGCTTCACGACCGGAATATTTTGGTGGATTTCGCCCGGCCGTCAGAGGATTTTTCCAAATACAAAATCGTTTTTGCCCCCTCGTTGCATCTGTTGTCCGGCCGGGAGGCGGACCTGTTGAACCTCTATGTGCAAAACGGCGGCACGCTGATCAGCACGTTCAACACCGGATTAGTGGACGAACATAACATGGCGCCCGACTCGGGCATTCCGCACGACATGACTGAATTGTTCGGCTTGGAAGTGCTGGAATCCGACATGCTCGCGCCAACCGAAGACAATCATCTCACTTTCAAAGGCGCGTTCCAGACCAGCCATATGCATCCGGCCCGGATTTGGTGCGATTTGATTGACGCAAAGGGCTGCCAGGTTCTGGCGACGTTCGGCAAAGATTTTTATGCCGGCAAGCCCGCCATCACCATGAATAGCTTCGGCTTGGGCAAAGCCATTTACGTGGGAACGTTGAGCCATCAGCATTTTTATCACGATCTCGTGGCCTGGCTGCGCCAGATGACGGGCATGCATCCGCTGTTGAAGGTGCCCGAGCATGTGGAGGTGTCCCTGCGTGAAAAGGAAGGCTCCAAGATTTTCTTTCTGCTCAACCACCAGAATTCGCCGATCCGCGTCCAATTCTACAAGCCGATGCACGACTTCCTCACCGGCCAGAACATCGTGGGCAACTATGACCTCCCACCGCACGGCGTGCTGGTGATCGACGAGCATCCCGACGCGGTGAAAGCCGCCGAATCGGCGCAGCTATAAAATGGTGGGCGCTGAGGGATTCGAACCCCCGACCACCTCGGTGTAAACGAGATGCGCTAACCACTGCGCCAAGCGCCCGGATGGAACCAAATTAAGTGGTGCCAGCGAGTGGAATCGAACCACTGACCTCGGGCTTATGAGTCCCACGCTCTAACCAACTGAGCTACGCTGGCAACCAAACGGCCTATTATTTTGCGAACATTTTGCTGGGTGTCAAACCGGGAATTACACCAAACTGCGTCCATGCAGAAACTGCCGCGCCCATTTTATGACCGCGACACGGCCGAGGTGGCGCAGGATTTACTCGGTAAATGGCTTGTGCATCATGCCACCGGCCGGGAAATGATCGGAAAAATAGTGGAAGTTGAAGCCTACATAGGGCAACACGATCTCGCCTCCCACGCTTCAAAAGGTTTGACCGAACGCACTAAAATCATGTTTGGCCCGCCCGGTCACGCTTATGTGTATCTGATTTACGGAATGCATTGTTGCATGAACGTCGTAACCGAGCCGGCCGGCAACGCTGCCGCCGTTTTGTTGCGAGCCGTCGAGCCGGTTCAAAATCTGGATGGGCGGACCCAAGGCCCGGGTTTGTTATGTCGGGCCATGGAAATTGATCGGCGACTAAACGGCCATGATCTGCTGAGTGACAATTTTTATATCGTTGATCCCGGGCGGCGGGAAAACTTGGCCATCATCAAACGTCCTCGCATTGGTGTGGACTATGCCAAGCATTGGGCGAAACGGCATTTGCGCTTTTACATCAAGGGCAATCCATTCGTTTCCAAAATTTAGAGCGGTTTAACTTAAACTATGGCCAGATGGGGACTGCGGTGTGTTCTCCCTCACCCTCAATCCCTCTCCCGCAGGGAGAGGGAAGCAGCCGTTGATCACTTCGATAAAACGCTAATGTTTTCAACCTGATTCCCATGTTGAATTCGCCCTGACGCGGATTCCGGGTTGAGCATAAAAAATGTGGCTGGGGGATTGCTCCGCAGCCACATTGCGTTGAAACTTTGAATCCGCTCAGGCTTTGTCGGTGGCGGCAACTTCTTTGCGCGAGGCCACGACCTGATCCACCAGGCCAAACTCCTTGGCTTCTTCGGGACTCATGAAATTATCGCGATCACACGCCTTTTCCACGATTTCATAAGGCTGGCCGGTATGTTTGGAGAGGATGGTGTTCAAACGCTGCTTGAGTTTGAGCATGTATTTTACCCGGATTTCCACATCGCTCGCCTGGCCTTCTGCGCCGCCGAGCACCTGATGGATCATCACGTTGGAATTTGGCAGGGCATAGCGTTTGCCCTTGGTGCCGCCCGCCAGCAGAACCGCGCCCATGCTCGCCGCCTGGCCGATGCAATACGTATTCACGTCACAGGTCATGTATTGCATGGTGTCATAAATTGCCAGACCTGCGGTGACGCTGCCGCCGGGCGAATTGATGTAGAAATGAATATCCTTTTTGGGATCGTTCATTTGCAGGAACAACAGTTGCGCGATGATTACGTTGGCGATGCCGTCGTCCACCGGCGTGCCCAGAAAAATAATGCGGTCAATGAGCAGGCGCGAAAAAATGTCGAACTGGCGTTCGCCACGCGCGGTCTGCTCGATGACGGTCGGATATGGAATGATCGAAGAATTGTTCATGGCGAAATAACTACTTCATTTCTGCCGCAAGTAAAGGCGCGAAAAACGGTAGAAACACCTCTCACAAATTAGCAATTCCGTCTGCCGCTTCTTTGGCGTTCAGAAAAGGAAACCCGTGTGGGAAAATGAGGTAAAAAGCAGAATCATCCCGGCAAAAAAGTAACGGAGCGTCGCCGTTGCCTGCCGCTTCTGGCCAAAATCGCTTTGGATCAATGCACCAATGAGCAGGAGCACCAAAGAAACCAAATACAACTGAACTATCAGGTTGCAGCTAATTTCATTTCTTGGATGGTAAACGTGAAGCCAAGCCAAATATTTTCGGAACAGCCATAATACTGGGACAGCCATGACAATGCAGGTCTTAAACGGCAGCAGGCAGACTGAAAACCATTCGTCAATCTTTGTCGGAAAGGCTTTCAACGATGCAAAATATTGGATGCCTCGGCTGATCGTGGTTCGGGTAAACAAGCTTTTGAAACTCCGCCAAAGCGCGAACACAAACTGCCAGCATTCCCAAATCAAATGTATCAATGCACTGCGAGTCCGGCTCTGGAGCATCGTCGGCAAATAAGCGATTGGTGGTAAAAGAACGATTGCCGCAACCAGCGCATGATTCGCCCTTGCTGGTAAGAAGTCATACTGTTTTATCAAAATGGCTGTTAGCATTACTTGGCCAGCCAAACTCCAAACCAACCAACGGGTTGGATTCCGCGCGCTGATTTTCCCTCGGTCCAAGTTCATAACTCAACTCTAATCCGCGGCCACATCCGTGTCCAGTTTCCAAACCGATCACAAGGTCCACGAAAAGACGTGGCAAGTGTGACCTGAATTGGCAATATTTTTGACGAAATGCGCATTCTTGCCCTCGACCACGGAACCAAACGTATCGGCGTGGCGGTGAGCGATGAAACTAAAACCATCGCCCAGCCGCTGGAGTATATTTCCGCCGAACCATTCGCCGAATTTTTGGAGCGCCTCAAGCAAATCCTGGCAGAGAAGGAGGTGGATTGTATTCTGATCGGCATGCCCCGCAACATGGATGGCAGCTATGGCCCGGCCGCGCAGAAGGTGGAATCATTTGTCGCCGTTTTAAAAAGCGCGCTTGCGATTCCCATCAAAGCCTGGGATGAACGACTTACCTCCACCATGGCCAACCGGGTCTTGTTGCAGGGAAATGTTCGCCGTGACAAACGCAAGCAGAAGGTGGACGCCATGGCGGCGGCGATTTTGCTGCAAAGCTATCTCGACATGGGCCAGTAATTTCTCGCCCGAGATTTTGAAACGATGAAACCCGGATTTTTATCGCCCAAACTTCACGAGTTGATTCAAATTCGATTGGCGAACGGGAGTGATGCTGCCGGGAATTTTTTCTTCATCTGTGTCCATTTGTGTGTATCTGTGGCTGACAAATCGTGGAAAAACTGAAGTTCAAACTCGTTATCGCCTACGACGGCACGGCCTACCAAGGCTGGCAGGTGCAGAAAATTGGCACGGGTGTTCAGGAAAAGATCGAAACGGTATTGGCCCGATATTTTCCGAGTTCACCGCAGTTGCACAGTTCGAGTCGCACTGACACGGGCGTTCACGCACTCGGCATGGTGGCGCATTTTGAAGTGCCCAGGGCGGAGGTGAAAATTCCTGTCGCGCGCCTCGCCATTGCGCTAAACGCCTTTCTGCCGGATGACATTCGTGTGTTGGAAGCGACCCGGACAGCGGCTGATTTTCATGCGCGCTTTGATGCTGGCGGCAAACAGTATCGCTATTTCATTTGGAATCATCACGCCATGAATCCGCTGTTGATCGGGCGGGCCTGGCATGTGCCGCGCAAGCTCGACCCGGCCAAAATGCGCGCCGCCGCCAAGCTCTTTGTCGGTAAACACGATTTTAAATCGTTCGCCGCCAATCATCCGTATGAGATGGAAAGCACCGTGCGCACGCTGTTCCGCTGTGACGTGAAAAAATCCGGGAAAATGTTCACCATTACCATTGAAGGCGACGGGTTTCTTTACAAGATGTGCCGAGGCATCGCCGGCACGCTCGTCCAACTGGGTTACGGCAGATTCACGATGGCCGAAGTGAAAGCAATGTTTGCCAAAACCAACCGCTGCGCAGCCGGCATGAGTGCGCCGGCGCACGGCCTGGTGTTATGGAAGGTGTTTTACCGCCGGAGCCAGAAGTCAAAATCCAAAGGGCGGCATAAAACTTCGCCGCGCTCCAGACGACTGGATACGGGCTCCTGAATTCTCAATGCTTGCTCCATGAATATTGTGCTGGTTGAACCTGAAATCCCGCCGAACACCGGAAATGTGGCGCGGTTATGCGCTGCCACCAGATCCACGTTGCATTTGATCGAGCCATTCGGTTTCAAGCTGGATGATTCGCAGTTGAAACGTGCCGGCATGGATTACTGGCAACAGGTTCGATGGCACCGTTGGAAAAATTGGAATGACTTTGCCTCCAGCCTGCCCGCCCGAACCCAACTGTGGTTTGTGGAATCCGACGGGCCAAAACGCTACAGCGACGTGTCATTTGGACGGGAAGATTACTTGGTTTTTGGCCGCGAAACCGCAGGTTTGCCCAAACCGCTTCTGGTGGAAAATTCAGACCATTGGCTGAGGATTCCCATGTTCAATCCCGAATCGCGTTCGCTGAACCTGTCGAACTGCGTGGCGCTGGTATTATTTGAAGCGTTGCGGCAACAAGGGTTTTCAACAGAGTTGAAACGCTAGCAACGTTTTTAGCGCATTCGCGAAATCAGGCGCTGGCCACCAGCTCAAGTTGAAAATCGGATCCAAACGGGTTAGGTATTTCTCATCCGTTAAAACCCACTGCCTTGCGGTTGCCCGTCCGAGCCTTATCGATGGTAGTGAGCCAGCGTGATTAACCATTCCGAATGCTGAAAATTAATAAAGAAAACACTCAAGCGACGCTGAATATTGCCGATCAAAGATGACCAGCGTTGTGTGTCTGGACTGTTAACAATTGTGGCGCAATCCCATGCGATTTTCCGCCGAAATACCCTCGGAAAAAAGATCGTATCTAAGCCGGCGAACGATAACGCCGGATGGAAAACTTGTGTTGTCCCATCACTCTTTGTTTTCCAACAAATTTCTCTGGTCCATTGATTTGCCATGGCTTTACCCGGCCATTGATCTGAACCCATGATCGTTTCCCAATTACCTTCAAAGTCAGCGGCTCCGGAGATTGCTCCGGGGTCCGTCCGGGCTTTGGAAGTGCCCCGGATCTTGATCGTGGACGACACCCGCGCGATTCACGACGATTTTTCAAAAATTCTTGCCACTGATCATCATCCCGACCTTGAAAGAGCCGAGGCGGCGTTGTTCGGGGGCAACATCGCCAATAATCATCAAGCGGTTTTCACCGTCGCATCGGCGTATCAAGGCGACGAGGCTTTGAAACTGGTAACGCAGGCGGTTCACTCCGGCGCCAACTATGCGCTGGCGTTCGTGGATGTGCGGATGCCGCCGGGATGGGACGGCATTGAAACAACGGCGAAACTGTGGGCGGTCGATCCCGATCTGCAAATCGTCATCTGCACGGCTTATTCGGATCACTCCTGGGAAAATGTCATGGACCGGCTCGGTCACCACGACAATCTGGTCATTTTGAAAAAACCGTTCGACGCGATGGAAGTTTTGCAACTGGCCCATGCGCTGACGCGGAAGTGGCAGTTGACCCGGCGGCACCGGCGGCGCCTGGCCGAACTCGAAGCCCGGGTGGCCGAACGCACGGCGGCATTGGAAACGGCCAACCACCAACTGCGGGATGAAATCACTGAAAGCCGGCAGCGCGAGGAGCGGATGAATTTACAGGTTGCGGCTTTAAACGCCGCCGCCAATGCCATTGTCATTGCCAATTCCCAGGGGCTGGTAGAGTGGGTCAATCCGGCGTTCACGCGCCTCAGTGGCTATGGCGTCGATGAAATTGTCGGCCAGCCGTTGCGCATTCTTAAATCCGGCCAGCATCCGCCTTCATTTTACGCCAACCTGTGGACGACCATCACCACCGGCAACGTCTGGCATGGCGAGATAATCAGCAAACGCAAAGACGGTCGGTTCTGTGTCGAGGACATGACGATCACGCCAGTGCGTGGCTCGGACAACCTGATCCGCCATTTTGTCGCAATCAAGCAGGACATCACGGAACAGCGCCAGTTTCAGACCCGCCTGCAACAGGCGCAGAAAATGGAGGCCATCGGAACCCTGGCCGGGGGAATTGCCCACGACTTCAACAATGTGCTCGCCGCGATTTTTGGTTATGGCGATTTGCTGCGGCAGGATTTGAAGGGCCACTCCGAGGCGCGCGAAGATGTTGAGGAAATCCTCAAGGCGGCCCGGCGGGCCAAGGATCTCGTGGAGCAGATTTTGACCTTCAGCCGTCAGCGTGAACACAAACGCCAGGTGATCCGGGTGGACAAGGTGGTGACGGAAGCGTTGAAATTCCTCCGGGCCTCCGTGCCGGCCAGCATTCAAATCGTGTCAAAACTTTCGGCGGACGCGCCGCCCATTCTCGCCGATCCCACGCAGATTTATCAGATCACGCTCAATCTGGTCACCAACTCGCTTCATGCCATGGAAGGGCGCAACGGGCGCATGACGATCGCGTTGGAGACGTTCCGGCCCGAGGCGGCGTTCATTCAGGCCCACCCGGAATTCCGGCCCATCGACTATGTGCTGTTGTCCGTGGCCGATACCGGGCACGGCATGGACGCCCAGACCTTGGAACGGATTTTCGAGCCGTTCTTCACCACCAAACCCGCGGGTTTGGGAACCGGCCTGGGCCTGGCCGTGGTGCTGGGCATTGTGCAGTCGCACGGTGGCGGCCTCACTGTGGAGAGCACCGTCGGGGAAGGCACCACGTTCCGCCTGTATTTCCCAACGGAAGACGCGCCCACCCCAGCCAACGATCCGGCTCCTGGCGATTTACCTTTGGGCAACAGCCAACGAATCTTGTTAATTGATGATGAAGCAGCGTTGACAGATTCCCTGCAAAAGTTGCTGACACGACTGAATTATCGCGTGACGGCCAGCAACACAGCTCCAGACGGATTGACAACCTTTTTTGGCAATCCACCACAATTCGACTTGGTCATCACCAATCTGGGAATGCCCGAAATCAACGGTCTGGAAGTGGCCCGCCAAATTCACGCCATCCGCCCGCAACTTCCCATCCTGCTGATCACCGGTTTCGCCCCCGACGTGAGACCGGAAAACTTGGCTGCGGTCGGCATTTGCGAGCTGCTGCAAAAACCCGTTTCGTTGGATGTCCTCGCGGAAACCTTGCGCCGCACATGGACGAAACCACCCCAGGAATGACGGCCAACGCCCCGGCTCATCTGGCCCGGATTGAGGTTTCCGGAAAAAGGCGCGTTTCAAAGGCCAGCCCGCTAGTAGTTGATGCCGAACAATTTCAAAAACAAATCAAGCGTGTCATAGGTTGCCGTGCCGAGGATGTATTGAACCAAGGGAATTTGCAGCAGCACGATCACAATGATAAAGCCGAAGCGGGCAAAATTGGCGTAAGTTTCGTAGCTCATGTTGGTCAAGACCCGCAAGATGTGGGAACCGTCCAAAGGCGGAACCGGAATCAAATTGAAGAAGCACAAGATCAGACTCAACCCGGCGGTTTGCACAAAGAATTGCGCCAAATCAAACGCATGAAAAATCAAACCGGCCTTGGCCATGCCCACCAAAACACCCGCCAAGATTAGGTTCATTCCCGGCCCGGCCATGGTCACGAGGATTTCATCCCGCTTCGGGCTGCCGAGGTTGTAATGATTCACCGGCACAGGCTTGGCCCACCCGATCAGAAATCGTCCCGCTCCCGGCATGAAAATCATGAGCAACGGCAGCAGCACGGTGCCAATCGGATCGATATGCGCCACCGGATTCAGGGAAACCCGGCCTTGTAATCGCGCCGTATCGTCACCGCATTTCAAGGCCGTCCAGGCATGTCCAAATTCGTGGAACGTCAACAGCACCACCAGCATCAGATACTGGAGCAAGCCGTCGGCGATATGATTTGTATCCATGTTCCCAGCTTAAGATTTCCGGGGCGAGTAGTCGAGACTGGACGCCGGGGTGGTTTATTTTTATAGTATGCAGCTAATTTATGTCATTACTTGCAGGAAAAACCGGCGTTGTCTTCGGTGTAGCCAATAAACGTTCCATCGCCTGGGCCATTGCCCAGTCCTGGGCCAAGGAAGGCGCCAAGCTCGCCTTCACCTATCAGGGCGAGCGCCTGAAAGAAAACGTCGAGGAACTCGTTGGCACGTTTGGCGCGGATACGCTGCTCATGCCGTGCGACGTGACCAGGGACGAGGATATTGCCAATGTCTTCAAAACCGTCGGCGAGAAATTCGGCAAACTCGATTTGCTTCTGCACTCGGTGGCCTTCGCGCCCAAAGACGCGCTGGAAGGCAAATTTGTCAACACCAGCCGCGAAGCCTATCGCATCGCCCACGACATCAGCGCCTATTCGCTGGTGGCCCTCGCGCGTGGCGCCGCCCCGTTGATGACCGATGGCGGCAGCATCGTGGCCATGAGCTACTACGGCGCCGAAAAAGTCGTGCCGCATTACAACGTCATGGGCGTGGCCAAGGCTTCGCTCGAAGCCAGCACCCGCTATCTCGCCTACGATCTGGGGCCTCAGAAAATTCGTGTGAACTGCATCAGCGCCGGCCCCGTGCAAACGCTCGCCGCCCGTGGCATCAGCGGTTTCGGTGAAATGTTCAAGCACTACGAAGCGCACGCTCCGCTCAAGCGCAGTTGCACCACCGACGAGCTCGGCGCGACCGGCGTCTTTCTGGCCAGCGAAGGCGCTGCGTCCATCACCGGCCAGGTGATTTACGTGGACGGCGGCTACCAAATCATGGGCATGTGAGTTGGTGCCGGACTGGCCACCATGAAGACGCCGGCCTCGCTCAAATTTGGTCACGCACCTGAAACCATTGAACTCTGGAAGCGCCTCGTCCGCGAGGCGCTTTCGCTTTCTTCGGCCACCCCCCTCTACCTTTTATCTTCACAGCCCATTGCGGAGCGGGTTGCCGAATTGGACAAAGCTTTAACTGGCGCCGGCTTCAAATCAGAAATCACCGATCGGCCAACGAAAGTCGGGTTCCGGCACTGGCTCTCCTGCAAAACCCAGCCGGCTGCGCCTTTGTTGCGCTGGTGGCGCGAACAGGGACGCTCCATTGAAGTCGTCAGCGAATTTGAACTGCGCGCTGCGCTCACGGAAGGTTTTGCGCCGGAAAAAATCCTGGTCAATGGTCCGGCCAAGCACCATTGGCTGTCTCAGTTCGCTGTGCGCGAATTGGCCGTGAATTTCGATTCCCCTGCGGAAATTGCCAAACTGCTGCCTTTCGCCAAAAAACTCAACTGGCGCTGTGGCGTGCGCATCAACCCGAGCGAAGAATTTGATCCGGAAAACCCGCAATTTCCCACACAATTTGGCTTCACGCCGGACGCGGCGGTGGGCGCCATCAAAAAATTGCAACGTGCCAAGGTGCAACTTGAAACGCTTCACTTTCACCTCCGCTCAAACGTTTCCTCGGCGCAAATTTTTCAGTGCGCCATTGCCGAGATCGCCGAACTTTGCCGCGTGGCGAAATTTAATCCGCTGCATCTCGACATTGGTGGCGGTATGCCGGTGCGGCATGTGCTGACCCGTGGCAGCAAGGTGTTCGACGGCGAATTTGGCCTGCGTGCCTACGCCGAAATGTTGCGGCAATCAGTCAAACTTTTTCCCGGCTTGCGCGAAATCTGGCTGGAAAACGGCCGTTGGCTCAGCGCGGGCAGTGGTGTGCTGGTGGTGAAAATCCTCGATGTAAAAGAGCGCCGCGGGGTGCGTCAGCTCATTTGTGACGGCGGGCGCACCATGAACGCCCTGATGTCGCTTTGGGAACAGCATCGCATTTTGACCGTGCCGGAACGAAGCGGCGCGGATGTGCTCACCGTGGTTCACGGTCCAACCTGCATGGCGTTTGATCAACTGGCGCGACTTGCTTTGCCCCGTTCACTCAAAGCGGGCGATCATCTCGTGTGGCTTGATGCTGGCGCGTATCATCTTCCCTGGGAAACTCGATTTTCGCACGGTCACGCCGCCGTGCTTTGGCACGATGAAAGCGGGTTGAAACTGGCTCGCGAACGGCAGGATTTCGACAATTTCTGGGGCGTTTGGAAATAGTCAGTCTGGCCGGATCATTTCGAAGCGGTCGGTCGTTTTGCAATACCAGTGAGGCGAAGCCATCCGGCCAATCGTTTTCAATTTTTCCGAACGCACCCGGCGTTTTTCCGCATCGAATAATTCATCACGCAAATGCAGCCGCTTGATGAGGCCGATCACCACCCGGTTGCCGCCAACTTGCAGGGTTCCCCATTCCACGCATTCCAAACTCGCAGGCGCTTCCGCCAGGCGCGGAGGCTTGACGGTGGTTGATGGCGCGGCGGTCAGCCCGGCGTGGGCCAATTCGCTTTGGCCATAAGGCAACGCAGCGGCGCAGAGATTCATCTTCTCGGCGATGGCTTCATCCACCAGATTCACTACAAATTCATGGGTGGCGCGAATGTTCAGGGCCGTGTCCTTGGGCACGCCATTTTCGCGATCCGCCGGCGAAAAGGCGCAAATGGGCGGGTTGGCACCGAGCAAATTGAAGAAGCTAAACGGCGCGGCATTAATCACTCCGTCTTCGCCGAGGGTCGTCACCAGGGCAATGGGGCGCGGGGTGACGAGGCTGGCCAGAATGGGATAGGCACGATCCGCGTAATCCTTTTCAAGGTTGAGTTCCATAGATCAAGCAATGTGTTTCAGGCGGGCAACATACGCGCCATCTACGCCGTCAGCAAATGGCAACAACTGCCGTTCCGATTCCAACGCAAAACCCGCGTGGCTGGTGAGAAATTGTTTCACCACTTCAGAATTCTCCTCCGGCTCCAGGCTGCAGGTGCTGTAAACCAGTGTGCCGCCAGATTTCAACTTTGTGGCCGCCTCGTTCAGCAAATCAAGCTGCATGGCGCGGAGCCGCTCGATTTCGCCGGGCTGAATCCGCCAGCGTAAGTCAACACGCCGACGCATGACGCCGGTATTGGAACAGGGCGCATCAATTAAAATTCTGTCGAACTGAATGTTTAGTGTTTTAACTTTGGTGTTCTCGGTAAAATCCACGCCGGTTACGCCGAGGCGGGCGCAATTATCCTTCACCAGTTTCAACCGGCCTGGGTCCAGATCGCTGGCGATGATTTTGCCTTCATTGTTGAGTAATTGCGCCATGAAAGTGGTTTTGCCGCCCGGTGCCGCGCACAGGTCCCAGATGGTTTCGGCCGGCTGCGGCGCCAGCAACATCGGCGCGAGCAGGGTGCTGGGATCTTGCACATAAAACCAGCCGGCGCGGAAACTGCCCAACAAGTGGAGCGGCGGATGCGCCTTGAGTTCAAAGGCCAGATTTTCGCCGGTCCAATCGCGGGTCAGAAAGTCGTATTCCACATTTTCCTCGCGCCAGCGTTCGATGAGCTTGCCGGCATCGACTTTGAGCGCGTTTACCCGGGCAAAGGTTTTGGGCGGCGTGTTGTTCCAGGCCAGCAATTCGCGGGTTTTATCGTCGCCGTATCGTGCCCGCCACTTTTCAACCAGCCATTCGGGATGCGACCAGCCCAACGCGGGCTGGGAAATTTTCATGTCGGCGAGAATTTTTCGAATCTCGTCCATTTCCCGCAGATAGCCGCGCAAAACGGCATTGATGAAGCCGGTTTGCGAATGATAACCGGCGCGTTTGGCCTGCTCGACAGTTTCATGCACGGCCGCGTGCGGCGGAATGCGGTCCAGCCAGAAAATCTGGTAAAGGCCCAGACGCAGCAGATTTTTTAGGGCCGGGCGCAGCTCGCGTGACGGATCGGTTTTGCGGGCGATCAGGCGATCCAGCGTGGCCTGCCAGCGCACCACGCCGCAGACCAGTTCATGGCACAAGCCGCGATCCGGCGCGGAAAGGCGCGCGGTGGCCAGGGCGATGTCGAGCAGATTCTCGGTAAATTCGTTGCTGGTGATGCGTTGCGACAAAATTCGCGCCGCAATTTGTCTTGGATTTTGATCGTTCAAACACTTTAATTAAAGAATTCTATCCGCAGGACGCGAGATTAATTTATTTATGAAAGAAGAATTTGAAAAACTGGCCGCCGCTGGAAAAATTGAGGGGCGGCATGTCGCCGTGCTGACGCAACTGGCCGAGGCGGGCTGTTGCACGCATCGGAGTTGGGGGTTTGGCCGGATCAAGGCGGTGGATACGGTTTTTGCCCGTTTTGCCATCGATTTTCCCGGCAAACCGGGGCATCCCATGGATTTGTCGTTCGCGGCGGAATCACTCAAACCGGTTTCCAAAGATCACATCCTGGCCCGCAAGGCGACGGATTTGGACGCGGTGCGGCACTTGGCGGCGCATCACATTGACCTGATCAAAATTGTGTTGAACAGCTACGGCGGCAAGGCCACGGCGGATCAAATCCAACAGGCGCTCGTGCCGGATGTCATCAGCGACGACTGGAAAAAATGGTGGGAAACCGCCCGGCGCGAAATGAAAAAGGACGGCCATTTCATCGTGCCGTCCAAGAAGTCCGAGCCGGTGGTTTATCAGGCGCAGGAAACGTCGTTGCAAGACCGCTTGCTGGCGGATTTTCGCGCCGCCAAGGGGCTGAAGGCGCACACGACCGTGGCGTTGGAAGTGTTGAAAGTCATTCCTGATTTAAAAGACAAAAAGGCGGCGGCGGCGGAAGTGATCGCCGCCATGAATCCGGAGATCGCGTCGCATCAGCGCACGCAAACCGCGCTGGCGTTGGAGGCCATTTTTGCCCGCGACGAGTTGATTGAAGCTTGCGGATTGCCGCCGGCCGCCGGCGCGGTGACGGCGGCGCAGGTCTGGGCGCAGGAAGGCCTCAAGTTTGGTCCGCTGTTGGAGGCCATTCCCGCCGCCAAGCATCATCGCGCTTTGGAATCGTTCAAGACCGCGAATCCGGAGACGTGGGTGGAAGTGCTGCGCGGCGCATTGAATTTTGTTTCGGCCAAACTCGCCAAGGAAATCGCCAATGTTTTGATCAACAACGGCAAGCTGGATTTGCTCAAGGAGACGGTTTCGCGTCTGATCAGCCAGCACGCCGCCAGCAGCGAATTGCTCCTGTGGTTTGGCCGTGAGCGCAACGAGGATTATCTGGACATTCTGAGCCCCGAAGTTTTCCGCGCGATGCTGACCTCGATGGAACGCGATCAGTTCAACGAGAAACGTTCGAACCGGCTGCGCGATTTCATCCTGGAAGACCAGCAGTTGCTCGCGGAGCTGACCGCTTCGGCGGACATTGAAATCGTCAAAGATTTGACCCGCGCGTTGAAGCTTTCGCCGGTGTTTGACGACATGGACAAACGCTCGCTGCTGGCCCGTCTCGTCAAGGCGCATCCGTCCGTGCAATCGCTGGTAAGCGGCGAGCAGACCAAGCAGGATTCCACGTTGCTGGTTTCGTGGGAAAGTCTCGAACGGCGCCGGCTGGAATATCAGGAACTGGTGGAAAAGAAAATTCCGGCAAACTCCAAGGAAATTGCCATTGCCCGCAGCTATGGCGATTTGCGTGAAAACCACGAATACAAAGCCGCCAAGGAAATGCAGAAGATTCTGATGCGCCAGAAGGATGATCTGGAAATCGCGCTCAACCGGGCGCGCGGTCAGGACTTTACCAATGCCAGCACTGAATCCGTGGGGCCGGGCGCCGTGGTTTTGGCGATGGATTTGGCGACCAATCAGCCGGAGACCTTCACGATTCTGGGCGCTTGGGATTCCGATCCAGACAAAGGCGTCATCAGCTATCTCACGCCCGTGGCGATGGCGTTGCTGAATCGCAAGGTGGGCGATGAGGTGGAATTTGAACTGCACGGCAACACGCGCCGGCATCGCATTGAAAAAATCGAGGCGTGGAAAACCGCGGCGCCCGCCGGCGAAACTTCTGGCGATCAACCGGCATAAGCAATTTTGAAATAATGACACGCGGCACGGAATGATGCGTTCCGTGCCGTTATGTTTTGCGGTGGCGCGACGACGGGATCCAGACGCCCAACATTTCAGTCACCGTTTGATTGCATCCGAAAGTGGAAGCGGCGGCGGCAAGCGGATCGCAACTGATCACAACTTCAGTTTTCAGGGCAAACCGTTTTGCTGATAGCTGGTTGGCGAGAAAGGCTTCCCCAACTGTCCGGCCTTCAACGGTGTCAGCGTGACCGGCCCGAGCAAGCCGCAATCGGCCAGCGGCCATTGGGACGCGTCGAACGGTTTGTAGTTGATGTTGACGATATTGATGTCGCGAAAGTTTTTCCACTTCACGCCGCGCCGGTCGAGATCGCGTATCCGGTTGGCGTCGGTGCTGGTGACTTCCACTTCGAGCAAGTTGCCGGCGGGATTCAAGTTGTCCACCACGACGCGGAACGGCGGCAGGATCAGCGCGCCGTAATCCTTGCCGTTTAGCTTCACGCGAGCGCTTTGTTGAACGTCGCCAAGGTTCAGTTCAAAATGCGACGAGGCATCGCGGCCACTCACGGGCGCGTCAAAAGTAATCTCGTATTTCGCGGTGCCGCCAAAAGCCTGGCAATTTGTATCGGGAAACGTCGTCCATGAGGCGAGCTTGGCGGTCGCGAAATTGGCGGGCAATGTTGGACCGCCGGTGATAAATTTCACGTTCCAATCACCGTTGATTTCCATGGGTTGGCCGTTGGTCTGCCAGTCAGGCCACATCGCGCCTTCGATATTTCGATCGTGGAATTCACGGAGAATCACAGCTTCGCCAGCAGCAAGTTGCAGGTGAACTTCGGTTTGATTGGCAGCGCTCCGCCGGGTCGCTGATGCGCCGGTTCCACCGGTCATCGGGTCGAGCATGACACAGGATTTGGCGGGGCGGGCCAGAGAAATCCAACCGTCGAAATCGGTTGCCGTGCGGTTGGCGATGAAGTAATTCCAGCCACCATCAAAGGAGCGGCGGATAAATGAGAGGCCAAAGATGGTTTCCTGCCGCACGCCAGCATGGGTCAACTGATTTTCCAGACCCCCGTCGAAAAAAATCCGGCCTCGGCCAATGGCTTTGAGTTGGCCACCGATTCCCGTTTGCAAGGCCCCTGTTAAAATAGAATTGCAAAGCTGCTTGAATTTCGCCCGCTGGTTTTCTGGCGCCAACCCCGAAACGTCGTGAGGAAGCTCCTTTTCAAATACAACGGTCGCTCCGGTTTCCGCCAGCGCCAACAGCACCTTGAAGGTTTCCAGCGGCATGTATTTGCATTCCGGCACGACGATGACTTTGTAACTGCCGCCGGGCATCTGGATTTTCCCGTCCACAACCTTCGCCGTTTTCAACTGCGCGTCAGAAACGTAGTCGAAGGAATAGCCTTTATCCCACAACGCTTTCGCGGATTTGCCAATAGGCTGGCCTTCGAACCAATCCCGCGCATGAACCGTCAGTTGCGGCAGCAACGTGTCGCCGGGCTGCATCCAGAAATCTTCAATCGGCCAGTAGAGCAGGAGATCGTTGTCGGGCCGGCCGGACTGCAACACCGACTGGCAGCGCGCAATGTATTCGTTGAGCGCGGCCACGTCGTGCCAGATGGAATTGCGCGGATTCATCTCCGTGGAGGCATAGAAATGCCAGCCCGGCCAGCCGGCTTCATCGGGCGAATAGCACAAACCGTGATAGAAAATGTGATTCACGCCGGAGAGAAACATATCGTCGGCCAGCCCCTTCAAATCGCCCAGCGTCACGGTGAAATGCTCTTCCAGCCAGGTGCCGGTCTCGGCGGAAGTAAGCGGATGCCCGGCCACATGCGCGGCGGATGAGGCGAATTTGGAAATCAGCTTGTTGCGATCAAGATGGAACATTTCGGTTTCCGGAATGTCAGCGTCGGCGTAGAGGTCGAGCCAGTTGCCGGGCGAACCGTGCGCCTGATCGCGGGTGAGAAAACCGTGTTGATGCGACCAGTTCACCCATTTTGGCAATGACTCTTGGGCCATGATCTCGCTGACGGTCTGGCGATAATCACATTTGACCCGGGCGGCGTGTTCGTCGTCGTTGGTGCCGAACAACGCCGGGAGTTCATCCTGCAGGCGATAACCGCGCCGTTTTTGGAATTCGGCGAAAAAATCCGGCGACCAATCGGAACGGTATTCGTAGGAATCATGATATTGCGCCCGCGGCTTGGGACCGTTGTAAGCGGCGAAGGCGGCGGTGTAGGGCTTGAGAAAATCATCCATTGCCTTCGGATAAATCAAATTGAGCATCCAGCCCTGGCCGCCGGGGCCGGCGCGTTTGACTTTCTGGCCACTGGGCTTCTGGGAAATAGCGTAAACCTTCCACGCGCCATTCGTTGCCGCGAAATCCACTTCGCCATGGGTGGGAATCGATTTCGTCAGATCGACGGTTTCGCCGTCCGCACCGTAGGCGATGAGCGCTTGCATGGCGGCGCGCTCGAATTTTTGGGCGAGCTGCTCACCCGGCTGCAAATTGAAAGTTTTCACGACCACGCTGGCGTTGGCGTCGGCATCCGTGACTTGCGGTCCGCCAAAACACCAGCCGCTGCCGGTGGTCATGTCCACGCCCATGCCAAGCCGATGCGCTTCGCTGACAGACCAGCCCATCATGTCCATCCATTGGGGCGAGAGGTAATCGATGTATTGGGCCTCCCAGCCTTTGGCGCCGTAGATGGGAATGATATGAACGCCGCCAAGTCCCGCCGCATGATAGCGTTCCATTTCGCGGGTAATGTTGGTCTTGTCCACCGCGCTGCCCATCCACCACCAGAAAGCCCAGGGACGACACTGCGCGGTGATCGTGGGCCACGCCAACGGATCCGCCGCCGGCGCCGCCGCCAGTGGGACCGACAGCACGAAGCCAGACAGGAGCGCGACGGCCAGCCGTTTCACGGAACACTTCATGATTCAATTAGACACGCGGGACCGTTCCACAGGCAAGCGGCGAAATTCATGCGTCTCAGCGGGCGGCTTCCTCCAGGGGTTTGAGGTAATTGAGGTTGATCTGGTGCATTTGCGCGCTGCCCGGCATTTTCAAAATGTTGTTGTAGGTCGCCGGATCGGGTTTGCTGAAGGCCACGGAGCCGTCGGTGAAGGCCATGTTCCAGCCCTTGGAGCGAATATGCGCGCAGTTGAGCGGATCGGACATGCCGATATCCAAGTAATCCATGATGAAAGCGCGGCGGCCGGTAATCCTGGAGGTTTTCTCAAAAAGGCGCTGATCGATGAGGGGAGAATTGGCATTGGTCACCACCACCATGTTGTAGGTGTAGCTGGCGCGAATGCCGACGTTGCCGTTGGCGCTTTGCACGATGGTCATCAAGGGACCGGGCTTGCCCGGAGCGCCGCCGGAATAATACCAGTCGCTGAGCAGCGAGTTGCCCGGATAGCTGGGGCAGAAAAACACTTTGCCGTTGCCGGCGAGACCCGCCGGGAACAGGTAGCCAAGGTTTTCAAAATTTCCGCCCATGCGTTTCAGCGCCAGGTTATCCTTGGGCACCTGGGCGCCCGCCGTTCCGCCAAACACAATCCAGCGGACATACGATGGCAGCCAGACGTCGTTTTCAGTGCGGGTATTGAACGGCGACGGATTGCCGCCCCACGGCGGAAACCAGTCGTCATTATCGCCGGCGTAAATGGCGCAGCCGAGATACAGTTGGCGCAGGCCGTTGACGCACTGCGTGCGTTTGGCCTTCTCCTTGGCCATGGCGAGAGCGGGCAGCAGCATGGCCGCCAAAATGGCAATGATGGCGATCACCACCAGCAACTCAATCAAGGTGAACGCAGATTTGCGCGCAGCGTGGGGAAAATTCATGGACAGAAAATAGAAGCGCGTGGCCCCGGGCGAGACCACGCGCCGGGTGGCGTTACAGTTTCAGACGATAGAATACGGTCGGTTGCGTGACATCCACGGGAATGTTGGTGGAGGTGAGCGCATCGGAACCGGGCACATCCACCCAGTTGGTGCCGAGGCCGGTCGCGAGATTGTTGGTTTGCATTTGCAGTGTCCAGCCCTGGTTGTCCGGCCAGCTCAAGGACAAGGTGGAGCCGTTGTAGCTGGAGAGGATCACCGGCGGATTGGTGTTCACCGGATTGATCACCGCGATGCTGCCATCGACCGCCAGGTTGTTGGTCCAGTATTTCGGGCTGGTCAAGGCCGGCAGATTGGTCAGCGTAAATCCGGTTACGGCCGTGCTGAACAACTGGAACTTGTCGCCGCCTTTCAGTTCGGGGCCGAGGTTGGTCACCGTGAGCGGACCAGCGATCGTGAAGCTGGCCGCCGCCAACTCGGAATGCGTCGCCGCGTTGGTGTTGTTCACCTGCATGGTGATGCTGCCGTAGAACGACGCCGCGTTGGTGATGGTCAGCGTGCCCAACCCGACGTTCACGGCACAAACAGCATTTTCAAGCAAGCTGCCATTGATGGTGCCAAAGCCATTCAGAGTTTGGGTCAGAACATTGCCGAGATACAGCGTCGGATCCGAGCGACCGGAATAATCCAGCACCGCCGTGCTCGCGCCCAAGGTGATGCTCGGGCTGTTGTCCAGCGTCACCGGATCGGCAATGGTCAATGTGCCATCGCTGACAGTGGTGGCGCCGGTGTGGCTCACGGTCGGGCCGTTCAACGTCAAACGGCCCGGGCCCACCTTGGTCAGGATGTTGTCGCCGCTAAACTCGCCGGAATACACCGAATCCACACCTTTCGCGCCGATAATCCAGGTGCCGGTGCCGCCGGTGGTGGAGGTGTTGATGACGCCCGCACCGGTCAACGCGCCCAACGTGACCGTGCCCGCATTGCGTGTGTGCATGGTGCCTTCGACATCAAACGTCGTGTTCGGACCACCGTTGTTCAGCCCTGATGTGGAGGAGAAGCGCAGTTCCGCGCCGGTCTGCACCACCAGGGTGCCCAGCAGGTTTGAAGATTGCATCAAGCTGCCCGCCGAGAAGGAAACCGGCCCGGCGATCAGGTTCGTGGCCGTTGCGCCACCGGAGATTGTGCCGCTGAAACCGTTGCCCAAAGAGGTGGACGTGATGGTCGCCGCCGCGTTGTCCGGGATGCGGACATCATTCCCGGCGAAGCCGCCCGTGCCGCCGGTGTTGTGAATCTTCAACGCGGCACCGTTGCTCAACACCAACATGCTGCCCGCCGCGCCGATCGTGCCGCCAGGAACGACCCCGATGGTGGCCGTGTCGCCGACGTAGGTGCCGCCGAGGTAGGTGTTCGCGCCGCCGAGGATCAGTTCGCTCGCACCGCGCATAACGAGGGCCATCTTGGAACCGGAATTATTCCCGGCAACCACGCCGGAATACGTGGTCCCGGCCGTGCCCAGCACGGTGATCGTGTTGGTGGCGGTGGCGACGCTGCTGTTGGTAATCATGGCGCCAACCGTGCCCGCCGTGCCGCTCAAAGCGTTCACGGTGATGTTCAAGCCATTCACATCCAGCGTGCCGCCAGCGGCCGCCCCGCCGTTCACCGCCAGCCAGCCGGTGGAACCCGCAACCGTCGCGGAACTGGGAATCGCATCCGCAGCGGTAATCTTAACCGCGCCATTATTGATGGTCGTATTGTTGAAATAGGTATTGCCGCCATCGAGCGTCACATTGGCCGCGCCATTAAATGTGATTGCCCCGCCCAGCGACGGACCGGTTTTCACATTGCCGACGCCAAAGCCGCCCGTGCGGTTGTAAATCAGCGTGCCATCGTTGGTAATCGCGCCGGTCCCCAGGCTGCCCGCCGCGCCGCCCGTGCCGACCTGCAAGCCGCCGCCATACCCGATCGTGGTCGGGCCGGTGTAGCTGTTGTTGGCCGTGAGCGTCAGCGTGCCGCTGCCGGATTGCGTCAGGCTGCCGGAACCAGTGATGACGCCGGATTGCGTGTGGTTATCCGTCTGCACGAAAACCAGCGAGCCGTTGTTGGTGACCGGGCCGGTTCCCAAATCGCCAATCGTGCCGTAATTGCCAACCTGCAACGTGCCGTTTTTAATGGTGGTTGGCCCGGTGTTGATGTTGGCCGTGGCAAGAATCAGCGTGCCGGAGCCGTCCTTCACCAAGTCCGTGGCGCCGCTGAGTTTGCCGCCGCCGGCGCCGGTGCCATCCATGAACAGGTAAGGCGTGGTGGTGGTGTTCACCGTCACCGAGCCGGGTAACACCGCCGCCTGGAGGTTGACCGTCGGATTCGCCGAGCCGGAATCGTCAAAGGTCACGAGGTCGCCGTTGGTGAATCCCCACGGCGTCGCGCCTTTCAACCAATTCAAACTGCCGGCGAGATCCCAGGTGGAACCCGTGCCGGACCACGTGATTTGGTCCGTGGCCGTGTCGGCAACGATGAGATCAATTTCATTGGCGTTCGCATCGCTCAACGTGGCCGCCTTGCCGGCCTGCGCAAAGCCGACCAAATGCAGGTTGGCGGAGGAACCGGCGCCACTTAGCAGCGCGCCGGAATATTGAATCAATTTGTAAACGCCGTTGGTGAGCGTCCCATTGACGATCAAGCTCAGGTCGCCGCCATAGAGCGACAGGTTGCCATTCACCATCAGCAAATCGCGCTGCGCCGTGTCGGCTGCCACATCAAAATCCACGGCCCCGCCCGCCAGGGTCAGATCGCCGCCGAAAGTCAGCGTCGCCGCCACGCCGTTGGTGCCGGGCGTGATGACACCGTTGCTGCTGATGACCGTGCCGCTGACCGTGCCAGCGCCGGCCAAAATCTGCGGCGCAGTGCCGGCCAAGGTCAAGCCTGCGGCATAGGTGGCCGTATCCAGCGTGGCGCCGCTGTTCACGATGATGGCCGCGCTGTTGGAAATGTAGGTCGCGGCATTCAGCGCCAGCGTGCCGCTGGAAACCACCGTATTGCCGGAATAATTATTGGTGCCGGTGAGCACCAGGGTTCCGGTGCCGGCCTTGGTCAATCCGCCCGCGCCCTTGTTGCCCACCGGATTGTTAAACGTGATGTAGCCGGAGCCGACATCCAGCATGCCGCCGCCGGCATTGAAGGTCACGGTGCGGACGGAAATATCCTCGGCGTTGCCGGAGGCAAATTGCAGCGTGCCGCCGCCGAAGCTGATGGGGCCGGCGCCCAGATTGGAAATCGTGGTGAAATTCAAAACGCCGCCGTTCACATTCACGCCACCGGCAAAGGTGTTGATGGTTTGCACCGTGAGCGTGCCGGCACCGGCCTTGGTCAATCCGCCATTGCCGGCGATGCTGCCGCCGCCGGAAATCGTGAAAGCCTTGGTGTCATTGCTGACCGTGATCGAACTGGGCGAAACCAGCGTGCCCACCGTAATCGTGGGCGAAGCGCCGCTCAGCCGGTCTTCAAACAAAACCGAGTCGCCGATGCCGGCGATTTCCTCGTAGGTGGTGGCGGTGGCGGTGGCATCCTGCCAGTTGACGCTGCTGAAATCCCAGGCGGCGCTGCCCTTGGTCCACGTGATGGGCTGATCAACCGAGGTCACCACCAGTTCAATCGTGGCGCCGTTGGTGTCCAGATTGGCCGTCACGCGCGGAGGCAAATTGCCCAGGCTGAAACTGCCGGTGCCCGCCAAGGAGGTGCTGGCGATAAGCGGATACGTGCCCGGAGCCATGCTGCCATTCAACACGGAAATCACCACATTGCCATTCACGGTCAACGCGCCGTTGACATTGAGCGGAGCCGCCGTGGCGCTCATCGGAACGCCGTTGTTGTATTTAAAAGTCAGCGCCACGGTTCCCGCGGAATAAGTAGTCACGCCCTCGGTGAACTTGCCGTCCGCCGCCAGCACGGAAACTTGATTGGTCGTGGCGTCGTTGAACGTCACGGGCGAAGTCACCGTGGTGCCGGATTCCACCGCCAATGCGCCTTGGAAGACCATGCACAAACCAGATCCCAGCGAGGCGCCCTGCTTGAAAGTCAGCGTGCCGCCATGCACCGCGCTGCCGCCGGTGAGGCCGTTGTTTTTGGTGATGATCAAGTTGCCGGGACCGTATTTCACGAGTTTGACCGGAGCGCCAGAGGAGGCGTTGCCCATGTTCGCGTCGGCGGTGAAATCCACCGGCGCATTGATGATGAAAGGAAATTGCGTGGCCGACGCCGTGGAAGCGCGATTGGGGCGCATATAGCCGGACGCCGTCACTTTGCCGCCACCGGAATTGGCCGCGATCAAAAAACCGCGCAACGTGGCGGTGCCGGTGCCGAGGGTCATGGTCACGGGCGTCGGGCTGTTGAAACGCACGCTGCTGGTGCCGGCGTTGCCCACGGAAGCGCTCACGTCCATGTCCAGATTGCCGGAATACGTCGCGCTGGAAGCTTCGTTGTAGGTCACGGGAATCGCGTGGCCGGAAGCATCAATCGCCGCCCAGTCGTTCAAACCATACGTCACCCAGGGATTTCCCTGCGCGTCGGCAATGACCGTCGAAGCCGTGCCGCCGAGAATCGTCACGCCGTTGGTGCTCAACTCCAACGCCACGTCGGACGCCGCCCCCACCTGCGGTTTGGTGGGAGCCGTGAGCAGCGACAGGGTGCGCCCGTTGGGCACAATCCAGCGCTGATAACCCTGACTGCAAGCCACGGCATTGCTCATGGCAAAATCCCGGGTGGCCGCCGCCATGTCGATGCCGCCCGGACCGAGCGTCAACGTGCTGCCGGCGCTGATGAGCACGCCGGCGCCGGGATCGAGAATTTTAATTCCGCCCAAGGGCATATTTCCGCCCAACGCGCTCGTGGCGTTCGCCGCGCTCAGGGTGTTATCCCACTGCGCGGTATCCGTCGCCGTCGGAACGGCGTTATTGGTCCAAGCCGCGGCGGTGTTCAAGGCCGAAGGGTTGTCGGCTTTGACATAAACGCCGGCCTGCGACATTGGTGCCGTGGCCAGAGCGATGGAGGTCAAAGCCAGGCAAAGCCGGTGGATCGATGAAAAATCACGCGCGGTGACAGAAGGTTGAGGTTTGTGTTTCATGATTGGTTTTTTGGGCGAGTTTTGAAATTTCGCGGCAAAGGCTTGTCCGGTTGGTTCTGTGGGTATGCTACGACTATATTAATTCCCCCAATGTCCACCATCGCCAGTTCTGGGGATGAACCCTGACGAGGTCGCACCAAAAGCCGTGAATCGCCTTGATTTAAAGGCGTTTTATCGCAGTCCTGAGGCGATGAAAAACTTGGGCGCCGCATCTCCAGCCACGAGATCGGGAATGAATGAAGGGCGCCAGCGGCGACGCTCCGGCCGGCTCAGGGCTTAAGCGGGACGAAGAAGACTAATCTTGGATTCCGCAATTAAAACCGCGAAAGACGCCAAAGGCGTGAAAGGAGAAGCGGTTGGGAAATGCGGGATATTCGTCTGTTTGGTGATGGCATTGTGACGGGGCAACCCGAAGTTGACCCCGTTATGTTTGCGCATTTCGCGATGGTTCGCGGTTTATCTCAACAGCGGTTTTTAGGTTAATCCGCCGGCGAGAGTTCCGGAAAAGCGCGGTTCTGCCCCAAATGTTTGGCCACGGCTTCGGTGCGGGAGCGAACGTGGAGTTTTTCGTAGATATGCCGGATGTGCGTGTGCACGGTGGCGTAGCTCACCTTCATCTGATCGGCAATTTCTTTGTAGAGAAAACCTTTCGCCAGCAGATTTAAAACCTCGGCTTCGCGCGGCGACAAGCTTTGCGCTTCAGCCATTACCGCCGCGGGCTTTTGGAAAGACTGGACAATTTTGCGCGCAATGTGGCTGCTCATGGGCGATCCGCCGCCATGGACTTCTTTGATGGCCGCCAGCAGTTCCGCCGGCGGCGTCTGCTTCAGCATGTAACCCGTGGCGCCCGCCGCCAGGGCATTGAAGATATGCTCCGTGTTCTGGTAAACGGTGAGCATGATGATTTGCGTTTTGGGCCGTTGCGGTTTGAGGCGGCGCACGCATTCCACGCCGTTGAGGCCGGGCAAATTAATGTCCATGAGCGCCACGTCAGGCTTCACCTTGGGCAATTCAGCCAGGGCCTCTTCCGCGCTGGCGTGTTTGCTGACACAGCGATAACCGGGCGAACTGTCGATCAGCTTCGCCAGGCTGCTCCGCACCTGCGGATCGTCCTCGACGATGGATACAGCGATGCTCATGGAAGATGGGTTGTCTTTTTTCAATTTAATTGATGGGGTGGTCGCCGCCAATCGCCACAACTGGGGATGGCATCGCTTTTAATGTAACCGTCAATTCCACCCGCGTGCCCTGCCCGGTCACGCTATGAATCTGGCATCGACCGCCAATCGCCGCCAGCCGCTTTTCCAAATTTCCGAGGCCGGAACCGGAGGAAATCCGTTCGCTGTCGCCCGTTTGCCCCGCCGTTGCCAACCCCTGTCCATTGTCCTCGATTTCCAAGGTAAAGCTGTTGTTCTTGAGGCGCAGCCGCAGCCAGACTTCCGTGGCTTTGGCGTGCTTGACGATATTGTTGAGGGTTTCCTTCAAGGCGAGGAACAGGTTGTAACGCAGCTCGGCATCCACGGAGATCACCGGCAACGTCACCGGCAAATCCATGCGACAGCGAATGCCGGCCACCCGCAGAAAATCCTCCGCGTAAGCCGAGGCGTAATCCATCAGCCCGGCAAACGTGTCGTGTTGCGGATCAACCGCCCAGACAATTTCATCCATCGCCTTGGTGAGCTTGCGGGCGGACTGCGTGATGCGCTCCAGATTGGTGCTGGTTTGTTCCGGCGCGCGGCGGGCCAGTTCTGTCAACAACGTGATTTGCGTCAGGCCCGCGCCGATGTCGTCGTGGATGTCTTTGGCGATGCGCGCCCGGTCGCGTTCGATGGCATGTTGTTTTTCCATCTGGGCGAGCTTGCGCCGATACTTGCGCGTGGCCAGACGCCGGGCGGCCACCGTCACGCCCGCCAAAACCGAAAAGCTCAACAACGCCAAAAACCAGGCCGTTTCGTAAAAGTGCGGTTTGACCACCAGCGTCACCGTCGCCCCAACGTCGTTCCAAACCCCGTCGCTGTTGCAAGCAATGACATGGAAGCGATAACTGCGCGGCGGCAGCGGACCATAATGCGCCGTGCGCCGCGTATCGGCATCCACCCAGCCCGTGTCAAAACCTTCCAACTGATACCGGAACCGGGCGCGATCACCGGCGTCAAAACTCAACGCGGTATAACGGAAGTCATATTGTTTGTGCCCCGGCGGCACGATGAGTTTGTTGGCTGTCAGCGGCACAAGGTCGCCATCCACGCGAAATTCTTCGAGCCGGACGGGCGGCGGTGGCGACTTGGTGGTCAGTTCATCCGGGCTTACCCAAACCACGCCCCGCACCGTGGCAAACCATAATTTCCCGTCCGCGCCGCGCCAACTGGCCGGCTGGTATCCATCGGAACATTCCAAGGCCGGCAAGCCATCGTGCCGGCTGTAGGCAACGTAATCCACGGTTTTGGCGCGCCCCTCGGCGCACGCGTCCAAGGCGGATTTATCCACGCAGCAAATGCCCTGGTGCGTGCCCAGCCACAGCCGCCCGCGCCCGTCTTCCTGAATCTGGCTGATCACATCCATGGGCATTCCCTGCGCGGCGCTGAACCGGGAAAACTGGCCATCTTTGAACCGCACCAAACCGCCGCGAAAAGTTCCGATCCAGATCACCCCCGCCGCATCGGCATGGAGCGCATAAATCGGCTGGCCGGCCAGCGCGTCCGCGGCCCGGAACGGCTCCAATTTTTCCGGCGTGCAACGAAAGAGCGTGCCGTCATCCGCGCCCGCCCAAATCGTCCCGTCCGGCGCTTCCGCCATGGCCCGAATCGCGGGCAGCGGACTGTTGCTGGCGACGTTCAAGATCTGGCGGCTGTTGCCCGCCCACCAGGCGAGTCCCGCTTTGAGGCCCATCCACAAGCGGCCTTGATGATCCAGCAGCATGGATTTGATGCCATGCACATCCCACGGCACCCGCTGAATCCGGCCATCAGAAAATTGAAACAAATCTTCGCCCTCGGAAGCGCTCAACCAGGCTCCGCCATCCGGGCGCGGGGCGATGGAAAACACAAAATTCGCGGAGGCGCTGGCACCCACCGGGAAACGGTTGATCCGGCCATTTTCCCACGCGCTCAATCCACCGCCGGCCGTCCCGATCCAAATGGCGCCACGGTGGTCGCCACAAACCGACAGGGCGGTTCGCGCCGGCAGTCCTTCCGCCGGGCCGATGACGTGGAACCAGCGATCGTGCAGCCGCGCCAAGCCGCCATGATCCATGCCCACCCAAATGCCGCCGTCGTGGCTTTGAAACCACGCGCCGACGCGGTCGCCAGGCAAATTGTCCGCGGTGGTCAGGCGTTGATAACGACCATCGGGCGCGATGTGAAACAGCCCGTTGCCATAATGATTGAACCAAATCCCGCCGGCGCGATCTTCATGCACGCCCATGGCCCGGCCGGAAGCCGCCCCCAGCAAGCCGCGCCACGGCTCGACTTCCGTGGTCCAAGACCGGCCTTCCAGCTTGCGAAGACGCTCGCCATCCAGCACCCACATGGCGCCAGACCGGGTCGCAAACATGAACACCGGTTGAATATCTCCAACGCTATTGGTGGGCGTCGCAGCTTCAAATCGCGTCCCGTTCCAACGGGCAATTTCATTTTCCGCCCCCGCCCAGACCTGCCCGTGAACATCCGCAACCAGGGTGTAAATATGACCGGAGGCCAGCCCGCCATCCTGTGGCAACAATTGAAAAACGCCGTTGGTAAATTGCAGAACATGCCCATCCCGCGTCAGGAACCAAAGCGTTCCCGCGGCATCGACGCAATGAAAAATCGGCCGCGATCCAGCCGGCGGCGAGGTTTCTTTCCAAGCCGCGGCGGGAACGTCCGGATGGTGTTGCAGCACTTCGCCATACTGCGTCACAAATGTATCGAGATTGGTGCTGGAGGAAACCAGCGTCGTGTGCAAATCATAGGCGGGCTGATCGGGCCATTCCTTGCGAAACTCTCCGTTGAGATAGGAAGTCAATCCACCGCGAAACGTATTAATCCAAAGCGTGCCGTTCGCATCCAGATATAAACCCTGGACCCGCGTTTGCGTCAGCGCCGGCTGGTTCACGGGATCAAAAGTGACAAACCGCGCGCCGTCAAACCGGGCCAGGCCGTTGTAAGTGCCCACCCACAAATAACCGTCTGGAGTTTGCTGAATGGAAGTGACCGTGCTGCTCGGCAGATTATTTTCCGTATCCCAGCCATCCACGAGATAATCCATCGGCGCAGCGCCAAGCCCCATGGGCAAAAATAAAATCATTCCCGCCATCAACCAGGCCGCGAAGACCGGCCGCCGGCGCGCTGGGAATGGATTGGGTCGCACGTCGGCAAACATATCGTCTCGTTTTTAAAATGCCAACGGAAAGCCGTTTTTCGCCCGGGAAAGATGGGGAACAAGGCGCCCGCCCCGGACGAGCGAGCGCCCATGAATCAAATCCCGGCAACCCCAGGCGGCAACGGCCTGCACCAGCCGGTCAATCTGTGGCTATTTGGTTGTCCCGCCGGCGGACGACGCGGCGTGCGCCTGAACTTGGGCCTTGGCATCAGACACGGCGGTTTGCAGGCGGGGATCATCCAGGATCGCCACGGCTTCGCGGCTGAATTGATCTGCCACTTCCAAGTGGCCGGTTCCTACGAGAATTTCGATCAGGTTCCGCACGTCTTGCACAAAGCTCTCCCGGGTGTGTTGGAGCGCCATTTGGCCCGGATCGGAAAAGGAAACAGCCGGCCCGGGAGGATGGCCCGGTTGATGCATGTATTCGATCGCTTTGCGTTTGGCTTCCTGGGAATGCATGCTCATGTCTTCGTTCAACGCTTGGAGGCGCTTGAAAGCAGCGCAACGCACCTGAAATCGCGTCTCGGGATTGCCGATGCAATCGAGGCACAGTTGATATTCACCGCAACGCACCAACACGGGTTCCGCCCAGCCATACCATTTTTCAGCCCGGGCTGGCTGATGCTGCCGGATGCGTTTAAACAGCGTCACCGTCGCTTTATCATCCTGCAATGCGGCATTGATGCCGATCACTTTGCGGAACAATTCAAAATCGTCCTGGCCCTGTAAACAGGCTTGCGTGGCCTCGTCGCAAAGCTTCGCCAGCGCGCTTCGGGCCGGAGGAAATTTTTTACCCAACACCCCCCAATCAGCGAAGATGACTTGCAGTTGCGAAGCGTTCCGCGTCGCTTCCGCCTGGGTGCAGGCCCGTTGGTAACATTGCAGCGCCGATTCATACTCGCCGGCTTGACAGTAAGCCTGAGCTTGCAGCAAAGGCGCCCAATCCGGCGCACTGGCGGCGGCGACACTGTGGTCTGCCAGCCGTTCGCGTTCCGCCTGGTTGCGACGTTGCTCCTCGGCGGGCAGGCCATTGCCGGAATTCTGCGGCAGCCCGGACAGCGGATCGATGCGCGCGGAATTCACGCCGACCGGCAGGCCCGTCCGGGGATCAATCCGGGCGCCGGCGGAAGTCGTGGCGGGTTGGGCGCCGGCCGGTTGGCCGAACCCGACGGCGGCTGTCAGCAACAGCGCAAGATGCAAGGATGCAGAATGAATTTTCATAGGCTTCAAGGTTTGCCGGCGGCGGTGGACGATGGTTGAGTTTTCTTCTCAGCGTCACTCACCGCCGATTTAAGCCAGGCGTCATCCAGCAGTGCCAGAGCCTGGTCCCGGATATTTTCGGCATCGGCGATATGACCGTTGGCCACCAGGATTTCAATCAACTGTCGGGTCTTATCCACGAAAATCCGGTCAGCAGCCTTGGGCGGCGACATTGCGGAAAGGGCGGCGGGCGCTGCCAGTCCTCGCTGCGCCCAGGAGTCATTCATTTTCGCCTGGACGTGCGTATTAATTTTGCCGAGACGAACCTCCTCCTTTTTGAGCGCCATCCATTGCTGGCAGATCGCGCCAAAGGCCGGCTGGCCATCGCCCAAATCCGCCGGGCCGACACCATGCGCACTTTTCTTTACCAAGGCATCAAAAGCATCCTCATGCACGCGGTAGCCCAAGTGTTGTGCCAGTTGTGGGTCTCTGGCCACGAGCGTTTTTACGAGCAGCTGATTGGATTCATCGGTTCCCAAATACGAATTGAGACTGTAAATATCCTGAAACAGAGCGGACCGATCCCGCTTTTCCACCTGCGAAAAGCCGGGGAAACCATCGAAAACTTCCCGAACCCAGCGGGGATAACGCAACCCTTCCTTGAATATATTCCAGTCGTGATCCCGAATGGCTTCCATCGCCTGCCGGGCTTTGGGATAGCGGCGGCCCAATTCAACCCAATCCGAAAGCGTGAAGGATAGGCGAACCCCCGCCAGGGAAGGATCGTAATCCAGCGCATGATTGAAATACCAAATCTGTCGCTGCAAAGCTTCTTCGTAATGGGTCTGGCTCATCAAGCGATTGGCCTCGTCCCGGATCATGGTCAAATCAGGCAGTTGCCCAGGCACCAAGGCGGGTGCCCATGTTTCAGCCGCTGCGCCGGTGAAACGCTGCGTCCGCCGCGCGGCGTCGGGCATCCAACCCACCGCCAACCACGCCAGCGCAATTATCATCAACCACTCCGGCCAACCGGCACCCTTTCCACGTCGCTGATCAAAACGGGCTTTGACACCGGCGCGGTGCAATTCCCACTGCAGCCAAACCAGCAGAATAGCCAAACTCAGGATAAGGCCAAACCCCAGCCAGACGCCCGAAGCCACGTTGGGTTGCCAGCCCCACCAGACAAAACCTTTTGCGCCCGAGCCGGCCGCCACTTTGAGAACGTTGGCTTTGGCAAGCGCAAGCCCGAGAAAGCCCAGCAGTATGAAACAACCCAACCACACTCCGGCCAGCGCGCCGCGCCGCCACCACCAGCGTCCGCGCAACAATGCCATCCCCACCGGCAGACCGACCAATGCCAAATCCAATTTCTGTTCACCCAACCGGGTGTGCCAAACCATGTCCCAGATGGAAACGAGACCCAGGAAAATGAACAGCACGCTGACCACAATGAATGAGTAGGGACAGCCTTTTTCCCGGGCGGCCGGAGAAGCTGATCCGGTCTTCTGTCCGCGGTTATCAGCACCGGCGGCTGATTTCGCACCGGGCGCGTTGCCTAGATTGGTGGCAATGGTTTCCACCTGAGTTTTGAGCGCGCTGGCCTGCTGGTAGCGGCGTTCTGGCTCCTTTTCCAAAGCCCGTAACACAACTGCGTCCAGCCGCACATCTATTTGCATCCGGCTGCCGGCACGCGAAGGTGGCACGAGTGGTTGCCCCGGCAATTCGCCTGTCAGCATCTGATAAAAAACCACGCCCAGCGCATAGATGTCCGCCCGATGATCCACCTCACCCGGCGCCTGAAATTGCTCGGGTGACATGTATTGCGGCGTGCCCATCACCTTGGTTGCGTCGGTCATCTCGCTGGTCGGCGCGGATCGCTGTGCGGTTGTGCTCAACGAAGTGGCCGGTTGGTCTGCTCCGCTTTGATGCCCCACAATCTTCGCCAGCCCAAAATCCGCCACCTTCACGCGCCCGCGGCGGTCCATCAAAATATTTTCCGGCTTGATGTCGCGATGCACAATGCCCTGGTCGTGCGCGCACTGCAACGCGTCACAAATCTGCGGCACAATGGCCAGCGCCTCCCGCGGCGAAATCCGGCCATGGCGCAAAAGTTGCCGCAAATTCACGCCGTCCACATATTCCATCAGAAAGTAATAGAGCGGCACCCCGTTTTGGCTTTGCACGTTGCCAAATTCATAAAGCGTAACAATGCCAGGGTGGTTGAGGCGGGCCAGCGCGCGGGCTTCGCGGGCGAAGCGTTCGGCAAACGCGGAATCCTCGTCCATCGCGGAGGGCAGAATTTTGAGCGCAACCATGCGGTCGAGCTGTTTTTGCCTCACCTTGTAAACCGCCCCCATGCCGCCTTTGCCGATCAGTTCGAGAATTTCCAATTGGGGAAAGAAGGCAGTCAGCTCCGCAGGCGACCACGCCGGGCGCGTGGCGTCCGCTTTTTCCCCCGCCTGGGTCGCCACCATCGCTTCCGCCATCAAACAGCGCGGACACAAATCCTCCGTGCCCGCCACCGGCAGCGCCGCCCCGCAATTGGGGCAGGTTTTGGCAGATGACTCGTTCATACTAATGTTCTGACACGACGGCGCGGTTTGGTTACCCAATTTTTTTAACCGCTCAGGGCGGCAAACAAAGCCTGCATTTCCCCCTCGATCAGGCGCGGATCGTTTAGCGTGCCGGCCACTTCTGCCTTGACCAACTGGCGGAAGCGCCGCTTCAACCGATGCACCGCCACCTTCAGCGCGTTGAGATTCAGGCCACAACTGGCCGCCAGGGCCAATTGATCGCCGCGGGCAGCCTCGCCGGTAAGCCACGGTTTGACCTGCTCAAAAAAATCTCCCCGTCCCTCGGTGGCACATTCTCGCCGAAGCGCGGCGAGCGCGCGCGCAACCACTGTCAACGCCCATTGCCGGTCAAAAGCCGCGTCCGGCATCAGCACCCCCGCATCCGGCACCCCCCACGCTTCGTTTTCCTCAAGCGAAACGTTATCCACTCCGCTGCCGCGTTTCAGCCGGCGCGCCGCCTCGCGCTGATGCGAAAGAAAATGCTTCACCGCGCCCAGCAAGTAAAACCGGAAGCGCCCGCGCTCCGGTTCAGCGCCGGCAATGGCCCCGCCGTTCAAAATGCGGGCAAAGAAATCATGGGTCAGTTCCCGGGCGGCGTCGGCATCCCGTAATTTGCAACGAAGGAACGCCGCCACCGGCTCGTAATAGGCGTTGCAGAGTTCCGCCAACGCCTGGCGCCCCTCCGGTGAATGCGATTTCGCCCGACAGACCTGGGTCCAACGTGTCGTGCAAAAATCTTCTCCCGGTGTTTTAGGTTCCGACAGGCAAGGCGGGTGTTGTGTGAAATCAGCAACCATCAGAATTGGGATGAACTATGCCACAACTACCTGACGGGTTGAAAGTGAAAGGTTACCCGCCGGTCAAGCACTGTCGCCCGCCTGCGCGGCACGTCCAAGGACATTGACTTTCCGTTGCTTGTGAAGTATTTCCTGACCTCGCCAATCCCAAAACCGCTGAAGCCAATCACCATTATGGAATGTCGCTCTTCGGGGCCGCAACCGAGCGTCAGCAATGCCAGCGCCGGCGCTGCGTTGCGTTGGTTTGAGGACATGATTGATCATTGCTACGACTACGCCGAGGCGGCCAGGGCGCAGGGTCGTCCGGTGGTGGGCATCATGTGTGAATTCACCCCGCGCGAAATCATTCTGGCCGCCGGCGCCGTGCCGGTTTGCCTGTGCGGCGGTTCGGCGGCGACCATTCCCCCGGCAGAACAATTCCTTCCGGCCAATCTCTGTCCGCTCATCAAGTCCACGTTCGGCTATCAAGTCACCGGTAAAAATCCATTCCTGAACTGGGCTGATCTGGTCGTGGCCGAGACCACCTGCGATGGCAAAAAGAAAATGTTCGAGCTAATGGGCGCTGCCAAGCCCATGTATGTGCTCGAACTGCCGCACAAAGCTGAAAACGCCGCCGCGCTGGAGCATTGGACCCAGGAACTCCACAAGTTCAAGGCGCATCTCGAAGAACGATTTAACACGCAGATTACGGAAGAAAAACTTCGCGCCGCCATTCAGTTGATGAATCGCGAGCGCGGCTTGCGTCGGCAACTGGCCGACTTGATGACGCAGGACCAGCCGCCATTGACCGGACGGCAGTTGATCGAATTCAAGAGCATCATCTCGGGCATCGAAGCTGATTTGCAGCAATATGAAAACGGGCTGAAATCTTTGTCGGCCAGTGGCGGCGACGCCTCGTCGCCGAATGTGACTGCGACGAAGGCGTCGCTGCCACGAGAAATTCGCGTGCTGCTTACCGGCGTGCCGATCGTGCATGGCGCGGAACGCGTGCTGGAATTAATCGAAAACGCCGGCGCGGTGGTCGTGGCCATGGAAAACTGCACCGGCCTCAAGCCGATTCTCGAAGACGTGGACGCGGCTGACCCGGCCCCTATCCGCGCCATCGCCAAAAAATACTATCATCTGCCCTGCTCAGTGCTGACGCCGAATTCCGGCCGTTTCGACACGCTCCGCTCCTTGTCCGCCAAGTTCCGGCCGGATTGCGTCATCGAAATCATCTGGCAGGCGTGCCTGACTTACGACATTGAGTCCATCCAAGTCCGCAAGCTGGCGGAAGAGGAATTGAAGCTGCCCTATCTGAAAATCACCACCGACTATTCGCCGTCGGATTCGGCCCGCATTTCAGCGCGGGTAGAGGCGTTATTTGAAACCATCAAAGCAAAGGCTAAAGGCTGAAAACTAAATGCCAAAGCATATGCACGCGTTCTTGCGACAAACTTGTTTCAGCCTTCAGCCTTTAGAATTTAGCCTTTTATGAAATCCGCCCCACAAATTCATCTGTCCAATGTTCAAGCGGTTTATTCCGGTGCCGAAGGAAAACTTTGGGAGCTCCTCATGGGCGAACAAATCCACCTCGGCGGTTTGCAATCCTCCCTGGAACTCGCGCGCTGCGCCGGTATCGCTGAAGGTTCGCGCGGCGTGGATTTCTGTTGCTGCGCCGGGGCGGGCCTGAAGTTTCTGGTGCAGTTTCAAAAAGTGGCGCACATGACCGGCGTGGATGCCACGCCCGCCATGATTCAGCTCGGCCGCCAGCGCGTCGCCGCCGAAGGCTTGGCGGATAAAATCACGTTCGTCGAAGCCAACGTCAGCGATTGCGGCCTGCCGCCGGGCCAATTTGATTTTGTCTGGGGCGAGGACGCCTGGTGCTACGTCGAAGACAAGCGGGCCATGATCACTGAAGCGGCGCGCATCGTCAAAGCCGGCGGCAAAATCGCCTTCACCGATTGGATGCTTGGCCCGACCGACATGACGGACACCGAGGCGGCGCGCTATCTCACGTTCATGAAATTTCCCAACGTGCTTTCACAGGCCGAATACCGCTCGCATCTGGAGGCCAGCGGCTGTAGCGCGCAACTGGCGCAAGACACCGGACGCTTTGCCAGCCAAATGCCGCTGTATCTCGACATGCTCGAAAAGCAACTCACTTACGACGCGCTGAAAATCATCGGTTTTGACACTGCCCTGGCGGCCGAACTGGTTGGCGAAATGAAATTCATCCAATCCCTCGCGCAAGCCGGCAAAGTCATCCAAGGGCTGATCGTTGCGGAAAAATGCTAAAGGCTAAAAGCTGAATGCTAAAAACACCATTCAGCGCCCAGGCCGGACACAGCCGATTTGACCTTCAGCCTTTAGCATTTAGCCTTCAGCCTTGATAAATGAACGTCTTCCTGACCAGCCCGTGGATTCCCGCCGAATGGATTCGGGCTCATGGACTGACATCGCGGCCGCTCTGGTTGGAGGAAAGATTGAGCAATGCGCCCGTAGCGCTCTCCGCCGGCGTTTGCGCGGTTGCCGAAACCACCGTCCGTTTTGCCGAAACCCACCCTGCCGATGCAGTCGTCTTCACCTCCGCCTGCGATCAAATGCGGCGTGGTTATGATGAAGGCAAATTTCGCGGCCAGTCGCGGGTATTTTTGTTCAACCTGCCCGCCACGCCGACACCGGCGGCGAGGCAAATATATTGCGATGAACTGAGGCGGCTGGGCCGATTCCTTCAGGAAATGGGTGGTGCGGCGCCCGACACCAAATCGCTTTGGCAGGAAATTCGCCGCGCAGGTGAAGCCCGGCGAAATCTGCGTGCGATTGCGCCCAGTGCCAACGCGCGTTCTTTGGCCGAAGCCGTTGCCGCGTATCATTGCGACGGCACCTGCTCTGAAATTTCAACCTGCCCGTCAGACGACCGCATTTCGCTGGCGCTGATCGGCGGCGCTTTCCCTAAATCAGATTGGACTCTGTTCAAAAGCGTGGAACAAGCGGGAGGACGCGTGACCCTCAATGCCACCAAGTCTGGCGAGCGCAGCCTTTGCCCGGAAGGTGTCGATGCGGGCGATCCTTTTGAAGCGCTGGCTAGCGGATATTTCGATCACATTACCGACGCATTTCAGCGGCCCAACACGCGGCTCTATGACTGGCTGAAACCGCGTCTGCCAGCGCGCGGCGTGCGCGGGCTGGTGCTCTGGCATTTCACGGGCTGCGACCTCTGGCGTGCCGAGGCGCAAAGCTTGCGCGAAGCGTTCGGCCTGCCGGTGCTATTGCTGGAAGCCGGCGAAGCCACCGGCCGCTCGCCCCGCGACCAAACCCGCCTTCAGGCATTTATTGAAATGCTAAAAGCTGAAGGCTAAAGGCTGAAAGCAAAATTGTGTTTAGCGTATCAACTTTTGCTTTTAGCTTTTTCCCATGTTCGCCGCGCCCCGCAAACTGAGCCTCGCCGACTGGGGGGAGCGCCATCTTCAGCTTCAGCAGGCCGGCCGGCGCGAACCTTTTTACGGCGGACCGCTTCGGCGGCATGTGGAGTTGGAAAAGGATTTTCGCCTCGAACAGTTGCAATTCGACAACTCGCCCGCCGCGCTGCGTCTTTGGAATTTTTTTCTCACCGAAAATTCGCGGCTCCATCAGGCCAGAACGGCGGGTGACAAAATCGTCGGCACCATGAAAGACCTCGGCACTGTGCCGGTGATGGCTTACGCGTTGCCTGGCGTGCGGGCGTTTTATCCCGACGGCGCATGGTGGACGCCATGCCTCATGGAATGCAGCGACAAGTTGTTGCAGCAGGCCGCGGCGATGGGCGTTGATGCTTCGTTTTGTCCGGTGCGCGCCATGCTGCCGGCGTTTGAGAACGGCGAACACTTCCCGAAACCCGAACTGATCATCTGCAGCACCGGCGCAGTTTGCGACGATTTTTCGGCCATCGCACAACGGCTCGAGCATCGCGGGCATCCGGTGTTCTGGTGGGAAATCCCGCGCCGGCGCGCGCCGGCCGTTGGCGAAACCTCCTGTGAACTGCCGGGAAAACTGCTGGCGCCACGAAGCCAGGTGGAGGCGGTGCGGGCGGAATTGCAGCGCGTGGCGGACGCACTGGGCCAGCTTGCCGGAAAAAGTCTGGGTGACTCGGCGCTAACTGACGGTATCCGTGCCGCCAATCACATCCGCCAAATTCTCGCCGATCTTCGGCAAGCCGTTTACTCCGCGCCCGCCGCCCCGCTGCCAGCGCTGGAAATGCTTATCGCGGAAATGCTGGCAATCCATTTCTGTTCCGACCGTCCAGAGGCGGGATTGGTGCTCGGTGAATTGTTGGCCGAAGCGCAACGGCGGATGCAGCAAAACCAATTCGTGCTCCCGCCAGATGCCGTGCGGATTTTTTGGGTAAATCCCGTTGCTGACCTGCGCGCCATGAATTTGCTGGAAGATGTTGGCGGCCGTCTTTGCGGCACAGATTTTATGTTTTCCCATGCGCTGGACTTGATCCCCGAAAGCCTGCCGCCCTTGGAAGCTTTGGCGCGGACGGCCCTGGCCGACCCGATGGTTGGCCCGGCCAGTGATCGCGCGAAACGCATCATTCGCGAATGCCAGACTTATGATGCGGAGGCCGTGGTCATATCGCGCATTCCTGGCGCCAGCCATTGCGCGCGCGAAGGCGAAAGCATCCGCGAAATGGTCCGGCAGGAACTTGGCATTCCCGTGGTGGAAATGGAAATACCACCGGTTTGCGATGCCATGCTGCCAACAATGACCTCGCGTCTGGAAGCCTTGGTGGAAACCGCAAGAAACAAGGCTAAAGGCTTAAAACCGAATTCACTTTAGCCTTCAGCCTTTAGCCCTTAGCCTTTTTCATGCTTTGCGCCGGAATAGATGCGGGATCGCGCTCGATTAAAGCGGTGTTACTTGACACCGACACGGGCAAAATTCTCGCGGCGGGTGTCAGCGATCAGGGTGTGGAACAGGAGCGCCTGGCCACGGAGCTATTTGATAAAATCCTGTTTGAGGCAGGTCTGGAACGCGCGCAGATTTCCGGCGTCATCGCCACGGGCTACGGACGCAACGCCATCCGGTTTGCCGACACGACCATCACCGAGATCACCTGTCACGCCCGCGGCGTCCACCAGTTGGCGCCCGAAACGCGCACCATCATCGAGATCGGCGGGCAGGACAGCAAAGTCATCAGCCTGGAAAACGGCGGGCGCGTGCGCGATTTTGCCATGAACGACCGCTGCGCGGCGGGCACCGGACGTTTTTTGGAAATGGTCGCCACGCGGCTGAACATGAATTGGAGCACGCTTTCCGAACTGGCCCATCAAAGTCAAAAACCCGCGCTCATCAGCAATATGTGTGTGGTTTTTGCCGAGACGGAAATCATCGGTCTGCTCGCCGAGGGCAAGCCGCTGGCCGACGTCGTGGCCGGGGTGCAAAAAGCCATCGCGACACGCGTGGCCGCGTTAGCCGGAAGATCCGTGGCCAGCCCGGTTTATTTCACGGGTGGGGTGGCGTTGCAGCCCGGCATGGCGCGGGCCTTGGAAGAAGTTTTGGCGTGTCCAGTAGGCGTGGTTTCTCAACCGCAATTCACCGGTGCCTTGGGAGCCGCCGTGCTGGCCGGCGAACGCGCTGCCCGGAATAACCTTTGAGGCTGAACCGCGGTTGGCCACTTTGTTATTCACGCTGCCGGTTTCGGGACGCGGCGCGAAGGCGGGCGCGAGGCGCGAGTGTTTGATTACGGGGACCTAACGTGAAGATCTTCGCGAATATGTTCGACCGGCGGTGCCGCGGCTGCGAATCGCCGGGTTACACCGTTTTTCTCCCGGCCAGCGCATTGCCGGGCTGGTCCGTCGAAGTGCCTCTGCCAATTGAGCCCGAGTGAAAACAGGACCATGCTGCCAACGCGCGCCGGTTGATTCGCGCCGGCGTTGACGTTCCGCTGGCCAACCTCTTGGTTCACGCAGCGCGCCAGCCCATGCCGGATGCCGAAGCGCGTCCCGCGCACGGAGTGCGAGCGAGGCGTTTCTTTATCGGCGGCTTCAGACGCTTGAACCTAGATGCCGCCAGGGAAACCGCAAAACACGCGAACCGGCCAGGGTTTCGGAACCATTCCCCGGGTGGGTGAAGGGATTTGGCGGTCTCACCGACTCGCTTTGACCTTGGTTTTCAAGAGGTTCGCGGGGTTCGCGGTTTATCCCAACCGCGGAGTTTAGGTTGAAGCGACTGCCGGCAAGTTCCGACTCTACGCAGAATCGCCCATCCCGCTCGACAACCGGGGAGGGAGGCGGATTTTTTTGCGCCGAGGCCCGGCGGGTTGTTGAATTGGATGGTGCACAGCATCTGGCGGACGCGGATGGCGGCCCTCAAAACCTTTGCCGTTCAATGCGGTTTGCGATCATTGGAAAAGCCGTTGAAATTTTCCAATTTCCGCCCGGACATCTGCCTGCGTTAGCACGGCGGAAATCGCGCAAATTCCATCCGCGCCAGCATGGATGACTGCCGGCGCATTGGCCAGATTGATGCCGCCGATGGCCACAAGCGGAAGCTTCACCAACTGCTTGATTTGTCGGATCAATGCGATGCCTGCCGGTGGGCCGGCATCAGCTTTAGTTTGCGTGGTGTAGATGGGAGAAACGCCCAGATAATCCGCTCCCGCCGCGGCTGCTTCGGCAGCCTCCTTGACGGAATGAACGGTCAGTCCGATGGTTTTTCCACGACCCAGCAATAGCCGGGCGGCGGCGATCGGGAGGTCGCTTTGACCGAGATGCACACCATCGGCCTCGACGGCCAGCGCAATATCCACCCGGTCATTAACCAGAAAAAGCGCTCCCCGGCAAAGCCGGCGTAAAACCAAGGCCTCCGCGAACAGCGCCGCAGTGGAGGCTTTGGGGCGACGGTATTGCACCACTGCGACACCGGCGGCTACCGCTTGTTGAACGTCACTGACATTGCCGGCGCGGCTCAATTGTGAATCCGTGATGAAGTAATAGCCTTTCACGTTTCGAGGCGTTGCCTGTTTGCAACGGTCGCGGCATCGAGCTGATAAAGGCAGTCAAACAGTCCGGCTTTAAATGACGCCGGGCCTTGGGACTTTTCCGCCGCCAGCTCCGCCGCGATTTCATAACAAGCCAGCGCGCCCGCCGCCGCCCGGCCATAATCCGCCTCGACGGCCGCGAACGCGCCAATGACGGAGGTTGCCATGCAGCCGGTGCCCACGACGCGGGTCATCAAGTCGTGACCGTTCTTGACACGGTAAAGCTGCTTTTCGCTCGCGACGATGTCCGTTGCGCCGGTGATGACCACCGTGGCTTGACGCCGGGCGGCGAGCGTTTTTGCCAGCGTTTCCAAATCCGCGGAAACCTCGCCGGCGTCCACACCTTTGGTCTGGATATTTTGTCCGGCGACGCGCGCAATTTCCGAGGCGTTTCCCTTGATGACGTTGATTTTGACCTCGTCCAGCAGCGCCAAAACTGTGCGGTCGCGCAAAGGCGTCGCCCCGGCGCCGCACACGTCCAGAATCACGGGAATGCCTTTCCGATTGGCGGCGGCGGCCGCCAGTTTCATGGCCTTCACCAAACTTTCCGTCAGCGTGCCAATGTTCAGGACCAGAGCGGCGGCGATTTGCGTCATGTCGGCGGCTTCTTCCGGCGCGTGGGCCATGACGGGCGACGCGCCGAGGGTTTTGACAATTTGGGCGCAATCATAAATGGTCACCCAGTTGGTCAGATGATGCACCAGGGGCGCTTGCCGCCGCACTTTTTGCAGCAGGTCGAAAGGTTCGAATGAAGATTTCTGGTTCGATTTCACCGGGTCAGATTACGCGCTGGCGGCGCGCACTTCAAAGCCGGCGCGCGAGAATTTGCACGACGGCGGCGCGGCCCGTATGCCCGGTGCCCTCGGTCACATCGCGCTCGATTTCCTGCGCGACGAGAAATTCCAACCCGGCCAACTCCGTGCGAAGGATGGCCGCAGTCATCAGTAATTCGGGATTCCGCGGTCCGCCGGTGTCGAAGGCCAGTTGCGCGGGCGTGTAAGCCTCCAAAATAAAAACCCCGCCGGGCCTCAGGCCGGCCGCAACCTCGCGATGAAGCCGGCGCCGGAGCGTCGGCGGCAAATGCGCAAAGGTGGCGACGATGCCCGCCCACGAGTCCGGCTGGATGGAATAATTCTCCAGGTTGGCAAGCACGGTTTCGATCTCGATCCCGCGCGCAGCCGCCAGCCGCCGGCCTTTGGCCAAGCCGATTTCCGACTGGTCAACCGCGGTGACCCGGTGGCCGCTTGTGGCCAGATGCACGGCGTTCCGGCATTCACCTTCAGCCAGGCACAAGACGGGGCCGGCGGGAATTTGCGGCGCGACTTTCGCCACGAATTCGTTGGCTGCTTCGCCGTAAACGTGGTGCGCGGCCGAGTAACGGTCGTTCCAAAAGTTGACATCCATATTCAATCGATTGCTGCAAGGTTCCGGACGAAAAGTTTATCTCCCACCGGTGTTGTTACGAGATGTTTCGCCCTCGGCACTTTCGCGAGGCAACCGCCGATTGTCCATGCAAAATTGCGGCGCGACAACTTAAAGTTGTTAATCACCGATGTTACAAGGCGATTAGGCGATAGTTGTGGCGGCGGCGGAAAAAATTTCTGTTACCTTTTCCGATTTGGCGGCATTTATAGGTAAATGCACGATTTGGACGACAACACGCTGCTGCGCGAATACGCTGAACACGCTTCGGCTCCGGCTTTCGCCGAGCTGGTTTCCCGGCACGTTGATAAAATCTATTCGACGGCACTACGCCATGTGCGAAATCCGCATCATGCCGAGGAGATTACCCAGGCGGTATTCGTAATCCTGTCGCAAAAAGCAGGCAAACTTGGGGGCAAAGTTATTTTGGCCGGCTGGCTTTATCAAACGGCGAGGCTGGCATCGCAAACATTTCTCCGGACTGAAATCCGCCGCGCCCGGCGCGAACAGGAGGCGCTCATGCAATCGTTCCCCAATGAAAACGAATCGGACGAGTGGCCAAGCATTGCTCCATTGCTGGATGATGCGCTGGCGGGGCTGGGCGAAAAGGATCGCCAGGCCGTGGTCTTGCGCTTCTTCGATGGCAAAAGCTTCGGCGAAGTCGGCGCGGCGCTGGGCGGCAGCGAAAGTGCCGCCAAAATGCGTGTGAATCGCGCGTTGGAAAAGCTGAGAAAATTCTTCGCCAAGCGCGATGTGACCCTGACGGCCACCGCGATTGCCGGCGCTGTATCCGCCAACTCGGTGCGGGCGGCTCCGGCGGGGCTGGCGAAAACCATTTCTGCCGTCGCGATGGCGAAGGGCGCGGCGGTTTCAACTTCGACCCTAACCCTCGTGAAAGGAGCTTTGAAACTCATGGCTTGGACAAAAATAAAAACGGCCGTCGTGATCAGCGCGGGTGTGTTCCTGGTGTTTGGCGCCATGACGGCGGTGGTGCAGAGTCGTGCGAAGACAGAACCCCCACAGCCGGCGGCAAAGCAAACACCCGTTTTCGAGCCGATCATACAGGCGTGGGAACAGGGAAACCAAGCGGATGCAATCAGCCGGTTTGTTGCCGCGGACTGGCGGGCGCGTCCGTTGTTCGCCGGGAACTCGGCATTGAGTCTGTCTGAAAACCAATTCAAAGCCCTGAATGATTCTGCGCGAAAGGCAAAGTCGGAAGAAATGCTTTCCCGGCTGGCCGTTCTGAAACAACTGGCCGCGGCGGTTTCGCAAGCGGGGCGTGACACGGCGGCAAAGGGCGACGGTGATCAGGCGCGGCGCTTTTTTGCAGCCTTGAAGCAGTGCGGCACGGATTTGGAAAGCACGGACTGCATGCTGATGGTGCGACTGGTGGGCAAGGCGTTTGAAAAAATGGCCGATTCGGAAACATCAAAGCTGAAGTAACCATCCGCAGCCAACGACATGAACGTGCGGCGCAATTTTCTCCGGCGGTTGTGCGCGGCGTTTCGCTATCCGGTTCATGGCGACGGCGCGTATGCGCTGCTTGCTGGCGGCGTGGTGTTTACGGTTGGCGATTACCTTTCGGCCTGCGCAAGCATTTGGGGAATTTTGATTCAGATCGCGACCACCGGCTATCTGGCGGCTTTTGCCAAAGACATTGTGCGGACGAGCGCGCTGGGCGAAGAGATGCCGCCGGGTTGGTTGGATTTTTCCGGGGCGTGGGCGGACTTGCTGGCGCCCGCGATTGAATTTTTGGCCGTGATGGCCATCGCATTTGGCCCGCTGATCTATCTATCCTTCAAACCTCCGGGGCCGACGATTGACGGTAAAATTTTCTGGTTCGCGGGCGGGCTTTGGGGCTGTTTGACGTTTCCAATCCTGTTTCTGGCCGTCGCCATGATGGATTCCATCCGGGCAATCGTCAACCCCATCCCCTTGGCGCGCGCGGTCTGGCTGACCTTTCCCGATTATTGCCAGGCAAGCCTGTTTGGCGGCCTGTTGATCGGTTCGGGCACAGCGCTTCACGGGCTGGCAAACACCATGAACCGCGTTCCGGTCCTGCCCCGTTTGCTGGGTTGGTTTGTTTGCCTTTATTTCTTGATGGTTTTGATGCGCGGCTTCGGCCTGTTATATCGGCACCACCATGACCGGCTGCAATGGGTTTGACTTGTTGACTTCCTGGGCCGCCGCGCTTGAACGGCGCCCCGGCACGGGGGAACAAAATTCTTTGTCAGGTTTTGGATCGGGCGCACGGATCATGGGTGAATGAACGATACAGCCGAGGCTGATCTGCTGGCCCGATTTGTCCGGGAAGCGCCGTCTATGGCTTCAGATAGCCGGCCAGGGGACAGTTGGTTAACCGCCGCAATCCGGCCACGACGGATTGGGCATTGACTTCCGCGCCCGCAGGACTGGTGTGGGTGTTGTCGGCGGCGGTGAAATATTTTTCTTTGATTTCCTGCGGCGTCATGTGCGCGTAATTGCTCATGGTAATTTGATTCAAATTGATGAAGGGCACCTTTTGGTCCTTGGCGACAGCGGTGGACATTTCCACATAGATGCTTTTTTCCACGTCACCGGCTTTGACTTGGGCTTGGGGACAATGCGGAATGGGCGTGCAAAGAATGAGTGTCATGCCGTGCGCGTGGGCGTCGGAAATATATTTGCGCAAATACCAGCCGTAGGTGTGAACGGTTTCCGGTTTTTTCATGAGCGGATTGTAAATGTCCTTCGTCTCCTCGCCGAGGCTGCGGATGGTGCCGCGCGCGCGATTGGGGTCATCCAGCGGGCCGCCGTCGTTGTGGCCCATTTGGAGCAAGACGAAATCGCCGGGTTTGGAAGCTTTCAACACCACATCCCACCAGCCTTGGGTGATGAAGGTGCGGCTGCTGCGTCCGCCCAGGGCGTGGTTTTCCACGCGGATTTTATTGGTTTCAAAATAACTGCCGATGACGTCGCCCCAGCCGCGTTCGCCGTGTCCCGGATTGTGAACCGTGGAATCGCCGACGATGAAGAGCATGGGAAAACTGCGGTTGGTATCGACCAGAAATTTTGCCTTCGTGGCGCCATCGCGTTTGGCGTCGAGATTGGCCGAGCTGTTGGGAGAAAGCGGCGCGGCGGCTTGACTGGACCAAGCCAGGGTGGCAAGCAGACATAAAATAAGTGTTCTCATCGTGCGAATGGGCGAAAAGACCAAATTTGCGGGTGACATATATTTCACTATTCGCAGAAATGCGGGTTTCTGGCAATCCACACAACTGGTGATGCGGACATTTTGAACGGTTTTGCTGATCCGATGATGGCGATTGAATCATCGGCTCCGGCCAGCAATTTTATGGGGTTTCCACCACGCGATAGAAACGGTTGGGTTGATTGGTGGTGTGGCTGTCAACGATCACCAGCGCGCCCGCGTCGAGACGCAGAGCTTCGTTAAGCGGATGCCCATCGGCCAAGGCGGAACTGACTTGAACGCTGAAACGCGCCAGATCTCCGGCGGTCACGGTGGCGCGGCGGGTTATGCCGCCGCCAAATAAATCAAAGGCCGCAAACGCCATCTGCTGGTGAACCCTTGGGAGTTGATCCTCGGCGGGGCCGTCACCCGGGCCAACGTCACCAAACGCGACGTCGCGCAATGGCGGTTGGCACGCGGGCTGGGTTGGTTCACCTGACTGCGCCTCCTGTGGGTGGACGGCGGCTACACCGGCGAGGCGTTTGCCCAATGGGTCAAGGGACGGCGTCCCAAGCTGGACATCGCAGTGGTCAAACGCGCCGACGGCATCAAGGGATTCAAGGTGCTGCCGCGCCGTTGGAGGGGAACGCACTTCTGGCTGGCGGCTGCGCCACCCCCCGGCTGGTTCGCGATTACGAAACCACTGAAGCCAGTGCCGAAGCTTGGATTCGCATCGCGATGATCCGCATTCAACTCCGCCGACTCGCTTGCTTCCACGTCATTCAGATTTTTCAGACACGCTCTAAACCGGATGACAGTGAAATCATGTGACAAAACATCGCGTCGCGGAGCTTGGGTTCAAACCAAGTGCTCTTGGGTGGCATGATGCCGCCGGCGTCGGCGATGCTCATCAAGTCCTCGATGCTCGTCGGAAACAGGCTGAACGCGCAGGCGTATTCGCCGCTGTTCACCAGCTTTTCCAACTCCGCCGTGCCCCGAATGCCACCGACGAAATTGATGCGTTTGCTGGTGCGCGGATCGTCGATTCCAAAAACCGGCGCGAGAATTTGCTTCTGCAAAATGGTCACATCGAGCCGCTCAATCGGATCGCTGGACGATGTGAATTGTGGTTTGAAGGTGAGCGTGCTCCATTGGCCCTGAAAATAGAAGCCGAGTTCGTGCTTGCCCGTGGGCTTGGGCGCTCCGCCGGGTTTGATATCAAACACCGCAGCCAGCTTGGCCAGCAATTGTTCGGCGGACAGGCCATTCAAATCTTTCAGCACGCGGTTGTAAGGCAATATCTGCATCTGGTTGTGCGGGAAAATCACGGCCAGAAATTGTCCGCTGTGTCCCGCGCCATTGCGTGACTTAAAAACCCGCCCTGCTGCCGCGCTGCGATGATGCCCATCGGCGATGTAAAGGAATGGAATCTGTGCAAATTGGGATTCAATAAATTTGATTTCGTCGGCGCTGGAAATTGTCCACGACGTATGCCGCACGCCATCCTTGGCGGTAAAATCCACAGCGGGTGCTTCGGAAATCTTTTTTGCCACAAACGCGTCGAAGGCAGCCACGGCTTTATAGGTGAGAAACACTGGCCCCGTCTGCGAATTCAGCGTTTCAATGTGGCGAACGCGATCGTCTTCTTTGTCCGGGCGGGTGAACTCGTGTTTCTTGATGGTGTTGGCCAGGTATTCCTCGCAACTTGCGGCGGCGACGAGACCGACCTGTGCGTGCTGGCCCATGATCTGGCGATAGAGATAAAAATTGGGCTTTGCGTCCTGCTTCAGCGCCCCTTGGGCCATGAGCTTGCCAAAGTTTTCTTTGCCCTTGGCATAAACTTCGGGCGAATACAGATCGGTGCCGGCTGGCAGGTCAATTTCCGGTTTGCTGACGTGCAGAAAACTCAGCGGATTGCCGGCGGCCATTTCGCGGGCTTCCCCGGACGACATCACATCGTAGGGCAGTTCGCAGATTTGCGAAGCGAGCTCGGGTTTCGGGCGCAGGGCGGCAAAAGGTTTCAACGTAGCCATAAAAATGAGGGGAAAAGATACGTTTACGCGCCGCCAAAGGCACGCAGAATTTCCTGAAAAAGGGCTTGTCAGCAGCCGATTCGCTGATATTCTTCAAAACTCTTTAACGAAAGACAATTTTATGGCACGCATTTGTGAATTGACCGGCAAACGCCCGATGAAGGGCAGCATCATTTGGCGCTCTGGTAAAGCCAAGAAAGCCGGTGGTATCGGCACGCACGTCACCGCCATCACCAAGCGCAAGTTCCGCGTGAATTTGCAGCGCGTGAAGGCCGTGATGCCCAACGGCGAAGTCCGCTATGTTCGCGTGGCCGCCAGCGCCCTCAAGAAGGGTCTTGTCACCAAGGCGCCCAAGCGCACTTGGAAAAAGGACGAAGCCAAGAAGGCTTAAGTTTTTCCCAGCCCATTTCAAAGCGAGGTCAACCGGCCTCGCTTTTTTATTTGCCTTTGGCCCACTTCATTGTGGCCTGCTTCATTTCCCGTTCGGAGTCCCGCTGCTTGAGATCCTCACGTTTGTCGAAGGATTGTTTGCCTTTGCCCACGCCCAGAGCGACTTTTACTTTGTTGCCTTTCCAATAAAACGACAGTGGAAACAGCGCATTGCCTTTGACGGCCGCCAACCCGAACAGTTTGCGAATTTCAGCCCGGTGCAACAGCAATTTGCGCGGGGCCTTGAGCGCATGATTATGGATGTTGCCGTGCGAATACTCGTCGATGTGCGCGTTATACAACCAGACCTCATCGTTTTCCACGCGGGCAAAAGCATCGGCAATCTGGCCTTTACCAGCGCGCAACGCCTTGACCTCGGTGCCGTGCAGCACGATGCCTGCCTCGAAGGTTTCGAGGACGTGGTAATCGCGCCGGGCTTTGTGATTGGTCACGATGTCGGCCATAGGTCGTGTCGCTCAATGTATGCGAATCGCAACAAATAAAAAAGCCGGAAGAAAATTCCTCCGGCTTCGGAAATCTGAAGTAAAACTGGCTTAATGCTTTTTGCGCTTCTTCGGCAGCAAATGTTCCGCGACGGTTTGTTCCGGCAAATCCCATCCGATCTTGTCCTCCAAGATTTCGGTCAAAGCAATGTCCGCGAGGCCCATGGAGGCCGGCACTTCCACGAGCGGGCGTCCCATGCCGCCGCCGCCGGCGTTGAGCTGGCGCACGCGGCGGGATACGATGTTCACCAAGACGTTGGGATTTCCCACCTTTTCGTTGGCTTTTTTGCAAAGTTCAGCGTTCATTTTTGGTCTCTAGTCGAGCGGGGCATAATACCCGATGCCGGCTTTTGGGCAATAATAAAAAATCGCCCGATGGGCGGGCCATTTCACCGCCGGACCGAAACCCAGCGTGTGAGTTCGCCAGCTTGGCGCGCTCGCTTTGAAGGTTGGCCGGCGTCCCGGGTCCACTGTCGGACGCCGAAATTATGGATTTCCCCCGATTTTGCCGACCTGCAAGGCAACGCTGTCGAATTGCGCCTGGCAAAGTGTTCCAGCCTTGTGCGCACAAACGATGATTCCGACTTGGACCTGACGGGCCATTTTGATGGTTTGCGGCCCGCTGACCTGCATCCACGGATCGCCGGCCTTCACCTTGCAATACGCCGTGAAGGCATCGCCATTGCGCACCAGTTTTACCCATTTGGGATGTCCCAAGCCACCGGCCAGCTCGGATGAAGCCGCTTCGCCGCCGGTGGTTTTGCGCCAGACAAATTGCACCTGCCCATCCGGACGCATGGCCGCCAGGGCAAAAATGGAGTCGGCGTTCGTGGATTCCCGGAACATCACTCCGGCTTTCGCCCACAGGTCGGTGTCCTCCATGGCCAGCACGTGAGCAGTCATGGTGGCATTGCCCGTGACGGGCTGGTGAATGTAGTAAAATCCGTCCGCCGTCCGCCAGGTGTCCGCGCCGGAACCTGAAACGTCAAAGCGATGACCGGTTCGATTGTAAGCTCCGGATGCGCCCACCGGTCCGACATCAATGGCCTTCCAGGCGCGATCCGCCGCCGAGTCAAACAGGTTTCGGTCAAAAACATAAAGCCCGGCCCCGACCAGCAACGACAGGATAAGCAAAAACATCCAGATGGGAAGGTGTTGTCCGCCGGAAGGTTTGGGCAGCGCGCCGGCCTCGGTCGCCGAGGCGGTGATTTTCTTCTCAACGTATTTGCTGCCGGTCAAAATGAACTTGGAATCCGGCGCCGGTGCCTGCGGCGCCACAATCTTTTGAAAACACGTCGGACATTCCATCACTGAGCCGCCCTGTGAGGAGTCACACATCATGTGCTGCCCACACACCGGGCAGGCATATTTAAATTCGCTCATGGCCGGGCCAAAACATTCCATATTCGGGGCGCAGCGGCAATGCGGTATTTTGCCGGCCGGAAAAATTCTATGTCTTTCTCCGGACAACTGTGGTTTTAATAAGCCAGAATTTATGAGCAAAAAATCGCCCGTTTCCCGCAGCGGCCGCTTCACTGTCGGCCCCGCCGCCGATGTCGCCGAATTTACCGAATCCATCTCCTTCGACTGGCGTTTGTGGCAGCACGACATTCAAGGTTCCATCGCCCACGCCACCATGCTCCAGAAAATCGGCGTGCTCACCAAAAACGAACTGGAAACCATCGTCAAAGGGCTCACGCAGATCGCCAAGGAAATTGCCGTCGGCAAATTCACTTGGAAGGCTGAGCTTGAAGACGTGCATATGAATATCGAATCCGAGCTGACGAAACGCGTGCCTGCCGGCGCCAAGCTCCACACCTCGCGTTCGCGCAATGATCAGGTCGCGCTCGACGTTCGCCTCTGGCTGCGCGATGAAATCAAATCCTTGCTCAAGGAAATCGCCGATCTGCAACGCGCCCTTGTGCGACTGGGCGAGCAGCATGCCGATGTCATCATTCCTGGCTACACCCATCTGCAACGCGCCCAACCCGTCTATCTCGCGCATCATCTGCTCGCCTACGTCGAGATGCTGGAACGCGATTGCGAACGGCTTTGGGACTGCCATTCGCGCGTGAACGTCTGTCCGCTGGGCAGCGGGGCCATCGCCGGCAGCACCTTGCCGTTGGATCGCAAACTCGTTGCCGAACTGCTTGGATTCGTAAATGACGCCGGCGAAGTCCAGCTCACGCAAAATTCCATGGATGGCGTGAGCGACCGCGATTTTATCATTGAATTCAGTGCCGCCGCCGCGCTGCTCACCATTCATTTTTCGCGGCTGGCCGAAGACATCATTCTCTGGGCCAGCAGCGAATTCAATTTTCTCCACATCGCCGACGCCTACACCACCGGTTCGTCGCTGATGCCGCAGAAGAAAAACCCCGACATCGCCGAACTGGCGCGCGGCAAGACCGGACGCGTCGTCGGCAATCTCATGGCGCTGCTCACGCTGCTCAAGGGACTGCCCATGACCTACAATCGCGATTTGCAGGAGGACAAGGAGCGCTTGTTTGACACGGCCGATACCGTGCGCGCCACCACGCGCCTGCTGGCCGCGATGCTGGCGCACAAGGAAACTTATGTCAAAACCGCCGTCTGCGCCGCTGCCGCCGCCGATTCAATGCTGCTTGCCACCGACCTGGCGGATTATCTCGTGAAGAAAGGCATGCCCTTCCGTCACGCGCATCACATCGTGGGCGCGGTCGTGGCGTTGTCCGAAAAAACCGGCAAGCCGCTCCACCAACTCACGCTCGCCGAACTGCAGGACATCGACCAAACCTTTGGCAACGATGCTCTGAGCGTGTTCGATCTGAAAACCGCCATGAACAAACGCAACCTCCCCGGCGCGCCGGGAACCAGGGAAGTGGCCAGGCAACTGGCACGATGGCGTCAGCAGCTTTCGTGAGAGGAAAGACTATGATATGAAAACCGACAAACGCCGCAGTTTTTCGATTAGGATATTCTTGGCCGATGGGCAGCCAGATGGACTCAAATCATTGAAAAATCTAACTGGACCGGTTGCGGTGTGGTTTGTCCGAGGCCCATTTTCTCTTAAGACGGCTTGCGAGGACTCTCACCCCACCGAATGACTTTGGGCCTCAGGGCCATGGGCCAAAATTGATTTGAAGTGCCATAATTATGGCAATACGCATCGGCTGCGGGGCGGGAGAACCTCTTTGACGCCGGCGGGTTTCGGCTTTCCGCATTTCGCGGATACGGTATACTAATCCCATGTATCGCACGCAGGACTTACATGTTAAAGAAATTGTGCCGTTGCTTTCGCCGAGCGCGTTGAAGGCGTTATCGCCCACGCCAGAATCGGTGAATGACACGGTGGCGCTGGCGCGGGAACGCGTCATCCGCATCCTCAACCAGGAGGATTCGCGGATGCTGGTGGTGATCGGCCCCTGTTCCATCCACGACGAAAAGAGCGCGTTGGAATACGCCGAACGGCTGGGCAAATTGCAGCGGGAACTGGCCGATCAGATGGAGATTGTGATGCGGGTATATTTCGAGAAGCCGCGCACCACCATTGGCTGGAAAGGGCTGATCAATGATCCGCACCTGGACGGCTCGCAGGATATTGAAACGGGCTTGATCATCGCGCGCAAATTATTGCAGCAAATCAACGGCCTGGGCCTGCCGGCGGCCACGGAATTTCTGGACCCCATCGTGCCGCAATACATCGCCAATCTGGTGACCTGGGCGGCCATTGGCGCGCGCACCACGGAATCCCAGACCCATCGCGAAATGGCCAGCGGCCTGTCCATGCCGGTGGGCTTGAAGAACGCCACCGACGGCAGCCTGCAAGTGGCCATTGACGCCATGGGCGCCACACGGCATCCGCACAGTTTTCTGGGCATGAACGAGGACGGCGTGACCAGCATTGTCCGCACCTCCGGGAATCCGCATGCACATGTGGTGTTGCGCGGCGGCCGCGCCATGACGAATTACGACGCCGCCAGCATCAAGGCGGCGGAAGACAAGTTGATATCCGAAAAACTTGCGCCGGTGTTGATGGTGGATTGCAGCCACGCGAATTCGGAGAAGAAATTCGCCAAGCAGGAAGAAGTGTGGCGCAGCGTGATCGAACAGCGGGTGGGCGGCACCAAATCGCTGGTCGGCCTGATGGTGGAAAGCCATCTGAACGAAGGCAGCCAGCCCATCCCGAAAACCAAGGCGGATTTGCGTTACGGCGTCAGCATCACGGATTCCTGCGTCGGCTGGGAAGCCACGGAACGGATGCTGCGCTGGGGCCATGAGATGCTGAAGAAGAAGGCGGCGTGATGCGGATGGCGCGAACCGCGCCACGTTGAACGCGGCATGGCGGGTTGAGCGAATTTTTAAAATATAAAAATAATCGCCCGGTCGGGAAAATTCCTGGCCGGGCAAATTTTTTTGGCTGAATGCCGCGAAAACCACCTCGCGATTTCTTCCAGGCCGCTCCAGCCTCGCCAAAATCCGCCGCCGGTGCCAAGCTGGATGAAAATGGAACTGCGCGAATTTGCCGAGCAAGTTTTGTTTGCCACGACGCTGGAGGAAAAACTTCGGACGCCGGATGCCCTTACCGATGAGCATCCCGGCCCGGCGCTGATCGCGCCGGCGGCTCCGGGTCGGCCGGCCAACTTGCAGTTTAAGCCACACGCCACCGGCAAAAGCGTATTTCCCGGATTACATCGTCTGGAAGAAACGACCGAGCGCGGCAAACTCCTTCACTTTTTTGGCAACCATGAACTGCTCGCCACGGAACTGATGGCGCTGGTGCTGCTCAAATTTCCCGGGGCCCCGCCCGCGTTCCGCAAAGGCGTCTTCGAAACGCTCAAGGATGAACAGGAACATACGCGGCTTTACATGCAACGCATGGCCGTTTGTGGCGTGCAACTCGGTGATTTTCCGGTCAGCGGCTATTTCTGGCGTTGCGTGTCGCCGATGGAACATCCCATCGACTACGTCGCCGGGCTTTGCCTGACCTTCGAGCAGGCCAACCTGGATTTCGCCGGTCACTACGGCAACCGCTTTGCCACGGTGGGCGACACCGATTCAGCCAGCCTGCTGCAAAAAATTTATCGCGATGAAATCGGGCATGTGGCCTACGGTTTGAAATGGTTTCGCCGCTGGAAGAACCCCGGTGAATCGGACTGGGACGCGTTTTGTCGCACCTTGAAGTTTCCGCTCTCGCCGCAGCGCGCCAAGGGATTTACGCTCAATATTGCCGGACGCAAGGCTGCCGGACTGGATGAACATTTCATCTCGCAACTCAACGTCTATTCGCAATCCAAGGGCCGCACGCCGAGTGTTTTTGTTTTCAATGCCTTTTCGGAAGGGCGCATTGGCGAGGGGAAAAAGTTCAACCCCACCAAACATCAAGCCCAACTGGCGCACGACCTGGAAAATCTGCCGCAATTTCTCTGCCGTCAGGATGACATTGTGCTGGTGAATCACAAACCGGGCATGGAATTTCTCAGCGGCATCAAGCAGGCCGGTTTTCCTCTTCCGGAATTTGCCGACGCCTCGGATCTGACACGCTTGCAAACCCGCAAACTCGGCGCATTGCGCCCGTGGGCCTGGGGGCCGGACAGTTTCGATTTGCTCAAACCCCTGTTCGCCAGCGTCAATGGCGAGCAGCGCGCCGATAAAAGCCGCTTCAACCAGAAGATCGCCCAGCTCTATTCCAAGGCGTGGAGCGCTGATTTTTTGCGGCGGATTTTGGCGGGTAGGGCCGGCAGTCCTCTGCCCGCCGCCGCCACTTCTATCACGGAATGGCGCGGAAAGGGCTGCGCTCCATACCTTTGCGGTGAAAACGAAGTTGGCGCCGCAGTTCATTCACTGAGCGAGGCGCTGGCGGCCGTCGCCAAAATCCGTTCACGCGGGCATCATCCGATTGTAGTCAAAGAATCGTTCGGCGTGGCGGGCAGTAATGCGTTGCGGTTGTTTGAGCCGGAGATTTTGCCAAATCAACTTCGCTGGATGGAAAATGCTTTTTTCAACCGGCGTGAACTTGTGGTGGAACCCTGGCTGGAACGGCTGGCCGATTTTTCCGTTCAGTTGGAAATGTCGGAACGCGGGCTGAAGCTGTGCGGCTTTACGGGTTTGATGGCAGATTCGCGCGGGCAATTTGTGGCCAATTTTGCGGAACCGCATCACCACAAACGTATTCCCGCAAAAATTATCTCCCTTTTCAAAATGCAGGCAGATGTCTCCGGCCTCTTGCTGAAATTTTATCACCGGCTCTTTGCCCGGCTCGAAACCGAACTTCAAGCAGTTGACTTCACAGGTCCGTTGGGGATTGATGCGTTTGTCTATCGCGACACCGATGGCACGCCGAAATTAAAACCGGTCGTCGAGATCAATCCACGCTACACGATGGGCCGCGTGCTGGTGGAGCTGATGCGGCAGGTTAGCCAGAACAGTTATGGAGCGTTTCAGTTGGTGAATGTTGCCCAGTTGCGCGCCGGAGGCTTGGAAGATTTTTCCGCCTACGCCGGTTCGTTGAGCCAGCGATGGCCGTTGCAAATGGAAGGCCGGCCAAATCCACGAATACGCAGCGGCGCGATTTGCCTGAACGATCCGGCCACGGCCAAAGCTTGCCTGGCCGTCTTGAAGGTCAGCCCCACCAGCGAAATAATTACCGACAAGCCAACAAGTCTTTCCTCCTTAACTTGAGTAAAGGAGTTAGCTAGTGTTATGTAACAGTTAAATCTTTACAGTTCGTAATTTTATTGGGCTTTCGGCATCCGCATTCGGTCCGCCAGCCATTGTAAAGCTGGGACTGTTACAGCACACTAGCTGCAATGGCCAACGTATCCGTTTCGACGATAATTTAACGTCGAAATCAGACGCTAACTGCTATCTCAAGGCCCAGTGCCTACCCGGACATTGAGGGGCTATTTCTTCAAGCGGTAAAACTTTGCCCCATTTAAAATTGAATTTGTCACAACGTAATTGTTTCCAATAATTGTTGGCGAAAAGGATGACGACCATACGGCTGTCGCCGACAACGCCGACGAATATTGCAATGCATAATCAGATGCGTTGGTCGGCCACATAAGCAGAATTTGATTTCCAGCATATTTGAAATCAAGAGTCGGCGACCCATTTATGACCGTTATGGTAGCTTGACTCGTATTCCCTGCTTGGTCCCGGGCCACAAGGACAATTAGGTTTACTCCAGGTTGAAGAGGAATACCTGTAATATTCCAAGCAGCAGTGCCAATCGCTGTGCCACTACCACCTCGACTGTTGCTCCAACTTACTTGGACAACACCAACATTATCCGCTGTCGTGCCGCCAAGACTAATGTTTGCTGAATAATTGGTGTAAACAGAAGAGGTCGTTGGTGATGTGATCGTTATTGTTGGTGGTTTGACCTCATAAATTATTGTCAAAGCCGAATAGCTGCTGTTACCAGCGGCATCGTGCGCGGTAACAGAGATAATATTTGTTCCCGTTTGCAGGATAACGTCAGCAATATTCCATGTGGATGTGCCAGTTGCGACACCGCTACCGCCGCGATTATTGCTCCAAGTTATTTGGCTAACGCCAACATTGTCGCTGGCTGAGCCACCAAGATAAACATTGCTGACGTTGGTGACATAAGTTAGGCCGGTTGTTGGTGAAGTAATAGTGAGATTGGGGGGAATTGCGTCTGGCGGATTGTAGGTAACTGTGAGAATAGCTAGAACCGCATTGCTTACAGTGTCGTAAGCCGTAAGCGTAATTACATTGGTGCCTGCTTGCAAACTGATGCCATTCACTATCCACGATGTTGTTCCAGTGGCGATGCCGTTTCCGCCTCGGTTATTGCTCCAAGTGATTTTAGCGATTCCAAGAGTATCGCTGGCAGTGCCACTCACATTTAAATTTCCAGAAGTAGCCTGGTAGCTGGATGAACTGGTCGGCGAAGTAATTGTTATCTCAGTATTCAAAGGAGTTACCGATCCAACTTGAAAGCCGCCAGAGGAAGGCTGAGTTAACACATAGCCACCATAAATTGAGTTTGAAAATGCAACATATACGGAGCTGGCGCCAGCGACATAATCGGTCAATTGGATGCCGCCGCAGGTTGTGTTAAGCCTTGAATAAGAATAGGTGCCAGTGCTATTCAAAGCACTGTCGCTAAGGGATGTTATGGAGTAACCGTTACCTGAAAGTTTCGTAGAAAAAATAAATCTGCCATTGTCGGCATAGGGGTAAGCGCCATTTGTTATTACCATGTAAAAGCTTTGCCCAGATATAGAACTCGGAGCCGGATTGGTGAGCACTGCAAAATCTCCCGCCTGCGTATATTGACCTGAAGAACCTGCTGACAAGGCATAGCTTCCATCCAGCGGGCTGAAATAAAAAAAATTTCCTTTAACCGAACCGTTGAGACTGTCGGCCCAACTTACCGTTCCGGCAGAACCCGAGCATGAATAAGAGTAGGTGCCACTGCTGCCCGCGACATTGCCAATCCCAATGAGTTGGTAGTTATTTCCGGAGCTTGCCGGGAGAAAAAGAAAATAACCGCCGGAAGCAAACGGCGATGTTCCGGTGGACACAGCGGCAATAAACGTGCTGCCAGCAATGCTTGAAGGTGCTTGTGAATTTAACAGCGTTATATAGCCGGACTGATAGCCGTTGGACGAGGTCAAGTAATAACCACCGGAAGTCGAATTAGTGAATGCCATATAAACTTTGCTGCGACCAGCTACCGTGTCGGTCAATTGCAACGCACCGCAGGTGGTGTTGGGTCTTGAATAGGAGTATGAGCCGCTGCTGTTTGTGCTTCCAGCACTTAGAGCAGTAATTGTGTATGCAGTCCCTGAATTGGCGGTAGCAAATACAAAACCGCCACTGGGTGCATACGGGCCATTGCCACTTTGCACATCTACATAAAAGTTCTGGCCAGAGATCGAGCTGGGAACAGGATTCGTGAACATGATAAAATTGCCGTGCTGGTAGGCGGAATATCCCAAGTAGTCAGCCGTTAATGAATTGGTGCCCCACAATGGTGCTGAAAAGAAAAATTTTCCATAAATTGGCAATCCAGGATAAGCAGAATCCGACAAAGTGGCTGTCGCTGTTGAACCTGATGCTGAATAAGAGGCGTAGGTGCCCGTTTCTGTTGTGCCGTCGTCATTGAACACCTGATAGCCGTTACCTGAATTTGCTGGCACAAAAAGATAGAATCCACTGCCAGCAAAGATTGAATTGTCCCCGTCCGTAATTCCTACTCCGAATGTTTTGCCGGCAATTGAGCCGGGTGCTTGGGCCTCTGCTGAAAAAAACGAAAACAAGAGTGTTGTTGCAATCAAACAGGCCATGACTCCCGATGCTCCCGCCACCCAACTAACACCACAGCGAACCACATGATTTTCTTCTCCAATTTTTTGTTTCATAATATCCCTATTTTCTCGCCTTTAAACCGCTCCCTCAACCAAGAGGGCGCACTTACTCGCGCCCTCCTACAGGCACTGGTATGCCTTCCAAAGAACGCTTTCGGCACGCCCAGCACTGGGCGTGCTTCAAACGCTGTCTTTGGAGTGAAATTACCAGTTTCGTAGGAGACAGCGGCCAAAGCCGCAAATTTATTGTGTTTTATGTTGTTACATTATTTTAACTGACGGGCTGTTTTTAAGCCCACCAACAAACTTTGCCAAGCAAATTTTTTTGTCGCAGTCGCCATCTACTTTTGCCTAAATAGCCTTGCACCGCGCCGAAAGGAGTGTGCCAAAATTAACCCGCCGGATTGGTTGTAGTGCAGACGGTCCCGGCACAACTTGAATGGAAAAACATGAAGTTCGACCTGCAAACACTTCTCGACAAGCTGTATCTCTGGCTGCTCACCAGCGGCGTGCGCATCGCCCTGATTATTGTGGCGACTTTGATCTTGTTGAAAGTTGCCACGCTCGTCACCACCAAGCTTCGCAGCGTGATTGGCAAGAAAGAAAGCGACGCGGAATTTGAGAAACGCTCCGGCACCTTGAGCGGCGTGGTCCACTGGATCTTGCGCGTGGCCATTCTCGCGGTGGCGACCTTCATGTTGCTGGGCGAATTCGGGGTCAACCTGGGGCCGGTGCTGGCCGCGGCGGGCGTCGTCGGCCTGGCGGTCGGCTTCGGGGCCCAGAATCTGGTGCAGGATTTCATCAGTGGATTTTTCCTGTTGCTGGAAGATCAGGTGCGCGTGGGCGACGTGGTGCAAATCGGCGACAAGGGCGGACTCGTGGAAAAGGTCACCTTGCGCATGGTCATCCTGCGCGATTTTTCCGGCACGGTGCATTTCATCCGCAACGGCAAGATCGACGTGGTTTCCAACATGACCAAGGATTATTCGCATTACGTTTTCGACATTGGCATCGCCTACCGCGAAAATGTGGACGACGTCATCAAGGTGCTGAAAAGCATCGATGAAGAAATCCGTCGTGACAGTGAGTTCAAGAACGACATTTTGGAACCGCTCGAAGTGGCCGGGTTGGATTCCTTCGGAAATTCCGCCGTCGTCATCAAGGCCCGGGTGAAAACCAAGCCCATTCAGCAGTGGCGCATCGGGCGAGAATACAACCGCCGCATCAAATTGAAATTTGACGAATTGAACATCGAAATCCCGTTCCCGCACCAGACGATTTATTTCGGCAAGGACAAGGCCGGCCAATCGCCCGCGCTGAACGTGGAAATGGAAAAAGCCGCCTGAAAAGACGGCTTGGTAAAACAGTTGTTCGGGACATCGCGGGCGATGTCCCGATTTTTTTAGTTCGGCAGACTGCGAATCTTGATGTTGCGGAAGGAGACTTTGCCGTGGTCGCCCTGCAAGGCAATGAAGCCGGTGGGCGATTTGGCAAAGCCTGGCATCCGGCTGAACTTGCTCCGGGCCACCCGCGCGTTGAAATCATCGCTGCCGATGACGTATTCAAAATATTTCACGCCATTGATTTCATGCACGCACTTTTGCGGGGTGACGAGCAACCGGACATGATTCCATTGACCCGCCGGCTTGGTGGCGTCCAGGATTTTGCCGGTCGCGGGATCCACCGGCGGCTGATACAAGGCATAGAGCCAGCCGCAGCGTTGCGGATCGGCGGCAAGAACATTGTCTTCCAGTTGAAATTCCGGACCGGTGGCCCAGACGGCGCCGCCTTCATTGGTGACGTGGAAAATGATGCCGCTGTTGCCGCCGGGAGAAATGTTGTAATCAAGCTGCAATTCAAACGAGCCAAATTCATTTGAGGTCACAATGTCGCCGGCGTTATGCGGGTCGGCGCACACAAGCACGCCGTCTTCCACCTGCCAGCCAGGGCGCACGCCGGATGATTTGAAATTATGCCAGCCCTTGAGATCGGTGCCGTCAAACAACAACTGCCAGCCCTCCGCCTTTTCGGCCTTGGTGAGTGTGTTGGGGGCGGCGGCCTTGCAACCAACGCTTTTGCACGAAACGGTTGAACCAGCGATGAGAACAGCACCAGCAAGTGCCAGCAGGGGGGTGATTTTCATGGGCCAAAAAATACCCGCCAGCCAGGTTAAGAACAATGAAAAGTGTTCAGAAAATAAACTTCAGTGGACCGCGCCCGGCGGCCTATTTCGCGGGCGGGGCGTTCCAAATGGCCATGGTATCCGGCGAACCCTGGGAGCGAACGCCATTGTCCGTAAGAATATCCTCGGTGGCGGCGACCATTTGCGCTCGCGGAAAAATCATGGTTTCGCCGTATTGGGTGTCGCATTCGACCGTAATGAATTCGCTTTTGGCGTCACGCAGGATTTCCACCAGATGGTTGAGGTTTTTAACGCGAATGCCGTTGATGGACTTGACCACTTGCGCCCGCGGGTTCGAATAGCCCTGCGCCAGTTTGTGCGGAAAAAAGGGCGAGGCAATCAGCACCAGCCCTTCGCCCGGAAACGCCGGCTGATCCGCCATGCGCGTGATCAGCGGATTGGCGGCGGAACTCAGATGCGTCAGAACGGATGCGGCATATTTCGTCCGCAAATAACCGCCGAGATAATCCGAGGTGGCGGCGGAAAACACCAGCGGACCGTAAATAAAATAGGAGGGATACGCGCCATCCAAACCCGGAATCAGCCGGGGATAATGGCTGGACACCGGCAGCTTCACCTGCATTTCCTTGCCAGCGCGAACGATGGTCAGCGGCACCGTGCCATTGGTGGCCGCGTGCTGGATGAGGTATTGGAAATTTACGCGCAAGTCGCGGCCCAGCTTTACCATGCCCTGATCATCGATGGAGGTGCCGCCGATCTGGGTAATAACATCCCATTCCTTGAGCGGATAATTGGCATCATCTTTGTAGGGATGATGCACCACCATGCCATCCGCGCCCGAAGGCAATTTCAGAAAAGCGCGCAACGCGGGATTCTCCAGAGTCTGCAATAAATCATACATCGCCGGCTTGCCATCGTAATGCCCATCCGCAATGTCTTGCAGGAACAAATCAATTTCCTCATTGGGAATGATGTAGCCGATATTGTCGGCATCGTTCAGGCGGCTGAAGGTCAGCCCGACCATTTTGTCGCCGACCACCGCGGGGCCGCCGCTGTTTCCCGGATTGATGGCCGCGTCAATCTGCACCCGCAAACCGAAAACCGGAAAGTTGTAAGGCGTAAATTCCACACGCGAAACGATGCCTTTGGTGATGGAAAGGCTGTTGCCGCCTTCGGGAAAACCGTAGGCCAGCACCGTGTCCTTGATGCCGGGCAGCGTCTTGGCCTCGGCCAGCGGCGGATGCGTGTCGAAAAACTTCTCGTCATCCAGTTTTAAAACCGCCAGATCGATTCCTGGCGCGATAAATTCCACCGTGGCGGAAATTTTATCGCCCGCCTGATTCGCCTGCACCTGCACCTGATTGGCATAGCCGACCACGTGGGCGTTGGTCAAAATCCGCTTGCCTTTGATCACCACGCCGCTGCCAGTCGCTTCTTCGGGCGCTTGCTTGGTCCAAGGCTGATACACATCAGGATAACGGGCGGTGGAAAATATTTTCACCACCGAATTTTCCACCGTGCCGGGGCCGGAAACATTGGCTGAAGCGCCCGCGCCATCCGCCGGAGCCGCCGAATCCGCCGCGCGAACCGACAGGCAGGCCACGCATGAAACCACGACTGTAATCCGGGCAAAACTGGAGCCAAAACGAAAATAGTGAAATCCCATAAATCTTCGGATGCTAGTGAACGCCCCAAATCCACGCAAAGAAAATGTCAACTTTACCACGCGCGGGCATATTGCGGCGGCGGCGGCAACTTGTGCCCCAGCGCCTTGGCCGCATGCGCGGGCCAGTAAGGGTTCACCAGAAATTGCCGCCCGAGCAAAACCACATCCGCCTGACCGCTGCGCACGATTTCATCAGCCTGTTTGGGTTCGGTGATAAAACCGACCGTGGCCGTGGGCATCTCCGCGCCCCGTCGGATTTTCTCGGCAAACGGCACTTGGTATCCGGGCGCCACCGGAATCTTGGCGTCCAGCACCACGCCGCCCGAACTGCAATCCAGCAAATCCACGCCCTCCGCTTTGAGCAGCTTGGCCAGTGCGACGCTTTGCTCGCTGTCCCAGCCGCCTTCCTTCCAGTCCACGGCGGAAATGCGCACCGCCAGGGGCAGATGATCCGGCCAGACCGCCCGCACGGCGCGGGTGGTGTCCACCAGCAGGCGGACGCGGTTGGCAAAACTGCCGCCGTATTGATCCGTGCGCTGGTTTGTGAGCGGCGAAAGAAATTCGCTGAACAAGTAACCGTGGGCCGCGTGCAGTTCCAAAAAATTGAACCCGGCCGCCAACACGCGTTTCGCGGCGGCCACAAAATCGGATTGCACCCGCGAAATATCCGCCTCGGTCATGGCGCGGGGAACTTTCGGCCAGGCGCCGCCAAACGGAATGGCGCTGGGCGCAATCGTCGGCCAGCCCCCTTGCGCATCGCTCAAATGCGCGCCGCCTTTCCAGGGCAAATCCGAAGACGCCTTGCGTCCGGCATGGGCAATTTGAATGCCGGCCACCGCGCCATGGTGCTTGATCACACCGGCAATGCGCGCCAGCGGCTCCGCGTGCTGATCCGACCAGATGCCCAGACAGCCCGGCGTGATCCGGCCCTCGGGCGCCACCGCCGTGGCCTCGACGATGACCAAGCCGGCACCGCCCACGGCCCGGGAGGCGAGATGCACAAAATGCCAGTCGTTGGCCAGGCCGTCGGTGGCGGAATATTGGCACATGGGCGAAACGCCCACGCGGTTGCGCAACGTGACGGAGCGAAGGCTCAAGGGCGAAAACAAGTGCGGTGATGTGCTGAATACTTTTTCCATAAAACGACTAGATAAATGGGTTTGGCCGCCAGCGCAAGAATGGATCTGTCGGCGCTGAAACGTTTTGAATTAACCGGTCCGCGCCGCTTCCGTCACGCGACAGGTCAGACGAAATTTTCCCGATGCCGCCGGCACCAGCGTAGTCATGGCTTCCGTTTTGATTGGCGCAGCGAGTTTCAACAACGCCTTCAGGCGGGACGTGACTTTGAGCAAATCCGCCGCCGTGGGGGCTGCCACATCCGGCACATAGCGCAAAATACATTCGTTCGATTCCGACTGGCGCAGCTCGTAGTGGGCGATGCCGGAGATGTCCGCAAAACATTGGTCCACCTGCCAGGTCGTAATTCGCGAACCATCGCCGGCCACCAAAGCGTCCCGGGCGCGGCCGTGAATGATGAAGACATTGCCATCGGGTTGTGCGCGCCGCTCCGCCAGATCGCCGATGCGATACCGCAACAGCGGCATGTAATCGTTGCTCAACGTGGTTACGACCAGATCGCCCACGCCGTTGGGCGCCATTTCTGTGAGTTCGAGCAAGGCGGTTTCATGGCTGGGTTTCATTTCGCCGTGCTCATTTTCCATCAGCAAATGGCCGGTCTCGGTCGAGCCATAAAGGTTGCAAATGGGCACGCCGAACACGCGCGACAAGATTTTGCGATGCACCACGCTAACAAATTCGTAGCTGCACAGCGCGAATTTCAGCGACGGAAATTGGATGCCTTTGCGTTCGCAATACAGCGCAAACCAAACGCCCTGCACCGGGTCCAAATCCAGAAACTGCGGCGCCCACCCGGCAACTTCCGCCGCCATCCGCGCCAGGTCGGCTTCACTCAGCAGAAACGGAATGCGCGCCAGATTCACGAAGAGGGAATGGCCAATGATGCGCTGTTCGCGCGACATCCAGACGGTTGGGCAGGTGAGTCCGTTGCAGGCCGGCGAAGTGATCGTGGCCCGGCGCGCGGAGGGGTATTGCTCGATCACGTCGGCGATATAACGATTCAGCCGCAGCGCCCGCCGTTCCTGCTCATCCCACCAGCCCATGGGAAAAATGACCGGCAAGCGTTCCTCGGAGGTGCCGGACGTGTGCTCACGCTCGATGAGATTTTGTTCCACCAGCGAGGCGAAGGCTTTTGCATCCGGGAAAAAATTATGCGGAAAGTTTTCGCGCATCGCGCGTTTGGCCAGCAAGGGCAGGCGCTGGAAACAATTCCAATCGGCCTGGACACACCCGGCCAGGGCATCGCGGTAGAGCGGCAATTGACGCCAGCGCGGCAGGAGCTTGGCCAGCAAATTTAGCTGGCCGGTTTCGTGGATCAATTCAGTGGTCGCGAGCACGGGGCAATATACGCGGATTTTAAAAATTGCAAGGGCGCCGTTCAAAAAGTTTCCGGCTCACCAGGGGCGGTGGAGGTCCGGGCCGCGCTTGCGGGTTTTCGCCGGCCTGGCTTGCGGGTTTACATCCCACGGTGCCGCGGGAATCTCGCGTGCCGCCTCGGTCTGCGCGTGAATGGCGTCTAAAATTTCATCGACCACGCCGAGCAAATCCTGTCGCCCGGCTCCGGTTTGGGCGGAACATTGAAAATGCGCCGGCGGCTGCGCATACCATTGGGAGATGCGTTCCATGAACGCGGCGATATTGGCGTCCACTTGTGGTTTGGGCGCCTTGTCCATCTTGGTAAACACCAGCACAAACGGCACTTCATTCAGCGTCAGCCACTCGATGAATTCAATATCAATGGGCTGTGGCGGCAGGGCCGATTCGATCAGCGCAAAAACGAGACTCAAATTGGTCCGGCCTTTGAGATACTGGGCCACGGAGCGATTAAAGCGGTTGCTGTCCTTGCGCGAGCCGGCGGCGAAGCCGTAGCCCGGCAGATCCACCAGCCGCCAGCATTGGTTGATCGTGAAAATATTAATCAGCTTGGTAAATCCGGGCGTGGGCGAAACCCGCGCCAGACCTTGTTCGCCGGCCAGCACGTTCAACAACGATGACTTGCCGACGTTGGAGCGGCCGATGAAGGCAAATTCCGGAAGGGACTCGTCCGGACAGGCCTCCAGGTTTGGCGCGCTGCAAAGAAATGTGGCTGATGAAATATGCACAATGTTACCTGACGCTATTTTACATCGAATCCACCGGACGAAAACATCTGTTTTCAGAAAACTACAGAAGCCCGATTGAATGGACGGTTGGGAAACCGCCAGCAAACCTGGTGCGAGTTCTTCCCGATGGATTGTGGGCCCGCTTTGATCAAGCCCGAAATCGAATGGAAGCGGCGACATCGGCTTCAACCATACCCCAAACGCAACGTTACCGATGCCGCCGCCCAAAGCGAGTTGGAGGCGCAACCGGCGAGCCGGCAATGCGACGGTTTCATCATCAAAGCGCAAAACGGGCGTTTTTCCTACTACCCGATTTCGGGGATGGCGAATTTTCCAACTTGAGGTAGCCTGCGGGTGTTTCAGGCATCGAAATTGTCAGCCCATAACTACGCCCACCTCATGTTGGACGCGATCAAGCATCACGTTTGCGCCATCATGGCCGGTGTTCTCGGATTGCTTGCCAGCGGCGCAACCGGGGCGCACGGCCAAGCCATGGAGACCAATGGTTTTTACCATGGCCTGGTGGTCAAAGGGGTGGACACTTCCACCCTTACCGGAAAAGTGATGTGCGGTTATCAGGGCTGGTTTGGCACGCCGGACGATGGCAGCCTGCGGGCCGGCTGGCAGCACTGGACCAAACAACGCGGCGATCTGGTGGATGGAAATGCCAAGGTGGACTTGTGGCCGGATGTGTCCGAACTGTCTCCCGAAGAACGCCACGCCACCGGTTTCAAATTGCCCGATGGCAGCCCGGCGGAAGTGTTCAGCTCGTATAATAAGGCCACCGTCCTTCGTCACTTCAAATGGATGGAAGAATACGGCTTGGACGGGGTTTTTGTGCAGCGCTTTGCCGTGAGCGTCCGTTCCCCGCACAGCCGGGCCTTTTGCAACACGGTGCTCGCCAATTGTCGTGAAGGCGCGAATCGTCACGGCCGCGCCTACGCGGTGATGTATGATCTCAGCGGATTATCCGCCGGCCAGATCGATACTGTCATGAACGACTGGAAAGTCCTGCGTCAGGAAATGGCCATCACGGAAGATCCGGCTTACCTGCATCACCGCGGAAAACCGTTGGTGGCGATTTGGGGCATTGGGTTTAGCGACGACCGGCAATACACCCTGGCGGAGTGCCGCCGCCTCGTGGAATTTTTCAAGAACGATCCCGCGGCAGGCGGTTGCGCCGTGATGCTGGGGTTGCCCGCCCATTGGCGCGAATTACGGCAAGATGCCGTGAACGATCCTCAATTATTGGAAATTGCCAGGCTGGCGGATGTGATCAGTCCCTGGACGGTGGGACGGTATAAAAATCAGGAGGAAGCCGCGGATTACGCCCAAACCTTGCTCAAGCCCGATCTCGCTTGGTGCCAAAAGGCGGGCATCGATTATCTGCCGGTCGTTTTTCCCGGCTTCAGTTGGTTCAACATGTATGGCCGGGCCTACAACCTGATTCCCCGTCAGAGCGGCAAATTTCTTTGGACCCAATTCCTCAACGCCAGGCACGCGGGTGTTTCCATGGTTTACGTGGCCATGTTTGATGAAATGGACGAAGGCACCGCGATTTTCAAATGCACCAACAAAGTCCCGGTCGGCACCCAGTCCAAATTCATTTCTTACGAGGGATTGCCCAGCGATTTCTACCTGAAAATGGTGGCCGCCGGGACCAAATTGATGCGCGGCGAAACGACCTCCGAAGCCATGCCATAAAAGCCGCCCGGGCGAGAATGGCCTGCTCCATTTCCACTTTGCGTTCCGCGCGGCGTTCAGCGATGATTTCGCCGCGGTTTAAAGCAAATACTATGAAAATTGTTCTCGCATACTCTGGCGGCCTCGACACCTCGGTGTTGATGTCCTGGATCAAGGAAAAATATAACGCCGAGATGATCGGCTTCTGCGCCGACATCGGCCAGGAAGAGGAACTCAAGGGTCTCGATAAAAAAGCCATCAAGACTGGCGCCTCCAAAATTTACATCGACGACTTGCAAGCAGAATTCGCGCGCGACTTCATCTTTCCCATGCTCCGCGCTGGTGCGATCTACGAGGGACAATATTTCCTCGGCACCTCCATCGCGCGGCCGCTCATCGCCAAGCGCATGGTGGAAATCGCCCGCAAGGAAAAAGCCGACGCCATTGCCCACGGCGCCACCGGCAAGGGCAACGACCAGGTGCGCTTTGAACTCACCGCCGCCGCGCTCGCGCCGGAATTGCAAGTCATCGCCCCGTGGCGCGACGAGCGTTATCGCAACGAGTTTCCCGGCCGGCAGGAAATGATTGATTACTGCGCCAAGCACAAGATTCCCGTGCAAGCCAGCGCCAAAAAGCCGTATTCCATGGATCGCAACCTCCTGCACATTTCTTACGAAGCCGGCATCCTCGAAGACCCGTGGTATGACAGCTACGACCTCAAAAATCGCGGCTATTTCTGCACGCTCTCCTGCCTGCCCGAAGACGCGCCGAACAAACCTGAATTCGTGACCATTGACTTCAAAAAGGGCGACGCCGTCGCAGTGAATGGAAAGGCGCTTTCCCCGCTCGGCGTGATGAAGACGTTGAACAAGCTCGGCGGCAAGCACGGTGTCGGGCGTGTGGACATGGTGGAAAACCGGTTCGTCGGCATGAAGAGCCGCGGCGTGTATGAAACGCCCGGCGGCGCGATTCTGCATTTCGCCCATCGGCAAATGGAAAGCCTCACGATGGACCGCGAAGTCATGCACCAGCGCGACGCCCTCATCCCGAAATACGCCGAGCTGGTTTACAACGGCTTCTGGTATGCGCCCGAACGCGAAGCCCTGCAGGCTTACGTCGAGGAAACGCAGAAGAACGTCACCGGCACCGTGCGCGTGAAGCTCTACAAGGGCAACATCATGGTCAGCGGTCGCAAGAGCCGGGTCAGCCTCTACAATCCGCACATCGCCACGATGGAAGCCGATCCGACCAAGGCCTACAACCAGGACGACGCCACCGGCTTCATCCGGTTGAACGGATTGCGCCTGAAAGTTGCGTCGAAGGTTCACGCAAAGAAAAAATAGTTGCCGCGACGCCCGGTAAAATTCAAAGCCCGCGGCGCAAGCCGCGGGCTTTTTTGGTGCCTGTCTGAAAACGAGCCGGGCCAGCAGGCCGTTGCGGGGCCACTGCGGGGAATGGTTGGTGATCGACGGTCTGCACTTGGGAAAAGATTTGGGCAGGAAACGGCGGATCAGGCGCCATGGGTCGTGGGTGAGGTCCGTGTCGTAAATAGTGATTTTCATCGCCTCAACGGCGCTACCACGAAGAATGGCCCACAGAAAAACCAGTCAAATCAAGCGTTGTGTGCGTTTTTCCTTTTTCAAGCCGGCTCTCGCGGGCGTCTCAGGCGAGCGATTGCAAAATGCTCTCGGCGGCGGCGCGCGGATTTTCCGCCGCGTAAATCGGACGCCCCACCACCAGCCAACTGGCGCCCGCCTGCATGGCTTCGCGCGGCGACAAGGTGCGTTTCTGGTCGTCGGCTTTTTCCGCGCCGGTGCGGATGCCGGGCGTGACCAATTGAATATGAGCCGGCAAAATCTGTCGCAGCGCCATGATTTCCAGCGGGGAACAAACCAGACCACGCAAACCCGATTGCACCGCCAGCGCGGCCAGCCGTTCCACTTGGTGCCCCACGTTGGGCAAACAGCCAATTTCACTCAACGCAGGGCTGTCCATGCTCGTCAAAACCGTCACACCCAGAACCAGTGGCGCTTCCGTTCCCAGCGCCTTGGCCGTTTCGTTGGCGGACTTTTCCGCGGCGCGCATCATTTCACTGCCGCCGCTGGTGTGGATGGTAAGCATTTGCACGTCCAGCCGCGCGGCGGAAGCCACCGCCTTGGCCACCGTGTTGGGAATGTCATGAAATTTCAGGTCCAAAAACACGCTGGCTCCCGTGGCGCGAACGCGTTTCACGATGTCCGGTCCGGCGGCGACAAAAAGTTCCTTGCCGATTTTAAAAGCCCCCACCGCCGGGGCGACCTGTTCCGCCAGTTTCAAAGCTTGGTCCGCCGACGGCACGTCGAGCGCCACGATGATTGGATTACGCACGACGTCAGCCTAGCAAAGCCACACGTCCCAGGCAAAAAACTAAAATGATGATGTCGTGGCGATGGCGCGAAAGTGCCGCCGATAAGCCTTGACGGTGACGCATGGCTGTGGAGTCTATTCCCATGACTTTGGTAAAAAACGGCGTGATTTTAGGGCTTGGGCTGGTCGCTTCGATGGCACTCATGCCGAATACGGTCCAATGCGCCACGATTCGGGATGATGTGCCCGACAGCAATTATTTGGATCTGGCGGCTCAGGCGGCTTACGCGAGCGTGGGATTATTCGTCAACAGTTGGGGTTACACCGGTTGCGGCACGTTGATTGCGCCGGATTGGGTGCTGACCGCCGCGCACATGCTGGATGCCGCCACGTCGGGCACGTTCACCATCAACGGCAATTCCTACGCCTCCACGGAAATTCTGAAAAATCCGGGGTGGACAGGCAGTTCCTACAACGGCTCGGATTTCGGCCTGGTGCATCTGGGTTCTCCCGTGGCGGGCGTGACGCCGGCGACGATTTATACGGGATCAGCGGAAATGGGACAGGTCGGCACCTACGTCGGTTACGGCTATACCGGCACCGGACTGACCGGCTGGACTACGCTGGATGGCCAAAAGCGCGCCTTTCAAAACGTCATCGATGGCGATCTGGGCGCGGCGTATTTGATACTCGTCAGCGATTTTGACAATCCGCATTCCACCGCCGACAACGGCTTTGGAAGCGCCACGCCCCTGCCGTTGGAAGGTTGCGTGGCGCCCGGCGACAGCGGCGGCGGCGTGTTCATCACCGTCAACTCGCAAACCTATCTTGCCGGCGTCATCTCCTTCAGCGCAAATGCTGATGGCACGGCGAACTCAGATTACGGCGATCTCAGCGGGTTTGGCCGCGTATCGACTTTCGCTCCGTGGATTTCCGCCACCGTGCCCGAACCATCCCCCTTTGCGTTGCTGGCCGGCGCGGGCGTGGCGCTCGGATTTGGCTTCAATTTTCGGAAACGCTGAATCACTTGCGGCCGGTGCGTGCTTTGACTTTCCCCAGTCCTTCCACTAGCCTGCACGCATGAAAACCGTCCGCCACACCGACAAAAATTTCCCGGCCCGGCTCCGTGAAGCCACGGCCAGCCCCAGTCTTTTTGATGCCGACATTGAACGGCGCACCCGCGCCATTTTGGAGGCGGTGCAGGCGCGCGGTAATGACGCCGTTCTGGAATTTACCGCCAAATTCGACGGGGCCAAACTTACGGCCGATCAACTCGCCGTCACCCAAGCGGAACTCTTCAACGCCTCGCTCGTGGCGGATGATTCGTTGCGCAACGCCGTGGAAGAAGCGGAGGCGAACATTGCCGCCTTTGCCAAAAAATCCAAACGCAAACCCTGGTGCGGCAAAAATTCCCACGGGGCCAGCGTCGGGGAAAAATTCGATGCGTTTCAGCGCGTGGGCGTTTACATCCCGGGCGGCACGGCGCCGCTCGTCTCCACGGCGCTGATGACCATCACCCTCGCGAAGGTGGCCGGCTGCCGGCAAATTGTCGTCGCCACGCCATGCGGCAAGGATGGCTCCATCAATCCCGCCATCATCTTCGCCGCGCGGGCGGCGGGCGCCACGGAAATTTACCGTGTGGGCGGCGCGCAGGCCATCGCGGCGCTGGCATACGGCACCAAGACGATTGGCCGCGTGCAGAAAATTTTCGGCCCCGGCAACGCCTACGTCTCCATGGCCAAACGGCTCGTCTTTGGCCGCGTGGCGGTGGATTTGCTGGCCGGTCCCAGCGATTTACTGGTGCTGGCGGACGACACCGCCAACCCCAAATTCATCGCCGCCGACATGCTCGCCCAGGCGGAACACGGCTCCGGCCATGAACGCGTCTGGCTCGTCACCTCGTCCGCCAAAATTCTCCAGGCGGTTGAAAAGGAAATTTCCAAACAACTGCCCAAGCTGGCGCGGCGCGCTTTCATCCGGCGCGTGCTCGACCGCAACACATGGCTGATCCAGGTGCCGAGCATTGTGGAAGGCGTGGAGCTGGCGAACGATCTGGCTCCCGAACACTGCGAAGTGATCACCCGCGACGCCGCCAACGTCAGCCACGGCATCGTCACCGCCGGCGCCATTTTCCTGGGCAACTGGTCGCCCACCGTTTTGGGCGATTACGTTGCCGGGCCAAGTCACGTTTTGCCCACGGACGGCGCGGGCGCTTCGTTCGCCGGCCTTACCGTGGATCAATTCCAGCGCCGCACCAGCGTGGTGGAATACAACCGCGCCGCGTTGAAAAAAGCGCTGAAATCCGTGGGCAAATTCGCCGCGCTCGAAGGACTTGGCGCCCACGGCAAAAGCGCGGAAGCGCGTTTTAAATAAGCCATGCATTGGGTTTACCTCGTTCTGGCGGGCATCATGGAAATCGGCTGGGCCGTCGGCTTGAAATACACCCACGGCTTTACCCGGCTTTGGCCCACGGTCGCCACGGTGGCCATGATGGCGGTCAGCTTTTACTTCATGTCGCTGGCGCTGAAAATGATTCCGCTGGGCACGGTTTATGCCGTGTGGACGGGCATTGGCGCCGCCGGCACAGCCGCGTTGGGCATGATCCTTTTCAATGAGCCGCGGGAAGTGGCGCGGATTGTTTGTCTGGTGATGATTGTCGCGGGAACCGTCGGACTAAAACTCTTTTCCGGCCGCGCTGGTTAAAATTTTGTCATGAAGATTGGCTGCAAAACTTTCACTGTGCTGGCGGGTATGCTGGCGCTCGCTCTGCAGTCCGCCCTGGCCGGCGTGGTGAAATCGGATGTTTGTGTTTTTGGCGGCACGTCGGCGGGCGTCATTGCCGCCGTCCAGGCCGCCCGGATGGGCAAGACCGTGGTGGTGGTCGAACCGTCCGGTCATCTCGGTGGTTTGACCGCCGGCGGACTCGGCTGGACGGACATCGGCAACAAAGCCGCGATTGGCGGGCTGGCGCGCGATTTCTATCGCCGGCTGGGAAAATATTACGGCAAGCCGGAGGCGTGGACCTTCGAACCAAGCGTGGCTGAAAGGGAATTCAAACAAATGCTGGACATGCAAAACATTCCGGTGTTTCTGCACCAGCAACTGGCGTCGGTTCAAAAGCGAAGCGCGAAGATAGAAACGATTACTTCACAAGCCGGGAATATTTTTCAGGCGCGGGTGTTCATCGACGCCACTTACGAAGGTGATTTGATGGCAAAGGCCGGAGTGAGTTTTTTTGTCGGTCGCGAAGCCAACTACGTTTACGGCGAAACCTTGGATGGCATCCGCGCCAAAACACCCAAACATCAATTTATCGTGCCGGTTGATCCCTATGTGATGCCGGGCGATCCGGCCAGCGGCCTTTTGCCGTTTGTTCAACCCGCGGCATTCGGCATTCCGGGCGATGGCGATGCGTCTGTGCAGACTTACAACCTCCGCCTGTGTCTGACCAAGAATCCAACCAACCAAATTCCCATTGAGCCGCCGGAAAATTACAACCCGCAAAAATATGAATTGCTGGGCCGGTATTTCGACGCGCTGACAGCGGCGCACCGGAAACCAAACTTGGGAAATTTTCTCAAGATCGACATGGTGACGCCGGAAAAAACCGATGTGAACAACAATGGTCCGTTTTCCACCGATGCCATTGGCATGAACTATGATTATCCGAATGCAAGTTACGCCGAACGCGGGCAGATCGAACGCGAAATTCTGGACTACACCAAAGGATTGCTGACGTATCTCGCCACCAGCCCGCAGGTCCCTGACACAATTCGCCGGGAAATGCGGCAATGGGGGTTGTGCAAAGATGAGTTTACCGACACCGGCGGCTGGCCAAGCCAGTTGTATGTGCGCGAAGCGCGGCGCATGGTGTCCAGCTATGTCATGACCGAAAATAATTGCCGGGGAAAAATCGTGGCGGCGGATTCCATCGGCCTCGCCGCATATAACATGGATTCGCACAATTGCCGGCGGCTGGTGCGATACGGCCATGTGGAAAATGAAGGCGATGTGCAGGTCGCACCGATGAGTCCTTATCCCATTTCCTACCGCGCCATCGTGCCCCGGGCCGGCGAGTGTGACAATTTGCTGGTGCCGGTTTGTTTATCCGCATCCCACATCGCTTACGGTTCCATTCGGATGGAACCGGTGTTCATGTTGCTCGGTCAATCGGCGGCAACGGCGGCCGTGATGGCGATCAATCATTCGGAGCCAGTTCAAAAAGTGGCTTACCAGGAACTTCAAAAACAGCTTTTGGCCGACCACCAAATCCTGGCGTGGCCGCCGCCGGACTCCCAAAAGAAGTGACCCGCGCCTCGCTCGCGCCGGTATGCGCAAGCTCGACTTTGGTGCGTTTTTTGGTTCTAATAAATCTGTGGCTACGCCCCGACCAAATCAACTGATCCGCCCGCTCGTTCACGACCTGCACGCTTACGTGCCGGGTGAGCAGCCAAAAATCAAAGGGCTGATCAAGCTCAACACCAACGAAAATCCTTACCCGCCATCGCCGCGCGTCCTTTCGGCCGTAAAGGCGGCGGTCGATGGCCGGCTGCGGCTGTATCCAAATCCCACCTCGCAACCGCTCCGCGAAAAGCTGGCCAGGCTGCACGGATGCCAGCCGGAAAACGTATTCATCGGCAATGGCTCCGATGAAGTGCTGGCGCTCGCCACGCGCGCGTTTGTTGAGCCAAAATCCGGCTCGAAGAATCGCCGTTCGGCAAAAGCCATCGTCCAATATTTCACGCCGAGCTATTCATTGTATCCGGTGCTGGCAGACATTCACGGCGCAGGAAAAAACGCCGTCGCGTTGGAGCCGGATTTCTCCATGCCGGACGTCGCCGCACTCAAACGCGGCCAAGCCTGGAATTTCGATGCCGCGCTGACCTTCGTCACCACACCGAATGCGCCGGGCGGACGCGGCTACGCGACGGCTGATCTGGAAAAACTTTGCCGGGCGCAGCGCGGCGTCCTGGTGCTGGATGAAGCCTATGTGGATTTCGCCAAAGAAAATGCCCTGAAGCTGGCGCTGAAGTTTCCGCATGTGCTGGTGGCCCGGACATTTTCCAAGGCTTACTCGCTGTGCTTCCAGCGCGTCGGCTATTTCGTCGGGCATGCGGATCTCATCAGCGCGCTGGACAAAATTCGCGACAGCTACAACGTCAACGGGCTGGGGCAGATTGCGGCGGAAGCCACTTTGGGCGATTTGAAATACTATCGCACCTGTTTCAAAAAAATCATCGCCACGCGCGCCTGGTTGAGCCGCGAACTGACAAAGCGCGGATTCCGGGTTTTGCCCAGCCAGACAAATTTCATTCTGGTCCGCCCGCCGCTGTTGCCGGCCAAGGCGTGGCTGCAAGCGTTGCGGGATCGTAAAATCCTGGTGCGCTGGTTCAGCGCACCTGAGGTTAGCGATTATCTGCGCATCACGATCGGCACCCAGGCGGAAGCGGCGGTGCTGGTCCGGGCCGTGCAGGATTTGGTTTCAAGTTTAGGCTGATCCAGTCCTGCAGATGGTTCGCCGAAGTTTATTTGAGAAGTTCTCTTCGGTGTGCTCATGGCTGCTACGCTGTAATGCCAGCCAACTCCTCCTCAAAATCCACAATCTCTTTGATCTGCACCAGAAACCAGCGGTCAATTTTCGTGAGGTTGAAGATTTCCTCGATGGTGAAGCCGGCGCGGAGGGCGTGACGGATGAAGAAGATGCGCTCGGCGTTGGGCACGCTCAGTTTGCGGCTGATGACGTCGCGCGGCAGGATGTCGCGGTCGCCATAAACTTCGGTGCCGATGCGCCACGGCTTGCCGTCGCCGCCCAGGCCGCTGCGGCCAATCAACTTTCTTGTTCAATCAAGTCAAGTTGGCCGTTCTTGGAACACTCGCCAAATTTTTTGCCCTGTAGCGGACGAAGATCAACGACCGCGCCAAATTTGCTGAAAACAGAAAGAAATTTTTCAAAATCTTCCCCCCAATAAATCATTGCGCAGGACATGGGCGCGCCCTTGCCGCCATTTTTTCCATCAACCAAGAATTTCAAACGCGTATCGTAGAGGAAACAAACCGCCGTCGCGGCGCCGAAAACATATTTTTTCCAGTGCCCCGTGTTGGTTGCCACGGGCACGAGCGCCAAAACTTCGGAGTTATGTTCTTTGTTCGCGGTAGCACAGCGATGCAGCCACTTCTTGATGGATGTGCCGCGTTCTTTGTCAATTCCGTAAGGCGGATTGACGTAAATGTTTTGGAAGTCCCAGCTTTCGCGAAGTCCGTCCTGTCTGGGAAGTTGATACTCAACTCGCGCGTGAACAATCGAGTGGCGATTGGAGCAGGGGTCGAGGTCAATCGTTCCGCCAAAGAAATCCCGCACCGCGTCAACATATTTGTGCGGAGTTCCCCACTCTTGGCTCAACGTGTTAAGTGTTCGGCCGGCGCTCACGAATGAATCTCCTGCCAGTTCTTGCTCTTCAACGTAGCCGCAAGCAAGCTTGGTAAAGCTCAACCTGCCTTTTGCGGCCGGGCTAAACGCTTCCGCGAAATTTTATAAACGACCTTTTGAACGGGTTTAAGCGGCTTCCGTTTCGTGGGCTTGTCTTTCAAAGCAAAAACGTCATCACGCTCCAACTCCAATTCAGCGGACTCGGTGCAATACAAGGAAAAATCTTCCGCAGATCCATTCGTTTCTGTTTTTTGCTCAACGTCCGCCCCGCTACCAAAAAGTTCCAAATGGTTTTCCGCTGAGGGCATTCTCGTTTTGGTGACGTAATCTCCCATCGGACGGCTGCCAAAGCGCAAGCGGTTCACGGTCGCGGCAATTGCTTCGTTGCTGTTATCAATGCCAATCCAGTGACGGCCCAAGTTTCCAGCGGCGGCCAGCGTTGTTCCTGAACCTGCAAAGCAATCCAACACCAAATCTCCCGGATTGGACGATGCGCTGATGATTTGCTCCATCATTTCCAGATTTTTTTCTGTTGGGTAGCCAGTGATTTCGATGTTCTGGTTGTGGGCGTCTTTGAAATCCAACCAGATGTCTTGGACAGGGATTCCGTTGCTATCTTCGAGGTAGATTTTCCGACGTGGATTGCCGTTGGACGACCAGAAGATTTCTCCGCGACGATCCATTTCATCAAGAGTGCTCGGCGAAAATTGCCAGTGCTTGCCGGGCGGCGGCAATTTGCCGCGCCACGGTTTGCCGGTTTCGCCATTCCGAACGCCGGGCGCGTGAACCGGGACTTTTTTGAACCGCCGTCCAGTAGATGCTTCAACGTAGGTGTATTCCTTCTTGGCTGTGTCTTCCGTCCATGCAACGACGGGGCGATTCCAAGCGTAGTCTTCGCCTTTCGAGTAAAAAAGAATATAGTCAGAAATGTTTCCGTAGCTATGCCGCGTGTAGTTCTTGGTGTTGCACTTTTTCCGTGTGATGAAGTTGCGGAAATTTTCCGCACCGAAAATTTCGTCCATCACCACCTTGATAGGAAACGCCATGTTCTCGTCGAGGTGGACGTAAATTGAACCTTGCCCGGAAAGCAATTCGCGGAGCACAACCAATCGTTCGCGCAAAAATTCCACGAACGCCGCTCCAGAGAGCAAATCGTGATAGGCAAACTTTTGGTCGCGCGACTCGAAAACGCTCTGCGTGGAATACGGCGGGTCAATGTAAACGAGCGACACTTTCCCTCGCACGGAGGGATCGTCCAAGAGCGTTCCAAGAACCGACAGGTTTTCGCCAAAGTAGAGACGGTTCGCCCAGCCGTGAGCGAGATTGGCCGGTTGCGCCAGAGTGAGACTTGCCTTGGGACAATTCGCAAGTATTCCGGCGACGCTTTTCTTCCCTTCATATTCCAGATGAGTCTCGCCTGCGGGCAAAGATCTGTGAACATGTTCCGCACGACCGTTGGCTTTGGATTTTGGAAGACCGGTTGCCATATTCTTCAACTCCGCAACCAGTCCAGCGTCAACCGCTCTGGAATCATTCGCAGCGTCAGAACTAAAATTTTTCCCGACTGGCTCTGCTCAAGTTTGGCGTAATCATTCCACATCGAACCGAGCAAAAGACCCGGCCCGTCGTTCAAAAAAATCAGTTTGGTTCGCAGCTTCTTCTGTTTCGCGAACGCAAAAAGTTCTTTGGCGCAATTGGAATAGCCGCCCGTCCGGTCGTCCTCTTGAGCACCGCCCCGGTCGGAATCGTAGCGCGCGAGACCAATTGCGAGCACCGATGTTTTGTCCGCATTGTAAATAACGAAATCAACCGGACGAGAAGGATTCGGATAATCGGCAAAAACCTCATGGAGGAGAATGTCTTTGCCCGCGCGTTCCGGCCCTTTCACCGTCAACGTCGGAAATTTTTCGCGCAACGCGTTGAAAAGTTTGGCGGTGAGATCGTAGCCCTTTTTGCCTCTGTCTTTGTATTCCCAGAGAACTGCGCACAAAGCTTCATCAGGAATTGGCCGAGTCTTGTAAGCTTTTTGAACTTGGTGAATGGGCCGGAACTCGGCGCCGAAATGCTCGATGATTTTTTCGCATGACGTTTTCTTCTTCAACATCTCGACGGGCGTTTTCGGGCTGACGTATTTACGAAACACACGGGCGAGTTGAACTCGCATCCAACCTTCTGACACTTCGCAAATTTGTCGGAACAAGGCTGCGGAAGACTCGGACGATTGGACATACTGACCAAACAAGACCAGCACTGGTTTATACAACTCACAGGCTTCTGGCAAAATGTCGGGATAAAATTCACCGTTTGCGAGCGTGATCCAGTTGTGGGCGTCGCTCCTGTAGTCGCCGAAGCTCATTTGAAAAGTTTTCTTCGGTGTGCTCATGGCTGCTACGCTGTAATGCCAGCCAACTCCTCCTCAAAATCCACAATCTCTTTGATCTGCACCAGAAACCAGCGGTCAATTTTCGTGAGGTTGAAAATCTCTTCGATGGTGAAGCCGGCGCGCAGGGCGTGACGGATGAAAAAAATTCGTTCGGCGTTCGGGACGGAAAGCTTTCGGGAAATCACATCTCGTGGAAGAATATCCCTATCGCCATAGACTTCCGTGCCAATTCGCCACGGCTTGCCATCGCCGCCGAGGCCGCTTCTGCCGATTTCGAGGGAGCGCAGGCATTTTTGCAGGCTTTCCTTGAAGGTGCGCCCGATGGCCATCGCTTCGCCGACGGATTTCATTTGCGTGGTCAGCGTGGGGTCGGCTTGCGGAAATTTCTCGAAGGCGAACCGCGGAATTTTGGTGACGACGTAATCAATGCTCGGCTCGAAGCTGGCGGGCGTCTCGCGCGTGATGTCGTTTTTGATTTCGTCAAGCAGGTAGCCGACGGCGAGTTTGGCGGCGATTTTCGCGATGGGAAAGCCGGTGGCCTTGGACGCGAGCGCGGAACTTCGCGAAACGCGCGGGTTCATTTCGATGATGACCATGCGGCCATTGTCCGGGTTGACGCCAAACTGAATGTTCGAGCCGCCGGTCTCGACGCCGACAGCGCGGATCACGGCGAAGCTCTGGTCGCGCATGATCTGGTATTCCTTGTCGGTGAGCGTCTGGATGGGCGCGACGGTGATGCTGTCGCCGGTGTGCACGCCCATCGGGTCGAAGTTTTCGATGGAGCAGATGATGACGCAGTTGTCGGCCTGGTCGCGCATCACTTCCATTTCGTATTCCTTCCAGCCGAGCAACGATTCTTCAATGAGAATTTCGTTCACGGGCGAAAGATCAATGCCGCGCTTGGCGATTTCCTCAAACTCGTCCACGTTGTAGGCAATGCCGCCGCCGGTGCCGCCGAGTGTGAACGCAGGGCGAATGATGAGCGGGTAACGGCCGACTTTTTCGGCGATTTCACGCGCCTCATTCATGTTGTGGGCGACGCCGGAAATGGGCACGTCGAGGCCGATGGAAAGCATCAATTCCTTGAACGCGAGGCGGTCTTCGCCCTTGTGAATGGCTTCCGGTTTGGCGCCGATCATCTCGACACCGTGACGTCCGAGCGCGCCATTTTTGTGGAGGGCCATCGCGGTGTTGAGCGCGGTCTGGCCGCCGAGCGTCGGGAGCAAAACGAGTTTTCCCTTCGCACCGAGCTTCCGCATCTCCTCGACTTCGCGGTCAATGATTTTTTCCACGGCCTCGGGCGTGATGGGTTCGATGTAGGTGCGGTCGGCGAACTCCGGGTCGGTCATGATGGTGGCCGGATTGGAGTTCACGAGCACGACGCGATAGCCTTCTTCCTTGAGGGCTTTGCAAGCCTGGGTGCCGGAATAATCGAATTCGCACGCCTGGCCGATGATGATCGGGCCGGCGCCAATGATGAGAACGCTGTGGATGTCAGTGCGCTTTGGCATTTGGAAAATAACGATTTGTGTTGGCCCATAACGATGCTGTGGCGCGGACCACAAAACCGCAGGCTCAAACGGCCACAGATTGAACACGGATTTGACCTGAAACAAAAGAAAAAAGCCGTTGATCCCGGAACCCCGGATGCAACCCAATAAGTGGGGGCAATTGCAGCGCGGTTCAACCCGGCGTCCGGCTTGGGGGGGAAGCCCCCATTTTGTGGAATGGGGCCGGGGCGCAAAACGGGAATTCTTAACTAAAACTCTTGAACCTAGATGCCGCCATGGAAACCGCGAAATACGCGGAATACGCGAACCGGCCAGGGTTTCGGAACCATTCCCCGGGTGGGTGAAGGGATTTGGCGGTCTCACCGACTCGCTTTGACCTTGGTTTTCGCGGGGTTGGCGTGGTTCGCGGTTCATCCCCACCACGGAGTTTAGGTTGAAAGTCCTATTTGCGCTGGTCATTGTGGCGCTGCTGGTTTTGCCGGCCAACCACCTGGTGTCGCTCACGGACACGGGTGCCGATGCGGCGGCCACCACGCTGACGGCAGGGGGAGCAACCCAGATTTTCCGGGGCGTCGCGCGTGCGCCGAATGCCTTGTCCGCACCGCAAGTTTTCAGGGCGGCTCTACGCCCCCCCCCCGGTTTGCCTTGACTTGGACCGTGCCCTTGAATCGCCATTACACGGTTCAATACACCGATAGTCTGAATGCCACGAATTGGCTGACCTTGACCAACCTGACCTCAACGGTGCCGGTGAAAGGCGCCATGCGATCAGGACTTGCGGTGCGGACGGATCCATGGCAACCACTATTTTGTGCGGGCCGGGCGGGCAGCGCCGGTCATCGGCACAAAGCGCACGGGATATTCAGCCTGCTGAACGAGGCCGCCTTTGAATTTTGAATAAACCAGCAATCGCTGGTCGCCCAGCCCGCCCAGTGGAATGATCAAGCGTCCGGCGTCTTTTAGTTGAACGGTCAAGGCCGGGGGAATCCGCTCGGGGGCGCAAGTCACGATGACCGCGTCAAACGGCGCGGCTTCGGGCCAGCCGCCAGAGCCGTCGCCCAGTCGCACCAACACGTTGCGACACCCCAGCCTCTGTAGCCGGGCGTTGGCTCGACGCGCCAGTGGCCCGACGATTTCGAGGGTGAAAATTTCGGCCGCCAATCGCGCGAGCACGGCGGACTGATAGCCGGAACCAGTGCCAATTTCCAATATGCGATCCGTGGGTTTTGGCTCCAATCGCGTCGTCATGAGGGCGACGATGTAGGGTTGCGAAATGGTCTGGCCATGACCGATGGGCAAGGCCGTGTCGGCATAGGCGCGGAACGAATCTTCCGGCGGAACGAATTCGTGCCGGGGCACAATTTCCATGGCGGCGCGCACGACGGATGGAAATTCCGACAACTGTTCCCGCACCATCCGCTGGCGCTCTTCATTAAAATCAATTTCTCCAGACCGGTTCATGGGGAGGGGCTTGCCGGATTCCGCGCAAGTCATTTCCCGAAATGTCGCTGGCCCTCCACGTTTCATCTTGAAACATTTTAAATCCAACCTGGCAAGAGCTCAACTTCAACGTCATCAATTTTGGACAGGCGCGACACCATCATCCGCGGGCTTTGCAACTCCAATCGCGTTTCTATCGGGCGTAAAAGCAATAATAGTTCGCTGTTTTCAAACTGCCGACGCGGCCCTTCTGATTTTCAAAACCGGCGGGACAAAGGGAATTTGCCGACGTTGCAGCGGCGCCGGAATGGCCGGGTTTTTGCGGGAAAGTTTTTGAAGTTGCGCCCGTGACCATAAAAAACCGAGTCCGAATACTGCAATTAGTTGTCCCAAAAACGGATAGAGTCTGGCGCCAAAATAAATATAATTAAGAGCCTCAAGCCAGCGGAAATTTAAAATCAGAACTGGAATATAAATTGGAATCTAATTATGAAAAAACTAATGGCGACGGGTTTCGTTTTATTCACCGGAACTTGGGCAATGCAGGCTTCGATTCTCGCCCAGTGGACATTTGAAACCAGCGTTCCTTCCACGGCGGGACCATTTACGGCGGAGAATGGCGTTTATAACACAACCAGCGCAGCGCTTGGGTTTCATGCCAGCGCCTCCACGGTGTATAGCAATCCAGCAGGCGCTGGATCTGCGGAATCGTTCAGTGCCGATCATTGGGCCATCGGAGATTATTTTCAATTTGCCACCAGCACTTTGGGTTACAGCGGCGTGCAAATCAGTTTTGAAGCCTCCAGCAGCAGCACCGGGCCGGTGAATTTCAAATTTGCTTACAGCCCCGATGGACAACATTTCACTGATTTTAACACTTATACCTTGCTGGGAACCTGGAGTTCCAATTTATCACCAAGTGGAGTGGCCAAATACTCCTTTCCTTTCGACCTTTCAACGGTTGCCGCGCTCGACAATCAAACGAGTGTTTATTTTCGACTAATTGACGACGGAACGACTGCCATTAATGGCGGAACGGTGGGCACAGGCGGCTCTTCCCGGGTGGATGATTTTACCATTTCCGCCGATCCCATTCAAACTGCGGCGGTGCCGGAGCCTTCAACCTGGCTGGCGGGAGCGCTGGCGTTGCTGCCCGTCGGATACCAGGGAATTCGCCGGGTTTGCCACCGGCGGCAAGATTGAAGAATTGCCGTTCGCTTGTCAGAACAATTTTACCTGGCCGCCGGGCGCGGGTTTCAAACCCAATTTTTTGAAGCTGGCTTCGGTGGCCACGCGGCCTTGCGGCGTGCGGTTCAAGTAGCCTTCCATGATGAGATAAGGCTCATACACTTCTTCAATCGTATCCGGCTCTTCGCCAACCGCCACGGCGAGCGAATTCACGCCCACCGGACCGCCGCCAAATTTCACAATGATGGCTTCAAGAATGCGTTTGTCCATTTCATCGAGACCGTTCTCATCAATTTCCAGCATGGCGAGCGCCTTGTCGGCCACGGCCGCTGTAATTTTGCCGTCGTGCCGGACTTGCGCGTAATCGCGGACCCGGCGCAGCAAATTATTTGAAATGCGGGGCGTGCCGCGACTGCGCCGGGCAATTTCATGCGCGCCCGCCGGCTCAATCTCCACGCCCAGCAAATTGGCCGAGCGCAGAACAATTTTGTCCAAATCGGCGGCGCAGTAATAATCCAGCCGCTCGCGCATGCCAAAGCGCGTCAGCAACGGCGAGGACAGCAGGCCGCTCCGCGTGGTGGCGCCGATGAGCGTGAAACGCGGCAGATTCAGCCGCACACTGCGGGCGTTTGGCCCCTGGTCGATGATGATGTCGAGTTTGTAATCCTCCATTGCGGGATACAGATATTCCTCAATGGTTTTTTGCAGGCGGTGAATTTCATCAATGAACAGCACATCGCCTTCTTCGAGATTAGTCAGCAGGCCGGCCAGGTCGCTGGCTTTTTCAATGGTCGGCCCGCTCGTGGCTTTGAGATTGGACCCCATTGCCTTGGCCAGAATATTGGCCAGCGTGGTTTTGCCAAGACCGGGCGGGCCGCTCAACAAAATGTGATCCAGCGCCTCGCCGCGCTGTTTGGCGGCGGCCACGGAGATTTCCAGCCGTTCCTTTACCTTGGGCTGGCCGGTGAAGTCGGAAAAAAGCGAGGGACGCAGCGTCATTTCCAACGCGGCGTCGGGTTTGTTCAAGGTGGCAACCGGACGTTCGGACATCGCCTGAAAGATGCGGAAACGAATCCGCACCGGCAAGCGCGATTCGCGACGGTGTGCAAATTCAGCGATCGCAGACACGCGCAAACTCCTGTCCGCTTGATGGCGCCGGATTTGTGTGTATGCGGTTTGCGACTCAAATCCGCCGTTTTTTTTAGTGTAAATAATTCTCGTCAAATGCACTGAGCCGATTCAGATTTAATCCGTGCCCGTCATCCAGCGTTCCATCCAGGTTAGCTGGCAGTTGCGCGTTTTCTTCACGGAAAACGTCTTTGCGCCGGACAACGCCACGCTGCATGACGCGCTGGCGGATGGGCCGCCCCGCAAGGTGCTGGTGGTTTTGGAAGATTCGCTCGCGCAGTCGCTGCCATCGTTGGAGCGGGATTTGGCTGCTTATTTTTCAAAATTCGCCTCTCAACTTCAGTTGGTTCGCTCGCCAGTGTTTGTGCCCGGCGGTGAAGCCGCGAAAAATTCCTCCACGCTGATCGGCAACCTGCATTCCCAAATTTACCGGCATCATCTGGACCGGCATTCGTATTTGCTGGCCATTGGCGGCGGCGCGCTGCTGGATGTGGCCGGGTTCGCGGCGGCCACGGCGCATCGGGGTATTCGATTGGTCCGAATTCCCACCACGACACTCAGTCAGGCGGATTCCGGGGTGGGCGTGAAGAATGGTTTGAACGCCTTTGGCCAGAAAAATTTCATCGGCACTTTTGCCCCGCCGTATGCGGTGATCAACGATTTCAAATTGCTCGCGGCGCTCCATCCGCGGGACAAACGCAGCGGCTTTGCCGAGGCGGTAAAGATCGCCTGTGTGCGCGATGCCGTGTTTTTTGCCGAATTGGAGCAAAACGTCGATAAGCTCAACGCCTTTGAGCCGGTCGTCATGAAGCGGGTGATTCGCCGTTGCGCGGAACTGCATCTCGATCACATCGTCACCGGCGGCGATCCGTTTGAAAAAGGCTCGTCGCGTCCGCTGGATTTTGGCCATTGGGCGGCGCACAAAGTGGAGCAGCTTTCGCAATTTGTCATCACGCATGGTGAAGCGGTGGCCATCGGAATTGCTGTTGATGTGATATATTCACGCAACTTGGGTTTGCTTGATGCCACTTCTGCTGAACGCATTTTAAAGCTTTTGGAGCGGCTCGGATTTCGCGTGTTTGCCGCCGAACTGCTCAATGCCGACAACGCGGATCGCCTGGCGGTCTTGGCCGGCATCGAGGAATTCCGCGAGCACCTTGGCGGGGAATTATGCATCACGCTGCTCCAGGCGATCGGCGAAAGCGTCGATGTCCATGAAATAAATCCGGACAAATTGGTGGAGGCGATTCATGAACTGCACCGCCGCTCGCTGATCTGGCAATGAATGCTTATTGACTGGCCTCGATCCGATAAAACCGGCGGGCATTCGTCGGCAATAATTGAACATCCGGCCAGCCGATTCCGGAGCCAAACACGGTGTCCGCCCGCGTGAACAGGCACACGAGCGCCAGCCACAGAGTCAGGCGCGGAAGTCTGCCGATGGCGGCCCGGCCAGAATTTATCAAGTCTGGTTTGAAAATGCGGGTCATTATGCCGCGCAAGATAGCGAGTTCATCCCCCCGCGCTGCCCAATCCATTTTCCCGTTGAGGGCGCTTGAGATTTTGTCCCGCCCGCATTACGTTTTTCAGCCCGGCAGTGAATTCGCGCTCCGGGAAAGAAAGAGATTTTATGCAGCGTAAAGCTTCGGCAGTTTGGCAAGGAGGTTTGAAGGATGGCAAAGGCAGCCTTTCCACCCAAAGCGGTGTGCTGAAAGATACCCAGTATTCCTTCGGAACCCGGTTTGAAAATGGCATCGGCACCAATCCCGAGGAGTTGATTGGCGCCGCGCACGCGGGCTGTTTTTCCATGGCTTTCGCCGCCGAACTCGGCAAAGCGGGCATTACGCCGGCGGAAATCCGCACCGCCGCGACGGTGACACTGGAGAAAACCGACGCCGGGTTTACCGTGACTGAATCTTGCCTCGAAATGACGGCGAAAATTCCCGGTGCTGATCAAGCCACAGTGCTGGCCATTGCCAACGCCGCCAAGGCAGGTTGCCCAATCTCGCGCCTGTTCAACGCCAAAATCTCGCTGGACGCCAAATTTGAATTGTAAGTTTAACCACAGCTTTTCGACTCACGGATAAATTTTTTAACAAGTATCACCACGGTATGTCTCATCATTCAGGTTCACACAGTCATTCACATCATGCTGCTCCCGGCGGCCATGCGCATCACCGCGCGGCTGACTTGGGCAAACGTTCGGCCACGTTCACCAAAATTTTTCGCTGGCAGCCGGAAGATCCCACAGCCCCCATGCCGGTGCGGGTAGAGGTGGCCGGTTCCTTCAACGGCTGGCAGCGCGTGCCATTGAAACGGGATCGCATTTCCGGCGTCTGGCAGGCAACGCTGGCGGAAATTCCCGGCAATCGCACGCACAGCTATATGCTGCTCGTCAACAACCGGCCCGTGGCCGACAAACATGCCGATGGCCTGGCGATTCCGCACACGGAGGAGGAAAAGCAACATGCGTTGACCACCGCCCGCGGCCCGCGCGTTTTCATGCTCGCCAGCCAGACGAAGTGACCTCGCCCGGCAGATGGCGGTGCGGCGGGTTGAAATTTGCGGAAGGAGGTGGTCGTTCGGGCGCACCTTGCCGTGGAACGATGGCTTCGGAGAATTTTAAATGAACCAAGGCAATTTGATTCCAGAAAATATTCGAGAACATCTGACCCGGCTGCGCGGGACATTGCTGGATTTGCACAAGGCCTTGGTTGATTCGGAGCGCGTCAGTTACGAACAAAACATTGGCACCATCCCGTCCGCAAATCACTTTTTGAAACTACTCACCGACGATCCGTGGTTTGCCTGGTTGCATCCGCTTTCCCAGTTGATCGTGGCGATGGATGAGGCGCTTGACGCAAAAGCCAAAATGCCGCTGACGCAGGAGCAGGCTGTCGCTTTGGTGAAGCGGACGCGTTCTTTGTTGGTGGCATCTGAAACGGGCGAAGGTTTTCCGCGCCATTACTTCGATGCCTTGCAACGCGATCCCGAGGTCGTGATGGCTCACGCCGAGGCGGCAAAGTTATTTCGAAAAACGAATCGATAAGCACACAACGCTGGTGTGCAAAGTTGCTTCAGCCTTTGATCCCCTTTTCCTTTTCGCGCAGACAATGCGTTAAATAGGGCAAAAGTTGTTTTTTACGCGAAACGACATCGTGCATTTCGTAAATGCCCGGCTCCAGGCGCGGATGATTGATGCGCGCAATAAACTTCTCGTCGCCCACGGCCAGCAGCAATGAATTTTGCGTGGTGACGTCCGTGACCATGAGCGTTGAAAACAGATACGCGCGGCTGGCGCGGTATTTTTCCAAGGCATCGAGCAGTTCATCCTTGCGCTGCCAGAATTGGTCGAAGCCGGTTTCTTCGATTTGCGCCACGCTGAATTTGACGTTGCCCTCGGAGTATTCCTTGCAATCCGTGGTAATGGCTTGAGGCGCGGGCTTGAGCGTGAGCAGCGAACCAGAAGCGAACAGTTTTTCCGTGAAGGCCCGGGCGTTGACCTCGGCGATCATTTCAAGTTTCTTCAAAATTTCCATGTCGCGCGCCGTGGTTGTGGGCGAAGTCAGATTCAACGTATCGGAGACGATGCCCGCCAGCAGCAGTCCGGCAATGGAACGCGGCAGTTCGACTTGATGACGGAAAAAGCCATCGGCCACGATGGTGCTGGTGGATCCAACCGGTTCGTTGCGGAACAAGATGGGCTGCTGCGTGGCCAGCGCGCCGATGCGGTGGTGATCGATGATTTCAATAATTTCGACCTCATCCGCGCCTTGCACCGCCTGGGAAAGTTCGTTGTGATCCACCAAAATCAGCTTGCGCGAAACTGTTTTCAAAAAGTCGGTTTTGGACAGGATGCCAACCGTCTCGCCCTCGCCGCCGAGCACGGGGAAAACAAAATAGCCGGAGGCGGTGGCTTCATCGCGCACGGCCGCGAGCGGTGCGTTTTCCCGGAAGCAGAGAAATTCCTCATTAAGCACGTGACGCACGGCCAGCGAAGCGCGACAGAGCGAGGCGGTGGTGGAGGTGTCGTGCGGCGAGGTGATCACGCTGACATTTTTGCGGCGGGCGGCTTCCACGGTTTTCGCATCCACGTGAATGCCGCCGGTGACGATGAGCACGCGCACGCCTTCGCGAATGGCGACGTTCTGAATGTCCCAGCGGTCGCCGACGATGACGCAGCATTTTTCCGGCGGGAATTGCTCCAACCGTTCGGCAAAGGATTCCAGGCCCATGGCCCCGATCATCAGGATCAACTCCTCCTCGCGTTCGGCTTCGACGCCGACGAGCAGCTCGCCGTTGAGGGTGTGCGCAAGGCTGCGCAGCGATGAAAAAACCTCGCGGGAATTCTGCTGGCCGGGGTTCCGTCCCGGCGCGGGGAAAAGAAATTTGCTCAGCTTGAAAAGTGAAAGCAGCCCGCGGCATTTTTGGTTTTCATCCAGCACAGGCAGGATGCGGAGATTTTTTTCATCCATTAGGCGCAGGGCTTCGGCGGCGGTCGAATCGGGCCGCACGCTCAAAATGCGCCGTTGCATGACGTCGGAAATTTTAGGCGAAACGTCCGCCACAAATTTCGGCGCCGGCACGCCAAAGGTGTTCAAGACAAAATCAATGCGGTCATTCGTGTCGCCGCAGCGCGCGGCAATGGCTTCCGTCAGGCCGGTGCGGCGCTTGAATTCCGCGTAGCCGATGGCGGAACAGATGGCGTCCGTGTCCGGATTGCGATGACCTATTACCAGGATTTCACTCATGCAGTCGGCGGAGGCTAACCAGTTTTGGCGATGGCAGCAAGGGGAAGCGAAATTGACTCATTTGCCCGCCCGTCGCACTCTGAATGCGTTTTCATGAAGCGCTTTGTCATCCTGGTTTGCATCCTGCAAATGGCCGCCCCCCTGCTCGCGGCGGGGAAGGCATCGCTGGACGTGCGTGACTTTGGCGCGACGGGCAATGGCGTGGTCAAGGACACCGTCGCCTTTCAAAAAGCGCTGGATGCCTGCGCGTCGGCTGGCGGCGGCACCGTGACGGTGCCGGATGGAATTTATCTCATTGGCAGTCTGGTAATTGGGCCAAATACAACGCTCGATCTGGCCGGGCGCGCCAGCCTGCTCGGCAGTTCCGATCTGGCGGATTATCCGTTGATGAACATTCGGTGGGAAGGCGAGTTTCGCGAAGGCCATCGCGCGTTAATTGTCGCCACCAATGTGGCCAATGTGGCGATTACCGGCAGTGGAACCATCTTCGGTCCGCCCATTTCCCTGAGCCATTTGCGCAATCCGCGCGGTCCGGTGCTGGTTGAACTGACCGATTGCACCAACGCCACGCTCGACGGTTTTACCACGCAATACCAGCAGCTCTGGTCCATCCACGTGCTCTTCTGCTGCGGTCTGAACATTCGCAACCTGACCATTCGCACGGTCAACGGGAATGGCGATGGGATTGATCTGGACTCCTGCGCGGGCGTGACGATTGACCACTGCGACATCAATACGGGCGACGATGCCATCTCGCTAAAATCCGGGCGCGGGCTTGCCGCCCAAAAACTGGGGCGCCCCACGGAAGATGTGGTGATTCGCGACTGCCGGTTGCAAAGCTCCATTTTTGCCGCCATTGGTTTCGGCACCGAGATGTCAGGCGGGATCCGCAACATCAAAATTCAAAACTGTGTGCTGTCCGGACGGCAAAACGCCATTTTTATCAAGAGCCGCGACGGTCGTGGCGGCTACATGGAGAATATTTCCGGCGAAAATTTGACCGTCCTGAAATCGCCGACTTTCATTGGCATCGACCTATTGAAAAAGGGAATTCAAGCCAGTGATCCCGTGCCCGGGGCGGTTGAAAAATGGGCGCGAGTTCGCGATCTCGCCTTCACCAACATCCATGTTCAGGATGTCGGCGAGCTGGTGGCGGCCACCAATATTCCCAAAGAACAGCCGCTTGACGGCTTTAAGCTGGCGGATATTTCGGGCACGTGTGCCCGGGCCATTTCGCTGGCCAACATGACCAATGTGGATTTCTCCCGGATCACCGTCACGGGATTCAGCGGGCCGTTGATTTCCACCGAAAATGTCAAAGGCACGGGACTGAAGCTTTCCGCCTCCAAGTAATCAGCGGTTAAGCGGATGTTGGGCGGCCCACTGCGGATATTTTTCCAGCAGCTTTTTGCCAAAAGTTCCATACCAGGCGTAACCCTGGCGCCGTTCGGCGGAGAGATCGGTCACGTCATCGTGAATGGTTTTGTCGCGATCGCCGAACAGGGGCCGGTCGCTGCTGATTTCGTAGAAGCGCGCCCAGATGGGTTCATGGCCGGGTGCATTCACCAGCTTGGATCCATCCGGTGCATCTCGCTGAAATGCTTTATCTTCGATTTTGGTTTTCTCAAACCAGGCGGCGGCCGCGTGAACGGCGGCGACGATATTTGAATTTGGATTCGGCAAATCCATCAAAAACAAAACGACGTTGGCGCTTTCGGCGGAGGCCTGCGCGATCATTTCGAAATTCCGGGCCGGCGCGGGCTGCAGCGTAATGGCGTCGTGTTGCTGGCACCAAACCGTGCGGTGTCCGTTCGCAACAATTTGCGCGGCCAGCAAGCAGTCGAGTCCGCGTTTCCAGCTTTCCCCGGCTTGCCGGCGGAGTTCATCTGGCACGAAGCTGAATTCATTTTGCCCGTTCGCCACCTCACGCAGAAGTTTCATGACATTGATCATGGCATCATCATTCAACGTGACGGTGTCGTGATAGCCGCCTTGCAACGGCCAGACCTGCGGCCAGCCGCCATTGGGAAACTGCGCGGCGAGAAGATAGCGAATGCCCTTTTCAAACGCTGTTTGCAGCGCAGCCGTGTCGGTTTGGCCGGCAGAAATGACTTTGGCGAGAAAGCGCAATTCGGTGGTCGTGGCGTCGTTGTCAATCGTGCCGACGTAATTCCAATGTGCGACGATTGGCGTTTGCTTTTTGCCAGTGAGGGCAAGCTGTGCATTGTGGTCGCCGACGAACAATTCGCCCGGACGCCGCAGGCGCCGGGTGAAATCTGTGTGTTTGCCCCAGCCGCCCGACGGTGTCTGGAAAGAAACAACGCAGCGCGCGATACGGGCCGCCTCGGCTGTGCCATACCAATGTGCGGGTTGAGTGAGTGGAATTTGTTTGGGCGAATCCGAACGCGGCGGTTCAACCGCATTGGTTAGTCCGCTGGCTTTCATTTCTGAAAGCAGGCCGGCCTGATCTAATTGTCGCTGTGCCAGTGAACGCTCGAAGTAACGTTTCCATTCCGGCAAAGCCGCCACGCGCGAAGCGGTCAAGGGTTCGGCGGAAACATTGGTTCCAACCAAGGCGGCTCGCCCGGTGGATCCTCCGCAAGCCAATGCCCAGCCGATGCCCGCCAAAATGGGCAGACAGGACATGGATTTGTGAAACGGCTTCACGGAATCACCACGCGAAGTTTGCGGCGTTCCACGGAAAATGTCGCCGGCAAGGTGCCAACCCATTCGCCGTCCAGTTCAAAGGCGGCGGGCGCATTGCTGGTGATTTCAAATTTTTGAGCGCTGACCCGTCGGATCCGTTTTTCCGAAAGCCGGCGCTGCGCCAGAAAACTCGGAACCAATTGCATGAGCGAACCGACGTTGACCTTGGGGAATACGCAAACGTGCAGCTTGCCGTCGCGCAGGTCGGCAGCTGGAAAAATGTCGAACGATCCGCCGTAAAATTTTCCGCTGCCGATCAAGGCCAGTTCGCCTGCGCATGTCTGTCCATCGGCGGTTACCGTGAGAATCGGTTGCTTCTCGGCCAGCGCCTGAAGTCCGGCGACCACATAGGCGAGTGGTCCGGCGCTTTTCTTCAATTTCCAACTGACTAATTCAATCGCCCGCGCATCCAGTCCGGCGCCGGCCAGTTGCATGAAATACCTTTGTTGCGGCTGGCCGTTTTCCAAAAAATCCACCCGGCCCAAATCCACCGTGGTTTCGTTGGCGCGCCGCAACACCTTCCAGGCGCGTTCCAGCCGCATGGGAATTTTTAATTCGCGGGCAAACACATTCACCGTGCCCAACGGCAGAACGCCCAGGCGAACCTTTTGAAATCCATCCGGTTCGTCGCCAATGCCATTCAAAACCTCGTTCACCGTGCCGTCACCGCCGGCAGCGACAATAATGTCATAGCCCGTGGCCACCGCCGCCTGCGCGAAACGCCGGGCGTCGCCGGGCGCGGTGGTGGCTTTGAGGGCGCACTGTTGCGACATTTCCGCGATGTAAGAGCGGAAACGCCGGGCCTTGTTGCCACGCGCCACGGGATTGAAAATGACGCAAGTTCGCATCCCCAATGATTTTCCATTCGCCGAGTTAGTCGAGGAGATTTAATGGTTTCTTTCCGCAGTTTTGGGACAACAACCATGCGATTTTCGCGTTTGGATTTTGACTGTGAAAACGCGTCGGCTTGCGCTCCGGACTCATTTTTCGGACACTGAAGGCATGAACACCGTTTCCGACTGGAAAGTTCCCAAATGGCCCTTTCTCACGACTTATCTCCTGCTCATGGTTGCGGCTTCTGTCATGGTTTTCCGGGCTGCCCATCCGATTTCGCCCACCGAAGTCATCACGATCACGGTGACGGTGGTCGTGGCTGCGGTGCTCGGTTGCCTGCCGTTTGTGCTGGAATATCGCGCCACCTGCAAATTGCTGGAAGCGGATGCCGTGGGCACGGTCGCCGCCCAACTGCAGGATTTGGACAAGTATGCCGCGCAGATTGCCCACGCCACCGAACAATGGGCGCACGTTCAGGAAACCACCAAGATCGGCGCGGAAAAAACGGTGACGGCGGCGAAAGAAATTGCGGAACGCATGGCGAACGAGGTGCGCGAATTTAATGAATTTCAAGCCAAGATGAACGACGGGGAAAAAGCGGCCTTGCGGTTGGAAACCGAAAAATTGCATCGGGCCGAGGGCGAATGGCTCCAGGTGCTCGCCCGCATTCTGGATCACATCTTCGCCCTGCACAATGCCGCCGCCCGCTCCGGCCAGCCGGAACTGGCCGAGCAAATAACCAATTTCCAAAACGCCTGCCGGGATATTTCGCGGCGGGTGGGCTTGAACGCGTTTGCGGCCAATGCGCAGGAGCCTTTTGATGCCGAACGTCACCGCGCGCACGGAGTGGAACAGCCGCCGGTTGGTGCGGTGGTCGAGGAAACGCTGGCGCCGGGTTTGACGTTCCAAGGCCGCTTGATTCGTCCCGTGCTGGTGCGTTTGCAGGAAAAAGTGGTCGCTACACCGCCGCAGGAAACTGCTCCGGGCGAAGAAATTTCAGGAGCGAACAACCTGCCATTCGATGCCGATTAAACTTCCACCGTTTTACCGGCGCCCAAAAAGTGCAACGCCCGCAACGTGACTTTGCGGGTGTAAATCTTTTCCAGCGCCGCCGCGTAAAGCTTTAATTGCGGCGCGTAGATTTTGACTTTTTCGTCCGCGCCTTGCGAGCCGACTTCGTCCGTCTTGAAATCGACAATCCAAATTTCGCTTGGCATTTGAACGACCAAATCGGCCACGCCTTGCACCACGATAAATTCGCCATCCAGCCCGTCCGACGCGTGGCGACCGGTGAGTGACTGCAATTCGGCGGGACTGAACCGGGCTGTGAAGGGCAGCTCACGCCGCACTTGCGCCGGATTTTTCCAGATCTTCTGGCCAAGGCTTGAATTCCAAAAAGAATTGAGCGCCTCCAAATCCAGCGCAACGGCCTCGGCGGCGGACAGATAATTCTCTTTCACCAATCGTTCGGCTTCACCGGCCAAGTCGCGCGGCGTCTCCAATTTGACGTGCTGAAGAAATTTGTGATGGGCGGCGCCAATCTGGGCAGCGGACAGTTTGGTGGGGTCGGTGCCTGCCTGCCGTTTGGCTAATACTCGGAAAGCGCGGACGGGGAATGTGTTTTCCGCCTCTTCAGCCAACTCCTGCGCCTCACGTCGGAGCGCGGTGACCGTGGTTTTGGCCTTTCGCTCCGTGGCGGGCTGGAAGGGATATTTCCAAGCCAGAATCGCTTCGAGCTGTTTCAAAGCGGCCTCGTCGAAATTCTTATCTGCGGAACTCGCAGTTTTCAAAACGGCGGACGGCGACTGAATTTGATGGCGGGCTATTTCGTTGCTTAAATCGGCGTCATCGATGGTTCGCCAGCCAAGCCACGGGGTTGAACTTTCGCCTGTGGTGTTTCCCGCAAACCATAGCGCCAGCCAGTCGGCAAAGCTGCTGGCTTCCAAAATTTGCCGGGGGCCGACGGGTTGGGGCTGACGCCAGGCTTCGTCCCATTTTTTTGCCGTGATGCTGGCGGTCAAAATCAAATGTTCCCGGGCGCGCGTCAGAGCGACGTAGAGCAAACGCAATTCTTCGCCCCGCAATTCCTGCTTTTGACGGCGCTGCGCCAGCCAGTGAGGCAGGCTGGGATAGCGGCGTCCGCTGCCGGGCGGCTTGATTTTGGGGCAAAGCCCGAAAGCTTCATCAAATATTATTTCGGCACGGAGGTCCTGTTCATTGAAGGATTTGGCCAGATCGGCCAGCACCACCACCGGAAATTCAAGCCCTTTGCTCTGATGAATGCTCATCAATTGCACGGCGTTATTTTGTGGCAACGGCGGAACTTCCGGTTCGGTTTCCGCTTCCTGCTGGGCTTCGACAAATTTGAGAAAGCGAAACAATCCTTGGCGTTGAAACTGGTCAAAGCGTTGCGCCAGACTTAACAAATTGGCGACGTTGGCGGCGCGTTGGGAACCACCGGGCTGCGCGCGGAGCCAGTCGGCATAGAGCGTTTCAGCCAGCACGGTTTCGAGGCATTCAGAAAGCGAAGAGAGTTTGGCCAGTTTTCGCCAACGCAAAAAACTGGCAAGAAAACGGGAAATTTTTCCGTTCGTTTCGGCGGGAAACTTTTCATTCGCGTGGTGGCTCTGCATCAGCGCGGTCCAGAAATGGCCTTTGCCTGCCAGGCGAATGGCCGCCAGTTCGTTCAGCGACAAACTCACCAGCGGAGAGCGCAGCACTGCAATACAAGGAACGTCTTGCAAGGGATTGTCCAGCAGTTGCAGGAGGCTGAGCAGGTCCAGAATTTCCGCGTTTTGATAGAATTTTCCGCGGGCAACCGCAAGCGGCACGCCGACGCGCTCAAATTCTTTCGCGAAGATTTCCGATTTGCCGCCGGGCGAACGCAACAGGATCGCGATGTCGTGCCATTGAATCGG
>JAKALA010000113.1 GCA_021813325.1 bacterium | reverse complement strand
CGGTTTCGACGGCTCAAGGCCGATCGCCGGATCTTCTGCCGCTTCGACAAGCTCAACACGCTTTTTACCGGATTCATCGGGTCGGCGCTCATTGTCGAAGCTTTGCAGATTAGTGTTAATACGCCCTAAAGCAATCAATTATTTACTTGAATTCCCAACCGGTCAGGCCGATAAACAGGTTAAGCCTATGAAAGCTGCCTATCCAATCGGTTCTATTTTGCATCAAAAAACTTCGGCAATTTGGAGCGTCTCACCTGAAACCACGGTTTTTGGAGCCATCAAAATCCTGGCCGAAAACAACATCGGGGCTTTGCCGGTTCTGGCGCCTGATGGCGGCCTGCTGGGCATTTTCAGCGAGCGTGATTATACCCGCAAAGTCGCCTTGCTGGGCAAATCTTCCCGGGAAACGCTGGTTAAAGACATCATGGTCCGTGAGGTAGTTACGGTGGATCCGAACGACACAGTGGAAGATTGCATGCGTTTGATGACCGAAAAACGTCTTCGCCATCTGCCGGTGATCGAGAATGCAAAACTGGTGGGAATTGTATCCATCGGCGATCTGGTGAACTGGATCATCTCCACCCAAAGCGCTGCCATTGAGCAAATGGAGCAATACATCGCCGGTGGCGTCGTGGCTTAACCGTCCGTTCTGGGGGCAGAAAAGCCACCGCTTGGTCCAAAGTGGACTTCGCTCACCTCGGGATTTAGCTGTGACACGCAAAAAACCCGCGAGTTTAGAAACTCGGGTTTTTTATCGTTAGGATGGTGGAGCCTAGGAGGCTCGAACTCCTGACCTTCTGAATGCCATTCAGACGCTCTACCAACTGAGCTAAGACCCCATCCACGAAACGGAGCGGTAGTCTAATTTTTTTGCGCCGCGAGTCAAAACATTTTCACGGGGAAATGAATTGAACCCGTGCGCCAAAATTTTTAGCGTTTCGCCGTGCCATCTTCATTGCGCATCGCATTTCTGACGCACGAACCTTTTTATCCACCTTCGGGCGGCGGTTCGGCCGAAGCCCTTTACCTGGTTCATGAAATGACGCGGCGCGGGCACGAGGTTCATGTCTTTGGGCCGCAAATCCCCGATGCGGACACGGTTGCCGAACGATTCGGCATCCGGTTCCACGAGTTCAAGAAATGGCCGATGGGGCGCTACGCCAGGCTCCGAAACTTCAAATATTTGGCCTATCCATTTTTTCTGGAGCGAATGGTTTTGACGGCGGCGGAAGCAACGAAGTTTGATTTGATATTTTCCCAGCACGCCATTTCGGCGGTCGCCGCAGGAAAATTAAAAGCGAAAATCCGTGTGCCGGTGGTGATGAATTTCCCGGATTTGCTGACCGGATTTATGGAAACCTGGCCGAGCTACATTGCGCCGAAGCCGGTGGTGCGGGCGTTGATGCGTTACGAAATTTCCCTGCCGGTGCGTTACGGCGTGGATGGAGTGTGCGCGATTTCAGATGAGTTTGTGGAACGACTGGCCGCACGGGGGTATCCGCGGGCAAAGATTTGTCCCATTTATTACGGCTATGATGCCGCCGCATTTCCGATGCGGACCGAACTGCCGCCGGCGAACCGTCCACCGGTGGTGGTGATGCATGGCTCGTTTGATGCGCATCATCTGGGGCAGATTGCGTTTGAGGCGGTAAAACATGTCGTCAGCAAACGGCCCGAGACCATTTTTCGTTTTATCGGACGACGCACCGCCGGATTGGACAAATTTTTACAGCGGGCGCAGGCGATTCCTGATTTCAAGCACGAAGCGACAGGTTTCACGCCTTATGCGGAAGTTTCGCGACTGCTGGCCAGCGCCAATGTGGGGATCGTTCCGTATGAGGAATCTGCCGGCACGCATTGCGCATTTGTGGCCAAGATCGTGGAGTATGTGGCCACCGGGCTGCCTACGGTTTGCACGCCGTTAAGAAGCGTGCAGGGATATTTCAAAAATGATCCGCTGGTGAAGTTCTCCAACTTTGCTGGCCGGGATTTTGGGGAAAAGATTCTGGCCTGGCTGGCAACGCCACCGGAACGATTTCAACCCTGTGTTGAAACTTCCGCCGCCCGCATTCAGCATGAATTGGATTGGCGCCCGTTGTGCGAAAAGGCGATTGATTTCGCCGAAAAAGTCCAGGCTGCGGCCCGGTGAGTCGGATATTGCCCGTTCGATATAAACGCCAGGCTTGGCGCGGCCCCCGAGCCGTCTGGAAAAATCCCTTCTGGGATTCAATTCACTCCGGGGCGTCCGGCACATTTTTGCGCGGCTAATAGTTGTGTTGAACAGTCTTAATGGGCAATATGTTGCCGGACAACCGGACTGACGATGGTTGACGGCAGGCAAAAAGTCCTCTGCAAGCCGCGATACATCCGAATATTGGATGCTGAAAGTGACGAGGTGCAAGCGAAGGAGGCGCCATTTATGACTGAAAAATTTAAATTTTCCCCCAGGGAAATTCTGGGCGTGAAATACGACCATGCGCAAATGACCGACGGTGGCGATCTATACCTCACCCGCTATGGTTTGCCCTTTAAAGAACAGTTGCTGCCGGAGAACTGGCGGGAAACAGAATGGTTTCTGGCCCACCGCCAAAAACTGCGCGGCACCAGCACGATTTATCGCACAAAAACCAGACCGGTGGACGGCCATTCGCTGGACATCGTGGTGCGCTACAACCGGGTCGGCGAAGAACTGCCGGTCGATACCTTGACCCTGGAAAAGTTCATCAACGCCGATTTCAACAGTCCATTTGAGGAAATCACCATTCTAAACGAATTGCGGCGCACGCATATTGGCGGCGACCGGCATGTCATTCCCACCAAAAAGCCGCTGGCCGTTTTTGCGCCGCCGGATTTGTTACAGCTTTGGCAGACCGGCCGGTTGGAATCAAAAATCGCCCAGAAACTGACCCGCTATCCCGAAGCTAAATTGGATATTCGCCGGCAATACATAATAATTTACGGCTGGATTGATGGTTTGGACGCGCTTCAGATGGCCGACCACTTGAATTTGGAAGGCATGGAACGTGAGAAGTTTCTGATTCAAACTACAAAATTTGTCATCGACGAGTTGGCCACCGCCGGCTTTCGCGTGTTGGACATGAAACCCGCTCACATCATCCTGCGTTTGGATGAGCATAAGCAACTGGTCCGTCGCAAGGACGGAGAATTGCTTTACGCCTTGGTGGATTATGAACTACTTGAGCGCATTCACACGAAAAATTAGAAACTCCGACTAGTTCGATATGCATAATTCCTCATTTTACATTTTCCGCTTTAGCCGCACATTCAGTTGTTCGTGGGATCGAATTTCGGTGCCATCCCCGGCGTCCAAGCAAGTTTTCGTCGCTAATTTATGAGCCAAATATTGAAGAACGAAATCCGCAGCTTGGTTGGCCGGCTCGACAAAATCATCCTCGAACAGGCCGGCAAAAAGTGTTTCAGCCATCTCAATCAGATTCGCCAGCTTTCCCAGCGCGCCCGGCATTTGGGCGGCGAAAACAGCCGCCGCCACAAGCATCTGTTGCTCGACCGGCTAAATGTCGGGGAAGCCTACCAAATCGCCCACGCCTTCAGTCTTTTTTTCCAGTTGGTCAACCTTTGCGAGGAACGCGCGCGCGAACGGCATCTGCGCGTCAAAAAATCGCCGGTCATGTCGCTCCGGCGAATGTTCAAGGAACTCAAGGAGTCCGGTGTCACCGCCGAAAAGCTACAGGCCTGCCTGGATGAACTGGAAATCCAGCCCGTTCTGACCGCCCATCCGACCGAAGCCAAACGACGTTCGGTGCTCAATCAAATCTGGCGCCTGTCGCAAGAATGGGAACACCCGGATGAAGCCCTGGAAACGCTCTGGCAAACCCAGGAAATCCGCGAACAAAAAATCGGCCCGCAGCAGGAAATAGAAGGCACGCTTTATTATTTTGATCGCACCATTTTCGAAACCACTGCGAATTTTTATGCCACGTTCGACGCCGAACTCGCCGGGCAATACCCCGGCGTGAACCGCCACCGCCAGTTTCTCACCTTTGCCAGTTGGGTGGGCGGCGACCGGGACGGAAATCCCTTTGTAACCCCGGAAGTCAGCCGGCTGGCCGCCCGCCGGCATCACGAAGTTGCGCTGAAATTTTACCGTCGCGAATGCGGAAAATTGGAAGAGGAACTGACGCATGCCGACGTTGATGAAGATCTCTCCAAACCTCATCATCTGGCCAAGGATGCGCAAACATATCAGCCTTATGAAACATTCCGCGCCAAAATCGTTGAGCTGCGCCGGAAGCTGGACGCTGGTCAACTGGACCAGGCCCAGATGGTTCGCACCCTCCAGGAAATTCGCGACGGATTGATTCAGCAAAAGGCCCGGCGCGCCGCCAACGGACGTGTGTTTCGGCTTCTAACTCAGGCGAAAACGTTTGGCGCGCATTTGGCCGAACTCGATTTCCGCGATCACAGCGGCAAGCTGGATCACCACGAACCCGAAATCCTGAACGAGTTGCTGGCGATCCGGGAAATCCAGCGGGAATACGGGCCGGAAGCGGCAAATCATTTCATTGTCAGCATGACCCGCAATGCCGGTGATATTCTGAGCCTGTTCAAACTGGCGCGGCTGACCGGCGTGCATGACATCGATCTGGTGCCACTGTTTGAAACCATTCAAGACCTGGAAAATGCCGCCAAGAATCTGCGCGACCTTTGGTCCAACAGCGAGTATCGCCGCCACCTTTTGCATCGCGGGCAAATTCAGGAAGTAATGGTCGGATATTCCGACTCCAACAAGGACGGTGGTTATCTCGCGGCAAACTGGTATCTTTACCGGGCGCAAAAGGAAATGTCCCACGTCGCCGACGAATGTGGCGTGAAACTGCGCTTTTTTCACGGCAAGGGCGGCACCATTGACCGCGGCGGCGGGGCCAGCTACCGCAGTTTACGCGCCCAACCTCACGCGGCGCATGGCGGTCGGTTGCGCATCACCGAACAGGGCGAAGTCATCTCGCTCAAATACTCCAACGCGGTCATTGCCCAGCGCAATCTGGAGCAGCTCGCTTCTGCGGTCATTGCCGTGCAATGCCTGCCGGAAACCGCGGCCAACGATCTGGCAAAATGGGAAACCTGCACCGCGCAGCTGGCAAAATTTTCTTTCGATTACTATCAACGGCTGGTGTATCAAACACCCGAGTTTGCCGAGTATTTCTGGCAGGCGACGCCCATTGATTTGATTGAACATTTGCGGCTCGGCTCGCGGCCTGCGCGTCGGGCGCAAACCTCGGATATTCGTCAACTGCGCGCCATTCCCTGGGTGTTTTCATGGACCCAATCACGCCATTTGATCTCCGCCTGGTATGGCGTCGGCCATGCGCTGAAAACATTTATCGACTCCGAACCCGACGGTCTAGCGCAACTCCGCACCATGTATCGTCGCTGGCCGTTTTTCCGGATGCTGCTGGACAATGCCGAGCTTTCGCTGGCCAAGACGGATCTTGGCATCGCCCGTCAATACGCGGCACTCGTTGAATCGGATGAGGTGCGGAAGAAAATATTTGGAATGATCGAAGATGAACACGCCCAGTCTGTCGCCATGATGCTGGCCGTCTGCGAACGCAAACAACTGCTGGAAAACCAGCCGGTGCTGGCGCAATCCATCCGACTGCGAAATCCCTACGTGGACCCGTTGAACTATTTGCAAATCCGCTTCCTGTCCATATGGCGCAAGGCCGATGAATCCGGGCGAACTGAGCATTTGCGCCGTTTGCTGGCGCTCACCGTTCAAGGCGTTGCCGCCGGCATGAAGAGCACAGGTTAGGCGGATTGGCCAATGTTAGCGGGGCTTCGGGCTTGTATACTTAACAAACGCATGGACCGCAAATGTCCAAGTGAATACGCTAGGCTTGTTCCGCATGAATACCTATCCAAAGAAAGCGGACGTGTTGGTTTTAACCGGGTTGGTGCAGGCGTAT
>JAKALA010000112.1 GCA_021813325.1 bacterium | reverse complement strand
GCCCCGGCCAATTTTGGACGCCGACAGGCATGCGCAACCTCGGCGCGCTGGCCGAAGCCAGACACAATGGTCATTGGGACGAACTCTGGCTCACAGCCTAATCGGGGGCAGTGTCAAGATGCGCCCCCGCCCGGCTTGCGCGGCGCTTTTAAGCTTGCCTCCAAGGGAGACGGGCGTTTTGCTGGAGTCATTCACCATGCCCAAACGCGTCTGTCCTCATTGCAGTTATGCCTTTGAAATTCCCGACTATCTGGTCGGGGAAAATTTCGGCTGTCCCAGTTGCGGCAAAAACATCCTCCTGCCCCGGCAGGTTCGCGCCCCAAACGAAAAAATCAAACTGACCGTCGAGCCGCCGCCGGATGTTGTTTATTCCGTCGCGCAAGTGCATGACCTGGCCCGCCAGATTATCGCCAACGTGCAGCAGGTGATTGTTGGTAAACCGGAACAAGTAACGCTCGCCGTGGCGGCACTGTTTGCCGAAGGTCATGTCTTGCTGGAAGACGTGCCCGGCGTGGCCAAGACCATGCTTTCCCGCGCCGTGGCCCAAAGCGCCGGATGTTCTTTCAAGCGCATTCAATGCACGCCCGATTTGCAGCCCGAACATGTGATTGGTGATTTCATCATCGATCCGACCACCGGCAAAAAGGAAATGCGCTTCGGACCGTTGTTCTCCCAGATGGTGCTGGTGGACGAAATCAACCGGGCCAGCCCGCGCACGCAGGCGGCGTTGCTCGAAGCCATGGGCGAAGGTTCCGTGACCATGGATCGCGTTTCCTACCGGCTCGAACGCCCCTTCATGGTGTTGGCCACGCAAAACCCCATTGACCAGGAAGGCACTTTCCGTTTGCCGGAAGCGCAAATGGATCGCTTCCTGTTTCGGATCAGCCTCGGCTATCCGGATGAAGCCCAGGAAAGAGAAATGTGCTTCCGCGCCCAAAAACAGCATCCCATTGAAACCCTCAAAGCGATCACCAGCGGCGATGAAATTTTGAAGTGTCAAAAGGCGGTGCGCAACGTCGCCGTCGGACCGGATGCCTCCGACTTTCTCATCGCCGTCACCCGCGCCACCCGGAGTCATCCGGCGTTGCGGTTGGGGGCCAGCCCGCGCGGTTCGCTGGGGTTATTTCACGCCGCCCAGGCCCTGGCGGCCATTCGCAATGAACCCCTCGTGACGGTTGAACACGTTAAAGAAATCGCCGTGCCCGTGCTCGCGCACCGGTTGCTCGTCCGCCGCGAAGTCCAATCAGATTATCCCGATGGCGCCGCCGTTATCCGGGAAATTGTGGCCCACTCGAAAACCGCGACATTGGTTCCGGCGGCGGACCACGCTTGAATCGAGCGAGCCGATCACTTGGGTTCGACCAGGGAATCGGAAACAAAGACGCGATAATCCTTGATGCGTCCCGCCCCGTCGCCCTGACGCGGCACGTAGCGGAAGCCGGTGATCTTCTCCGTTTTGCCCAGGTTCAAAATCAAATCATGCGGATGGTTGGGGGAGGCGTTTTTCCATTCCGTGTGCCAGTAGTTTGCGGTCTGGCCGTCGATGGCGTTTTCCGCCGCGCCGTCTTCGCCGACACGTTCCTCACTGTCCACGTAGGCGATCGTCCAGCCATTGTGGCTGATGGCGTTTCCGTTGGCGTCGAGCAAATCCAGTTCGGCCACGGCGGCGTAAGGTTTGCCGTCATAGGCGTCCAGCGATTCGAGACAGAAATACTTGCCGGCAGCCGGGGCGGTGAATTTAATTTCCTGGGTGTCGGTGCCCGGCGCAAACGTGCCCACCTGAACCGGCGTGGCACTGCTCAAGTTCAATTTCACCGGCGGGCGATGCGACTTCGCAAAATCCTTTTCCGGACGCAGCTCATCGAGAACTGGTTTTTCCACGCCGGCAATTTCCGGGGCTTCCGGTCCGAGGTAATCCAGAATCACAATTTCGTTTTTACCTCCGTGCAGCCAGCAGCCCGGCGCATACGCGGTTTGCGTCGGGCCAATATCCCAGAACCGGGCGAGACAATGGCCATTAACCCAGACCACCCCTTTGCCCCAGTGATGCAAATCCAGAAACGTGTCGCCAACTTTTGTCAGGGAGAACTCGCCGCGCCAGAATGCCGGCGGATTGCCTTCAATTGCCAGGCCAGCCTTAATAGCAAGATTATTGGTAATATTGTCGTAAACGACTGCGGGCACAGAGGAAAATTTCAAACTTGAAATCATCTTTTCATCCAGCGGCAAATTGAAAATCTGCCAGCCTTTCAATTCTTGGCCACCCAATTTGACCGGCGCGATCAAGCCTTTTGGATCCAGCATTTCCGGCCCAAAATTCACCCGGCCCATCGGCTCAACCAGAATATCCAGCTGCGATTTCTCCGCGCGCTCCGGCAAGGTGATTTGCGCCTTGCCACTGCGCCGATCCAAAATGCCCATGCGTTTGCCGTCCAAAAAAACATAGCCGAAATCATGAATCGCCGCCGCCTCAAGCTGCACGGCGGAACCCGCCGGGATTTGAGTGCGATACAAAATGCAGCCGTAGCCTTGGTTGTATTTTTCCATGCTGCGCGGGGTTTCGTCGTTCACCGCCGCCGGCAGATTTTCGAAAATCGGGGCAATCTCCGTCAACTGCACTGGAGCAAAACCGACGACCGGATTTTGCGCAGGCGGCTCCGGCAATGTTTCACCAGGCAATAAATATTTACTGAATAATTCCCGCGTCTCAAAAAACTTTGGCGTGGCCCAGCCGGCTTCGCTGATGGGCGCATCGTAATCGTAGCTGGACGTGTCCGGCTTGAAGGGGCGATCACAACCGGACCACAGTCCGAACGTGGTTCCGCCGTGCGCCATGTAGATGCTGAACGACGCGCCCATGTCGAGCATGAGCTTTAAGTTGGGCAGATAGTTTTCCGGCTTGCCCAAGTGATGCGGCTGGCCCCAGGTATCGAACCAGCCGGGATAAAATTCACTGCAAAACAGCGGGCCGGTCGTTTGAATCTTCCGCACCTTGGCAAAGTTGTTTTCCACGTCGCTGCCGAAATTTCCCGCCTGATACAGATTGGTGAGCAGGCCGTTGCGCATCATGTCCGGCGGATTGCACTGAAATAACGGCACATCGAAACCCGCATCTACCAGCGCCTGGCGCACGGCGTCCACATAGCCCGCATCCTTGCCGAAAAAGCCGTATTCGTTTTCCACCTGCGCCATAATGATCGGACCGCCGTGGGTGATTTGCAGCGGACCCAGCACGCGTCCGACTTCCTTGAGATAGGCTTTGGCCGGTTCGAGGTAGCGCGGATCGCGACTGCGCAGCTTCACGCCATCTTCCTTCAACATCCACCATGGCGTGCCGCCCATTTCCCACTCGGCGCAGGCATACGGGCCAGGCCGCAGAATGACCCACAAACCTTCCTCCTGCGCAATGCGGCAAAATTCCGCGTCATCCGCCTGTCCGGTCCACACAAATTTTCCCGGTTCCGGCTCATGCAGATTCCAGAACAAATACGCGCAAACGGTATTCAAGCCCATGGCCTTGGCCATTTTCAGGCGCTGCCGCCAGTATTCCTTGGGCACGCGCGCGGCGTGAATTTCACCGCAACGAATCTGGAATTTTTTTCCATCGAGCAGAAAATCGTTGGTGCCAATCGCGAAGGTGTGGGTTGCCGTCTGCGCCGGTAAATTCGCGGAAATCATCAACGCGGCGGACAGCAGGACGAGCAATTTGGCGGCTTTCATGATGCCATGATGCGGCGAGCGCCCGTCTGCGGCAAATGATTTTGCGTTTCCACCAGCCAAAATTTTTGTGAACATTTGCGGCCCTTATCTGTCACTAATTTGTCGGATTTAAAGGAAAATAAAATGCGGTCTGTCTTGAAAATATTGACATTGATACTTGCGCTCGCGTGCCTCGCGCCGGCGGCGCTGGCGGCGTCGTTTACCGCCACGCTGGATCGTGACACCATCATGCTCGGGGAAACGGCCACGCTTTCACTCGCGTTTGAAGGCGCGCAGCCGCGCAATGTGCCGTCGCCCAACGTGCCCGGGCTCTATTTCTCGCAGGCTGGCACCTCGCAAAATGTCAGCATTGTCAATGGGGCCATGACCGCCACCGTGACCGTGACGTTTAACGTTACCCCGCGGCAGACCGGTGCATTTACCATTCCCGCGCTGACGGCGGATGTCGGGGGACAGCAGCTTTCCACCGCGCCGCTCAAACTGATTGTCACCAAGGCTGCGGCACCCTCCGCCGCCGTGGTGAATTCCGGCAATGAACTCGCCTTTCTCAAGCTCAGTTTTCCCAAGGACCAGGTTTACGTTGGCGAATGCGCTGTGGCGCGCATGGATCTTTATTTGCGCGATGATGTGCAGGGTCTGGACCAGTTTCAACTGACGAGTTCGCCAACCGATGGATTCAGCACAGGCAAGATTGCGGAATTGCAGAATCAACGGCACCGGGTGCAAGTGGGCAACCGGGCTTACACTGTGATTCCCGTGGCCGTGCCTGTGACCATCACGCGGACGGGTTCCCTGACGCTGGGGCCGATCACGGCAAATATCGTGGTGGAACTGCCGTCGCAGGGCGGCGGGCAGGGTGACATGTTCCGGCAATTCGGGTTTCGGTCGCTGTTTAACGAGCAGAAGCAGCTTTCCCTCGCCACCGGCCCGGTGAATGTGGAGTCGCTGCCGCTGCCGGACAGGGACAAGCCGGCTAATTTCACCGGCGCCGTCGGCAGTTTCGAGATGGCCGCCTCGGCGGGGCCCACGACCGTGACCGTGGGCGATCCCATCACCGTGCGCGTGCAAATTTCCGGGCGCGGAGATTTCAGTTCGGTCACGCTTCCGGCCCAGCCTTCCTGGCATAATTTTAAATTGTATCCACCCACCACCAAGCTGGAGACGGGCGACCAGTTCGGTTTTCAGGGCACCAAAACGTTTGAACAAATTGTCTCGCCGGAAAATGCCGACGTGAAGGATCTGCCTTCATTTTCCTTTTCCTTTTTCAATCCCAGCGACGGCCAATATCACACGCTGACCGAGCATGGGGTGGCTTTGACGGTCAAGGCCGCCGCCGCCACGCCCCTGCCCACGCCCACGCTGGCGGCGGCGCAAACGGCGGCATCGGATAACCAGTCGCCGCAGGATATTTTGCCGATCAAAAACAATCTCGGCGATTTGACGGTTGCCCGCGCTCCGCTCCTTGCGCGCCCCGGTTTTCTGGCCATGCAATCGCTTCCGGTGCTGGCCTTCCTGGCCGCCTTTGTCTGGCGCAAACGCGCGGATCGCCTGGCCAATAATCCACGTTTGCGCCGGCAACGCGCCGTGGCGCAGCTGGTCCGCGACGGACTGAATGATTTGAAGCAGTTTGCAACCGAAAACAAATCCGACGATTTTTTTGCGCTGCTGTTCCGTCTGTTGCAGGAACAATTGGGCGAGCGCCTGGATTGTCCGGCCTCCGCGATCACGGAAAATGTGGTCGAGGAACAAGCCGGTTTGCGGAATGCGCCGGAAGAGACGCTCGATTCATTGCGTGAATTGTTCCAGCTCTGCAACCAGGCGCGCTATGCGCCGGTGCGCGGCACGGCGGAATTGAATTCGGTTGCTGCCAAACTGGAGAAGACGATGGGCGAACTTCAGGGGGTGAAGGTATGAAAAAATTGCTTTTCATTTTGCTGGGTCTGGCCTGCATTGGAAATCTGATGGCAGCAGACCCGAACAACGACTTTTCCGCCGCCAACAAACTTTATGCCGAGGGCAAATTTGCCGACGCGGCGAACGCTTACGAAAAGATGCTCCAGTCCGGCGAGCAGTCCCCCGCCTTGCTGTTCAATGCCGGCAATGCGGAATACAAGGCCGGCCATCTGGGTAAAGCCATTGCCGATTATCGCCGGGCGGCGTTGTTGACACCGCGTGATGCCGAGCTGCGAGCCAATCTTGATTTTGTGCGCAATCAAGTTCACGGCGCAACGGTCCGCGAGGGCCGCTGGAGATC
>JAKALA010000111.1 GCA_021813325.1 bacterium | reverse complement strand
GTCGGATTGATTTTCCGCTTCAGAGCATTGCAGCCTTTGAATTGTTTGCGACTCCAAAACTTGATGGTGGTCAAGCCCAACGGCAGGCCAGCGGTGGTGGGCGTGTCATCCAGTCTAGCCCTCCGACCGCCTTGACGCTGGCAGTCACGGAAACAACCTCGCAGTCATTTCCGCACCCGATTGGGTGAGGTGCATTGTCTTGGCAGCTTCCAACCCGACCGTTGCCAGTCGCGCTGGTGCCAATAGACTCTGCGGACGGAACCGCAGGTTTGTTTATGATGTGTCCATAACAAACAACTGTCCGAGCAACCTCATGTCGCATCCAGTCAAACTGGCAGTAAGCGGTTAAGTTTTTTTAGTTTTGATAGTGGGAGATTTTTATTGAATTCCTCGAAAACCACTTATTTTACATGCGAAACATTGAGATTTAGGGCGCGAATCCCCCCCTTCCGCCATATCCATTTCCTCGGCTTTTCGAGGATTCAAGGTTCAAAAAAGGGGGAAAACAGAGTTGTCTCCTTTTGCTCGGACCACGACAGGTAAGCTGGAGTTGCCCGCAATGGTTCTGTTGTCATTGCCGCGGCACTTCTCCGCGCCAGCCACAGCGCTGAAGCATGGCCAGAATTTCTTCGCGGGTCGCCGCCACTTTGGCGCAGTTATCGAATAGATCGCCCGCTTTTGCCGGATACCAGGATTGGCTGGAACGGTCGGACAATCCCGCGACATCAAATGGCTGAATCACCTCTATAATACGTTTTGAAAGCCAATCAGCTTCGGTCTGCGAATTAATCGAGCGCGCGGCGCGGCAAATTTGCAATAGTTGGGGACCGAATTGCGCGTGGCAGTTCAACAGAAATGAATCCGCCAGGTGAGGTTTGCCCAGGCGGCGAACCGTTTCAGAATAGCTGGCGGCCGCGAAATAAAGCAGCGTCAGATTTTTGAACAAATCAAAGCGATTCATGGTCGAGTAAAGCGCGCCGATTAATTCCGCGGCGGCTTCCAATTCACACTTTGTTATCTCCGCATACGCCGCCAAGCCACGTTGGAAAGCCGGCCCACCCCAATCGGATTTCAGCAAACCCGCGAGCCGTTTGACGCCAAGCAAGGTCAGCGGAAAGCCCGTGGAAAGCAGCGGATCGACAAATCCCGCCGCATACGGCAGCAGCACCCAATTGGAACCGGCGACTTTCCCGCTTTGAAATGACAAGCGCGGCGAATGAGTAAAGGACGTTATTGTTTCCGCTGATTGAAAGATTTCAGCCAGGGATGGCAAACGTTCCAGCAAGCGATGCCAGGCCGCTTCGCCTTCAAAAAAGTTCAATTCGTTTGCCAGGGCATCCGTCGCGGCCACGCCCGCGCTGGTGATGCCGTTGTTGAATTTGAGCACCCAAATCCAGCCGCCCGGAAAAATGTGGTGCATCGCCGCTTGTTCCGCCGGATACGGCAAGCCCAGATCATTTACGGAGAAGTTTGGAGACAGCACGCCAACTTTCCTGAAATGGGCGAACAAACCCTGGGTGGCCGGGAATGATGGGATTTCCTTCTCAGGCAAAGCCAGATGCCGATGCAGAAATCCGCGCGGCCCGGTGGCGTCAATGACAAAATCCGCTTTAATTTCCAGCTTCTGGCCGTGACGGGTTCCTTTCAAGCTCATTCCCTCCGTCCGTTCGCAAGCCTCGGTCAGATTCGCTTCATCCCAATACGTCAGCCCATTTTTAACAGCCTGTTGGACCAGATATTGATCGAACTCCGGCCGATACCAGTGCGTGTCTGCCACCGTTTCGTTGGGACTTGCACCGACAAGCAACTGGCGGCGGTGGTCAGGATCGGGTGCGAACGGCCGGCCAAATTCATGATGGTAAAAGGTAAATCCGCGTTTTAATCCACAGGCAATTTGCGGCAGTTCCTTTTGCCATGTCCCCCACTTGGAAAGCGGTCGCACGAACGGCAGATTGTATTCACCGGCAATTTCCTCCAGCAGCAGATTGGCCAGCGGCGTCGAAGACTCGCCAATGACAAAACGCGGATGCCGTCCGCGCTCAATCAAAACCGTAGATAAGCCCAGTCGATGCGCAATCAGTGCGGTCAGCGTCCCGGCAAAGCCCGAACCAATCACGGCAATTTGAAAATGCCGCCGCGTCATAAGCCTCCGCAGCGGACACACTCAATCCGGGGAACCGTGGTTTGAGACAGGTTAATGGCCTGAAGCCGGTGACGACGTTCAGTGAAACAGGCCGGGCATCGGGAGAATTTCGCCAAGTCCCAAGTATCCACAAACGCACGGCCGGCGTTGAGATTCAGCACGCCTTCAAACGCGCGTTCGACGGTCGGAAGTTGCGGTGGCGCGAATTCATTGCGTTCCTGTAGCCGATCCAAAGCGCCGTTGCCCGCCCGGGTTGGAATCAGGGAAACCACATTTGCACCGCAATCAAAAGCAAACCTGGCTGATTTAACAGCCCACTCGGCGCCCTCGGTTTCATTCATGAACGGCGTTTTCACCAGCACAAAGGCACGCACCGAAATGTTTTCGCGCCGCAAATATTCCACGGCACTCGCGAAATGATTCAGGTCAAATTTCTTGTTCAGGCGCGGCAAAATTTGCGGGTGAATGGTTTCCAATCCCATCGCCACTTCCAGCGTGCCGGCAAGCAGATCGCGAAATTGCAACGCCCGTTCACCGATCAACCGCGGATGCGATTCCACCACGACATGCTTTGAACTGGCCACCGTCCGGGCAATGCTGCCGTAATCAGCCAACGGAATTGCCGCCGAATCAAAAAAGCTGCCGCTGTTGTAGAGCTTGATCTGGTCAAACACAGCGCCGAGTTGAGCCAAAGCCAACTCGATTTGTCTGGGAATGGCTCCCGGCGGCACGGATTCCGTCAGCGTGTTCCGCCACAAATCGCACATGAGGCAACGCCAGGGGCATTCCTTGTTGGTCAGCAAAATGGTGGCAGAATCGCAAATCCGCCCGGATGCGTTGCGCTCCTTCTCCAAAAAAAACGCGTGTGGCTGAAACGGATTCAGCGCAATCTGCCGTGGCGGACGTTGCGCGGCAATCCATGCGCGGTCCATTTCGATGGACTCCGAAATCACAACTTCTTCCTTAATTGTAAAGGGCCAGAAATTGTTTGCGATATTCGGATTCCTGTCCGGAGAGCTGCTGGCGAAGCCGCGCAACCGAAACCGCGCCATGCTGGAAGCGGCGTTTGGTGAACACGGGCATGTCCAGTCCAGTAATTGCTTTGACGCCACGCCCCACAATTTCGCCTTTCAGCGCATAAAGTTTATCCACCGACATGTCGGTTAGGGCGATGAACGGGATTCCCTCGGCAACATTGATCACGCTGGGCCGTGTGAACGGACTGAATCCCGAAAAGCCAAAATGGCGGGCAGGCGCATAAGTGCGCAGATAACTGCGACTCAGACCTCCGCTGTAAGTCAGCGAATGTTTGATGCGACCGACTCCCCAGCCTTCTTGATACAACATCAAATTGTTGACGACGCTGCGAATGGTTAATTCCGGGTTCTCTTCGATCGGATAGTCCTTCAGATTCTCGTCGCCGCCATCGCCGTCGATCAAATGCTTCCACTCCGGATAACGGGCGCGAATGCCCCGGCACAATGCCAATCCCATGGACGCGCACTCGACGTCCAGCGGCTTGTAATCTTCCATGATCCGAAGCGTTTCGCCCACATCGAGCGAAGCAAGATCGGCTTCGATTGATTCTAAAAACAGACCCAGCCCGAGCTGGTCCAGAAAACTGCGCGCCTGTTGAAAATCCGGTCCATCACCCAGATTCAGGGTGAAGGCTTTCAGCCGGCTGGGATTCATGCCCAATTGACGCATTACGTGATAAGTGACGACAAAGACGGCGCCACTGTCCACGCCGCCGGAAAACGCCACGCCGATTGATTCGCTGACCGGAATTCGTTTGAGCCACTTGGCGATTTCATCCGCGAGGGCGCCAATATATCGGCGTCCAATTTCATCCAGATCCGTCGTCAGCGAATTGCGCTGAGGCATGAAGTAGCGAGTGTAGGTGGGATCGGGATCGGGACAGCCGATCAGTTGCAGCTCCACCACGTAATGCGCCGGCACCATGCGCGTGTAGCTCGGATGAAATTGTCCGTGCAATCCCTCGGCTTTGAGTTGATTGAAAATGGCGTCAATACGATCCGCCACAATCAGCGCCGGTCCGGCGGCGCGCTTGGCGAGAAAATAGCGCATGGGCCGGTCCATCGAACGCGCCAAGCGGACCGTTTTGCCTTCCCGCGCGAGCAGGGCGAATGATCCGTCAATTCCGCGCACGGCTTCGGCGTCGCCGGAAAGCACCCGCTGCCGGGCCTCTTCCAAGGTCATGTTGTGAATTTGGTTCAAGGCTGGGTCGAGCAGATCCACCACGCGTTCGATGTAGTCATTCATAGTCTGATTGGTTTGAGTATGCTTATCGGTTCCAGAATTTCCAAGGCAGTTAATTGGGTTCGCGGATAATCGTCAAATGATCCAGAGCCGGCGGATCAACCTTTTGCATCAAGCCATCCGGCCAGCGAATTTCCAAAGAATCAATCCGCGCGGCATCGCCCAGCCCGAACGTGACGGGCAGTTCTGATTGGGAAAGATAACTGCGTGTGGGCATCACTTGACGCCAGAGTGTATGGCCGTTCACATGAACTTTCACCCAGGCACCGATGGCATCGCGATTACATGTCGTGCCGACGAGTTTCAGCCGGATCCAATGGTGATGAAGATTCTGGTCATTCCGCAGGAGCAACGGCGGGCCGCCCACTTGGGTCAGCACCACATCCAAATCGCCATCGCCGTCGATGTCGGCAAAGGCCGAACCGCGTCCGACGATGGGCTTCAAAAGATCACGGCCGCACTTATCAGCGGGAACGAGCGTAAAGCTGGCGGCATTGGCGCCGCCGCGATTCCAAAACAGTTGCGCGGGCTGGCGGTATTCCTGATCGATTTGCACTTTTTTAATGTCGGGATCCAGATGCCCATTGGCGGTTAGAATGTCAAGCCGGCCATCCAGATCGTAATCAAAAAAGAACAGGCCGAATTTCAGCAGTTTCTCGCTAGGTTCGCCAAACCCTTCGCTCGTGGCTTCATCGGCGAACACCAGCGCATCGCGTTGCGCCACATACAACGCGTTCATTTCGTTGGCAAAATTGCCAATGGCAATGCCCAGCGTGTCGTCGCACCGGAAACGCGCCGCATCCAGGCCCATGGCGCCGCGCGTCAAGCCATAAGCATCATAGGCTATGCCGGAACTGGCGCCGATTTCCTTGAACGTCCCGTTGTGTTCGTTATGGAAAAGAAAATTTTGAACCGTGTCGTTGGCCACCACCAAATCCATCCAGCCGTCGTTATCCACATCCACCGGTTTCACCGCGAGCGACTTGGCCACGGGCAGTCCGGTGGCGGGATTTTTGATTTGAATGCCCGCCCGCGCCGATACGTCCGTAAAATGCCCGTTCCCGTCGTTGTGAAAGAGCCGGCAGAACGTCGGCGCAAAATTGCGCGGTGGTCCGTAAGCCCGCCCGATCTTCGGCAAAACATAACTGGCGGCAAGATCCTTTTCCGCCGACCACTCGATGTAATTGCAGACAAAAAGGTCCAACCGACCGTCATTATCATAATCGACAAAGGTCGCCCCTGTGCTCCAGTCATTGGTGGAACCGGCGACCCCGGCTTCCCGCGTCACCTCCCGAAACTTCCCGCTACCTTCGTTGTGAAACAACCGGTTTCCACCCACACCCGTGATCAACACGTCCTCCAATCCATCATTATCATAATCTCCCACCGCCACTCCCATCCCGTAATAGCTCACATCCAAACCCGATCCCTTCGTCACCTCCGTAAAATGGCCATGTCCATCATTGTGATACAACGCCATCGTCGGCTGTGTCCGTCCCGGCGGAATATGCCCCGGCCAATAGCACGAGTTGATGAACAGCAAATCCGGGGCGCCATCGTTGTCGTAATCGAAAAAGGCCACGC
>JAKALA010000110.1 GCA_021813325.1 bacterium | reverse complement strand
CGGATGGAAAATGGGCGTTTATAAATATCAAGTGATCGTCAGCAATACCTACGGCACCTCCACCAGCGCGGTGAGTTCGGTTACGGCCATTTATGCCAATACCACTGCTACACTCAAGGACGTGGGCGTGAATCTGCCTACGCCGCTGGCCGGGGATGTTTCCCAACTGACCAAGCCCAACGGTGCCAATAACCCGGACGGCTTGAATTACTATTTCGACAACGCCACGCCGCCGGGACAGACGTTTACCACCGGCGGCAATCCCAATGGTTATTTGCTGACCTCGCTAGCCATCAATCTGGCGGGGAACAGCGGCGGGTTGCCCAGCGCCGGACAAACTTACAGGCTGCGGATTTACAGCGTTTCCGGTTCCTCGGCGGCGCTCTACGCCGTTTACACTTCACAGACGAATACCTTCACCACCACGGATTGGGTGCGCTGGTCGGGTTTTGCCGTGCCGCTCGCTCCGAACGCCACGTATGCTTATACAATGGCGCGGTCGAGTGCCGGTTCGGGCTGGGCGAACCTGGCCAATGTCGGCGGCAATCTTTACGCCGGCGGTGAAGTGGCTTTGGTTCCCGCCAATGGCGGCACCCTCGCGCTGGGTTCGAGTCACGCTTATGACGGCACCTTCAACCTCGGGCTGGCCACGCCGGGTTACCCGGCGGTATCACCGGTGTCCTTCAGCCTCAACACCGTCTATGCCGGCAGCCCGGTGACGGCGACGGCGGCGGTGAGCGGCACCGGTCCGTTCACGTATCAATGGCAAACCGATGGCGGCTCGGGCGGTGCTTTGACGAACATTCCCGGGGCCACAGCTTCCACGCTGGCTATTGATACGACGGGCATGGATGGTCTGAACGTGGTTTATGATCTGGTCGTAGCCAATGGCAGCGGGGCCACCACCAGCGAAGCTTCGGTGCTGACAGTGAATCCCGGTCTGGCTCCCGTGATGCAAAGTGACATCACGCCGCAGTCCGCCTCTGGATTTTCCACCGGTTCGATGACCTTCAGCGCGGCGTTTTACGGCACATTGCCACTGACTTACCAATGGCAGGTGGACAAGGGCAGCGGCCCGACGAATATCATCGGGCAAAATGCCACCAATCTGGTTCTCAGCAACCTGAAGCTGTCGGATGCCGGCACGTATTATCTGGTGGTCTCCAATGGATTGGGCCACGCCACGTCATCCGGTGCCATTCTGTTGATGTATCCCGATCTGACCAACGCCTGCACCATCAACTTCCAGTGGCTTTCCGCGCAGGGCGGTAACAATGCCGGCAACTATTATGGACCGGGCGTGGCGGGCTATGGCTCGGGCAGTTTCTGGAATCTCATCAGCGGTCCTGACACCAACAACGGATATGCCACTTACACCAGTTCCAGTGGCTACAACGATGCGGCCGCGGTGGAAACCGGCGTGTCCATGACGGTTGGCACGTCCGAAAGCTGGAATTGGACTTCCACGCCGGTGATTCCGTTGCTGGACTCCGCTATCACGGCACGGTCGGCGTTGCCTTTCTCATTCACTCTGCCGAACGGACGCTATAACATTGTGGTCTTCTCCTGCAACGGAACGGAATCACTGACCGCCAATGGCGGGGCGCTGATCACCCTGGCCGGGGTGACGCAAACCGCGCTCCCCACGCAAGACACAAACTTCGCGCTCGGCGACAATTACGTGGTGTTCTCCAATGTAAGCGTCACGAACGCGAGCTTGAGCGGCACCATCGCTCCGGCAGACGGCAAATCCTACGGCAGCTTGAACGGCGCCCAGGTTCAGTATCTTGGACCCAGCGTGACCATGGGACTCACATCCGTTGCCGGCGGAAAACTGCAATTGCAATGGTCGCAAGGCACGTTATTGGAGGCTACCAACCTCATGGGACCGTGGACCACAAACACGGCAGCTTCGCCCTACACCATTACGCCGGACGGCCCCCAGAAATTCTATCGTATAAGAATTCAATAACCGGCTTTAGCGCCTGCAAGGTGTGCCTGATCATCGGGCACACCTTTTTTGTTTGAGGTCAGCGAGCACAGCAGCTTTTAACCGAACAGGACGTATTTGGTAGCGCTGGCACCTTGAAGCTGTTTGGGGGCTTGCGACACTTTGAACCGAAGCGCGGCTGCCCGCCGTTAACGAAAATGGTCCCCCCGATTTGCAGTTTGTTAAAAGCCTCGTAAAACTCTTCGGCGGAGCATTGAAACTTCGACGCGAAGAATCTATTCTGTCCCGCTGCGCATGATTGAATCCATCGCAAATAAAAACCCATCGCGTCTATCGTCGCCGGATCTTCCGGTCAGGCGTAACGTTCAGGCCCTTTTAAGCATCGTTGGTTACGCCAAGGCATGTGCCCGTCGCGTAGCCAATTTTGAAGACGAAATTTCTGACAACTCAAGGCGTCCAGCATTTCTTCTGTAAAACCAGTGCGTCGCTATGACCGATCACGAATTTAAATATTGGGCGTTCCTGTGCTATAGCCATCTGGACAATACCGAAACCCGTCTGGACGCCCCAGGAGCAAGCGGCTTGTGCTGGGGAAATTGGTTGCATGAGGCGTTGAAGACTTTTTCAGTTCCGTCCGATTTTGCCGGACACCCCAATGCGCGGGGCGAGGTGGTTCCGGATCGGATTGATCCAGTTTTTCAGGACACGGAAGAGCGGCCAGAAGAGGCCAGCCTCAGTGCCGGGATTCAAGCGGCGTTGGCACAGTCGCGCTGTCTGATTGTCATTTGTTCGCCCCGTTCGGCCCAAAGTCTGCACGTCAATGAAGCAGTCCGTTATTTCAAGCATCTTGGTCGTGGTAATCGCATTTTGCCCCTGGTGGTCGCCGGCGAACCCAACGCCGGCGATGGCGGCAAACCCGGTGTTTCGCCCGATCAGGAATGCTTTGTCCCGGCGTTGCGGCATCCGCTGAATGCGGATGGATCAATTGATGTTAATAGCCGCGATCGTGGCCCGATTTTTGCCGATGCGCGGCAGGGCGCCGAAAAAAAGGAAGTCCAGGCTCATAATCTGCACGATGCCGATACGGAACTGGAAATTGCCAAGATCCAGTTGATTGCCGGTCTGATTGGGGTTGGATTCAACGGCCTGTTGCGGCGCGAACAAAAACGTCGTTTTGCGGAAGCCGGGAAACCGGTTCAAATGGCGCAAAATCCCGATACAGCAACCGCGCCTCAAGCGGAGGAAATGCAGCGTCAAATCCAAGAATTTCAAAGTCAGGTTCAATCAGCCCGAAGCCAGGCGGTTGAAGCGCAAAATCAAGTTCTGGTGTTTCAAAACCAAACCCGTGAAGTCTTAAGCCGGCTTGAGGAAACGCGCCGGCGCGCCCAGGCGGCTGAAGACAAAGTTCAAGAATTTGAGCGGCAAATTCGGGCCATGCAAAGTCAGTTGGAGCAAGCGAGAAATCAAATCCGCGACGCGCAACAAAAAATTTTGGAGGCGCAAAATCTTCCCCAAGACGCGCGGAGTCAAATTCAAGAGGCGCAAAACAAATGGCTGGAAGCTCAGAACCAGGCCCGCGAGGCCCAGCACCGGACTCAGGAAATTGAAAGCCAGATTCGCCAGGCCGAACGCCAAGCCGAAGCAGCCCAAGCCCAAGCGCGTGAGGCGCAAAACCGCGTCCTCGCAACGCAGGCTCAAACGCATGAAACGCAAAAACAGTTGGAAGCGGCACGGTCTCAAGCCGTCGCTGATGAACATCACATCAAAGAATTGGAGGATTTGATCCGGCAGTCGCAAAAACAGCTTGAGGAATCGCGCCAGCGCCAGCTCGGCGCCGAAGGCAAAGTTCTACAAGTGCAAGATCAGGTCCGCGAGGCGCAAAGTAAAACTGAATCAGTCCAAAGTCAGGCCGGGCAGGTTGAAGCCAAAGCGCGCATGGCAAAGCGGCTCATCCAAGTTTTTGCCGTCATGGCTGTCCTGGCCGTGCTGGCAGCCGGCACCACGGCCCAATTCGCCCTGCGTCAACGTCTGTTGGCGAAACAGGCGACCGCCAAGGCGGCGGCGGCGGCGACGGGCCAATTTGATCTCGCACAAGGCGGTTTGAATCCCGATCAGGTCCGCGAAACACTGCAGAAATTTGGCGGATTAACGCAGGTGGAAAATCGCCAGCGCAGCCTGGATGACTTGGCAAAACAGATTCCAACCGGACAAATTGCCGACACTCTAAACGCGTCATTCGCCATTTTGGATGACACGCAGCAGCAGCATTTTCAAGCGCAGTTGCTGGATCGTTGGATGCAGACCAACTGGACGGCGACATTTGATTGGGCCTGCCAGTTGACCAATGTGGATTTCCGTCAACGTGTGCTGGGAATAATCGTCCCAGATTTGCCTGCGGGGCAATTTACCAATGCGCTGGCAGGGTTGAACAAATTGGATCCGGCACCGGCGGCAACGACCTATTCGCTGCTGTTCCAGCATTGGACGACCAATGATCCGGTTCAAGCCATTGACCAGCTCCAAACAATTCCTGATCGCGAGGTCGGCAGCGCCATGCTGGGCACGGTCATGACAGCATGGATGAAGCAGGCCCCGGAAGCAGCCGTGACTTGGGCAAAATCCCAGCCGGATTCCGAAATCCGTGCAGCCGTCTTGGAAAGGTGCGTTGCCGCGCTGGCGAAAACGGATTTTTCCAAAGCCCTGACTGTGGCCGCTTCGCTTGCCGAAGGCACTTCGCGTGACACGGCGATGGCCGGATTGTTTGCGGACTGGGCGGCAAAAGATTTGGCCGCCGCCGCCGCCGCCTGCCAGCAACTGCCCGCAGGCGCGGCCAGGGACATGGCGCAGGAAAATATCCTGAATGAACAAATCGACGCCAACCCCGTCAGCGCGGCGGCAATCATTACCAATCTTCCGCCCGGCGACTATCGCCAGGAAGTGATTAGTGAGCTGTGCGAGAATTGGGCCGCCACGAATGCTCCGGCGGCGTTGGCATGGGCGCAATCTCTGGCGTCAAGGACCGAGCGCGATGCCGCCGTCGATCAGGTTGTCGGCATCTGGGCGCGGCAGAACCCGGAGGCCGCCATGCAATTCGCCCGTCAGCATCCGGAGTTGAGCAGTGCAACGCTGGGAGAAATTACCGTGGCTTTGTTCGCACACGATCTGACCGCCACCACCAATTGGATTGCCAGCTTGCCCGCGGGCGATAAAAAGGAAGCGGCACAATTGGCATTGGTGGAACCGTGGGCCCAGAACGATCCGCAAGGTTTGGCCGCTTACGCGCTCACGTTGCCTGCCGGGGATGTTCAAACCCACTGTTTGACGGCAGCCTGCGAACAGATCAGCACGAATGATTTTTCAGAGACGGTGGCGTTGCTGCAACCGCTGAACGATGCTCATTTGCGGCAAACCCTGTTGACGCAGGCCGCCGGCAACGGCGATTTGCTCCACGCTGACGAAGCCGCCAAGGATATTGCGGCCATGCCGTCCGGTGATGACCAAAAGGCGGCCATCCAGGGGCTGCTTTCGACTTGGGCAACCGCCAATCCGGAATCCACGCTCAACTGGTTGCGCTCATTTTCGGAAACCAATTCCCAGGCGCAGCATTTGCAGATGGTCCTCAAATCGTGGGCGCAAACCGAACCCGCAGCGGCGGCCAAGTGGCTGGCGAATCTGCCGGCGGGGGCGGCTGACAACGATCTAACCAACGCATTTCTTGCAGGGGCGGCTCAGAAATACCCGGAGTTTGCCGCGCAATGGACCCAAACCGTAACCGATGAATCCCAGCGACAAACGCTTCAAGTCCAAGTGGCCCGGATGTGGTTAAAAACCGATGAGACAGCAGCGACAAATTGGATCAAGGGTCTGAATTTGCCGGAGCCTGCCAAGGAATCACTCGAAAGACCACAACCCTGAGCCCAAAATCGCCGGCGATGGCATGAGCGCAAGTCATCGCGCCTTTATTTTGTAACGGACACTTTTCGGCCACCGAGTTCGGTTCTTAATTTAATTGGATAAACCGTATCCGTGATGAAGCGAATGGTTGCGAGCGAATCAACGTAAGCGTCTTCAGGGGTGCATACTATCGGTAGCTGATGCAGGCTGGCACAATGGGGGAATGAATAGAGTTTTTCGACCTCGACGGAAGC
>JAKALA010000056.1 GCA_021813325.1 bacterium | reverse complement strand
AGACTCACGGGGACCAACGCTGGATTGAGAACGCTATTTCAGAAATATCAAGGGCACGTAAAGAAAATGTTCATTTACGATCCAGACAAAGACTGGACGTGGTATTTGGCTTTGATGTCCGGCGCGCAGCAAGCTGGAATTCCGGTTACCGAATCCATCAAGGAGGAGTTGATTTCTGAATTCAATTGGAAAGGCGACGTGGAGGATTTTCGCAACCGATGGGCGAATCGGATCGAAGCTTATGACTGGGCACTTAAGAATTTGATGCACAATTGCACCAAGAAAGTCGTTTTTGCGACGAGCAATCGCCGGGATAAATACCGTGAGCGCATTGGAAATCCGATTACGGATTACGCAGTCGCCAGTAAAGGATTCGTCTTTTGGCTGGATTTTGACAAAGAACGGGCCGAGGTTGAAAAAATCTTTCGCACACCGGGCTATGGGGTCGGCACATCGTTGATGGGATATGGCAGCACAGGTGACGGGGCCAATTATGTTAGCAATCCATTCGGAATCGGATATGTGGTAAGCGAGCTTTATGCAAATGGCAGTTTTTGGTCGAGCTTCCCAGACAAAACTTACACACAAGCTCCCGGCAAAGCGATTGAGGCTGAACCGGGGAAAATTTATGTCTCACTTGTTTGGAGCGACGGCGATAATCTTGAGTTTGACCAAAATCCACTTTATAAATTCTGGCACGACCCTGCGCGTGGAACAATTCCCGTCGCCACGGAATTGGCTCCAGCTTTGCAAGAATTAAACTCGCCGCTGCTGGATTGGTATTATTCGCAAATGACAACCAACGATGAGTTGATGGCTGGTGCCACAGGGAGCCAATTCATTTTTGTTCAGTATTATAATCGTGCGCTTTTCCCCGCGTGGTGTGATCTAACACGGGTTTGGTGTCGCGATGCAGGTTTTCATACGGGTCGCATATGTCTGGCGCGTTACGGAAGTGTTCGATACATCACCTACATGAAGAGGTGTGGTTTTGATGGCGTTCTGGGCGATGCGCAAGATCTTCGACCAGAATTTCATCTTTTGGTTGTTAAACCTGGGGTAAGTAATAAAGAAGATTTATTTAACCATCTAACAGCCATCAAACCCAATTCACGCGAACCAAAATTTATCAGTTTCGAACTTACCGTCGGTGGATTTTATGAGGGTGACCATGGTTATTCAACGGTTAAACAAGTGATCAAGCACATTGAAGCAGCTCATCCTGGCCGTTACGTATTCCTTTTGCCTAAAGATCAATTTGCCACGATCCATGCGTATTACGAGGTGCATAAGCCAAAGATTGTCGGCGTGGGGCTTCCGCGCACGAATGAGGGTTTGGTGGCTGTGACGAACGCTGACAGTAAATTCACTGTTGTTGATCGCGAGGGAAGACGTTGTTGGTTGGTGCCGAAGAGCGCGTCACCAAACTATTTCTATGTAAAGATGGATTCGGCTTTTCGTCCGGAGCCAGGGAAAACATTAGAGATTGATTTGGCATATTTCGATGCGGGATCCGGCAATATTTGGCTCGACTACGACTCCACGGACGAGCGGTCACCGGGTGCAGGAGCCTACAAACGTTATCCCTATGCAATCCATCGCATGAATTCGAGACGGTGGAAATTGGCGCGTTTCTATCTAAAGGATGCTCGCTTTGAACATCGGGAAAATGGGGAGACCGATTTTCGATTCTACAATGGTGGCGATGATTTGTTGATCAGTGCAGTGGAATTACAACGTGCAAGCGGCTCCGATGCGGGATTTTTTGAAAAATATGGCCCCGGATCTTTTAACTAAACTTTACAACTGACCACTATAGCAATTTATAATGGCAACGATTTATTAATCAGCTTCGTGCGAGTGCGACGCTTTGGCTATTAACCTGGAATGACCGACCATGTCGCGTTCCTTGCAACCAATGTGATAATGCTCTGACCCTGCTATAGCAAGTCATACACCGACTAAAATCAACCTGCAACGATTGGCGTCACGACAGTATCACTGTCGAATCCTCATCAATGTCCAAACGAAATGTCGAGTTCGTAGGCATCGGCACCATTGGGGTTGTCGGCGAAATTGATCCACAGCGCACCGTCGTCCGACCACATCGTTGCCAAGTCACGGCCTTGGCGTTTGACGATTTTAGCGGTGGAAAAATCCACGCCCTCCGGCAAAAAACGATTGGTGCCGGTGTTTGAAAGGACGTTGGTTTGCCAGAGATTCCATGAAACATCATTCAGTGTCACCCAGCGCGGCTTTCCCCAGGCGCGATGTTTCCAGGTGGCTTCGGTGGCCGTAATTTTGAGCAGGTCGCTGCCGTCAATCACCGCCGCAATCTTTAACGTCGCTTCCGGCGAAGCCTGTTCCGGCTTGGGCTGGCTGCTCACCAGCGGAAAATGAATCTTGAATTCATTCAAGGCGGCTCCCGGCGGCGTGTCGTCGAGATAAATGATCAACGCGTCGTTGGTCCGTTCGAGAGTCACGACATCGCGGTTGGTGATGAGTTCCAGTCGTGGCGAGAGCAGGTCGTATTTCTCCGGCAGGAAGGGCACCGCTCCGGTGGTGGTCATGTAATTTATCTCGGATGGATTCCATTGGGCGCCGTTTACGGTCACTGCGCCTCGTGGCCAGGCCCAATTCCTATGTTCCCATAACGCGCCTTGGCGTCGGATGATGATCCGGTCCGAACCGTCCACCATGCCCTTGAAATGGAACACCGCCTCGTTGGTATTGGCGGAATCCGGCCCCAATGGCGGCACCGCTACAAATTGCAGCTCTTCTGAAATCCTGGAGGCAGCCGAGGTATTGGTGGTCGCCTGCATCATGATATTCAAACGAAAGAACGCCGAAGGCCATGCCGGCATGGGAATGAGGAATTCGACCATTCCGCCGGAAGGCGGAATGTTGAGCGTGGCGGCAGATTGCCACGTGCCTTCCAGTGTGGGCCGCATTTCCAACATCCCGCTCGCCACCCCGGCTGGAAGTGTTGCCACGAAATCCAGATTGGTGCCGACGACCGATATGGAATTGATGACCGGTGAGGCGGTATCAATTACGGCCAACGTCCTGGAGGCGCAGAGCAAGACTCCAAAACACAAAAACAGGCTCAACAATGAGCTTGGCGCGTGTTTTCGAATATTCATGGAGTATCTGACGATAATAACATGAAAATGCTCACAAGAATTTATGCAACTTCAAGCATTTAAAAATCCTTGATGAGCCATCCCGGTCGTGAGCCCCGCCGAATATTCCAATTAGGATACACTGTCAAAACATCAAATTTTCATCTTTTTTTGCGCTGCTTTCGTTTACCCTTCGGCAGATGTTTGACCTCCTAAAAACCGATACGCATACCCAGGCACGACTGGGGAAACTGACCACCGCTCACGGCGTCGTGGACACGCCGGTTTATATGCCCGTGGGCACGCAGGCCAGCGTCAAGGCGCTGGACCCGCGCGAACTCGTGGAGATGGGCACGCAAATTATTCTCGGCAACACCTATCATCTCAATATCCGGCCCGGTTTGGAAATCATCACTGCGGCCGGCGGCCTGCACAAGTTCATGAACTGGGAACATCCGATCCTGACGGACAGCGGCGGTTTCCAGGTGTTCAGCCTGGCGAAAATTCGCAAAATCAAGCCGCACGGTGTAGAGTTTCGTTCGCACCTTGATGGCTCGATGCTTTTCATCGGGCCCAAGGAATCCATGGAAATCCAGCGCGTGCTCGGTTCCGACATTGCCATGTGTTTTGACGAATGTCCGCCGCATGATGTGGATGCGACGCCCTCGTCGCAGGGGCGGCGGGGCGCCACCGCCACTCTGCGTCACGCCGTGGAACGCACCATCCGCTGGGCGCGCGAGTGCCGTGAACAGCCGCGCGCCGAAGGCCAGAAAGTGTTCGGCATTGTTCAAGGCGGCAACAATCCCGCGCTGCGGGAGGAATGCGCCAAAGCCATTGTGCCGATGGATTTTGACGGTTACGCGATTGGCGGCGTGAGCGTGGGCGAACCGGAACCGGAAATGATGCAGGCCATCGAAATGACGGTGCCGCATCTGCCTGCGAACAAGGCGCGCTATGCCATGGGGTTGGGCACGCCGGCGCAAATGTTGGAACTCGTGGCGCGCGGCGTGGACATGTTTGATTGCGTGCTGCCCACGCGCGTGGCACGCAACGGCACGGCTTACACGCGGCGCGGTGCCATTGGTATCAAAGGCGGCCAGTTCAAGGCGGATTTCCGACCGATCGAAGAAGGTTGCTCATGCTTTGCTTGTAAACATTTCACACGCGCATACCTCCGGCATTTGCTGAACGTGAATGAAATTCTCGGCCTGCGCATGTTGAGCGTTCACAACACGCACCTGTATTTGCAGGTGATGGCCGATGCGCGCACCCATCTGGCCGCCGGCACTTTTGCGGATTATTACCGCGAATTCATCGCCGGGTTCACCCCTTCGCGAAAAGTCCTGGATCAGCGCAAAAAACATACCGTTACCAAGGAGTAATGGAGTGTTTTAAGCAGAATAATTTAAGTTGTCTGCGGCAGGCAAAAGCGATTTTAGTTGTCGCTTCCTTCTTATCCCAGCCACACGAGGTGTCGTGGCTGAGTGGAAATATTTGTTGCCATTCGCGGCTGGGCAACTTAGTAAAAGGTCAATGGATCGAAAATGAAAACAAGCTTTGTTCGCGTCTATCTTTTGGTAACGGCTATTGTATTGGGGGGAACAGCAATTGCCAAATTTCCAGCCGTTTTCCATGAACGTAATTGGTGTTCGGATCCGGATATCCTTGGGCATTTTCAGCCCGCGCACTTAACTAACGAACAATTATTGGGGTTTGCGGCAGGAACTGAGATGTTAATTGTGCTGCTCATTTGTTTCAGTCCTTGGCGATGGTTGCCGTGTTTTGCCGCCTTCATATGGGGTTTGCTGTGCTTTGCTGCCAGATTATTCATGATGGACCCGTATGCAAATTGTCGCTGCTTGGGCTGGCTGGCAAAACCGGGGCTGCAAACAAATATCACTGCGGCCATCATTGCCTTGATGCTGGCTGGCGGCGGGTGGCTGGCGTTTCGCAACACTTGGAGCGACAGGAAAACTGGGAAAACCAGCAATCCTTCGCTGGTTTAAATATCACGCAAACACAATCTTCGTGGTCGCTTCTTTTTCGTCCCAACCGCGCGTGGGTTCAGGGGTGATGGACGAAATGTCCTTGATGGAAATCTGCCGGCCCAGTGTGCGCGGCGATTTGATGTCCACTTGCGACGGGTCGCAGGTTTGCTGGCTGACTTTCTGGTGCGGCGCGGGTTTGTAGCGCACGTAAAGCAGTTTCGGCGTGTCGGGCGCAAAGTAGAGAATGCGCGATTTTTCCGGAATGCACGAATAGACCTTGTTCAGAATCGTGCCGCCAAACGTGAACCGCTTCAGATAGCTGGCTTCGCGGTCGGTGTAGGCACAGGTGAACACGCGGTCGCGCTCCGGCAAACCGCAATAGAATAATTCCTGCCCCACAAATAATTTTTCCGGCAGCTCGGTGACCTTGTAAGTGCCGTCGCGGAACACGAGCAGCAACTTGTCGAACTTGGTGCATTCCAGTTTGAATTCGTCGCCGCTGACTTTGTAACCGACGTAGCCGGTTTCGCGGTCGTAGCTGACCTTGAACGCTTTGAAGGCCACGGCCTTGGCATCCACTTCCTCGTGCCGGGCGGATTTGGTGGTCAGGCGCGGATATTGTTTGCCGTATTTTTCCAGCAACGCTTCCAGATGGGCGATGACGTATTTGGTGAGGCCCCTCAGATGCTTGCGCGTTTCCTCCAGTTCCGCCTTGGTCTTCTCCATCTCCTCGCGATGTTTGTTGATGTCGAAGAGCGAAATCCGGCGGATGCGCACCTGCAACAGGCGTTCGACGTCGGCGTCAACCAGGTCGCGCACCAGTTCCTTCTTGAACGGCTTGAAGCCGTCGTAAACCGCGACGGACACAGCTTCGTTGGTTTTGCACTGTTCGATCTTTTTGTAAAGGCGCTCCTCGATGAAGATGCGCTCCAGCGTGCGGTAATGCAGCTCATCCAGCAGGTTTTTCTCGCTGAGTTCGAGTTCGTGTTTGAGAATGGCGACAAGCTGGTCGGTGTTTTCCTGCAGCACTTCGCTGACTGTCAATTCCACCGGGCGATTGTTTTTGATCACCACAATGCGGCTGGAAATGGTCGCTTCGCAGTCGGTGAAAGCGTAAAGGGCGTCGATCAACTTCTCGGCGCTCACGCCCGACGGGCATTTGATTTCGATCTCGACTTTTTCCGAAGTGAAATCGTTGATGGAGCGAATTTTGATTTTGCCCTTCTGGGATGCGGCCTCGATGGAGGCGATGAGCGAATCCGTGGTGGTGGTGGGCGGCAGTTCCGTGATGAGCACGGTGGCATCGTCCTTGGCCTTGATGCGGGCACGGACTTTCACCGAGCCTTGGCCGTCCTGATAATCGCGCGCGTCCATCAAGCCGCCGGTAGGAAAATCCGGGAGGCACTTGAAGGACTGCTTCTTGAGAATGGCAATCTGTGCTTCGAGCAGCTCGGGAAAGTTGTGCGGCAAAATACGCGCGCTCAAGCCCACGGCAATGCCTTCGGTGCCGAGCATGAGCGTGAGCGGCAGTTTGCACGGCAGCGTCACCGGCTCCTGGTTGCGACCATCATAGCTGGAGACGAACTCGGTGATGTCGTCGTTGAACACTTCGGTGCGGGCCAGATCGGTCAGCCGGCATTCGATGTAACGCGGCGCGGCGGCGGGGTCGCCCGTGAAAATATTGCCGAAATTGCCCTGGCCCTCGATGAGGTAACGCTTGTTGGCCAGGACCACGAGCGCGTCGCCGATCGAAGCGTCGCCGTGCGGATGATATTGCATCGTGTGCCCGACGACATTGGCCACCTTGATGAAACGACCGTCGTCCTTTTCGTGCAACGCCCAGAGAATGCGCCGTTGCACCGGCTTCAGGCCATCCGACAAATTGGGAATCGCCCGGTCGCGAATCACGTAGCTGGCGTAATCCAGAAAACCGCGGTCCACGCGGGTATGCAGGCCGGCTTCGACCTTCTTCGGATTAAACGCCTTGTGGGCCACCGCCGTGACCTCTTCGGCAACGACATGCTGGGCGTCGCCGTTTTCGGCCGGTTTCTTGACCGGCGGCTTGCCCTCGGCGCCGGCCGCACCGGCGGCAATCGGCAATTCACTTTGACTGGGATCTGGCTTGTTCTTGGCTGACATGATTCACAAATTCGCGGCGTGCATTAAGCCAGAATTGAGCGGATGCGGCAAGACTCGTGACGGGCAAAATGCGATTCGCACAGAAAGAAAATGCGAAGAGCGCAAACTCTTCGCATTCGTGAATACTGGAAATTATCCGGGCGAGGGTCAACGCCCCGGCATTACTTTGCCGGCAGCGGCGGCGGCGCCGATGTTCCCGGCGCGGGCGGCGTGGTGGGCAGCAGGGCCAACAGTTCCATCTGTTCTTGATACCAGTCGCGCAGCGGGCGCGACAGCAGGGAAACCTGAAAATCCTTGAAGTGAGCGATATTCAACGCGTCTTCCACCTGTTTCTTGAGTTGGGCGTTCAATTGGGATTTCGCATCGTCAGCCCAGCCTTTGAACGAGCCGGTTTTTTCATTCAGCATCCGGGCCGCCGCCAGCCGGGTTTCCTGGTCGTATTTGTATTGCGGCACTTCGACGTAGCTCTTGTCCACCTTGCCGCTGATCCGGTTGGTGTCCAGTTTGGCGGTGATGACCTGCTTGGCCAGATCAATGATGCGCTCCTCCAGTTTGGCCGTGATGTCGTCTTCGCTGATCGTGTCGTTGGCCTCGGCGCCCAGGTCGCGCGGCGCATTTTCCAGGCGCAGGCAAAACTGTTTGACGATTTCCTTCTCCAGTTCCGCGAAATATTTTTGACCGCGCTTGAGAATCAAATCCTGCTCTTCCTTCGTGAATGAATACTTCTTGTCGTCCAATCCCACGAACGTCTGATAGTTGGTGGAAACCAGAAGTTTTTGCAGTTCGGAGGTCAGATTTGTGGCGTTGATGCGCTGCACCAGGGCGATGCCCTTTTGCGGATCCTTCAAATCCAGTTTGAATTCGCCCGGCAGCGGCGAAAAGAGCGCGCGGTCCACGCCGCCGAGCTTGTCGATCTGCTCGTTGAGGAATTTCCAATGCGCCCGTTCGCGATCTTTCAGGTTCAACTCGCCGATGTAGTCGAAATCGTTTTCCACCTTCAGCGAGCGCGTGTCGGCGCGGAACCAGATCAGCTCGTTGACAAACTGATTGGCGAGTTCGCGGGCGACCACCGTGTAATCCAGATTGACCTGTTCCAGCGGAATGCGGTCATGCGGATTTTGCGGCGCCCGGGCGCGGATGAACGTTTCGATCACGTTGTTGGGCAGCAGATCAATCATCTGCGCGATGTCGTTGTAGGCGCCCACGACCGGTTCCGAGCCGTAATCAAACGTGCGCACGTCGCCGTAGCGGCCCGCGTCTTCGTCCGACGCAAACAGCAATTTATTGGTGCGCGCTTCGGGGCTGTCAAAATAGCCCCAGCGGATGGCGGCGAGGTCGTGGGGCAAAACCTCCTTCGAGGTGCGGATTTGCCAGCCGATGAACACCGCGCCTTTGAAAACCGAGTATTCCATCATGGAACTGGTGACGAGCTTGTGGTCGTAATTCGTGAGCGGCTGGTTGAGCAAATAAGCTTTGAACCAGTCGTTCAATTCCTGGCTGCTCAATGTGCCGGCCAGGCTGCCGGCAAAATTATGCCGCAGCCCGAGGATGTGGCCGACTTCGTGGCAAACCACTTCACGCACATAATCTTGGGAAACGCGCAGAACGGCTTCATCCGTCAACTTGTCGCTGGCAAGCAGTTCCTGCAAGCCTTGCGCCATTTGTTCGGCAAACACGCGCGGATCCATTTCGCAGCAGGCGGCGGAGCCAAGGAAAGGCAGTCCGAGTTGCACTTGGCCGCCTTTCTTGTCGTCCTTCTTGGGGGCGGCGATTTCTTCCATGGCCCGGAGCAGGGCGCGGGCGCGGGCTTTGCCGAGAAAACTGAAGGCGCTGGTGATGTAAGCCTGGCCGTGCTGGGATTCGCCGTTGAGCGGATCCACCAGCACGTCGGCGTAGGCGAACCCGGCCTTATCCCACGGCACCCATTGCACGACATTGTGCTGGGCATCCGGCGCGGTCACGCCTTCCGGCGCTTTTTTGACCTGCACCACTTCTTTGCCAAAGGCGCGGTTCCAGTAAAGAATGCCGTCTTTCACCGCATCGACATATTCCGGCGGCGTGTTGGCGGAATAATAAAACACCACCGGCTCCTTGAGGTCGAAGCGATCAACGCGCGCGGACACGCGGCCGGTTCCCAGTTCCAACTGGCCCTCGGTTTCAAAGAAACGGGTGTAACGATCATCCACCAGGTTGGGTTCCTTGCCGGTAAAATTGCCGGGCTGATAAGGCGTGATGAAATACCGCGCTTCAAACCGCGAGATGACATCCTGATCCACCTCTTGACTGCGGGTTTGGACGCTCTGACGGATGATGAGTTGTCCGTCCGCCTGTTTCATGGAAAACACCCGGCTGTCCGGCACGTCCAGCATGGTGTCATGGGCCGCCATGTTGAGTTCGCCGCCATCCGTCCAGGATTGAGTAAAGACTCGGCGCATGCCTTTGTTGAAATCGATCACCACCTGGTTGGCGTCCTGGCGCACAATCGGAAAACTCGCGAGCAAACGGCGCGCGGGCAGTTCATCGGTCACGACCAAACCCTTGGTGGATTCATACATGTCCACACCATCCGGATACAATTCAAACCGCACAATTTTTCCGGCGAGTCCGTGGCTGGTGGGCGATTGTCCCTGCGGGATCATGGAGGCGCTGAACAGGTAATCCTTGCCGAAGCCGGTCTTGGGAATGGCCAGCATAAACTGGTCGGCCACCTGGAGCGCGGGCGCCACGGCGTTGGTGTTGCTGGCAGCCGCCAGGGGCGTGCAACCAAGCACCGCCAGGCCGATGGCGCAAACGATCCGCTGAATTTTGGGGGAGAGGAGTGGAATCATGTTGCCGCGCAACATGCCGCGCACCACGAGAACCGGCAAGCGCAAATCCACATTCCTGAATCAAATTGTGCCGATCGGATCGCTTCAATTCAACCTAAACTCCGCGGTTGAGATGAACCGCGAACCACACGAAATAAAAAAGGTTTCACCCGGTCTTCTCCCCATGGCGTGAAACCCGGGCTTGCTGGCATCCTTTGCCTTTTCGCGTATTCCGCGGCTTCAACGGCGGCGTTCAGGTTGAAACGCTTTTATTTGCCGGCCCAAGTTTTCAGATGATCAAACAAAACCGGCGGACGGTGGCCAGTCCGCCGGTTTTGAATTGGGGAACAAGGTTTATGCCTTGTCCACGACCTTGACGTCGTCGAGCGCGTCGAAGGCGTGTTGCAGGGCGACGAGATCTTCGCCGGGCTTGAGCGCGTCGAGAATCTTCTGTTCTTCCTTGAGCTGCTCGTCGGTGTAGGCGGCCGCCTTGATGGAGAGACCAATGCGGCGTTCGCCCCGGTCAATCTTCACCACGCGGGCGCTTACGTCCTGGCCAACTTTGAGCACGTTCTTGATCTTGTCCACGCGTTCTTCGCTGATCTGCGAGATGTGAACAAGACCGTCGATTTCGTGCTGCAAGCCCACAAACGCGCCGAAGCTGGCGAGTTTGGTAACCTTGCCGTGGACGAGGTCGCCAACCTTGTAGAGTTTCTCGATGTTTTCCCAGGGGTCGATTTCGAGCTGCTTCATGCCGAGCGCGATGCGCTGATTGGCGCGATCCACTTCGAGCACGGTGGCTACCACCTCGTCGCCCTTCTTGAGCATTTCGGTCGGGTGATTGATTTTGCGGGTCCAAGACATGTCGGAGACATGCACCATGCCGTCGATGCCTTCTTCGAGTTCGACGAACGCGCCGTAGCTGGTGAGGTTGCGCACTTTGCCCTTGATCTGGGTGCCGACAGGATATTTGGTTTCGGCATTATCCCACGGGTTGGATTCGAGCTGGCGGACGCCCAGAGAAATTTTCTGTTCGTCGCGGTTGATGCCGAGCACGACGGCTTCAAGTTCCTGGTCCTGTTTGAGGACGTCGCTGGGCTTGGCCACGCGTTTGGTCCAGGAGAGTTCGGTGACATGCACGAGGCCTTCCACGCCGGGTTCGAGCTGCACAAACGCGCCGTAAGGCACGAGGCTGACAACCTTGCCTTTGACCTTGCTGCCGATGGGAAACTTGCCTTCGATGTTGTCCCAGGGATTGGCCATCTTCTGCTTGAGGCCGAGGCTGACGCGTTCCTTTTCCTTGTTCACGTCAAGCACCACCACGTCGAGTTCCTGGCCGACTTTCAGGACCTCGGAAGGATGACCGAGGCGGCCCCAGCTCATGTCGGTGATGTGGAGCAAGCCATCCAAGCCGTTGAGATCGATGAACGCACCGAAGTCGGTGATGTTCTTGACGGTGCCTTTGCGGATGTCGCCGGGCACCATTTCGGCCAGCAGCGCGGCGCGTTTTTCGTTGCGCTCGGCTTCGATGAGCTCGCGGCGCGAGAGCACGATGTTCTGGCGCTCGTGGTTGATTTTGACGACCTTGAATTCGTAGCTGTTGCCCACGAAGGATTGCAGATTCTTCGGCGTGACCACGTCGAGCTGGGAAGACGGCAGGAAGGCTTCCACGCCCACGTTGACAATCAGCCCGCCTTTGACGACGGCTTTGACTTTGCCGGTGACGCGGCCGCCTTCGTTGCAGATGGACAGGATGCGTTCCCAATTTTTCTTAAATTCCGCCTTTTCGTGCGAGAGCACGACGGTGCCCTCCTTGTTTTCGAGTTTTTCGATCAGCACGTCGATTTCCTGGCCGACAGCGACGGCCTCGGGTTCCAAAAATTCATTGATCGGGATGATGCCTTCGCTCTTGTAGCCGATGTCCACGAGGACTTCTTTCGGGCGGACTTCGATGATATTGCCTTTGACGATCTCGCCAAGGGCGACGAGCTTGGTGCCCTGTTTCAGGGCTTCTTCCATGGTTAACATAACTTTGCGGACGGCTGCGGGAGACTTGAATTCCGGAGGGAACTGAAGGCTCCATTGCCTAAACCTTTTGGTTTCTAGTTTCAGGTTTAAGGTTGCACGTTAAAAACTGGCAACCGGCAACCCGCAACTTTCCACCACCCGTTCCGTGGCAACGGAGGTTAAAGGTTAGGTTCTTGGTTTAACTGTTTTTCTCAGCCTCAAACGAACATCCGCATCAGCGGCGTTCAGGCAGGATGGAGGTTAGCCCAAACGCCAATAAAAGCAAGCTTGTATTGGCGTTTGCACAATTTTACCAGTCAAACAACGGCTCGCTGCGAACCGGTTATTATTTGGCCGGAGCCAGGTCCGCGCCTATGGCCCGTTCAAGCCGGGCGCGGGCGGCGGCATAATCATGCTGGGCTTGCACCAAGGTGGTGCGCGCCTGGGTGAGCGATGTCTCCGCATCCAGCACATCAAGCTGGGTGCCGGTGCCGGCATCAAACCGGGCGTTGGCCTCGCGCAACGATTCCTCGGCCTGTTCCTGCACCTTGGTTTGGGAATCCAACACTTCCCGGGCTTCAATGAAATCGGAATACGCCGTGCGGACGTTCAACTCCACCTGCCGCGATTGGTTCTGGAGTTCGGTTTGGGATTTTTGCTGCAAGGCTCTTGCCTGTTTCACCTTGCCCATGGTCAGTGCCCCATCAAATAAATTCCAAGTCACCTGGCCCCCGACATTCCAACCGTTCAGATCATCGGACAGGTCGGAGCTAAAAGAGCTATTCATCCATTTGTAACCGGCAAAGGCCGCAACGGTTGGCTTGTAACCGGATTTTGCGCTCACGACATTCAGATCCTGCAAGTTGATGTCCTCACGCAAAGCCTTCAGCTCCGTGCGGCGATCCAACGCCTGTTGGATGGCATCCGGCAAGGCCAAATTCCAGGACTCCACATCGAAATGATCGATCAGCTTCAGGGGAATGTCTTCCAACACTGCGCGCGGAAGATTGTAGCCCAGGAGGTTGACCAGCGCGTTTTTGGTGATGCGATACTGGCTGCGCGCATGGATCAACGCCGGTTTGGCGTTGGCCACCGCCACCTCGGCGCGCAATACATTGAAATGCGGAACGGTGCCGGCATCAAACCGGCGCTGCTGATCGTCCAATTCCTTTTGCAATAATTTGACGGAAGCCTCGTTGACCACAATCTGCTGTTCAGCCAGCAAGACATCGTAATAGGCCAGCCGGATGGAGAGCAACGTGTCCGAAATCGTCGTCTGGTAATTGGCTATGGCCCGCTTTTTGGTGGCGGTCGCCCCCTTGATGGCGGCAACCATTTGGCCGCCCGCATAAATGTTTTGAACGATCTGAATGCCCGCGTTCCAGCTTTGATGCGGCTGGCTGGAAACTCCTACCGGGAAGGTTTGCACCAGGGTCGTTTCCTCATCGGCATACTGGCCGGTCGCCTGCACGTGCGGCAAGGCCACCGCGCGGGTTTGCACCACCAAACCCATTTGTGATTCCAGATCATCCTTGGCCTTGAGAATGTCGGCGTTCTGCGCCAGGGCGATGTTTTCGCAATCGGCCAGAGAGAGCGGGCGCGACAACCAGGCGGGCGCGTTGGTCTCGGCGGCGTTGACTCCCAAAGCCATTCCCAAAAGCAGCAAAATGAATGTCGTCTTTTTCATACGAATGCCCCATCCTACCATTCGGTAGGTTAAATGTCGAATGAATCGTTTCGCTCGAAAAAACTCGCCGCCTTGATACCGTCATGACCGCGCCTTTATGAAAAGCTTTTGGAACAATATCCTGATCCCGCTTGTCGCCGCCGCGCTCGCGGGCTGCAGCCAGCGCCCCGCCGATTATTTCCAGGGCTATATCGAAGGTGAATTTGTTTACCTCGCCGCGCCGCTCGGCGGGGCGCTCACGCATCTCGATGTGGCGCGCGGCGACGAAGTGAAACCAGGCCAGGTGCTGTTCGAACTGGAACGTCAATCTGAAGCGGCTGCGCTTGATCAGGCAAACCAAAATCTCGCCCAGGCCAAAGCCCAGTTGGCCGACTTGACCAAAGGCAAACGCCCCTCTGAAATCGACGCATTGCAGGCGCAATTGGAACATGCCAAAGCCAGTCTGCAATTGGCCGACGCTGAATTCAAGCGACGTGAAAAACTGGTCGATTCCAAGGTCATTTCCCAGGAGGAACTGGATCAATCCCGGACACAAAAAACTTTGGCCGAGGCTCAAGTCACCCAACTGACAGCCGATCTCGAAACCGCCAAGCTGGGCGCCAGACAGGATGCCATTCACGCCGCGCAAGCCGCCGTGGAAGCGCAACAAGCGGCCTGGGCCAAGGCCCAATGGGCATTCGGCCAAAAGCGGCAAATTTCGCCCACGAACGGCGTGGTTCAGGACACACTATATCGAGCGGGCGAATGGGTCGCCGCCGGCAATCCCGTCGTTGTCGTTTTACCACCGACCAACATCAAAGTGCGCTTCTTTGTGCCGCAAGCAATTTTGCCGCAAATCAAACCAGGCCAGACGGTCTCGGTGCAATGCGATGGCGCCTCCGCTCCCATCCAAGCCACGATCAATTACATTTCCACCAAGGCAGAATATACTCCGCCCGTCATCTACAGCCGCGAAACGCGGGCCGAGCTGGTGTTCATGATCGAGGCGACTTTTGCTCCCGCCGACGCGGCCAAGCTTCGCCCCGGCCAGCCCGCCGATGTCTATTTGAAATAGCATGACCGCGCAACAAACCATTGCCCTGTTGCGCCGATATGAATCCCGCAACGTCCTGTTTACCGAAACCGATGGTTCCTGGCCGATCGTCTGGGATCGCGCCCAAGGCGTTCACGTCTGGGACGCCAGCGGCAAAAAGTATCTCGATCTCACCGCCGCTTTTGGCGTGGCGGCGGCGGGCCATGCGAATCCCCGCGTGGTCAAAGCCGGCCAGCAGCAAATGGCCCGATTGCTGCACGCCATGGGCGACGTGCATCCGCACGCCCTCAAAGCTCAACTCGCCCGGGAATTAAGTCGTCTGACGTTTGAACGCTGGAGCAAACACACCGGCAAGGTCATTTTCTCAAACTCAGGTTTTGAGGCCGTGGAATCCGCCCTCAAAACCGCCCTGCTCGCCACCGGCCAGCGCGGCGTCATGGCCTTCGAGGGCGGCTATCACGGTCTGGGTTATGGCGCGCTCAATGCCACGCACCGAAAACTTTTTCGCCACCCGTTCCGGACCCAACTCCGTGAATTTGGCCATTTCGCCTCGTTCCCGCGAACGGCGGATGACCTGCCCGCGTTAAAAAAATCCCTGCAAACCATTTTTCGCCGCGAGAAAATTGGCGCCATTCTGGTCGAGCCAATTCAAGCCCGTGGTGGCATCAACGTTCCTCCGCCAAACTTTCTCCCGCTGCTCCGCGAGCTTTGCGACCAGCACGGCGCCATGCTAATCCTCGATGAAATTTACACGGGCTTTGGCCGCACGGGTAAATGGTTTGCCTGCGAGCACTGCGGTGTGATACCCGACGTGATCTGCCTGGGCAAAGCGCTTACTGGCGGATTCCCCCTGTCGGCCTGCGTGGGGCGCGCCGATTTGATGGATGCCGCGTGGCCGCCATCCAACGGCGAGGCCATTCATACCAGCACGTTTCTCGGGCATCCGGTTGGCTGCGCGATGGCTTTGGCCCAGATCAAAGAAATTCAGCGCCTGAACCTCGTAAAACACAGCGCTGATCTGGGCGTGCATTTACTGGATGAACTGTCGCAGGTCACTGCATATTCCGCCTCCAGCCGCGGCCTTGGACTGATGGCCGGATTGGAACTCACTCTGCCCGATGGCCGGCCCGCAACCGACGTGGCTTTATCTGCCATTAAAAACTTGCTGCATCGCGGCTACATCTTTTTGCCCGAGGGTGAACACGCCAACGTGATCGGCTTTACGCCGCCATTGACCATTACCAAGGTGCAGCTGACCAAAGCTGTCCGGGAACTTAAAAAGGTTCTATCCCAAGAGCAAAACTGACTCTGAATTCAACCTTTGCCTGAAGCACAAAACGTATTTTCTCCGTGTAAATCCGCCCAATCCGTGTCTAATTTTTCCCGATGAAACTTTCTGAAATGCGCGAACTGCTGGCCAGACACGACATCCAGTTGACCAAGTCGCTGGGCCAAAATTTTTTGCACGACGCGCATCAATTGCAGCGCATTGTTGCTTCAGCCCAATTAACCAAGGCCGACAAAGTTTTGGAAATTGGTCCCGGACTCGGCCCGTTGACCGAACTGCTGCTGGCACAAGCCGGCCAGGTGCTGGCCATCGAAATGGACCGGCGGCTGGTGGAAATTCTGGTGGATCGATTTGGCCTGGAAACCAAGGAAGGCAAACCGGATTGCTCGACGTCCGGCGCAAACGAAACCGAAGCGCCAAGTGATTCAACGCATCCGAACAACCTTTATTTGGTTCACGACGATGCGCTGGCCTATCTCAAACAGGAATCTCATGACTGGCATGATTGGAAATTGGTGGCCAACTTGCCCTATTCCGTCGCCTCGCCCATTCTGGTGGAACTCGCGGCGGGAACCCGCGCGCCCAAAATGATTGTCGCCACGCTCCAGTTGGAAGTGGCGCAGCGGCTCATGGCCCCGACCGACGACGAGCATTACGGCATTCTCACCCTGCTGGTGCAGCTCGATTTTGCGCCTCACGGCTGGTTCAAAATTCCGGCCGACTGTTTTTTCCCCGCGCCCAACGTGGATTCCGCCTGTGTCTGTCTGGAACGCCGCGCCACGCCGCTGCTCAATGAAGATCAGCGTGTGAGGTTTCACCGCATCGTCAAAAAGGCGTTTTCCCAGCGGCGCAAAATGATGCTCAAGCTGTTGAAACAGGACTGGCCGAAGGAAAAGCTGGAAACCGCTTTTGCCGCCTTGAATATTTCGTTGCAGGAGCGCGCCGAAAAATTGAGTTTGGAACAATTCGTCGCGCTGACCAAATGGCTCCACTCATAGCAACAACCTTGCGATTTTTTCGGGGATCGACTCATCAAGACGGTGAAAGTTGAACCTGAAACCGAAGTAGCGGACGCGGATCGACCGCAGCGGTTAAAAATTCCCTTCTAACTTGCGGCCAATTCCGGCATTTTCTGGGCCATCTTATGGCCGCCAAACAATCGCCGTTCAATCTGGACCAGTTCCTCGTTTCCCGCACGGAAGCCGTTAACCGCGCGCTCGACCGCTTTCTGCCGTCGGAAAAAACCAAGCCCGCCACCATTCACAAAGCCATGCGCTACTCGTTGTTCGCCGGTGGCAAACGCATGCGCCCGGCGGTGTTGCTCGCGGCGGCGCAGGCGTGTGGCGGCAAGGAGGCTGCCGCCCTGCCGCTCGCCTGTGCCGTCGAGTGCATTCACACGTATTCGCTGATTCACGACGATTTGCCGGCCATGGACAATGACGATTTCCGCCGGGGCAAGCCGACCAACCACAAAGTTTTCGGCGAAGGGGTGGCGGTGCTGGCGGGCGACGCGTTGCTGACGCAGGCGTTTGAAATTGCCGCCCAAGCCAATGGCTGGCCGCGCTATTCGCATCAGGATTTGATCCTGGAAATTGCCAAAGCCTCCGGCTCGCTGCAATTGGTTGGCGGCCAGGTCGCCGACTTGGAAGGCGAGAATAAGAAGTTGTCCGTCGCCGAGCTGCGTTACATTCACGAACGCAAAACCTCCGCGCTCTTGTGCTGCTCGGTTCGCCTCGGGGGCATGAGCGCCAACTGCACGGCCGCCCAGCTCAAGGCGCTGACGGATTTTGGTTACAACGTTGGCCTCGCGTTCCAAGTCATCGACGACATTCTGGACGTGACCCAAACCAGCGAACAACTGGGCAAAACAGCCGGCAAAGATGTCACCGCCCAGAAATCGACTTACCCCGCGATTGTCGGTCTGGAAAAATCCCGCAAGATTGCCGCCCAATTGACGGACAAGGCGTTTGCCGCGCTGAAAATTTTCCAGGGCCGGGCGGTGGCTTTGGAAGCGCTCGCGGAATTCCTGCTCAAGCGCGATAAATAAGCGCCGTCAGCGGATTTTTTCTAGCTCAATAAATAAACGGCAGCAGACGTTTCGTGCGTTGCGTGTATAGACGATAATGTTCGCCGAACGCCTCCCGAAGGGCCGCTTCTTCGATGTGAATGCGCCAGAGCACCACGGCCGTGACGGGCAGCATGATGACCAGTAGCGCCGCCAGGTTAGCCAGGGTCAGAATCACGCCGAAAGCGGCGCAGAGCGCGCCCGTGTAGGTGGGATGCCGGATGAAACGATACGGGCCGGTGTCAACCAGATGATGGTCGGTGAGGATGACCACGTTGGGAGTGAAAAACCGGCCCAGATAAAATATCGCAAACCAGCGAAACACCCCCCCGACGACAAACAAACCGTAGCCGACGAAATACAACGTCCGACGCCTTGGCAAATCCCACGAATGCGCATGGCTGCCGGCATAAACGCCCGCCCAAACGCTCAAGGCGCAAACGATCCAGATCAGATACAGCGAGCCGCGGTCTTTGGATTTTCCGCCTGATTTGGAATGAGTTTTAATCGCCATGCAAAGTTCGCCCAATCCCCAAATCCGAGCCAGAATCGACAGCGGTGGCAGATACATGGCAAACCAATAGCAACTTACCCTTCACCGTCGAGCGCTTTTGTTCCGATTCATCAAAATCCCGTTGGCAATTATGCCGAAGTTGTGCCACCAATAACGCCACGGATTTAACCCGAAAATTTTTTATGAGCCAAAAAATCGCCATCATCACCGGAGGTTCCCGCGGGATCGGCCAAGCCATCGCGCTGCGCCTGGCCAAGTCGGGCGTGGATTCCATCATCACCTACAAATCGTCGGAGGCCGAAGCCGGCAAGGTGGTCAAACAGATTGAATCGCTCGGCGCCCGTTCCGTTGCGGCGCAACTGGACGTGGCCACGCGCGCTTCCTACATGAACTTCGCCGCTGTGGCCAAAGATGCGCTCGAAAAGCTTGGCGCAATAAAATTTGATTTTCTCGTGAATAACGCCGGCATCGGCCTCTCCCAGCCATTCGCCGAGACCACCGAGGCGCAATTCGACGAGATGATGAACGTCCATTTCCGGTCCGTCTTTTTTCTCTCGCAGACGCTGCTGCCGCTTATCAACGACGGCGGACAGATCGTCAACATCTCCACCGGCACCAGCCGTTTTGTGCTGCCGGGCTACTCGATTTACGCGTCGCTGAAAACCGCCGTGGAAGGGTTGACCCGCTACATGGCCAAGGAACTCGGGCCGCGCAAAATCCGGGTCAACGTCGTGGCGCCGGGCGCGACGGAAACGGATTTTCGCGGCGGCTTCATCCGGAACAATCCGCAGTTCAAGAAAATGATGGAAGCGAACATCGCCCTGGGCCGCGTGGGCCAGGCCGACGACATCGCAGGCGTGGTGAACGCGCTGCTGTCCGATGATTGCTACTGGATCAACGGCCAACGAATTGAGGCTTCCGGCGGGCAGGTGCTGTGATCCTATGCTGACTCCAAAAATTCGGACGGAAAGGCAATGCGTGGTTGCGCTTTCTGACCGCCGCGATCAAAAAATCCGGTTCGCCGGGGGGACAACGAACCGGATAATACCCGGAACCCAAGGAACCGATTTCCCGGCCAGCCGCAGGGTTCGCGGCTTTGGCAGTTATGTTACGGCTAAATCACAAACACCGAAACGGGGTGAATGATTGGTGACGCTTTTGGCTTGAACTTCTACTGAACCTTTCATCTGTCAGCGTTTCCAAGCGCCTGCGACAAACGCATCCCGAATCATCGAATAGGAGTATTTATCCGAACCTGATTTATGGAAATACCTCAAAGGAGGTATCAATTCGGTCGCATTGTTTGTGGCCCGAGCCAAACCGAGCCGAACCGGACAAACCAGATTTGACGGAAGCCGGCCCTGAATGAGGCACTATTAAAACGATTCGAAGTCTGCGGCGGCCAGAGAAGTCTGCCGCTGGCCGTTGCTGGAACCAGAATGGCCATTGCGATGCGAACCGTTCAGAGGCGCGTGGGTTGTTTTTTGGGAGGCGCGTTTGGATGGCGGGGGTGACTGTTTTTGCTGGTTGCCGACCAACTGCAACAATTCCATGACGGATTGTTTCATGATTTCGGCTTGAGCATTCAGTTCCTCGGCACTGGCGGCGTTTTCTTCGGCGCTGGCAGCATTGGATTGGGTGATTTGGTCCAATTGGCCAACGGACGTGTTAATCTGTGTGATTCCTTCGGACTGCTCACGGGCCGCGGCGGCGATTTCACCGGCCAATTCATCCATCTGGCGGGCGCGCGTTACAATTTCGTTCAGCGCGGTCGCAATTTTCCCGGTAATGGCAACACCCTGGCCGGAATTATTAATGGCGCCCTCAATTTTTGCGGTGGTTTCCTTGGCGGCCTGTGCCGAGCGCTGGGCCAGGCTGCGCACCTCATCCGCCACCACGGCGAAACCCATGCCGGCTTCGCCGGCGCGGGCGGCTTCGACGGCGGCATTCAGCGCGAGGATATTGGTTTGAAAGGCGATTTCATCAATGGTTTGAATGATCTTGGCAATGTCATTGGACGAACTCTTGATGGCTTCCATGGCTTTGGACATGGATTGCATTTCGGCGGCACCGCGATCGGCGGCGGCCCGGGTTTGCTGGGCAAGTGCCTTGGCGGTCTGAACATTTTCGGAATTCCGCTTGGTCATGCTGGATGATTCCTCCAGCGATGCGCTGGTTTCCTCAATGGACGCGGCCTGTTCGCTGGAACCCTCCGCCAGGGTTTGACTGGTTTGTGACAATTGCGAGGAAGCCATGGACACCTGCCCGGCGCTGGAGAGCAAACTTTCCGCAACGGTATGAATCACCCGGGTGATGGATTTCGACAGCATAAACGCCACCAGCAAGGTGACGCCTAGAATCGCCCCGAAAAGCGCGAGCTTATAGATGAAATAAATTCGCGCTTGGGAGTTGACTTTTTGCTCTAGCGCGGCGCGTTCGGCTTGGACATCGTCAATGTAAACGCCGGCGCCGAGCAAAAAATCGGTGCCGGGAATCATGGCGGCATAGCTTAATTTCGGCTGGATGCCCTTGCCTTCTTTTTCAAAATAATACTGCACAAATCCGCCGCCGGCCTTGGCGGCATTGATGAGTCCCTGAAGAAACGCAAAACCATTTTTATCCTTCAGTCCGATGAAGTTTTTCCCATTGGAGCTTTTATCGATCGGAACATTAATGCGCACGCCGGTGGTGTCATAGGTAAAATAATAGCCGGAACGATCGTCGAAAAATCGAATGGGATCGGTGTCTGCCGCAATGATGGCAATTTGTTCCGCCCGCGTTTTGGCCGATTTGATTCTATTGGCAAGAATCTGCGTCTCCGCATTGACCAGCGCTTTCAGCGCGACTTTATGGCCGTTCACAATCTGGCTTTCGAAATTGGGAAATACGACTGTTTGATTGATTCGTTGCTCCAACAACACGTTGGAGACATGAAGAATCACCATGCCAATCAACACAAATCCCAAGAGGAGCAACAGGCGTTGGTTAAGCGTTAAACTTGATTTATTTAGCTTCATCTCATGGCTTTCTGCTAAAACTGCTGGAAATATCGTTATTTCCGTCTATTAGCATCGGCCGGTTTTGCCTGCGCTTGAGGCGAAAATGAGTTTAGGAAACTAGGAACCGCGAAGTGCTTGATGAACAAATTATTAAACCTCCCGAAAAATGGGGGAAATTCCCGCAAATCGGATAAATTTTCCCGCCGCTGATGGCATCAGACCCTCTTCCCGGTCAATTTCAAAACCATGCCTTCGCTGGCGGCTTCCACTTTCATTTTGCTTTTGGCTTTGGCCACCAGCTTGCGGGCGTATCTGCGAAGAGAATCAATTTTCCGGTCATCATGATCCGGATCATGGTGGAATAGGATTAACCGTTTAACCCCCGCTTTTAAGGCTAGGGTGACCGAATCATCCACGCAACCATGTCCCCAGCCGTTGTGTTTCCCGTATTCGACATGATCGTATTGGGAGTCAAGGATCAGCACATCCGCATCCTGGCAAAACTGGATCATTTGCGGATCACCTCCTTTTTGGCGCGGCTCCGTATCCGGGAAAAACACAATAATCCCAGCCGGCGAAAACAAGCGATATCCAACCGCCATGCCAGGATGGTTGGCCCGTTGTGCGCTTACCAATACATTCCCGAGGGCAAAATCAAAATCTTCGAGTTCATCGATTTCGATGTTGCTCGGCAACTCTGAGAACGGCACCGGAAAGTAAGGGCTTTTCATCTGGCCCGTAAGCGCTTCTTCCAAGCTTTTCCGCGCGCCTTCGCACCCCAAAATACGCATCCGGCAGCGGGACTCATAAATGGGAGCAAAAAACGGGAGGCCTTGGATGTGATCCCAATGCGTGTGGGATAACAGCATCGTCAAGTGCAGCGGTTGCCGCTTAAATTCGTTGAGCAGCGACTGGCCCAGCTTGCGCAAGCCGGTGCCTGCATCCAGAATGATAATATCCGCGCCACACCGCACTTCCACGCAAGTCGTGTTGCCGCCGTAGCGCACCGTGCCCGACCCCGGCGTGGGAATCGAGCCGCGAACGCCCCAAAATTTAATGTGCGTGGCGGTCTTTATGTCCAAAATTTAGCCCAAGCGCGGGGAAAAATAAATTTTAAAGTGGTTTGACATGGGGAAATTTATTTTGGCGCACCGCAAAAACTGTGGTGAATGATCTTGCTTTCATTGGATTTTAATATAATTTTCTGCGCTCTGTTGGGTTGGTAGCTCAGTTGGTAGAGCAGTGCCCTTTTAAGGCATTGGTCCGGGGTTCGAGTCCCCGCCAACCCACCAGTCTTCATCTGATGGCTTTTGAACTTTTGGTGCGACCTTATTTCCAACTATTCTAAACCATGCGGTTGCATGACCGATACCTGTTCCGCGAATTACTGACGCCGATGACATATTGCCTCGGCGGATTTCTCGTCTTTTGGATTTCCTACTTTTTCTTCACCCAACTGGACGACATGCAGGAACACAAACTGCGCCTGTTTGACTGCGCGGAATATGCCTTGGCCATGATGCCCAGTTTCTTCGTCATGGTGCTGCCGATAACACTGCTGCTGGCTTTGCTTTACGCGCTTACTCATCACGCTAGACATCATGAACTTACGGCATTGAGAGCAGCCGGAATCAGTCTGTGGCGTCTGTGTGCGCCTTATTTCGTCGTCGGACTTGTCGCGACGGGATTTTACTTCTTTTTGAATGAATATGCGGCGCCCATGTGCGCCGATTGGTCACAAAGTATTCTGAATCGATATGTGAAGAATGAAAATGCGTCCAAACTCAAAACTCACTTCTATAAAATTGGTTTCCGCAACAGTCGCGCCAACAGAATCTGGCAAATGGGTGAATATGATGCTGACACGAAAACCATGTATAATCCCAACGTGACGTGGACGTTGCCCGATGGTTCCTGGCGAGCCTTACAAGCCGTCCGCGCCGAATACACCAATGAAACGTGGGTGTTTTTCAACGCCCAATTATTTCAGCAATCCGGAATTAAAGGGGATGTGGTTCCGATCGCCGTAACGAATTGGATTGCGATGCGAGAATTTGACGAGACCCCCCGCCAGATTTTAAGCGACATCAAACTAAGCGATGCTCAAACCCTGCGTGGTTCCCGCAATGCCGATATTCCCCTCAAAGAGCTGCGGGAATATTTCAAGTTGCATCCGAAGTTACCCGCCGATGACGCCCATGCGCTTTACACAAAATATTATGGCCGCTTGGCGATTCCGTGGACCTGCATGGTTGTGGTCTTAATGGCGATTCCCTTTGGCGCCCAATCTGGGCGCCGCAATCTATTTTTCGGGGTGGCGGGCAGCATTTTTATCTGTTTTGCCTTCTTTGTCTTGCAACAAATCAGCCTCGCTTTTGGCCAGAGCGGTCATTTGCCGCCCTGGCTCGCCGCGTGGCTGCCCAATATGGTTTTTGGTATCACCGGCGCCATCATGATCATGCGAACGCGGTAAGATTTAGTTTTAATTTGGGGTCCGCAGTTCTAACTTCACTTCCGTTGAACGACGCATTGCCAAAAACGAATCTGCCACCGGAACGCTTGAGTCTGCTCTATCAAGTGGGAAAGGTCATTCATTCCACCTTGGACTCGCAAGAGGCGCTCCAATTAATTGTGAGCGAAGCCATCCGCGTGATGCGCGCCGCTTCCGGCTCTTTAGCCCTAATTAACCCAACCAATGGCTTCCTGGAAATTCATGCGGCTCAAAACCTGTCATCCAACGCCAGAAAGTTAAAATTGCGGGTGGGAGAAGGAATTACCGGCTGGGTGGCACAAACGGGCAAGCCCGCCTGCGTCGGGGACGTCACTCAGAATAAACATTATGTAAGTGTTCGACGCGACGTGCGTTCTGAACTCGCCGTGCCATTGGAAGTGCAGGGTGAAGTTCGGGGCGTGATCAACGTGGATTCGGATCGCATGAACGCCTTTTCATTCGAAGACCAAGAGCTTCTGGAAGAACTGGCAATTCAAGCATCTAGCGTAATAAAAAACACTTGGTTATACGAACAGTTGCGCCTCAAAGTCATGCTCTTTGAATCGCTCGCCAGCGTTAGCCAAATAATCAATTCGACACTAAATCTTGATGAAGCCTTACGTGTTATCACCAAGGAAGCTTGCCATCTCATGCGGGCAAGAACCTGCTCGCTAATGCTCTCGGATGAAACCCATGAATGGTTAGACCTGCGCGCTAGCTATGGAGCGGGGGATGCTTATATCAACAAACCTCGCCTTAGTGTATCCGAGAGCTTGATTGGCGTGGTCGTCCGCCGAAAAAAACCGCTACAAGTGGCCAATGTTCAGTCAGACGTGCGTTACCAAAATGTCGATTTAGCTCGGCGCGAGGGGTTAATATCGCTGCTGAGTGTTCCGTTGATATTTTCCGGACAAAGCATTGGAGCTTTAAGTGTTTATACATCTATTCCTTATAGCTTTTCCAATGAAGAAATTCGTATCCTTTCTGCCCTGGCCGAGTTATCCGCCATTGCTATTGAAAAGGCACGTCTCTACGAACGTGTGGTCGATGTTGAGGAGCAATTACGGCAAAACGAAAAACTATCAGCTCTGGGTTTATTGGCCGCAGAAGTGGCTCACGAGATACGCAACCCTTTAACCGTGATGAAGTTGCTTTATCATTCGCTCAATTTGAAATTTGAAGCGAAAGATCCTCGTGCTAAAGATGCTCAAATCATTGAGGCGAAAATTGAACACCTCAACAAGATTGTTGAGCAAATTTTGGATTTTGCCCGGACAACTGAACCTCACTTTGCACCTGTAAATTTGAACGCCCTCATTGACGAACTGAGTTTGTTAGTCCGACATAAACTTTCAAATCAGGGAATCAAACTCACCAGAAATTCGGAGCAAAATCTGCCTTTTGTGTCTGGGGATGCCCCACAGTTAGAACAGGCATTTTTGAATTTAATTCTTAATGCTGCGGAAGCTATGGCCAATGGTGGCACATTGACGATCCGGTCGCGAGTTGTATCTAGCCCCAAAAAACCGGCGCAGATCATTGTAGAGTTTAAAGACACCGGTTCGGGAATGTCTAAAGAACAACAGCAAAAAGCATTCAAGTCCGTTATTCCCACCACTAAGACCAAGGGTAGCGGGCTGGGATTAGCCATCGTGGGGAGAATTATCGAAACACACCATGGCGAAATTCGAATTCGCTCACGCAAAGGGCGAGGAACCACAATTTCTATAACTCTTCCGGCTCATTCCCATCAGAACGCTTGAACGTTGAATTTTTACTATATCTTTGTTCCATTCTTTTAATGAGTTTTTTGATTCGTAATGTTTCACAAATTTTCTAACTCTAAATATTTTTAAATGTATAGTTATCCAAAGATTTACGATGTCATTGTGGTAGGATCTGGACATGCAGGGATTGAGGCGGCTTTAGCCTCGGCACGCATGGGCTGCGAGACATTATTGCTAACAATCAATGTTGATGGCATTGGCCAGATGTCCTGCAACCCCGCCATTGGAGGATTGGCAAAAGGTCATCTTGCTCGTGAAATTGATGCGCTGGGTGGCGAGATGGGTAAGGCAACGGATATGTCTGGCATTCAATTTAGGATGCTGAACACAAAAAAGGGACCAGCCGTCTGGGCTCCGCGCGCTCAATGTGACAAGAAGGCTTACCAGCTTCGTATGAAATGGGTTTGCGAAGCGGAACCCCGTTTGGACGTTAAACAAGGTCAAGCTTCTAAATTACTTTTCAAAGACGCCGTTGCCTACGGAGTTGAAACAACCTTGGGTGTTCAGTTTCTCTCTAAAGCAGTCATCATCACTACTGGGACTTTTTTGCGTGGGCTGATGCATATTGGATCAAATCAGCAATCAGGCGGGCGCCTTGGCGATGCAGCGGCAATGAATCTTTCAGCCTCGCTAAACGAGGTTGGATTGGAGCTTGGACGACTTAAAACTGGAACCCCCCCAAGACTCTTGCGTAAATCAATTAATTTTTCCAAAACGGAAATTCAACCTGGCGATGATCCCATTCCATATTTTACTTTTTGGAAAGATGATTTGTTCCACATGGAACAAGCGTCTAACTCAAATAAAAAAACTGATTTATCAGACGGGAAATACCCTCTTGGTTCAATTTTAAGCCGTATCGGAAAACAATTACCATGTTACATAACTTTCACAACCAGCAAAACGGCGGAAATTATCCAAAAAAACCTGCATAAATCTCCGTTGTTTTCTGGGGCCATCGAAGGAGTAGGCCCTCGTTACTGCCCATCTATCGAAGATAAAATTGTTAGATTTTCAGATAAGGAGAGACATCAGATTTTTCTGGAGCCGGAAGGGATAGAAACCGATGAATTTTATGTCAATGGATTTTCCACCAGCCTGCCTTTCGATGTTCAAGTAGAACTGGTTCGGTCTATCATTGGTTGCGAAAATGCCGAGATTATGCGTCCTGCATACGCCGTTGAATATGATTTTGCATTTCCGACACAGTTGTTTCCTTCGCTTGAAACAAAAATTTGTAAAAATCTTTATTTGGCGGGTCAAATTAATGGAACCTCCGGTTACGAGGAGGCGGCCGCTCAAGGTTTGATGGCTGGCATTAATGCTGCCAGGCGGATTCAGAAATGTGAACCTGTGGTTTTTCGTCGCGATCAGGCATACATAGGAGTATTGATTGACGATTTGGTGACTAAGGGGACATCTGAACCATATCGCATGTTCACGTCCCGTGCCGAATACCGATTGCTGTTGCGACAAGATAATGCTGATCTTCGTCTTTCCAAAATTGGTCATCAAATTGGACTTTTACCCGAAAGAAACTATCAGAAATTTTGTGCCAAGGAAGTAGCCATAAACTCTGAATTGACCCGCCTTGAATCTACATTTTACGGCAAAAATAATTTAGCCAAGTTACTGAGTCGTCCTGAAAATTCATACCGAGATTTGCCAAATATAAATTCCGCATTGAGCGATGAAGTCATCCAGCAGGTTGAAATCGCCGTTAAATATGCCGGCTATGTTGAAAGACAAGAAGCTGATGTTTCAAAACTTAGAAGTTTGCAGGATAAAATAATTCCCGAATCTTTCGATTACTCATCGGTTTCAAGCCTTCGGCTGGAGGCCCGCACCAAATTAGCCAAAATTCGCCCGCAGACAGTTGGTCAAGCCGCCCGAATTTCAGGCGTTTCACCATCTGATATCAGTATTTTATTGATCTGGCTGAAGCGTGGAAACAACTCATCTTCCTCTAAAAATACAGACAGATAGAATTAATCTTTCGGAACTCAAATCCCGTTTCCATAATCATGCTATTTTTCACGCCCGTCCGGCTATAAGTCCAACAGCCGTAGTTGGTTGGCATTATTGGCTGACGGCAGTTTGAACTCGGCTTCTGTAAACATCTCATGCAAAGGCACTTTTTCAAAAGGATGAACACTCAAAAGCTGCAAAGTTCGGTGCAGTGTTCCGGGCAGGTTCAACTGCTTGTGCAGGATGGCGACCATCAGGTAAACCGTGATGGCAATCC
>JAKALA010000055.1 GCA_021813325.1 bacterium | reverse complement strand
CCACTGATCCACCGCCGGGCAACATGGTGATCTGGCGCGGTCTATCTCGGCTCAATGATATTCAACTTGGCTTTGCCTTGGCCGCGAAACTTATGGGTAATTGAAAGCTACGCGTGACGCTTACGTATGCGTCGTAGTCTGTCTGGGTCTGGGCCTGACCCGGGTTGATGGACACCTTGGGGGGCATCGCCGGGCGGGTTGGCACCATCCAGCCGCCGCGACATGCTTTATTTTGACGGTTTAGAATTTGTAGGAAACGCCACTGATCAGCTTGATGTCATTCCGTTTGCGACCTGCGGCGGGTTCGCTCAGGTAGCTGTCGTCCAGACAGGTTTTTAAACTGAGGGATCCTGTGATGGAAGCCTCGACGCCGATTTCCGCATTGACGGTAAAGTTCTGAAACTTGTCCAACTGGGGCAGGAATTCGGCTTTCTGCCAGAGTCTGGCGCGTCCGCTGAATTTATGTTCATAATTTTCGGCAAAACGGACGGTGCCGAAAGAATCATAGTTGCCGCCGAGATGTTGGATTTGCATGCCACCGCCCGCTTCCGCAGAAAGCGAGGTGTCGGCCTCTTTGATCAGGTAATAACCGGCACCGGGACCGATGTTGAGGCGATAATCCAGATCGTTGATGACGTCGCGCAAGGCATCCACGCGGATATAACCATACAGCCGTTCAGTAAACAAATGATTCCACTGGGCGAATCCGCCATAGTTGTTCACGTTGTCCTGTGAATTTTGGCTGCCATAGGCGCCATCGGCGCCGAGTGAATATTCGTTGTTCGGGGTTTTCTTGTCGGTCTGGAATGAACCGGAATACAACAATGTATGGCTGTTCCCCCGGGTTAGTGTCAACCCGGCTGAAATGGAGCTTTGCCAAGGATATTTTACCATCGGTTCGACATCGGCGGGATTGGATTCTGCGGCTGCGGCAGGAACCGCGGTAACCAGGTTGGTTATGGTGACGACGTTGGTAACCACGACCGTCACCATGTTGGTTCCGGTCATGTCTTGAGCGCGCGCCCATGAAATGATCGGTGACACCGCCAGCATTCCAGCGGCCACGGCAATGAGTTTGATTTTTTTCATAAAAGCAGGGGCCGGAATAAATGAAATTATCGACTTCGCTGCAAGTCCAAATCATTCAAAGGAAGTGAAATCCCGTCTCTTTCGGAAAAAACGCGCCGGGCTGCCTCAGAAATTCATGCCCAGCGTCAGGCGAAGTTCAAATTCGTTCCGTCGCACCCCCGGGGCGACTTCCGTGGTGTAGTTTTCATCGGCGGTAAGATTAAGGCTTAGATTTTGCCAGAAGCCGTAACTCAAGTTGCCGTTCAGCCCGAACCGGTATTGGGACAACTGCTCAAGATTCGAATAAAACTCAATCTTCTGCGTAAAGGTGAGGTTTTTGCGGATTTTCCACGTCAGATCTTCCGCCAATCGTCCATAAAACGAGCTCAAACTGGAAGCATTCGACCGATTTTGGGTCTGATAATCCAAACCGCCCTCCGAATTCATGGCAAACGAGCTTGTGCGAAACATGTGCCGTCCGATACCCGCCCCGGCCTGATATTTCGAATTGATTTTACTGATGTAATCAAAGCCCGCGCCGCCGCTGACGTATCCATAGTTTAGCTTGAAAATGTCGAAGTCGCTCTTGTTGTTTATGTTGCTGCGATTGGCGGACACCAGTCCGTCTGTCTTTTTATATTCTCCTTCCAGTTGACTGGTGTTCCGGAAAAATTTCTGAGGGTTTGATCGGTAAGCCTGCTCATAAGTGAGATTGAGCTTTCCAAAATAGTCCTGCTGGTTGGCGGTGCTGAACAAGGCATCCGCTCCCACTGTCACATTACCGTGCCATGTGCCCTTCGGCGCGGCTGGTTTGGCGACGGTGGGTGCTTGGGCAGGCGTTTGCGGCGTTGGTGCGGGTTTCTTTTGAGCCAGCACCGGGGCCGCCGGAGGAGGAGTTGGGGCCGGCGGCTGGGGGGGGGGAGAAATGATTTCGCGTTTGGCGATTTCTCCAACGGGCACGGAGAGGGTTTTGGCCCAGGCATTGGAAATCACGATCTCGTTTGTGTGGTCGGTCAGAATGGTGCCGCTGACGACATCGCCGCTCTTTAGGTGCAGGACGACTTGGTCAGCCCGCAGGCTGTCGCACGCTTCCGCAATGATTAAAAGACCAATCCCGAGAAGGAAATAGATGAAACGTATTGATAATCTGTGAGTTGAAAGCATTGGTGCGGGTGCCGTCGCAGTGGGCTGAAATTAATTCGCAGGTTGCGGCAACGTCCGCCAGGATTGGACTTTGCCATTGAAAAACACGATTTCAGAACGGACGTAAGATCGTGGCTCGTAGTCAAACTGCAGATGTGGCTGCCGCCATCCCACCCAATAACGGGTTTCTTCCAAAAATGCTCCGCGATAAACCCAGGTCATGAACTCCCCGTTCTGATCGCCGCTTTCCAACACCTCTTGGGGTTTGCCCCAGGCCATATAAACGGCATTGGTGTCCATCCCCACTTGGATGCGTCCTTGGGCGACCAACTGTTGAGCCGCTGGAGCAAGGGACGCATATGCCTGGGACCGTTCCCGCGTCCGGGTCTGGATGGTGCTGTGTGTTGCGCAGCCGATCAACCCCAAGGCCGCAAAGGCCAGGGCGAATATTGAAATCATCCCCCTCATGGTCCCACGCGAGCAGAGCAATGGCTTTTGATTCATCATTTTAATGTTTACTCCAGACGCTTTGACACGACCTCAAGTTGACCGTTCAACCTGCGCGGACAGTTGCAAGAAGCTAATGTCAGAATCTTAACGCACGAAACGAACTGTCTGCGTTGAACCAGACGCCAGAATCACACAAAGGTAACATCCGATTTTATATTTGTTTCCCAACCGGGCGGCGGCAACCCCCATTGAAGTTGGCCGGCTCCCGTTCAAAGCTTGTGCCGCCAAGGCTCATCGCTTTTGCAAACCAGCAATGATCCGATCAAATTGACCGGCATTGACCCAATGCATCTGATCACCAGATCAGAGTTTCATCGGTCGGCGCTCCGCAGAAGGTTCAGTCCGCGGCTTTTTCAACCGACTCGTCTTTCTCTTCGCTGATGACCGGCGCGATAGCTTGAAGTTTGTCGCCGGAATCCACGTTCACGAGTTTCACGCCCATGGTGTTGCGTCCGGCCTCACGAATATCCTTAACACTGGTGCGCACCATCTGGCCGCCGACAGTTATCAGCATGATTTCATCACTGTCACGGACCGTAAGCGCACCGACCACGCCGCCGGTCTTGTCGCCGGTTTTCATGGTGATGATGCCTTTGCCGCCGCGGGATTGAACCCGGTATTCGTCAAACGCCGTGCGCTTGCCGATGCCATTCTCACCCGCCACCAGCAATGTGGCATCTGGCACCACAATGGATGCGGCCACCACGGCATCGCCCTGCTCAAGCGTGATGCCTTTGACCCCGCCGGCGGGACGGCCCATGGAACGAACGTCTTCTTCATTGAAGCGGATGCTCATGCCGGCTTTGGTAATGATCACCACTTCGTTCGAGCCGGTAGTCAGTCTCACATCGATCAGCGTATCGTCCGATTCGATGCCGATGGCGATGATGCCTCCCTTGCGGACATTTCCGAAATCTTCCAGCACCGTCTTCTTGACCGTGCCCTGTTGGGTGGTGAAAAAGAGGAAGCCCGGCTGTTTCCAGGTCACATCGTCCCGATTTTCATTGGTTTTGGCCAAAACCCGGATCATGGCAGCGACCTTTTCGCCTTCCTTGAGTTCCAGCAGATTTGCAATGCTCCGGCCTTTGGCCGCGCGGCCCATGTCGGGAATTTCATGCACGCGTTCCACGTAAACCCGGCCTGTATTCGTGAAGAACATCAGGTAATCATGCGTGCTGGCAGTGAACAGGTGCTCCACAAAATCCTTGTCCTCTTCGGTCTCGCCTTCCTTGGTCGTCATGCCAATGACGCCTTTGCCACCGCGTTTTTGGGCGCGATACTGGCTGACGTTGGTGCGCTTAATCAGTCCGGAATGCGTGAGCGTGATGATGACGCCTTCGTTGGCGATCAAATCTTCGATGGCAATTTCACCTTCGTCCGGCACGATTTCTGTCTTACGCGGGGTGGCATGCCTGGTTTTGATGTCCAGCAATTCCTGCTTAATGATCGCCATCACGCGGGATTCCTTTGCCAGAATATCCAGCAAATCCTTGATCACTTCGAGCAACGCCTTGTATTCCTTGTCAATCTTGTCGATTTCCAATCCGGTCAGCTGATACAGGCGCAGATCCAAAATCGCATCCACCTGCCGCTCGTTCAAAGCGTAGCGGCCCGCCTCCAAACGTGTTTCACTGCGGATCAAAATGCCCCACGTCTGCACCTGTTCACGGGACCACTCGAATGCCAGCAATTTAATCTTCGCCTCATCGCGGGTTTTGCTGGAACGGATGATGTGGATAAATTCGTCGAGGTTTGACAGCGCAATGATGTAGCCTTCCAGCAGCTCGGCGCGCTCCTCGGCCTTCTTTAATTCAAACCGGGTGCGCCGCAACACCACTTCGCGGCGATGCTCAATGTAACATTGAATAATCTCCTTGAGATTGAGCGTCTTTGGCCGGCCATGATCAATCGCCAGCGAATTCACACTAAACGACACCTCCAACTGTGTGTGCTTGAAAAGATTCGCAATGACCACTTTCGGCACCGCGTCGCGTTTCAGTTCCAGCACGAGGCGGCAGTGTTCATCCGACTCATTGCGCATCGCGGAAATTTCCGTGATGACCTTTTCGTTGACGAGGTCGGCAATCTGTTCTTCCAGCGCCGCGCGGTTCACGTTAAAAGGAATCTCGGTAATGACGAGCTGCTCGCGATTGCCCTTCATCTCCTCCACGCCAATGCGCCCGCGCAACTTGACGCTGCCCTTGCCCGTGGAAAAATAGTTTTTGATCCCTTCTAGGCCACAAATGTAGCCGCCCGTCGGGAAATCCGGCCCCTTGATGAATTTCATCAGTTCGGGAATCGTGATCTCCGGCTTGTCAATCTGCGCGCAAATGCCATCCACGACTTCGCCCAGGTTGTGCGGCGCCATGTTGGTCGCCATGCCGACGGCGATGCCGGTGCCGCCGTTGACGAGCAGGTTGGGGAATGCCGCCGGGAAAACGGTGGGCTCGGAGAGACGTTCGTCGTAGTTTGGAACAAAATCGACGGTGTCTTTGTCCATGTCGGACATCAGCAACGCGCCCAGATGCGTCAGGCGGGCTTCGGTGTAACGCATTGCCGCCGGCGGGTCATTTTCCACGGAACCAAAATTGCCTTTGCCATCCACCAGCTTCTCGCGCATGGCCCACGGCTGTGCCATGTGAACAAGCGTCGGGTAAATCACCGCTTCGCCGTGCGGATGGTAGTTGCCGGAAGTGTCACCGCAAATTTTGGCGCACTTGATGTGCTTGCGCCCCGGAAACAGCGACAGATTTTCCATCGCATACAAAATGCGGCGCTGCGAAGGCTTGAGGCCATCGCGCACGTCGGGCAGGGCGCGGGAAATGATCACCGACATTGAGTAGTCAAGAAACGAGTTCTTGATCTCCTCCGCGACATTGATCTTGGCGACTTTTTCGCCCTGAGTGTAAGCGCCACCCGTCGGTTTTTGTTCCGGCGGTGTCGGCGGTAAATTGTTTTCAGTTTCGTCTGGCATGATGCGTTAACGGAAAAATTTTGGAAATTAAACGTCGAGGTTGCGCACGTTGAGCGCGTTGTCTTCGATGAACTGGCGGCGCGGCTCAACTTCATCGCCCATCAACTTCACAAACATTTCCTCGGCCTCCACGGCGTCGGAAAGCTCAATGCGCAGCAGCTTGCGCTTGGCGGGATTCATGGTGGTTTCAAAAAGTTCTTTGGCGTCCATTTCACCGAGACCTTTGAAGCGATACATTTGGATGCCTTTCTTGCCGACGGTCTTAACTCCGTCAAGAATTTCCGGAATCGAGAACAGCGGCGTCACATTCGCGCGCTCACCTTCGCCCTCGATCAACTCAAACAACGGTTTGTCCTGCGCCGCGTAGTGATCAATTTGCAGGCCTTTCTTGGAAAGCTTGCCCAACAAATCGGCGATGGCCTTGCTTTCCAGATGCAGATTGGAAACCTTGGCGCGGCGCGTTGGGCCGTCCTTTTTGCGCTCCACTTCCGTGTCACTGCCAAAGATGTCATTGTTCGCCGTCTTGAATTCCTCCTCCTCCTCGGCGGTGATGAAATAATGCACGGTCTCGTCGTTGCCGGAGCGCACCTTGATCATCGTCTGTGGCAGCGTGCCGTCTTTGGCGCGTTTGTCCACGTAATCAGCGAAATTGCCGCCCAGCCGCTTGATGTAAGTGGCGTGTTTATCGAGCGACTCAAGCAGCGTCAAAATTTCCTCGAGCTGATTGGGATTGAATTCCTTGCCGTCCGCGAGGTGCTTCAGCTTCACTTCTTCCACCCCGTTTTGCAGCAAGATGCGGTTGAGTTGGATGTCGTCGTCAATGTAATCGGTCTTTTTCTTGCGGGTAATGCTGTAAAGCGGCGGTTGTGCGATATAGACGAATCCTTGCTTCACCAGCTGCGGCATCTGGCGGTAAAAGAACGTCAGCAGAAGCGTGCGAATGTGCGATCCGTCCACGTCGGCATCGGTCATGATGATGATCTTGTGATAACGAAGCTTTTCGAGATTGAATGCGCCTTCGCCTTCGCCGTCACCAATGCCTGTGCCGATGGCTGTGATCATCGTGCGGATTTCATTATTCTGAAGCACCTTGTCCAGCCGGGCTTTTTCGACGTTAATCAATTTGCCGCGAATCGGGAGAATCGCCTGAAACTTGCGGTCGCGACCTTGTTTGGCTGAACCACCGGCGGAATCACCTTCAACGATGTAAAGCTCGGTATTTTCCGGATCACGATCCGAACAATCGGCCAGCTTGCCGGGCAGGCCGCCGCCCGTCAGCGCCGATTTGCGCACAGCTTCCCGAGCTTTGCGCGCCGCTTCCCGGGCTCGCGCCGCCGTGAGACCTTTGTCCACGATGCGTTTGGCGATGGGTGGATTCGCATCGAAATACGCCATCAAACCTTCGTAAGTCACCGAGCCGGTGATGCGCTCGACTTCCGGCGAGAGTAATTTCACCTTGGTCTGGGACTCAAACTTCGGGTCGCTGTGCTTTACTGAAATCACCGCCGTCAAACCTTCGCGCACATCGTCGCCAGTAATCGCCGGATCTTTTTCCTTCAGTAGCTCGTTGGATTTGGCGTATTGGTTGACCGCCCGCGTCAACGCGCTACGAAAGCCGGAGAGATGCGCCCCGCCGTCCGGATTATGAATCGTGTTGGTGTAGCACAGAACCTGGTCATTGTAGCTGTCGTTATATTGCAACACGACCTGCACATGAACCTCGATGTCCTTGTCATCCAGCTTTTCCCTGGTTTCCTTGCGAAAAGAAATCGGCTTGGGATGCAGCACCTCGCGGCTTTTGTTGAGCTGCTTGACGAATTCTTCAACGCCGTCTTTGAAATAATAGCGTTCCGGCTCGGTATTCGCCGCCCGTTCGTCCTGAAAAATGATTTCCAGTCCGGAATTCAAAAACGCCAGCTCGCGCAGCCGCTGTGAGATGGTGGCCGCCTTGAACTCCACGGTTTCGCGGAAAATTTCCGGATCCGGCTTGAAGGTCACCAGCGTCCCGGTTTTCTTGCTTTTGCCAATTACTTCAAGCTTTTTGATGGTTTTGCCGCGTTCGAATTCCATGTGATGCACACCGCCGTCGCGCGAGACTTCCACTTCAAACCATTCACTCACGGCGTTCACGCACTTGGCCCCGACACCGTGGGTGCCGCCCGAAAACTTGTAGCCGCCCTGGCCGTATTTGCCGCCGGAATGCAGCGTGGTCAAGACCAGTTCCACACCCGGCAAGCCGGATTCCTTGTTGATGTCCACGGGAATGCCGCGCCCGTCATCGCGAATGGAAATCGAGCCGTCCAGGTGGATCGTGACTTCTATCCGCGTGCAGTAACCGGCGAGGTGTTCATCCACGGAATTATCCAGCACTTCACTCACGCAATGATGCAATGCGCGTTCGTCCGTGCCCCCGATATACATGCCCGGCTTTTTGCGGACGGCTTCAAGCCCCTTCAGTTGCGATAGCTTGGAGGCGTCATAATTCCCCTCGGCGATCTTGTCTTGTGAAACAATTTCTTCTTCGGGCAGACCAGAAATACTCGACATAATTATAGTGCGAATCCGGGCAAAAATTGGTGCGGTTTCGAATGCCGGAAGGCTATGAAAAAATGACCGTGGCCACAATGCGAAATTGCGTTTTTTTCCGATAAAAAAACTCGAAAAGCCGGCGTTTTTTTCTTGCCACGAAAATCGTCAACCGCGGCGGAAAAGGCATCAGGATTTGATGTCGCGCACTTGAAAAACGCTGGCCCCGATCAGAAACGCCGTGGCGCTGATGGCCAGCAGGATGACTTCGGACTGGAGCATCTGCGGCCAAGGCGCCGGGGTCTGGAATACCCGTTGCCAACAGTCAAAATGATGGGTGACAAACCAGTTCTGATACCCCCGGAAGAAGGGAATGTTTTCCATGACCATGTTCATGAACAGATACGAGAGCGCCAGGATCGTGGCCGCCGCCGGCTTGATGTTGAAACAGGAAAACATAAAGGACACGGACAATTGCGCCACGGCGTTTGCCACCACAAAGAGCGCCGAAAAAGCATAAAGCGTCAGGCCTTCGCCCGCCGGAAAAACTCCGAAAGTCTGGTGCATTGGAAAGAAGGCAAACATGCCCTTCCACGGAAATAACAGCCGGGCGAAGCCCAACGCCACAAGATCCAGCATCAGCACCAGCACGGCGCAAAAAAGCATGCCCGCGAGCCATTTCACCAACAGGAGCCGGAACCGCGAGATTGGCCGCGACAAGATCATTCGCAGCGTGCCGTCCTCGGCTTCTTTTGCCACCAAGTCGCCCCCCACCAAAGTCACATACAATGGCAGCAACAGCAGCACCTGCGGGATCAGCATCACCAGCGCCACCGTCAATGCCGAGATGTAATCCGACGCCAGGTAGCCATTGCCGGATAACATCCGCTCAAACTGAGCCTGCCAGCGGGTGTATTTAAACATCAACAGCATGACGGTCTGAACCAGCACAAACGCGCCAAAACCAATGTAAGTGCGTTTCTTGCCAAACAGCTTCCAGAGTTCGTTGTTGAGTTGGGCCAGGAACATGATTTAGGCGGGATTCGACTTTGACGGAGCACTTTTGACGAGGCTGAGATAAAAATCTTCCAACGTTTGATCCTGTTGCCAGATGCCTTCAACCGCAATGTCGGCCGCAACCAACGCCTTCGTCACCTCCGCGGTCGTCCGGCTTTCGCCCAAAACGATGTGTTTGCCATCTGAAGCTGCCGTAATTAATCCCAGCTGGTGCAGCCGGGCCGTGGCGGCTGGGAAATCGGGGGTTTTAAGCAGCACCCGGCCTTGCTCGGCTTTGACATCGGCCATGCGTCCTTCAAACACCTTGCGACCTTGGTTCAACACCGCAATTCGCGAGCAAAGTTGTTCCACCTCGCTCAATTGGTGCGAGGACAACAGGATCGTCAGGCCGAGTTCGTCATGCAGCCGGCTGATGGTTTGCCGCATTTCAGCAATACCTTCCGGGTCCAGACCATTCCCCGGCTCGTCGAGGATCAACATCTCCGGCTGCGGCAACAATGCCTGTGCCAAGGCCAGCCGCGCCCGCATGCCGTGCGAATAGGTTCGCACCTTGGAATGTTCGCGTCCATTTAGCCCCACCCATTGCACAACCTCGCGAATCCGTTCCGATGATGTGGGGGCGGAATAATGGCTTAGAATTTCCAAATTGCTCCAGCCCGACAGGTAATCGTAGAACGCTGGCGCTTCAAAAATCGCCCCCACTTTCTGCAACGCCGCCGCCCGCCGGGTCTGCACGTCCTGCCCGCAAACCTTTACTTCGCCCGAGGTCGGCCAGACCTGGCCCAGCATCATGCCAATGGCCGTGCTTTTGCCGGCGCCATTGTGGCCCAACAGGCCGAAGACTTCGCCACGCGGCACCTGCAACGTCAATTCGTTCACCGCCACGCGGGCGCCAAATTTCTTCGTGACTTGGTTGAGCGCGATCATTTTTGGATGGTCCCTTCAATGGCGAGCAGATTTTTGATGTGCCCGTCGGCGTAAAGGTAGTTTACGGCCTTGTGCTTGCCGCGCGCGGCGTGGAATCCTTCCTTGTCAAAAAACACCGGAATGGCGTGGGGATCAAAATTCATGCCCATGACTTTCAAATGATCGGCATCCTGCCCATTGAGCAGACTGTTCCAGGCATAACTGGAACCGGTCTGTTCAAAAATCCCAGATCGGTCTGAAGGACATCGCAGCACGTTTGTGTTGCCCAATTCACTTTTTAAAACCACTTCCACGCCCGGCAAGGCGTTTGTCGCGGGCTGATTCGTATCCATCAAACGATCCCGCATTATCGGCAACCGGTTGTGGTTCCCGTCCACATAAATTTGAAGCGCAATGCCCATCTGATGCAGATTGCTGACGCACGCAGTCGCCCGCGCGGCTTCCTTGGCCCGGCCCAGCACCGGCAGTAACAAGGCCGTCAGCACGCCAATTATCGCTATCACCACCAGCAACTCAATCAAGGTGAACGCCACCGGCCGCGCCCATGATTTTATGGCTTCATCCCGTTTCATTGCTGGCGCAGCCTTCGTCCGGATTCCATTTGCCGTTGCAACTCTTCAAGGAACGGCGCCAATTCAGCCTTCGTCTGGGCCGAACTTTGGCTGTAAAACGCATTCAGGCCAATCGTCCGAATCTTCGCCTCCAGTTCCGGACTGATGGCCGACGCTCCGGCGGTTGGACGATTCTTACCGGAACGCAGATTTTTCATGGCGTCGTCAATAATCCGTTTGCGCTTTTCATCCGGCATTTGCTCGAACGCGCTGATCATTTGCTTGAAACCCGTGGGCATGGTGGCCTCGATGAATTGGGCTTTTTCCTCATCCGTCATTTTTGCCAGCCAGTCGTTCATCAAATGTTCCCCACGTAGCCGTTGTCGCTCCTGGTAGGGCAGCGCGTTTAACATATCTTCCAAATCTTTCAAGGCCTTGGCCCGCGCGGCGCCCGTCAGCTCGGAAAAATTCACCGTTTCCACATACGCCCGCACCTTTTCCGCCGTCATCTTGTGATTTTCGAGAAACCGATGCCCGCCCCACGCCACCAGCCAAATCACCACCAAAGACGCGTTGGCCCGGGCGAGGAACCGATATTGCCGGCTGAACATAATGCAATTTAAACCGCGCGCGCCGCGGCACGCCATGAAAAATTCCAACTAAAGTCAATTAAGTGGTTGCAAGCGCCGCGCCAGGAACATCTCCGAATTCTCATAATTCGTTTTGCCCGGATTCGCGCCGCCCGCTAATCTAAACCCCATGTCTATGACTGATAGTTCGCTCGCTCATCCTGATCAATTTATCCGCCGCCATGTCGGCCCGAATGCCGCCGAAACCGCCAAAATGCTCCAGGTTGTCGGCTTCGATTCTGTGGACGACCTTACCGATGCCGCCGTGCCACAAAAAATCCGCCTCGATAAAAAACTCAATCTGCCGTCCGCCCGCAGTGAATTCGAAGCGCTGGCGGAACTCCGCCAGGTCGCATCCGAAAACAAAGTCTTCCGCTCCTTCATTGGACAAGGCTATTACGACACCGTCACGCCCCCCGTCATCCAGCGAAACGTCCTCGAAAATCCCGGTTGGTATACCCAATACACGCCTTACCAGGCCGAAATTTCCCAAGGCCGGCTCGAAGCGCTGCTCAATTTTCAAACGATGGTGACCGACCTCACCGCGCTCGACATCGCCAACGCGTCGTTGCTTGATGAAGCGACGGCCTGCGCCGAAGCCATGATGATGAGCCATCGGTTCAAAGGTGGTGGCGCCGACGCCTCGTCGGCTCGAAATGTCTTCTTTGTTTCCGAAAACTGCCATCCGCAAAACATCGAGGTCGTTCAGACCCGCGCCAAGGCTTTGGGCGTTGAAATTGTCATCGGCAATCACGAAAACTTTGAATTCACCGATAAAGTCTTCGGTGCCGTCGTGCAATATCCTGACACCTTCGGCGCCATTCACGATTTCTCCGGTTTCGCCGAAAAAGCCCACGCTGCCGGCGCCATGCTCACCGTCGCCACCGATTTGCTGGCGCTCACGCTCATCAAGCCGCCGGGCGAATTCGGCGCCGACATCGCCGTCGGCAGCGCCCAACGCTTCGGCGTGCCGCTGGGTTATGGCGGACCGCATGCCGCTTTCTTTGCCACCAAGGACGAATTCAAACGCCAGATGCCCGGTCGCATCGTGGGCGTTTCCAAGGATTCCCGCGGCAAACCCGCCCTGCGCCTTGCCCTCGGCACGCGCGAACAACATATCCGCCGCGAAAAAGCCACCAGCAACATCTGCACGGCCCAGGCACTCCTCGCCAACATGGCGTCGCTGTATGCCTGTTATCACGGCGCAGAAGGCTTGAAGAAAATTGCATTCAAAACTCACGCGCTGACAAAAATGCTCGCGTTTGAACTAGAACTGATGGGACATCGTGTCCTGACAGCAAATTTTTTCGATACGCTACACGTGACCATCAAGAAAGGCTCCGTCGCAGAAATCCTAAAAATTGCCGAAGCTCACCAGATGAATTTTCGGGTGATCGATAAAAATTCAATCGGCATTTCATTGGATGAGACGGTGGATTCGTATGAAGTCTCCGAAATCGCGGAGGTCTTTAATCTGGGTGAACCGGTTTCAATTGCTGCCGGTGAATATGTTACCCAAGATTCAAATTCAAAGCCGCGCACTTCGCCATTCCTCCAACACCCCGTCTTCAACCGTTACCACAGCGAGACCGAAATGCTCCGCTACATCAAGCGGCTCGAATCGCGCGACTTGTCGCTCACGGCCTCGATGATTCCGCTCGGTTCCTGCACGATGAAACTCAACGCCGCGGCCGAAATGTTTCCGGTGTCGTGGCCCGAATTTGCCAAAATCCACCCGTTCGCGCCGCTCGGTCAGGCACGCGGCTACCAGATTCTGTTCCAAAACCTCGAAGACTGGCTCGCGGAATGCACCGGATTCGCCGGCATTTCGTTGCAGCCCAACGCCGGTTCGCAGGGTGAATACACCGGCTTGCTGGTGATCGATGCTTACCACGCGTCGCGCAATGAACCCCACCGGAAAGTGTGTTTGATTCCCACTTCGGCGCACGGCACCAACCCCGCCAGCGCCGCGATGGCCGGCATGAAAATCGTCGCCGTCGCGTGCGATGCCAATGGCAACATTGATGTGGCCGATCTTCGCGCCAAAGCCGAAGCCCACAAGACCGGCCTCTCCTGCCTGATGATTACCTACCCCAGCACGCATGGCGTGTTTGAGGACAGCATCAAGGAAATTTGTAACATCATCCACGCCGCCGGCGGCCAGGTTTACATGGACGGCGCGAACATGAACGCGCAGGTCGGCCTGACTTCGCCCGGCTTCATCGGTGCCGATGTCTGCCATCTGAACCTGCACAAGACGTTTTGCATTCCGCACGGTGGCGGCGGACCCGGCGTCGGCCCGATTGGCGTGGCAAAACATCTCGTTCCCTTTCTGCCCAGCCATCCCTTGTTCACCGCGCGGCTCAACAAGGTGGCGGCTGTGTCCCGCAGCCAAAGTGTGGAGGTTGCGCCCCGCGACCAATCCTATGCCGAGAAACAAAATCCCGGCGACGGGGGCGTCGCTGCCACGCGCATCGGTCCCGTCAGTGCCGCGCCGTGGGGCAGCGCCAGCATTTTGCCCATTTCCTGGATGTATATCGCCATGACCGGCGCCAATGGCCTGACGGAAGCCACGAAATACGCCATTCTCAACGCCAACTATATTTCCAAGCGGCTGGAAAATTATTTCCCCACGCTCTATCGCAGCAACGGCCTCGTCGCCCACGAATGCATTCTCGACCTGCGCGCGTTCCACAAAACGACCGCCGAAGATGTCGCCAAGCGCCTCATGGATTACGGCTTCCACGCGCCCACGCTCTCATGGCCTGTCGCCGGCACGCTCATGGTCGAACCCACCGAAAGCGAATCCCAATACGAGCTGGACCGGTTTTGCGCCGCCATGATCGCCATCCACGCCGAAATGACGGCTGTGGAAAATGGCTCTGTGGACGCGAAAAACAACCTGCTCAAAAACGCCCCGCACACTGCCGACCAAATCGCCAGCGACGCTTGGAACCGGCCTTACAGCCGTGAACAAGCCGCGTTCCCGGCGAAAGATCTGCTCGATTACAAATTCTGGCCGCATGTCAGCCGCGTGGACAATGTTTTCGGCGACCGCAATCCGGTCTGCTCGTGCGCGGGGATGGAGAGTTATTCTTTACCACTAATGGGCACGGAGTGACGTGCCCCAGGTTTCCATCTATCTGTGTTCAAGTTGTCAAAATCCTCATAATTAAAGGGTTTCTTGGCACAATGGACGGCCACTGTCAGCGGATTTGCCGGCCAACGCAACTGATCGGTTACCTCAATGAACATAATTCCCCCCGGTGAGTGTGGAGTTTCACTAAATGATAGGCCGGTTTGGCGGGATCCCCTGATTCCAAGGGGGCGGTGAAATCAAACGCTCAACATTACGATAGGTCACGGTAGGGGTGGCGCGATAGATTGGATGCCGCCGACTACGCCAGGCCGGATTCCGGTTCACGCTATTCCGTCTCCGTTTCCTGGTCCGGGTGCAAGCCAAACTGGACCAGCTTGGCCCGCAAGGTGAGCCGGGAAATTCCCAGCCAGCGGGCCGCCCGGGCCTGATTGCCGCGGGCCTGGCTAATGGCGCGGCTGAGGAGGATCCGCTCGCTGATTTCGTGCAGGCGGGCATGGGCATCGGTGATATCCCCCCGCCGCGCGGCATCGATTAATTCATCCACATAGGCCTCCAGGGATTTGCCCTCGGTGGTGAGGACGGGCGTCGTTTTGGCCAGGGCACTGCGAACATGGTCGAGGCTGATGGTGTAACCGTGTGCCAACAGCAGCACTTTGCGGATGATGTTTTCCAATTCGCGCACATTCCCCGGCCAGGGCTGGAGTTGGAGATACTCGATGGCATCGGGATGCATGGCGGCATTTTCCGAGCCGAACTCGGCGGCATATTTTCCCAGGAAGAAGCGCACCAAGGCGGGAATGTCCTCTTTGCGCTCCCGCAAGGGCGGCAGTTGCAGGACCACCACGCTGATGCGGTAAAACAAATCCTCGCGGAACAGCTTTTGCCGGATGGCCGATTCCAGGTCGCGGTGCGTGGCGGCAATGACGCGCACGTCCACGGGAATGGATTCCTTGCCGCCCAGTCGCTGGATGGATTTTTCCTGCAGCACCCGCAGGAGTTTGACCTGCGTTCCCGGGGTCATGTCTCCGATCTCGTCCAGAAATATCGTGCCCTTGTCGGCCTGTTCGAACCGGCCGATCCGCCGGCCCTCCGCGCCCGTGAAGGCCCCGCGTTCAAGGCCAAACAGTTCGCTTTCCAGCAGGGTCTCGGGAATGGCGGCGCAATTGATGGCCACAAACGGTTCCTTGGCCCGGTCACTGTGCTGGTAAATCGCCCGGGCAATCAGTTCCTTGCCGGTGCCGGTTTCGCCGCGGATGAGCACGCTCACGGGCTTGGCGGCGATCCGCCCGATTTCCTTGTAAAGGGATTGCATGGCGGGACTGTTGCCAATGATCGCACTGCGCGAGCTGCCGGCCTCGCCCCATTCAATCGGATCGGACATCAGCCGGCTGGCGGCCACGGCTTGTTCGACCAGGTTCAGCAGATCCGGAATTTCAAACGGCTTGAGGATGTAATCATACGCGCCGGCCTGGGTGGCTTCGATGGCCGTCTCGGTGGTGCCATGCGCGGTCATCATCAGAATAGGCAGCCGCGGGTGCCGCCCATGCAGCTCGCGAACCAGCTGTAGGCCGTCCAGTCCGCCCGGCAATTTGAGGTCGGTAATGACGGCATCAAAGGCCTGCTCCTTGGCCACCTGTAGTCCGCCCGGCCCGGTGGTCTCCACCTTGACCTCGTAGCCTTCATCGGCCAGCACGCGGCGCAGGGTGTTCACAATGGCGGTGTCGTCCTCCACCAGCAGGATTCGCGCAGGTTTGTTCATCGGTTCAGGTTCATGGGCTCAGTCGGGCAGCAACGGCAGGATGATTCCAAAAGTGGTTCCGTGTTCAAGTTTGGTTTGATATTGGAGCGCCCCGCCGTTCTTTTCCACGATGCGGGCCGCGATCGGCAGTCCCAGTCCGGTGCCGCTGTCCTTGGTGGTAAAGAACGGGTCGAAGAGACGCTTCTCGGCTTCCGGCGGAATGCCTTTGCCGGTGTCGATCACCTCCAGAATGACCACGTCCTGATCCTCGTCCTGCAGGCGCTTGCGATCCTTGCGGACACGCAGGGTGACTTTGCCGTCCTGGCCAATGCTGTCGGCGGCATTCTGGATCAGGTTGATCAAGACTTGCTTGATCTGCTGGGAATCAATCCGGATGCGGCTGGCCGGGCCGGCCTCCACGACCATCGTGATGCCCCGCTTCTGCAATTCGGGCTGCATCAGAATTTGCACCTCCTGCAACGGCACGTCGGCGGCCAGGTCGGCAAACTGCGGCTCCGAAGGCCGGGCGAACTGCAGAAAATCCTTGGCGATGCGCTCCAGCCGGTTGATTTCCGAGCTGATCAGCCGGGCGTCCTCAAATTCGGGCGTGTGGGGTTTGAGATGCTTTTGCTGTAGATACAGCCAGGCTTTGATGGCGGTCAGCGGGTTGCGGATTTCATGGGCCACGCCGGCGGCGAGCATGCCCAGCGAGGCGAGTTTTTCCTGTCGCTCGGCCAGTTTGCGGCTCTCGACCAACTGGGTTTGGAGCGGCGCGATCATTTCCCGGTAAACCACGATCGCCACCCAGACGACCGCCGCCAGCAGCATCACCAGGGCCGCGATCAGCTCCGAGCGCAACACGCTCAAGGACGTCAAATTTTGCTTTTGAATGGCATCAATCGCCTGCTGGTGCGTGCCAGAAAGCTGAATGCCCAGATCCAAAATCCGGCGGGATTGTTTTTCCAGCTCGCCAAATTCGCGGAGCCGCGTGACGGCCTGGTTGGCGCCGTAGATGCGGTTGTGCAAGGTGGCCGCCGCCCTTTGATAATCGATGAACGCATCCCGCATCTGGTCTAAAAAAGGCTGCTCCAGCGGTGAGGACAGAATGGGCCGCTGGTTTTCCAGCCACTGGCTGAGTTCCACGCCATTGGTCACGAAGCGGGTCCAATTGTCCGCGTCGCGATCCGCCGCGTCGCGCAACATCAGGTTGTTCAATTCCAGAATCGATTGCTGCAGGTGATCCGCAATTTGAAAACTGGTCCAGAGCTTCGCCGCAATTTGTTCGTGCAGACGGTCAATGCGCCGCCAGGATTTTTGGGCCAGCCAGCCAATGGTGCTCAAGAGGAGCAGGATGGCGAGCACATAAATGGTCAGCCGGGGAATGATGCGTGAATTCATTTGGAGACATGGCTTTAACAATCCGTCCGCCCGCAGGCAGAAAAGCATACACCGGATTTGTTTACGCGCAAAAACTTCTTGGGGAAACCTCGGGGGTCAGGTAAGCGATTGGCCAAAGTGGAAAGTTTCTGATCACCCCTCCGTCCGGCGGGCTTTCTTTTCGCGCCAATGCGGGCAAAAACCGGCCTCAACGCGTCCTCAATGCGGTCCCAAGGCGGTGGCACGCCGGACGCTAAATGGAGTCTTGAAGGCAATCTCAATAGCACTAAGCGGCGGAGGTAGGACAAAAAACATCAACCATTATTGAACCATTATGAATCCAACGCTTGTCAGTCAGGAATGGAACCAGCTGAAACCGGAGGAAACCAGCCAGAAACAAATCCTGCTGGTGGACGACGACCCCGCGATCCGTCGCATCATTGCCCGGTTGCTGGTGGACGAAGGTTACTTTGCCCACACCGCCGCCGACGGCGAACAAGCCATGCGGGTGGCCTCCACGCATCATTTGGACTTGGTGCTTCTGGATTTGAACATGCCGTATAAAGATGGCTGGCAAACCTTGGAATCCTTGCAAACCGCGCAGCCCGAACTTCCCGTGATCATCATTACCGCGCGCCCGAATCAATTTTTCACGGCGCTGGCCTCGGGGGTGGGCGCCCTGTTGGAAAAGCCGCTGGATTTCACCAGCCTGTTCAAGGCGGTTCGCGAACTGTTGTCCGAGAGTCCGGCCGAACGCCAATCGCGGACCACGGGACGACCGGCTCCTTTCCATTATATTTCCGCCGTCCCCGGCGTGCGATGAACCCGTTTATGCGCTGGACCGGACCATTCCCGGACCCGTTCTTTGCCCGGTCAGATGACTGTCTGTGGCGGCCGCTATCGATTGATTTTGCCGCTGATTTTCCAGTCGAATTCGTCATTCGGAAACTGGAAGACGTGCCGCTTTGCCCCCGCTTAAAGGAGCCGGAGCCAGTGCTGGCACTGGACTCATAACTAAAAAGACGAAAACTATTATGAAAACAAACTTCAAACTCATGGTCATGGCTGCCAGTGCCGTCTTGGCTTTGACGGCCTGCAGCAAGAAGGAAACAACTGACACTTCGCTTGGCGCCACCAACAGCGTTTTTGTGAAAACCAATATCGCTGTCCCGATGCCGGCAACCCCGCCCACCAATGGGATGGAGGTCACGAATGTCTTGTCGGCAATGCCCACCAACCCGGCGGCGGCTGCCGGCAGCAACCAATAATCACCAATACCAATCGATAATCCTCAACACACGAAAATACTTATGGAGAAAAAAATGCTAACGACCCTGGCCGTGACCCTGTGCGCGACCAGCCTGCTGGCGGATCAGCCCTCACCCCACGGAACGTATCGACCGATCGACCGGAGCCACAGTGTGGCCGACGATTACGTCGGGCGGTTTGGGGCGGGCATTCAACTCGGCGAGCCCAGCGGTCTGTCCGCCAAATATTGGCTGAATGACAAGCTGGCGATCGATGGTGCCGCCGGCTGGTCGTTATATGAACATAGTGATTTTTATGTGCAGAGTGATTTGCTGATCCACAATTTTGACCTGTTGCCCGTCCCCTCCGGCAAGTTTCCGGTCTATATCGGGGGGGGCGCCTTCATCCGGTTCCGGGATGAACATCATGAAAACCAGGCCGGGGTGCGCCTGCCGATCGGCGTGGATTATCTGTTTGATAATGCGCCGGTGGACGTGTTTGTGGAATTTGCGCCCGGCGTCCAACTGACGCCCTCCACCCGGGCCGATTTCGCGGGCGGCATCGGCATCCGCTACTGGTTCTGATTGCCCACCGATTCGGGCCGCATTCGCCATGCTTGTGGAGCGGCCAAAAAATTGTCTGTTTTGGGGTATGAGCGCAGGCTTGTAACAATCCTAGGCCGATTGTTGCAGGCCTTTTTCAGCAAAACTCACGGGTTAGCTGGTCTTCATTTTTCTGAAATATGGGGTTCTTATTTTGCCGCCAGGGCAGGGGCTTGGCGGCGGGTTTCATGAGAATCAAATAGTTTGGCTTTCATCGTGTTTGCCTCCCTTGCTAACCTGAATTCATAACCTTTGAGACGTGGTTGCTGAATTTGGCAGGCCGTCCAACGCTTACGGATCATGCGTCACGGTTGAATCAATTAGACCATTCGATTTATGCGGAATCCGGAGTGAATACTTTGTCGAACCGCAGAAGCTGTTGGTCCCGGTGGTAACGGCAATGGCGTGTTGAAATTTTAAATTAAAAATTGACCTATGAAGATTCTTTTGACGGGAGCTTGTGGCTTTGTCGGCAGCACGCTGGCGCAAACAATCGTGGCCAGCGGACGGCCTTGGACGGTGATCGGTTTTGATAATTTGTGCCGGCCTGGCTCCGAATTAAACCGCGCCCGGCTGCAGCAGTTGGGCATCAAACTCTATCACGGTGACCTGCGGTGCCAAAGCGACGTGGACGCTTTGCCGGCAGTGAACTGGGTGGTGGATTGCGCGGCCAACCCAAGTGTGCTGGCGGGTGCCGATGGTCAGACCAGCAGCCGGCAATTGATGGAACATAATTTGGCGGGCACGATAAACGTGCTGGAAAAATGCAAAGCCAATAAGGCCGGGTTTGTGTTGTTAAGCACCAGTCGCGTCTATGCCATTGAGCCGCTGGCCAAATTGAAAGTGGTCGTGCGTCAGGACGCGTTCGAACCGGACGCATCCGCGACGATGCCGGCCGGCTTGTCCAGCCAGGGGATTGCCGAAACGTTCAGCACGGCGGCGCCGGTGTCGCTTTATGGCGCCAGCAAGATTGCCAGTGAAGCGCTGGCCTTGGAATATGGAGCGACCTTTGATTTTCCAGTCTGGATTAATCGCTGTGGGGTGCTCGCGGGGGCCGGACAGTTTGGCCGGGCCGATCAGGGGATTTTTGCCTACTGGATCAACGCGCATTTGCGTCGGCAGCCTTTGCGCTATATCGGATTTGACGGACAAGGCCACCAGGTCCGCGACTGTCTGCAGCCGCGCGATTTGGTTCCTTTGTTGGAGAAGCAGTTTGATGCGGGACTGGGGAAAGGGCAGCCCAAAATCATCAACGTGGCCGGCGGCGCTGGTTCGGTATGTTCCCTCCGCCAATTGACGGCGTGGTGTGACCGGGAACTGGGAGTCCATCCGGTCAGCAGTGATCCGCAGCCGCGGCCTTTTGACCTGCCGTGGGTGGTTTTGGACTCAGCTTTGGCAACGAAAACCTGGGGCTGGAAACCCGCCACCACGACGGAGCAGATACTCAAAGAAATCGCCCGGCACGCCGAAAAAAATCCGGATTGGTTGAAGTTGTCGACTCCGTAGGACGGACGTCTGTCGCGCCTCTTCACTTCGATATTTTTCCAAGTGTCGGTTACGTGGCTGCCAGTAACATCGACGAATTGGACTCTACCAATAAAATATGCCTCAGCGCCGAGCGTGCCATATATGGGACGACAAGCGTTGGCGATCCGACTGTTTGAGCAGGGCCGCCTCAATCTTCTCCCCAATCCATCGATCCACCACCGCGTTCCAAGGTCATCCGCTGCTTGCGTCCCGATGGAGACATCTATTACCTCCGCCAAGCCCCTGCGCCAAACCCATCGTCCCGCCCCATTGTCCAGTCTTTTCGCCTGGCCTCCTTTTGCTCGCACGCAAATGTCTCCTTTTGAAAACAACACGACAGCAACTCCAGCTTACCTTGAAAATTGGGGTATAAGCCGCCACAATGCGATGAGCTCTGGCGCTCAATCCCTGATGTTATTTCTGAAACCCACCGGTTCCAATAATCGTCCACCAAACACATGAAACACAATTTCGTTGGCTATCTGATAACGGCTGCCCTGGTCGGTGCCGCGCCGATGCTGATGGCGGAAAGCCTTTCTTTTTCATCTCTGGACCTGAGCCAAATGACTTCGGGCTGGGGTTCTCCCAAGGCTGGCCATGAGATTGGTGGCGGATCGCTGCGCATCCATGGCAAGACGTATGCCGACGGTGTGGGCACGCACGCGACCAGCCAGTTCCGGGTCAAATTAGATGGCCGCGCGGAGCGATTCACTGCCGAGGTTGGGGTGGACGATGGTTCGGGCGTGGAGGGCAGCGTGGAATTTGAGGTGATCGGCGATGGCCGGGTGCTCTGGCGGAGCGGGGTGATGAAGACCGGTGACGCAGCCAAAGCGGTGAAGGTTGATCTCACCGGCATCAAAACGCTGGTTTTGAGCGTGACGGATGGAGGCGATGGCGAGAGCAACGATCATGCGGATTGGGCCAATGCGCGCATCCAACTACAGGACTCCGTGCCGTTGCCGGTGGCGCTGCCGCCATATGAAACCTTTCGACTCGCCACCAAAACATTGGCGATCGATTTTCAAGTGGGCGACGATGGGCGGTTATATCAACGGCCGTTGGGGGCGGCAAAAACGGAGGCCAAACCCCAGCGTGATCAAGAGTGTTATCCGCAGGCCGGCGACGGTTATATTTGGGAACCGGCGTTGCAGATGATCCATGCCGATGGCAATACCTCCACGGCCTTGGTGTTTGACGAGGTCACGCAGACCAACGAATCGGCGGACATAACTTTGACCCGCGTCAGGCTGCATGACCCGGCGTATCCGGTAAACGTAACGCTCTATTTTCGCACCCACCAAAATGAGGACGTGATGGAACAATGGGCAGCCATTCAAAACCACGAACCGGGCGGGGTGACGTTGCAACGGATGGCTTCCAGTGCGTTGCTCCTGACCCCCAACGTTTACCTCACGCATTTTTTTGGCGACTGGGCCAAGGAAATGTTAAATCCCATTACGGAGCCCATTACGGCAGGCACCAAAGTGTTGGACTCCAAAATTGGCGTGCGGGCGGATCAATTTCAAAATCCCAACTTTATTCTGTCGCTCAACGGCAAAGCGACGGAAACCAGTGGGGAAGTGCTGGCGGGGTCACTGGCTTGGTCGGGCAGTTTTCAATTCGCCTTTGACGACAACGGGCAGGGGATTCGCGCCCTGTGTGGGGTCAATCCCTTCATGTCAGCGTATTGCTTGAAGTCGGGCGAAACCTTCACGACGCCCAAAATGATTTGGGCGTGGAGCAATCACGGGTTGGGTGACATGAGCCGGAAATTGCACGCCTGGGCCAGGGATTTCGGCCTGCGCGATGGGCACAAGCCGCGGGCGGTTTTGCTGAACAACTGGGAGGCGACGGGATTTGATTTCGATTTCGCCCGCATTGCCAATTTGTTTCCGCCCGCGAAGGAGATCGGCACGGAATTGTTTCTGCTGGATGACGGCTGGTTTGGCAATGAATATCCGCGCACCAGCGATCACGCGGGCTTGGGCGACTGGGAACCCAATCGCCAGCGCTTGCCCGAGGGCCTGGCGCCGCTGGCCAAGGCGGCGGTCAAAGACGGTTTGCGCTTTGGCATCTGGATTGAGCCGGAAATGGTAAACCCTCAAAGTGATTTGTTTCATCAACATCCGGACTGGGTGATACGGCAGCCGAAGCGCGAACTGGAACTGCAACGCAATCAACTGGTGCTGGATCTGACGCGGCCGGCGGTGCAGGCCTTTGAATGGAACACCATCAGCAACATCCTCAGCACGCCAGACATCACGTATGCAAAATGGGATTGCAACCGCTATCTAACGCAGCCGGGTTCCAGCTATTTGCCGCCGGATCGACAGTCGCATCTGTGGATTGATTATGTGCAGGCGCTGTATGCGTTGATGGGGCGAACCGCCAAAACGTTTCCAGACACGGAACTGATGCTGTGTTCCGGCGGGGGCGGGCGCGTGGACTATGGTGCGCTGAAATTTTTCCAGGAATTCTGGCCGAGCGACAACACTGATCCGGTGGCGCGCGTGCCGAGGCAGTGGGATTATTCCTATTTTTTCCCGCCCATGGCCATGGCCAGCCACGTGACGCATTGGGGCAACCGTCCCATGCATTTTGCGTGCAGCGTGGCGATGAGCGCCCGTTTCGGCATGGATCTTGACCTCACCAAATTATCACCCGAAGACAAAGCCATTTGCGCTGGTGCCATTCGGGCCTATAAACAAATTCGTGACGTCACGCTGCCGGGCGATTTGTATCGGCTGGAAGATCCGCATGATCATTATCGCGGGGCGATTAACTATGTTTCCCCAGACAAAACGCGGGCTGTGCTGTTCGTGTTTCAATTGAAAGACGGCCAAAATGGTGTGGTGTGCCCGCAAGGTTTGGACCCGGCAAAACATTATACGCTGCAGGAACTGAATCCGGCTCCCGGCCGCGCGGCGCTGGAGCAAGCAGGACAAACGCTCACTGGTGAAGAATGGATGCAAAAGGGCGTTTTGCCTTCCTGTTCAAAAGCGTTGGAAGCTTCGGTCATCTCGCTTCAATCCACCCCAAACTGATCACCTATGTTTGCAAGGTTGGGGTTTAATTTGTTGCCAACGGCGCTTTTGACCGCGCTGGTCGGGGGCGCTTCGGCGGTTGCGGCCACCATGCCCGAGACGCATTCCTGGGCATTGTATTCGCCCAATCATGCCAACGGTATCTCCATCGCTTTGTCTGCCGATGGCCAATTAAGTTACGAGACATTGCGCGCTGGCAAAATCGTCATACAGAAGTCGCCGTTGGGCTTGCGTTGTAATGACCAGGATTTTGAAACTGCATTAAGTCTGAGCACAGCTGAAAAGGTTTTTACCCGGCGCGAAAAATACCAACTCTTTGCCGGAGTGCGGCCACAAGTCGATCACCGACTCAATTTTCGTCGGCTCACCTTTCACAATCCGCAAGGCGCGTTGTTGGAGGTGGAACTCGCCGCGAGCGATGAAGGGGTTGCCTTTCGCTACGGTTTTCCCGAAACGAACTCCGCTGTGCGTGTCGCCGAGGTTGAGCTGACTGGTTTCAGGGTGGCAACGAACGCGAGCGGTTGGCTGCAACCGTATCACGCCGCCGGGCCTTACACGCCGGCTTACGAGGATTTTTACTTCCCGGTCGCGCCCGGTGATCCGCCGCCAGATTCGCGACAGAAAGCCGTGGGTTGGGCGTTCCCCGCGTTGTTTCACATTCCCGACGCGGACACTTGGGTGCTGCTGACGGAAACTGGCACGGATGGAGCCTATTGCGCCTGTCATCTTGGTCCGGATTCTTCGGGTGGCTTGTATCGAATTGCCTTTCCATTGGCCGACGAAACGACGCAAGGCTACACCAACCAATTTGGCCCGGAACCGCGTTACCCATTGCCGTGGACGATGCCGTGGCGCGTCATCGTGATGAGCCAGTCGGCTGGCAACATTGCGACGGAAATGTTGGTAACGGATCTCGCCCCGCCATCGCGAATTGCTGACACCTCATGGATCAAGCCGGGCCGCGCCTCGTGGGCATGGTGGTCATACCCTGATGGACCGGCGACCGCCCGACTATTTAACGAATTTTCAGATTTCGCCGCGAAAATGGACTGGGAATATACGTTATTTGATGCGGGTTGGTGGCAACCGGGATTGAAGCCAATTGCGGATCATGCGCTGGCGGAAAACGTATTGCCGCTGGCCTGGATGCACGCGAAAGACTTCTACGATTCCCGAAAACGCGGCAAGAGTCTGGACGAAATGGTTGCGGCAGGCATACGCGGCGTGAAAGTGGATTTTTGGTGTTCAGATCGTCAGGAAGCGATGGCGGCCCAACAAGCGTTGATGCGGGATGCGGCCGGACGTCATCTTCTGGTGAATTTGCACGGCTGTTCCATTCCGCGCGGTTGGGAACGCACCTGGCCCAACTTCATGACGTGCGAAGCTGTTTTGGGCTGCGAATCGTATTTTTACGAATCCCGTTACACTGGAAAAGCTGCTGAGTTGGATACGGTCTTGCCCTTTACGCGCAACGCGATTGGCCCGATGGATATTACGCCATTGGCCTGTTCCCCAAAGAAATATCAACGTCTCACTACGGCGGCGCATCAACTGGCAGCCGCGTTGATTTTCACTTCCGGCATAATTCATTACGCCGACAAGCCGGAGTTTTTTGAATCGTTGCCGGCGGAGATGGTCAAGGTATTTCGCGACGCACCCGCCCAATGGGATGAGACGCATTGCCTGATTGGTGAGCCCGGGAAAGAAGCGGTTTTTGCCCGCCGCGCCGGTGACAGTTGGTTTATCGCTGGCATCAACGGCACGACCAACGATCTGCCGGTCATGTTGAATTTGGCGGCTTACAAAGCATACCGGCATCGGTTTGCGGTGATCGAAAACACAAAGGCAGAGATGCGGGTCAAAGTCCTGCCGCTGGATGATGTCACCAGGTGGCGACACGTCATCCCGCCACGTGGCGGATTTATCCTGCGCTTGGATAAGTAGGCCCGGACAAAATGTTAACAGCATCCAACCCGAAGTTGCGAATCGCCGGTGAGATTCAGCCTGGCTTGGGAAGCTGATTCCAAAGCGGTTTGACGATCTGTCATGGTGGCGAGCGTCGTCAATCTGAAATCGCCATGGCAACCGACTCGCGTGCGCGCTCGCCGGCGTGGTTTGTTTCCGCCAGCCGGTGCGCTTTGGGAATGGTTGGCTGTGGGTGATGAAGCGCAAACTGGCTGGTTTCTTCGATTGGGCTGGCTGGTTCTCCCACCAGTTGCAACAACTCGGCGACGGATTGTTTCATGGTGTTGGCCTGAAGGTTGAGCTCGTTCGCGGCGGCGGCACTTTCCTCCGCGCTGGCCGCATTTGACTGGGTCACCTGGTCCATCTGAGTCATCGCGCTGGAGATTTGCGTGATGCCGTTGGTTTGTTCCCGGGAGGCGCCGGCCACTTCCGCAGCCAGTTGATCCACTTTTTGCGTCTTCTCCAAGATTTCGGTCAAGGCGGCCGCCACTTTGTTGCTGATCCGCACGCCTTGCGCGGTTTTGGTGATGGCGGCCTCGATTTTGGCCGCTGTTTCCTTGGCGGCTTCGGCGCTGCGCTGGGCCAGATTCCGCACTTCGTCTGCCACCACGGCAAAACCCATGCCGGCCTCGCCCGCGCGGGCGGCTTCCACCGCCGCGTTCAAGGCCAGAATGTTGGTTTGAAAAGCAATGGCATCAATCGCCTTGATGATTTTTCCGATGTCATCGCTGGAATTTTGAATGGCCGCCATAGCGGCGTTCATTTCCTGCACATCCACTACGCCGACATCGGCGGAGGCGCGCGCTTCTTTGGCCAGCAGGTTTGTTTTTTCGGAATTTTCGGTGTTTCGCCGGGTTATGGACGACAATTCCTCCAGAGACGCGCTGGTTTCCTCGATGGATGCCGCCTGCACACTGGCGCCTTCCGCGAGCGTTTGGCCCATTTTGGAAACTTCGGACACTGTGCCGGTCAATGTGGTGGAAACGCCGGAAACCGAATGAAGCGCCCGGCGCACGCGGCGAATCGCCACATGACTCAATCTTCCGGCAATCAACGGCACCAAAACCAAGATCAAACCCATGAGCCAAAGCGCCGCAGTGATGATGCGATCCTGTTTGGCGGCCTTGGCATTGATCGTGGCCGCTTGCTGGGCACCCCAGTCTTCCAATTTGAAAATCATGGTTTTGCATTTGCGCCACAGGGGCGTCTCATGTTCTTGCAGCGCCGCCACCGCCGCCTTGGTCTGTCCGTGATGAGCCAGGTCGTGGATCGCGCGTTGAGCCGTGATATCCTGGTGCAGGTTCCGCTGAAGATCGACGACGACTTGACGCATGGTGGCGTCGTTGGCCGTGGCAGTTTGCCGGTCAATTTCCGCCAGCAGATTGGTCAGTTGCTGCTCCGCCTGGTCGTAGTTGGCGGAAGCCTTGGCATCAGTCGGATTAAGCACAATGTTGCGCGTGGCCTGGCCAAGTTGGAGTCCTTGCGCATACACTTCATCCGAGAGCAGGCGAGCATGGTCAGATTGCAAAACGGCCGCGTGATAATTTTTCAAGCGCGAGTGCGAGTAGAGAATGACGCCGGCTCCGGCCAGCGCCACCCCGGTTGTCACCACGCTGGATACCCGGATGATATTTTTTAAATTAAAATACATGTTGTCTTGGGCGTTTGATTGGGCAAAAAACGAACCGGTGGGAACCATGAAACAGTGCTTCCAATCCCAACGGTTTTGTCCCAATGACATTTATCGGCGGAAGCGGCCTGTGCTTAAATGCAAATTATTGAACGGCTTTCCAAATCGGGCGATTTCTGGCGGGAAAGGAAACGCCCACGAGCGGCTGGATGGTGACAATGAATTGAAATCCAACTGATTATAATTTTGGAAGGAAAAGACGTGGAAATCAAACAAGGAAGTTGATGAAACGGAAAACGACCGGGCCAACGCCTTCAAAAACAAACCGCCAGTGTTTGCTGGCGGTTGTGAAATGGTGCCCCGGCACGGACTCGAACCGTGGACCAATTGATTAAGAGTCAACTGCTCTACCAACTGAGCTACCGAGGCATATGGACGATCTTGGCTGAATTGCCAAGGGCGGGAATAATGTCAGAGACGTTCCCGGGAGGCAAGATTATTTGAAATCGCTGACGGTTTGAAATCGTCCGACGTCGTCCGAGGGGAAAAGGACTCCTGCCCAGTGTCAATACGCACAAAATGGCCACAGATTTTTTCGGGCTTGTATACTTAACGAACGCATAAAGGTTGGGAGACGTGGCGATAGGTTAAGCGTTTGCCTGCGATCCATCCGATAAACCTTTGCAAACGCTGGCCATCGGTGTCATGGCGCGTGTTCCAGC
>JAKALA010000109.1 GCA_021813325.1 bacterium | reverse complement strand
GGTGTCGGCCACGAGCTTAAGCTCTTCTTCTTGATTGGAAACTCGCCCGGATTCGCCTCAGCCCAAGCTTCCAGAGCCATCTCACATTTTTCCATTGCTATTTCGGCATCCTCGATGGCGGGTTGATACTTCTGCTCCAACGCCAGGCGTTTTGCATCCATCTCCGCGATTAAGCGGCGACGATTGTTGGCGTTGACTGCCAGCAGTTCCATGACGGATTCCGCTTCTGAACGGCTGTTGATGCGGGTGGTCTTTTTTTTGCCCGCGACTGGTTCAATAGGTGCGATCATAGTTTCCTTTTTTTAATGGTTAAAAATTTAGTCTTTCACAATCCAGGCACCGGTCAGGTTTGGGTGCTTGCTGCGGAATGATTTCAGGGCGGCTTCCTCATCGGTTCCTGTGATCACCGTGCTGCCGCGCAGCTCACCCAGCAGCCGGTGATTCCAGGAATAAGTGCAGGGATAAAAATGCACATCCGGATCAATCAACGCCTGTGCGGTCGGTGAAATGGCATCCAATAACGTTTTCAAGTTGCTCCTTTTAATTCGGGGTTAACGGTCGGTTAATGCGTCAGGGCCAGAAGATCCATTTGCTGGCCCGCGATCGCCACGGCGTTCCGTTTCAGGAACTCGCAGCCATGCGTCAGCGAACAGAGTTGATATTTGCCAATCCAGCGGCCCTTGCTGGATGGGCGGGAGGATCGCACGCGATCGGCATACCATCTGCCGGCATGCAGCACGCCCACGGCTTCGATCACGCTGGCGTTTTTCAATTTCTCAATCACGCTGCCGGCGATCCCGTGTGATTGCGGATGTTTATCCTCCGGCACATCGTCCGTGGTGAATTCTACGGAGCCGCCTTTGAGTTTCGTCACCGCCGCGCTGACCAGAGCCACGGCAAAATCGCGCATCTCGCCTGGCTTCCAGATATCCTGCTGATCAATGGCCACATGGAATTTGGAACGAGCTTGCAATGATTTTTCGGCAGTGGTGTTCATAATATTGGGTGCAGGCGCCGCCTGCTCAGGTCCACTCCCCTTCCTGGATGGCTTGTTTTTCGATGCGCAGGTGCGCTTCCACGAAGTGTTGCCAGGTCACCGTTTTGGAACCGGCCTTGCCGCTCAACTTGCGCGCATAACGGATGCGTTCCGTGATGGCTTTCAGGCCGTTGGTTTTGGCCTGCTGTCGCAAGATCTCATAAGGCTGTTCCACGATGCTGCCAACCGTCACTTCCATCTTACGATCGGGAAACTCCAGACCGGCGTGGTTCAAGATCGCGGCCAGATCACCCTTGGTGGGCATCAATGGCAATGGCACTTTATGAACGCCCCGCCGCCAAAGCTGTTGCAATTCTTTTTGGCTGGCCGCGCGCACGTCATCCAGCATCGTGAAGATTAGCGCCATGCCGCATTCGGATTCGTCAAAGATTTCGCGGATCACTTCCATGCAGGCAAAGAAACTGCCCTTGCGATAGGTGTTAGCCAGCAGATGGACTTCATCCAGAATCCAGAGTGTGCTCGGGCTGCTGGCATTCTTCAAACGCTGGATCAAATCCGCCGTGTTGCTTTTCGCGCTGACACCGGCCGCCGCCGCCATGCTCTTCACCATGCCGCCCAGGCCACTGGCGGCCTTCATCCGGCAATAAATGGTTTTGCCGTGATTGTTGGCGGGCGTGTAATGCAGCTCAGCTGTCCATGTCTTGCCAAGCTGGCTCGGACCGTAGATGAAGACAATGCTCTGCGATTCCCGGGCGAGATCCAGCGCCGTGATGATTCGCCGGGCGGTCGGAGTCATCACAAATTCGGTCTTGCCGAAAGCGAAGCGTTTGGCTTCCAAAATCAGGAACTCGCGGATGCGCTTGACCAGCTCATTGCTCGGGCCTTTGGGCGACTTGTCCGGGTTCCGATATTTGCCGGTGAACAGCTGGTAAAGCAACGCCTGGGAGCAGCCCAGCTGGGCGGCGGCATCGGCCATCGGCATGGGGTGTCGAGGATCAATGCACCAGCGCAGCAATGCGATCAATGCTTCCTGCTCATCCTGTTTGAAGTGCGGTGTGGCAATCCGGAAATTGTCCACGCTGAAATTCCAACCTCCCCGATTGTTGACCGGTTGATTCATCAGATCGTGATCCCCGGCCAGCACCAGATCCAACGTTTCATTCTCACCTTTGTTTTTTTCGCTCATGTTTTTCCTTTGTGATTTTGGTTAAAGCAGTCCGTCCGCAGAAAACTCGTCATCTGTTCCCGTCGCCTCCGTGTTGGTTTCTTCCAGCAAATCCTCGGCGCTGCCATCGAATGAGCGCAGATCCTTCTCGCGCTGTTTGGCCGCATGTTTATGCGTCTGGATTTGGGTGGAAACATTCGTGAGCACGGTGCCCACATTGGCTGGCGGTAATTCACCGTTGGCCGCTGGCGCATCGGTCACCACCACAAACTTCTCCAGTTCCGCATTGCGGGCGCGCATGGCTTCCAGCTGTTCCCGCTGCGGCGCGGCCAGATCAGCCGCCGTGGCCACAGCCTCGGCCCGGGCGGCGTGCGTGTAGCGCATGGCCTCGCTCAAGGTCTGCTGATCCAGATAAGGTGTGCGGCCACGTTGGCACCAGGTGCCAAGAATACGGCCATCGCCACTGGTCAGGTGCAGAAATTGGGGATCGGCCGGATGATGATAAGCCAGCGCTTTTTGGCCCGGGATCAAACCCAGCTCGGCCGCCGGCGCGCAAAACGTCAGCTTGCGTCCATTCACCAGCAGTTCCACTTCGCCGCGCTGGTTGACGGTCACATGCCGCTGTGTGTGTTCCAGGAACGTGCGCACGATGTCCGGAGAAACCTTATCCCACCGATCCACGCTGCGGATCAGGCGCACTGCCCGTTCCACGGGCATTTCCAACCGTTGAATCAGGCGCCCGCCTTCCTCCACCACAATTTGATCAAACCCCTCCAGGTTATGTTCCTTGCGGAAATTCTGGAGCGTGAAAATTTCCTGCAACTTCGCCCGGGCCTGGCTCAGCGTGAGCAATGGATATTCCACCTCGCCGCGCTTTTCCTCGGGCAACTGCCGGGCCATCTCTGAGATCGCCTGACATTCCCGCACTCGGGCATCCAGATCCGCCGGGCGGATTCCCCAATTCGCCCCGGTCTGCCCGGGTAAATGCGCCGCCATCGTATGGATCAACCGGTTGTGGGATTCATGACTGGCCTTGCCGCGCGAATTACCTTTCCGTTTTTCCGCATAACCGGTGGGGCTTAAACCTCCAATCATGGACGTGTAATGAACCTTTATGCGTTCATTAAACAACTCAGCCAGGGCGGCCTGCACGGACTCGCGCAGGGTGGCCGTGCCGCGTTCCACAATCCAGTGGACCGTGTAGGGTGGAAGCGGGTAGCGCTCCAAAAGATACGCTGCCAGTTCCTTCATCTGCCGTGCGCCCAGGTGCGATGCCTTGCCATCTTCACGCACTGTGGCCGGATGCTCCACAAAACCCAGCGCCATGGCCGTGGCTTCATCGCGGGCGAGTAGCAACCACAATTCCTCGGCCTGCTGGGTGGCGGTATTGAATACCAGCCAATCCATGCGCACGTCGTCAAAGGTCACCTTTTCCAGAAAGCGCAAATGTTTGCGCGTGCCGAGATGGTGCGGCAGAAATTCACGGGCGGCAGATTCACTCTCGTGGAGTAAAGCCCGAGTGGCCTTGTTGAAGCGATTGCGCTTTTTGATCTGGCGCGTGATATTGGAATAGCTCCAGCCCATTGGCAAAACTTCCCGATCGCGTTTGTTCCAGGCATTTTCGTAGCCCGCAATGGCGCACTCATTGCCGCCCTCATCGCGTCCGGTGCGCCAATGCCGTTGGACGGCCAGCAGCGCCTGGCGCTTGCCATCTTCCCGGGCGAACTTGCCAAACTGTTGCTCCACATAATCCAAAAACTCAGGCGGCATGGTGGCCAGCCGCGTGGTTTTCCAGGCGGCGGGCGCCTTGGCCAGATTCACCAACACCACCCAATCGCACTTCTCGGCCCACAGATCATACTTCATGCGAAAGGTTCCCAGCTTCCAGCCCCAGCGAGAAAACACCGTCAATGTCTGTTTGCAGGCCGCCTGCACGCTGAATTTCTTGCGCACCAGATCCGCCACAAATTTGCAAGCCCGCACCAGCGTGCGCACTTCCGTTTGCAACTTGGCCGGCAGGGTGATCAATAGATTTTCCTCTCCGGAGATTTCCGGCTGCGGTGTGCGTTCTCTCAAATACGCCTGCACGTCGCGCACCGGCTGGATCATGCCAGTCTCGCCCATGGCGGCAGAAATCAGGGCGCGATCAGAATTTGTGGTGATGAGATCGGAAATCATTATTGGCCTCCCCGCTTCCAGGTTGCCGATTTACGGAACCGGCGCCCGATCTTATGGACGCGGTGCTGTTCCCGCCGCATCAAGCCCACCATCCGATTGAAAATGCCGGCTGGCGCCAGGCGCGAATCCACCATGTAATCAAATGTGACGCCCTTTTTCATGATTGACCTCCCTTCTCGCTGGCCCGTGCGGCCAGCACCCGCTTGGCAAAGCTGCCCGCGGTGTCGCACGCATCGGCAAACTTTTTGAGCAGTTTGCTGTCCATGGCCCCCAGGTTTTTGGCATCCGAAATTTCCAGCAGCCACGCCGTGTTGGTCGTTATGTTTTGCTCCAGCTCGTTCAGACGTTCCTGTTCCTCGCGTTCCGCCGCCTGGGCGCGCATCGCCTTGGTGAGACCCTTGGAACCGGCTAATTGTCCGCGCCGCGCCTTGTTGTTATCAAAATCATCCGGATCAGCCTGCTTGAATTCCAGAAAGAGCTGCTGCTGCGTCTTGCCTTCCACCAGTTTTTCGATCGCCGGCGGCAATTCGCCCAGGTTGGCAAATTTCGGAAATTCCATAATTTTGAAATTTCCCTTTTCGGCGCATTCCTTGGCCAAACGCATGTAGGTGCAGATCGTGTCCCAGTGCAAATCCGGCACATTGGCTTTCAGCCATGGCCCAAATTGGCCGTGCGGAATACTGCCGTCATCCTTGCCCCGGGCCTTGATGTTTTGCAGGAACAAACCCATCCAGACCGCTTTCTTGGTGGAGTCCAAAAACGACCGATGGATCTCCCCAAAATTCTTTTTCAGAATGTCCACGGCATCGGCGTGCCACTTGGGTGCAGTTTTCATTAGCTTCATAATTTTAGAAATTGGACCGGGGCGGTCGGCAACTTCGCCCCGGTTGAGTTGGAAGCCGCCGTTTCGCCGAATGCGTTGCCGGGCATGACGGCGGTGTTGCGAGATGATTGCCCATCCTGGAAATGATTCGCACCGGCAGTCGTCGCGCCCTGGACATTTTGAGTCGCGAGTGAATTGCGTCGGCGGTTTGCTGCGGTGCGAAATTTGCGGCGCTGCCGCCAGCGATACAGGCGACGATCAATGCGCGTGTTCAGGGATTCAGACATGGGCGCCTCCCTGGTTGCGATTTCCCAGCCATCGGCGGATAAAAAAATCCACCAACGCCTGACGCGGAAAAAAACTGCCGCCCGTGCGCAGATCGCCCATCAGCTCGGCGCGCAATTCCATCAGCGTTGGGCTGGAAATCAAAAGCAGCTTGCGCACTTCCCCGGCGGGAAATTCACGGCGCTTTTTCGGAACGATAAAATCAATTACCTCTTCCAGGTAGAGTTTGGACTGATGCGCCTGCGCCAAGGCTTCACCCGTCCACCAGCGGAGATCCCGGATCTCGCCCACCGGATTGGTGGCCACGTTCCACACCCAAAGGTAACTGCCATTGATCAGATCCGCGCCATCCGTCATCGCATAAATCTCGGCATCGGATTTATGCGTCATCCAGCGCAGACAATTAATGTCGGCAAGCGGACTCATGGAATTGTTTGCGGGCTGAGTCATTTAAATTTTTTGATGCGGTCCACCTCGGACATCTGGGCGATACTGCGTTTGCATTCGCTTAAATCTCCTGCCAGCTTGACCAGCATTCGGGCCTTGGGTTTCAACTCGTCAATCGCCTGTTCAAGCTGCGCTTCGTAGAGCCGCAGGTCGTCGAGCGTTTGGAGTTGTTTGTTCATCAGTTATCCTCCACCGGTGCATCGGTGATCTGGCGGGCGCACCAGCGCTCCAGAGGCAGAATGTGCAGCAACACCGCCAGCAGCCCCAAGCCGCAGATCAATAAAACGTGGGCAATGAATAAAATCGTTTTCATGAGTAACCTCCAAACCGGCGGACCGGCAGGCCCACCGCAATCCGGTTCAGTTCGGAAAACCGCGCCGCAATGCGGCTCTGAATCTGATGCTGCTCGGCGGCGGAAAGATCGCCA
>JAKALA010000054.1 GCA_021813325.1 bacterium | reverse complement strand
ACTGATCCACCGCCGGGCAACATGGTGATCTGGCGCGGTCTATCTCGGCTCAATGATATTCAACTTGGCTTTGCCTTGGCCGCGAAACTTATGGGTAATTGAAAGCACGCCAGCGACCTTCTTGACCGGGGAATGGTTCCGAAACCCTGGCCGGTTCGCGTATGCCGCGTATTTCGCGGTTTCCATGGCGGCCTCTAGGATTATGCAACGAACTCATCGCTCACCACACTAGGCCGGCTGCAGCTTTGGGCTTTTAGTTGGGAAATAGGTCACTGCGCTTTTGCCCGGCACTCACCATCGGCGTTTGACTATTGAAGCCCGATTCACTAATTTCGCTCTCTGTAATATCAAAGTATTGCCCTTTTATGGCCGCAAAAATTGCCGACAAATCCCTGGAAAAATCCGCCGCCGACTCCAAGGCGGCGGCGGCGCGTGAACGTGATCTGGATGCCGCCATTTCGACGATTACCAAAGCCTATGGCGATGGGGCGATCATGCGTTTGGGCGACGCTCATGCCCTGAAAAAAATCGAGGTGATTCCCACAGGTGGACTGGCCATCGACTTGGCGCTCGGTGTGGGCGGATTGCCGCGCGGGCGGGTGGTGGAAATCTACGGCCCGGAATCTTCCGGCAAAACCACCCTGATGTTACACGTCATCGCCAATGCGCAAAAAGCGGGCGGCTTGGCGGCGTTCATTGACGCCGAACATGCGTTGGATCCGGGTTACGCCAAAAAACTCGGCGTCAACTTGGACGATCTGCTGGTGTCGCAACCGGATTCCGGCGAAGAAGCCCTGACCATTTGTGAAACCCTCGCCCGCTCCAACGCGCTGGACGTGATCGTGGTGGACTCCGTGGCCGCACTGGTGCCAAAAGCCGAATTGGACGGTGAAATGGGCATGGCCACCATGGGCATGCAGGCCCGCTTAATGTCACAGGCACTGCGCAAACTCACCGCCGTTCTCAACAAATCCAAAACCACCTGCATTTTCACCAACCAATTGCGCGAAAAAGTCGGGGTGATGTTCGGCAATCCGGAAACCACGCCGGGTGGCAAGGCCCTTAAATTTTACGCCAGCGTGCGCATCGACATCCGCCGCAAAGATCAGCTCAAAGACGCGGCGGGAAACATTGTGGGCAATCATACGCGCGTCAAAATTGTTAAAAACAAAGTCGCGCCCCCGTTTGCCGAAGCCGAGTTCGACATCATCTACAATCAAGGCATCGACAAGGAAGGAAGCATTCTGGACGTGGGCCTCGATTGCGGAGCCGTGGAGAAAAAAGGCGCCTGGATTCAATTTGACGGCGCCCTGATTGGCCAGGGCCGCGATGCCACGAAAAAAGCCATGATGGAGAAACCGGAGCTTGCCGCCAAAATTATCGAAGCCATCATGGCCAAACGCGCCGCGCCGGCCGCAGAAACCAAATAAGCCATAAACCCGTCCCGCCAACTTTTTCAAACCTGTATTCCGTTTTTACATGAGCACCGCCTCCGATCTTGATCTCAACCTGGAAAATCTTTTCCAGCCCGCCTGGGCCCAGGGAAAATCCGACGCCAACCGCTTTGAAAAATTCACCGGCAATGAAGGCGTCAAACCCGAACGCCAATTTAGCGGAAAACCCGGCGAACGGCGCGGACCACGGCGCGAAGGTGGCGGCAGTGGTGAACGCCGCGGCGGCGGCGGCGCAAAATTTGGCGACCGCAAAGGCGGCCCCGGGCGTCGCAATGAACGCGTTGAGGAACGCCGCGAACCGCCGACGCCCTTGCCGGAATTGAACGTGGCCTTCATTCCGGAGGAAAAGGGCGTGGAACAACTCGCCCGGCAAATCAAGGTGACTGGGCGCGCGTATCCGCTTTTTCAAATCGCCCAGTTGATTTTGCAGAAAGCCGAACGCTATTCGGTGCAGCTTTCCTCCAAAAAGAAAAACGACAACGCGGCGGCTCAACAGATTTTCGTTTGCGCACTGGATGATACCCCCTGGACCAGCGAAGATGAAGCGGTTGCCCACGTGTTGAAAAATCATTTCGCGACCTTTTATCAATCGGAGCGCACCGCCACGGAACCCCCAAAAGGTGTTTACACGTTCGTGGCGCAATGCGGCATGAGCGGGGTGATTCTTGGCCCGCCCAATTACCACGACTACCAGAACCAGTTGCGCAAGCTGCACTCAGAAAAATTTTCGCGCATGCCGTTTGAAACCTTCAAATCGCGGGTGAAAATCGTGAAGGACGAAGCCGTCGTCAAAAAGTGGATTGAAGAACTGAGCTTCAAAACCGAATACACATGTCTCAACGTGCCGGAGCCGTTGAAGCTGCCATCGATGGAGGAAGTGGAAGCGCACTTCCGCGCCACGCACAAGGATAGCATCATCAAGCCGGCGGACACTTTCACCGTTGCCGGCCCGCCCAGCCGCAGCCTGCGGTGCGACGGCCTGCAGCGGCTGATTCGCCAGGAGTGGGAGCATCAACGCCATTTTCCCTTGGCCATTGCCACCAAGTTGAGCCAGCAGTTCGCCCATTACGGTCTGCAATTTTTCAAGGTCAACAAAACAGTCACGCACGTCAGCGTTGCGCGTCCGCAATATCTCGACATTGAAAGCTCCCCGGTTTCCGATGGCATCAAACGCATTGTGGAATTCATCAATGCCAATGCCAAGTGCACCCGCAAAAAATTGATCGAAGCACTGGCGCCGACACCGAAACCCGCCGCGAAAGAACCGGCGCCTGCGGCAACCGAACCGACGGCCGTTCCGGCGCCGGTTGCGGCTGAAGGCGAAGCGGCCACCACGGCGCCGTCCGCGGCGGAACCCGCCGCCACCACGCCCGTTCCCAAGGAGCGTGAAACGACGCCAGAACAAACGGCTGTGCTGGTGGATCTGCATTGGCTCATTCACCAAGGCGCGGTTTTGGAATTCGCCGATGGGCGGATGGAGACCGCCAAGAAACCGGCGCCCAAGCCGCCGAAACCCGAGGCCAAAGCGCCGGCCCCGGCTGATGCAACCGACGTCGCGGCGGAAGCACAACCAAGTGTATTGGCTCCTGAGGCGGAGACCACGCCCGTCGTCACTTCAGAATCGGCGGTTCCCGCACCGGAAACGGAGCCTCTCGCGGCGGCTCCCGAGGCGCCGCCAGAACCCGAAAAACCCGCATCCGGAGAAGCGGCGCCGGCTGTCTGATTGTTCTGCGCAACATTTTGCCTGACGATGGGAATCACTTCCGTGATTCCCATCGTTTTTTGAGGCGTTAATTCCTGTCTTTCCTTAACCGCCACAACTGTTAATTTTCCCCATGCCTTTCAGCAAATTAGGTCTGTCTGAAAAAATTATCGAGGGAGTGCGCGCGATGGGTTATGTGGACCCGACGCCCATTCAACTGCGTGCCATCCCGCTCATTCTTTCGGGTCGGGACGTCATTGGCAGCGCCCAAACGGGCACGGGCAAAACGGCGGCGTTCGGCTTGCCCATCTTGTCCAAGCTGGGCCAGCACCGGCCAAACCACAGCCCGCGCTTTTTGATTCTGGAGCCGACCCGCGAACTCGCCGCCCAGGTGGAAACGGCCATTCGCGATTATGCCCGCTTTACGGATTTGAAAGTTTCGGTGGTTTTTGGCGGAGTCGGTTATGGACGCCAGACGGATGAGTTGAAACGCGGCGCGGATATTGTCGTGGCCACACCCGGCAGGTTGCTGGATCATTTGGAACAGGGCACCGTCAAGTTGGACAAAGTGGAATTTCTCGTGCTGGACGAGGCGGATCGCATGTTGGACATGGGCTTTCTGCCGGACGTGCGCCGGATTATTGAGAAGTGTCCCCGGCAACGTCACACCGCATTGTTTTCCGCCACCATCCCGCCGCAAATCGAAACGCTCATTCAGTGGGCCATGCAACAGCCGGAAACCATTGAGATCGGCGCCCGCCGTTCTCCGGCTGAAACGGTGAAGCATGTGATTTATCCGGTGTCAGACACACAGAAAACGGACCTTCTGCTCGAATTGCTCAACCGGGTTCATTACGACTCGGTCATTGTGTTTTGCCGCACCAAGCACGGAGCGGACCGCGTGGCCTCGACCTTGAGACGCGCCCATCATGCGGTGGCGGTGCTGCATTCCAACCGCACGCAACGCGAGCGCCAGCTGGCGCTCCAGGGCTTTCGCGACGGCAAATTCGAAGTGCTGGTGGCCACGGACATCGCGGCGCGGGGACTCGACATCGCCGATGTCAGCCATGTGGTGAACTACGATGTGCCGCAGCATCCGGAGGATTATATCCACCGCATCGGCCGCACCGGGCGCGCGGCGGCGACGGGCGATGCCTTTACCATTATGGTGGCCGAGGACGCCTCGCACGTGTTTGCCATTGAACGTTTCATCAGCCAAAAAATCCCGCGCGTGAAACTGGAAAATTTCGACTATCGTTATACGGCCTTGTTTGAAGAAGCCAAACCGGGCGCGGCGGCGGGCGGTTTTCCCGGGAAAGTGCGCGGGGGCCGCGTTCACGGCGGATATCATTTCGCCCCGTCAGGTCGGAAAAGATAAACTTAGCGCCGCCGTTTAATGGCCGGCTTCAAAATTTACGGAGCGAGAAAAGCCAAGGCGGGCAGGTTGCGCAGCACGGCGAACACCATGGCAATGGCCAGCAGCCAGCCCAGATATTTTGTGGGCAAAAATGCTCCGTGGCTGCGTCCTTTCCAACGTTGCCAGCCAATCCAAGCTCCGCGAACCGCCAACACTCCCAGCAGCCCGACAAAGAGGGCGTTATCCTTCAACGCGGCTTTGAATTGTCCGTGCGCCAGCGCATAGGTGGCCCGGGTCAGGCCACAACTGGGACAGTTCAGCCCGGTCAGTTGATGAAATTGACAGACCGGATAAAAATGATGAGTCGCCGGATTGAATAGAAAAATGACCGTCCCCACCCCGATCAAGATCGCCGCCAAAGTTAAGCCCAAAACGGACGACTTTGAGGAGCGGATTTTGGGCGGAACTTTGTTCATTTAGAACGCGCCGTAATGCCAGCTCACGTGGTTTGGCGTCGAGACCAGTTGCAATATTCCAAACCCCAGCCCGCCCAACAGGCTCAAGGCCGAGCAGATGAGGCCGGTGAGCGCCAATCCCCAGCCCGCCTGTTTTTCGGTCTGGCCATTGATCTGCGCCAGCGCGATGATCGAAAACACCAAGCCAAGCAGGTTGAAGGGAAATCCTCCGCAACAACAGCAAAACACCAGCGATAAAATGCCGCAGGTAAATCCGGCGGTGGCAAATCCATTGTTCGGGCGGGCGTGAACCGGGGTTGCCGCAGCTTTTGTCGGCGTGATCAACGGCGGCTGGGTGGAAAATTCGCCGGCAAATTCCGGCAGCAAACCGACAAAGGTCCACTCGGCGGCGCCATCGGGCAAAATGGCCGTGCGACTTTCAAGGCGGCCTTGCTTGATCCACTCGCGGATTTTGTCCGCAGCCACCGGTCCGTAAATCTGTCCGTCGTTGCCTATTACTTTATACATGGTCAATGCGGGTTGAATTTTTTAAGGGCCAGATAAATGACTCCGGCCAGAACCACCAAAATAGTTAACAGAACCAATTTTTCCGTCCGCGTCTTTTTCTTTACCGCTTCGGTGTTTTGCTCAAAATCCGCCTTGAATTCCGGCAAGGTGCCGAGAAACACCCAGTCTTTGGCGCCGGGAAATTTAACGGGCGTTTTTTTTTCCAGCCGTTCTTCCTTGATCCACTGGCGAATTTGCCGGGCGTTGACCGGACCGTAATCATTACCGTCCCCTCCCATCACTTGGTATTGGTCCTTTTCCATTACGTTTCGTCGGGATGGTGTTTTCCGGTATCGGCGCAAACGCCTCTTTGCGCGGCGCTCACAAAATCCAGCATCACTCTAGCACCGGCGCTGGTAAAATGCGACTGCGCTTCCGCCAGCGCGCTTCGAAAACTTTTACGGCTCCGAAAGAGCAAGTGATACAGCTTCTTCAACTCCATGCGTTCCTCGCTGCGATAACCCGCCCGGCGCAGTCCCACGGTGTTTAATCCGCAGATGCCATTGTCGCCGCGCGCCACCGTGAAGGGCGGCAAATCTTTGCTGATGGCGGACCCGCCCTGCATGATGGACAACAGGCCCACACGGCAAAACTGGTGCACCAGACAATTGCCCGAGATGAACGCCCGGTCTTGCACCGTCACATGCCCGCCAAGCGTGGCGCCGTTCGCCAAAATGGCATGGTTTCCGATGAGACAATTGTGCGCCACATGCGAGCCGGCCATGAAAAAATTATGCGAACCGATCTCCGTCGCTTCGCTCAATTTGTTGGAGCGATGAACTGTGACGTGCTCGCGGAACACATTGGTTTCGCCGATCACGAGCCGCGTGGCTTCGTCTTTGTATTTTAAATCCTGCGGCGCGTCGCCAATCACACATCCGGCATGAAACCGGTTTCCCGCGCCGATTGTGGTCGCGCCCGTCAAATGCACCAACGGGCCAACCACACAGTCATGGCCCAGTTCCACCTCCGCATCGATGACGGCATGAGCACCGACGCGGACATTGGCGCCGAGTTTTGCCTGCGGATGGATGATGGCCGTGGGATGAATCATTCACTGACAGGTTCACAAACTTAAAAAGCCGATTCAACCACGAAAAATTTTCCGCGGCTGCCCAGGCCGTTGCTCTTTTTCATGGGTTTTCGCCTGTTTAATGGTTATCATAATGGGGTAATGACCGGCCCAGACATCAATTCAACAAACCCCAAACCCGCTTCGGACCCGCCGCTTCTACCGGAACTGCTCGCGCCGGCTGGAGATTGGGAATGCGCCAAGGCCGCTGTCGAGAATGGCGCGGACGCCATCTACTTCGGTCTGGACAAATTCAACGCGCGGATGCGCGCCAATAATTTTACCGAAGCCGATTTGCCCCGGCTCATGGCTTTTCTGCATCGGCGCGGCGTGAAGGGTTATATCACCTTCAACACGCTGGTGTTTCAAAATGAAATCGCGGATGCGGAAGGTTATTTGCGTTCGATCATTGCCGCCGGCGTGGATGCGGCCATTGTTCAGGACGTTGGCATCTGCCACTTGATCCGGAAACTGTCCCCCGACTTTCCGATTCACGCCTCGACCCAGATGACAATTACCAGCGCGGCGGGCATTCAATTTGCCAGAGAGCTGGGCTGCAATCTTGCCGTGCTGGCGCGGGAATGTTCGATCAAGGAAATTGAAAAAATTAAGTCTGCTCTTTCTTCAGGTCCCAACCTGGCTTTGCCGCTGGAAGTTTTTGTTCACGGCGCCCTTTGCGTCGCCTATTCCGGCCAATGTTTGACGAGCGAATCGCTGGGCGGGCGTTCGGCCAATCGCGGCGAATGCGCGCAGGCGTGTCGGATGCCGTATGATTTGATTTCCGACGGCGTTCAGGTGCCCTTGGGAGACCGGCGCTATTTACTCAGCCCGCAAGATTTGTCGGGCTTGGATGTCTTGGCGGATTTGGTCCGGGCCGGCGTGGCGTCTCTCAAAATCGAAGGGCGCCTCAAATCGGCGGAATACGTGGCCAGCATCACGCGCATCTATCGCCAAGCTTTGGATAAGCTGAAGACCAAAGAAACGGCCAACCGCGCGGCTGATTTGCCGGCGGCGGCATCGTTTCAGCAGCGGTATGAACTGGAAATGTCTTTTTCGCGGGGGCTTTTCTCGGGTTGGTTTGGCGGAACTGACAACCAAAATTTAGTCCATGCGCGGTTTGGTAAAAAACGCGGCGTTTTCCTGGGGGAAGTAAAAAAAATCGTCAGAGACGGAGTGGTCACCACGCTCCTCGCTCCGCTCAAACCGGGCGACGGGATTGTCTTTGACGCCGGCCGCCCGGAAGAAAAGGAAGAAGGCGGACGCGTCTATGAAATTTTTAAACCTAATACCTCCCAAGCCAAAGCCGGCGTGGAGCTTCGCTTTGGTTATGGAAACTTGGATTTCAAAAGAATTCATGTGGGGGATAAACTCTGGAAAACCAATGATCCCGAATTGGATAAACATCTGCGGCAAACTTTTGAAGGCGAAGCGGTTCGTTTTCAGCGCCCCATTGATGTGGAAGTCCACGGTCTGGCTGGCAAACCTTTGACGCTCATCGTCCGCGACGATGCTGGTAATGTGGCTAAGATCGATTCGGCCATGCCGCTGGTTCAAGCCGACAAAGCCCCGCTCAACCACGCCAAATTAGCGGATCAACTTGGCCGGCTCGGTGGAACGCCCTTTAAACTCGGCCAGCTTCATAACCATCTTTTCGGAGAGGTGTTGATTCCTGTCAGTGAATTAAACCGAATGCGCCGCGTTTTCGTGACTGAATTGGAACTCCGCCGGGCCGAACCCAAACGATGGATTTTAAACCACCTTGAACCGGGCGATTTAAGACCTGCATTTGCCGCCGCCAATCAAGCTTTCATCCGCGCAAATGCGGAGTTGATTGTGCTGGTCCGCAATCTCGATCAACTGGAAGCAACCCTCAAATGCGGCGTCCAGACGGTTTATTGCGAATTTGAAGATCCTAAAAGATACAAGGAAGCGGTTTCCCTTTTTCACACGTTCCATGGATGCCGCTCGTTTCAACCGGATAAACCGGAAAATAACCCCGCCATTTTCGTGGCTCCGCCGCGGATTTTTAAACCGGGCGATGAGTGGATTCTCAATCAAGTGGCCGCCGCCAAGGCGGACGGCATTTTGGCGCGCAACTACGATCATTTGATTTTTTTCTCGCAAGGCCGGTTGCTGGGGGATTTTTCTTTTAATATCGCCAATCGAATTTCGGCTGAATACTTCATCAAGCGGTTTGGTTTGGAAAGAGTCACCGCCAGTTATGATTTGAATGTTTCGCAGTTGGATGCCCTGCTGCAAGCCGCGCCGCCGGATTGGTTTGAAATTACCATCCATCAACACATGCCGATGTTTCACATGGAGCATTGTGTTTTCTGCGCCTTTCTTTCCGGCGGTAAAGATTACCACGATTGCGGACGCCCCTGCGACAAGCATGAAGTCAAGCTTCGCGACCGGGTGGGAGCGGAACATCCGCTGAAAGCCGACGCCGGTTGCCGCAACACGGTTTTCAATTCACAGGCTCAAACCGGGGCTGAATTTGTGGACCGTCTTCTTGCCCTGGGGGTGCGAAAATTCAGGCTGGAATTTCTCAATGAATCTGCCGCTGAAGTGGCCCAAACCCTTTCTAAATACCGCCAATTGATTCGCGGTGAAATTAACGGCGCCCAGCTTTGGCGCGAACTTAAACTCGTCAATCAATTGGGGGTGACACGGGGTCAACTGGGCAAATAAAAAAGGCGCGGCTGGCGACCGCGCCTTGATCTTTCTAAATTTTCTTTTAGTTCAGTCGCATCGGCATGACAACATACAAGAACGGTCCATTGATCTTGAGCACGCCGGGGCTGAGTTCATCAATCAATTCGAAAAAAACCTCGTCTTCTGTCAAAGCGGTCAAGGGATCAATCAAATAACGCGGGTTGAAAGCGATCGCCATTTCCTTGCCTTTATAGTTTATGGCGATGGTTTCCCGTGCTTCCCCCACCTCCGGCGAATTGGCGGTAATCGTCAGAATGTTTTTGCCAAACGTCAGACGCACGGAATTGGCTTTTTCGCTGGTCATGATTTCGGCCCGGCGCAGTGCCTGCACGAGTTCCTCACGCACAAGCGAAATGCGTTCTTTGGCCTCGGCGGGAATCACCTGGCGGTAGTTTGGATAGTTGCCTTCTATGAGCTTGGTGATGAGCAGAACCGAAAATCCCTTGTCATCTTTCAGGGAAAAGGAAGCCTGATTCTCGCCAAACTTCATTTCCACATTCCCGGCGGTTTGTAACAGCCGGTTGAGTTCATTGACGGCCTTGGCGGGAACTATAAATTCCCCGCTGCTTTTCTCGGCAATATCCACTTCTTCATCCACCAACGCCAAGCGCCTTCCATCGGTTGCCACCACGGTCATTTTGGACTCTTTCAGACTGAAGAACAGCCCGTTGAGAACGTAACGGGATTCGTCGGTGGACACCGCAAAACTGGTCTTTTTTATCATCGCGCGGACGTTCTCCTGCGGCAGGGTGACTTTCTTATCATCCTTAAATTCCGGCAGCGGCGGAAATTCCTCGGCCGCCAGTCCATTAATTTTGAAGAAGGAAGAACCGCTGCGGACGCTGGCCAGGTTCTTCTCGTCCACTTCGATTTCGATTTCTCCGTTTAATTCACGGACAATGCCAAACAACTTTTTTACTGGCAAGGTGGTGGCCCCTGATTTGGCAACTTTGGCTTCCACTTTGCAGGCCACGGTGACGTCCAGATCCGTGGCGGTTAATTCCAGGCTGTTGTCTTCAGCGCGGAGCAGAACGTTGGAAAGAATCGGCAGTGTTGTGCGACTGCCGACGACATTTTGCACGGCCTGCAGGCCGGCAATGATCTGGTCTTTGGTGATCGTGAGGTTCATGCGCGGTGCTTAATATTCTATCTTCTTTATAAAATTCTATTCTTATTAAAGGCTGTGAACAAGCCAAACAACTCTCAAAAGCCAAGCGTGATGCGGCAAATCTTAAACCGACCCCGCCGACAACTTCAAGCTATCCGCACCAAAAAATAAAAAAGTTCGAGTTGTTGGCACTATCAACAATCTATTAACAAAGGCTTCGCAAGCTATTGGTTTTTTTGTGCACGGAATATGATCTTAGGCAACAGGTCACAGACGAAATCAACTTCTTCATTGGAAGAATCGCGACCCAAGGAGAAGCGAACCAGAGAATTGGCCACGTCTCCCTTGCCTAGAGCCAAAATCACATGGCTTGGCTCCAAAGATCCCGCCGAACAAGCAGATCCACTGGACGCACAAATACCCTCCATATCCAGGCCGGCCATCAAAGCAATGCCGTCTGATCCAGTCACCGTAAAAGAAACCGTGTTGGCTAATGAACCATCTGCCGGACTGACCAGTTCACACCCTTTGATAGCCAGGACGCAAGACTTCAATTGGGCGATCAGGGGCTGTAGATAAAAACGGTTAAAAACCGGATTTTTAACGTTTTTTTCCAGGGCAGAAACCAGACCGAAGATGCCAGCCAGATTTTCCGTGCCCGCGCGACGCTCATTTTCATGGCCGCCGCCGAAAAGGATGGGATCGGGATGCAAGGGGGAACGGATGTAAAGCAATCCCGCCCCCTTGGGACCATGAAATTTGTGGGCGCAAACCGAAACCAAATCAGCATTGAACTGGCTTACTTTAATAAAAGGTTCTTTGCCAAACCATTGAACCGCATCCGTGTGGAAGATAATGCCACGTTCCCGGCAAAGCTGCCCAACCTCGGAAACCGGCTGAATGGTGCCAATTTCATTATTGGCCGCCATCAAAGAAACCAAAATTGTATCCGGGCGAATGGCCTTCCTAAAGTCGTCCAGAGAAATACGTCCCTCACTATTGACCGGCAGCCGCGAAACCGAATAACCCTCCATTTTCTCCAGATAATCAAAGCAATGCAAAACGGCGTGATGTTCCACCGCCGAAGTGATCAGGTGTTTACCTTTATTTTTAAGCAAACGAGCGGTGCCTAAAATGGCCAGGTTATTAGCCTCGGTTCCCCCACTGGTAAAAACAACTTCGCTTGGTTTGGCACCAAGAAAAATCGCCGTGCGATCTCGCGCATCGTCCAACAAAGCACGCGCTTTGCGCCCAACATGATGAACCGAGGAAGGATTTCCCCATATTTCTCCCCAAAACGGCAACATTGCTTCACGCACCATCGGATCGAGTGGCGTCGTGGCATTGTAGTCGAAATAAATCATGCGCGGCACAAACCCAAACTAAGAAACTCCCAATCGATAAAAAACAAAAAACCGGCAATTAAATTCCAAGAATCCCCATTGAGAATGGGCATACGGAATGCGATGCTGCCCCCCGTCATGAGTGTCTTGGTAAAAATCTGTGGAATTACCAGCATTGCCGATGCCCAGGGCGCGGCGGAAGCCGGTGCGGATATGATAGGGCTGATGTTTTATGAGGGCAGTCCGCGGCACGCCTCTTTGTCCCAGGCGGTGGCGATTTCCCGGTCGTTGTCGCCGTTTGTGCAGCGGGTGGGGGTTTTCGTCAATCCCGAGGCCGGCCAGGTGATGGAAGCCATCGCCGCGTGTGGTTTAAATTTGCTGCAATTTCACGGCGACGAGACCTCCGCTTTTTGCACACAATTCGGTTTAATGAGCATGAAAGCGGTGCGTGTGCAAAACGCAGAATCCATCGCCACGCTGGAGAATTATCAAACCGACGCCTTTCTGCTGGATGCTTATTCCAAAGCCGGACTCGGCGGCACCGGCGAGCAATTTAATTGGGATCTCGCCTTGGAAGCACAAAAATTTGGGAAACCGATATTTCTCGCCGGCGGCTTGACGCCGGAAAACGTGGCTGATGCGGTGAGAAAAGTGCGTCCATTTGCGGTGGATGTTTCGAGCGGTGTGGAAACCGCGCCCGGCCAAAAGGACATGGCAAAGGTGCGTGCCTTCATCCAAGCCGCCAAATCCCTCGCATGAAAATGGAAACCACCCGTTGCCCGTGGCCGACGGACGAACTTTACATCCGTTATCACGATACCGAATGGGGTGTGCCAGTGCATGACGACCGGTTGCTGTTTGAGGATCTCATTCTCGAAGGCGCACAGGCGGGTCTGAGCTGGCATGCCGTTTTGAAGAAACGCGAAAATTACCGAACTGCGTTTGACAATTTTGAGGCCGAAAAGATTGCGCGTTATGGCGATAAAAAAATTTTCAACCTGCTCGCCAATTCCGGCATCATCCGCAATCGCCTGAAGATCCAGGCCACCCTCCAAAACGCCAAAGCCTTTCTGAAAGTGCGGGACGAATTCGGCAGTTTCGACAAGTATCTCTGGCGGTTTGTGGAGGGAAAACCCATCGTCAACCATCGCCGGAGCATGAAAGAAGTGCCGGCGCGCACGTCGATTTCAGATGCAATGAGCAGAGATTTGTTGAAGCGCGGTTTCAAGTTTGTGGGTTCCACCATCTGCTACGCCAATATGCAAGCCACCGGCATGGTGAATGATCATCTCGTCAACTGTTTTCGGCACCAGGAACTTTCTTAAGATGAAACGCATCGCGGTTTATTGCGGCTCCAACAAAGGTGTGCGTCCGGAATATGCCACCGCCGCGCACGAACTTGGCACTTTGCTCGCCCAGGCAAAAATTGAACTCGTTTATGGCGGCGGCATGGTCGGCCTGATGGGAATCGTCGCCGACGCGGTGTTGAAAAATGGCGGCCATGTGATCGGTGTCATTCCGGAAAAGCTGGTCATCAAAGAGGTGGTGCATGAGCGGTTGCCCGACTTGCGCGTCGTCAAAAACATGCACGAACGCAAGGCGCTGATGGCGGAATTATCGGACGGCTTCATTGCCTTGCCCGGCGGATACGGCACGTTCGAGGAATTTTTCGAGGTGCTGGCCTGGGGCCAGTTGGGCTGGCACCAAAAGCCGTTTGGGCTGCTGAACATTGCCGGTTTTTACCGGCCATTGCTGGCTTTTCTCGATCACACGCAGGCGGAAGGCTTCATCCGTTCGCAACATCGCGAGCTGGTTTTGGTGTCGGACAACGCGGCTGATTTGTTTCATCAATTGAAGACGTTCAAAGCGGCCGGCAAAGAGAAGTGCGTGAAGTAAAAGTGAGTGCGCGGCTTCAGTTGGCAAACCAGAACAGAGAAAACAACTAAACACGTGTGGTTTAAATTTTTCCAAGCCAAACGACCATCCAGCACGGCGACCGTTGAAACGATTGCGTTATCCACCGGTTCAGTGCCCTTGCATTTGGTGCGGCTTGCGCGGGCGCGACGTTACGTGTTGCGGCTGCGCAACGACGGCACGGTGCGCGTCACCATTCCCTGCGGCGGCAGTCTGACGGAAGGAAAAAAATTCGCCGAGCGCCAGCGCGAATGGCTGGAAAACCAAATCCAGAAGCGGGCTTCGTCACCACGACAAAAGAGCAGGTGGAGCATTGGTTCAGAAATTCTGCTGCGCGGGCAGCTGGTTCAAATTGAATTGATGGAAGCGGGAAAAATTCGCGTCGGGACTGAAGAAATGAACATCGCCGATGCGGAAGCAGATTTGCGCCCGGCGATCGAAGCCCAGCTTCGCCGTCTGGCCGCCCGCGAATTACCGGCACGGGTTTGGGAGCTGGCCAAGCAGCATCAATTCACCGTCCAGCGCGTGACTGTGCGCAATCAGCGATCGCGCTGGGGTTCTTGTTCGCGGCGCGGCACCATCTCGCTCAATTGGCGGCTGATCCAAACTCCCGCTCACGTGAGCGACTACATCATTTTGCACGAGCTGGCGCATCTGCGGCACCTGAACCACTCCCAACATTTCTGGCAGGAAGTCGAAAAGCTTTGCCCCAGCTATTTGGACGCCGAGAAATGGCTAAAGATCCATCGCGGCCGGTTGATTTGAAAAGCTCACTCCGCGCCTCAGGTTAATTTGCCGTAACGCCGAATTTCCGGCCAAATCCAAGCCACAGCCAGCACAACGAGGATGGTTCCGAATCCGCCGACCACGGTGGACAGAATGGCGCCGGTGGCCATGGAGTTGCCCATCACCGGGCCAAAAAGGTCCTGGGTAACGCCGGATTCAAAACCGCCCATTTCATTCGAGGTGCCGATGAACAGACTGTTCACGGCGGAAACCCGCCCGCGCTTTTTATCGGGAGTTAAGATTTGCACCAGGGTGGCGCGGACGATGACGCTGACATTATCCACCATTCCGCAGACGGCCAGCCAGGCAAACGCCACCCAAAACCACACCCTGTCCGGCACGTGGATAAAACGTCCCAGACATTGTTGATTTGCCAGGCCAAACAGAATGGTGGCCACGCCAAAAAAGGCCACGCACCAGAGCATGGTGCGTCCGGCTTTCTGGAGCGGCGGGCGGTGGGCAATGACGAACATACAAACGATGGCGCCGATGGGAATGGCCGTGCGCAGCAGACCCAGACCCAGGCCGCTGGTTCCGTAGTGCAAGGGAATAATATCCTCCGCGAAAATGGGCAACAAGGTGACCGCGCCGCCCAGCAGCACGGCAAACAAGTCGAGCGAGATGGTGCCCAGAATGATTTTGTTCTGATAAACGAATTGAAATCCCGTGATGAGCGTTTTGAGCGAAACCGGCTCCTTCGGCGGCAGTTTATGCTCGTGGCGCACACCGGAGACGAGGAAAAAACAGACGATGCCCGCCACCACATTGATGGCATAGACCAGCCAGGCCCCATGCGTAAGCCAGATCACCAAACCGGCGGCAAAGGGACCCAGCACGCAGGAAATTTGAAAAGCACCGCTGTTGAATGTAATGGCCCGGGGCAGTTCTTCCCGCGACACCAACGCGGTGACAAACGCCGCGCTCGCGGGCCAGAGAAATGTTCGCGCCGTGCCCACCACCACCAGCAGCGAATAGGCGCAAAACTGGAAGGTGGCGATGTTTTTATCCAGCGGAATGAAGGCCGAGGTCAGGGTCAGGCCCAGGCTCGTCAGCGCCAAAACCAGCGTGGAACCCAGAATGATGCTTTTGCGATTGCGGCGATCCGCCAGCTGGCCGGCCGGCAGCGTGCAAAGGAACATGGGCACCATGAGCGAGAGTCCGACAAAACCCAGAGCCAGCCCGGAATGAGCCCGCTTGTAAAGTTCCCAATCCAGCGCGGTGACCAGCATTTGCATGCCGAAGGCGGCGATGAACCGGGCAATCAAATAGCGAACAAAGTCGGCGTTGCGAAACACCGCGTAAGGATGCTTCCCGGCGGGGGAAAGCGTCGGGGTCAAATTCGGATCGTCCTGGCTGTCGGTTTCTTGCATGCAACGTGCGCGGAGAATTTAACCTAAAAGTGGCCGGGGTCGAGTGTGGAAGCGCGGTCACCCAGATGGTTTATTTCTGCATCGCCGGGCGCCTCGAAAGAGTTTACGCTTTCACGCGATGAGTGCGTCTGGTTCCAATCCGCCCCGTTACCGCTGGCCCTGGTTTGTGCTGGCGGGCGTGGTTTTGTTTATCGTTCTGGCCGTGGCCTGGATGTATGTCGCTGTTAAAAAAGAGGAACAACAACGCAACTACAGCGCACCGCTGCCGGCGACGGCTCCGGCGAAATAGCCGGGAATGTTCGTTCTCGCACCCATGGCTGGCAGAAAAGGGATTCGGTGGAGCGCTGATTTTCCGGCGTGACCGGCGGCCAGATTTCCTTGATGATTTACACGGCCAACGATCATTTATGTCATTATGAAACACCATTTGCCGCTGGAACTTTCTGAATTTGAACAATTGCTCTGCAAGCCCAACAGCGACCCGACGGGGTTTGCCGGATTTTTCAACAGCGGCGAAGTCTGGGTGGCCCGCGTGCCTGCGCGGCTGGATGTCATGGGCGGCATTGCCGACTACTCCGGCGCGAACGTGTGTGAAGCCGTGCTGGGCCATGGCATGTTGATGGCGCTGCAGCCGCGCACCGACCGCACCTTGCGCATCCGTTCCGCCCAGGCGGGCGGGCGCAGTCTGCCGGTGGAGACGCGGATTCCGCTGGATTATTTCACTTCCGGCGACTCGGTGGGCAACTACGCGCAAGTGCGCGAATTGTGCCACGCCAATCCGATTTCAGCCTGGGCGGCCTACATCGGCGGCAGTATTTTTACGCTGCTCAAAGAAGAAAACATTCACCTGCCCTACGGCTTCAGTTTTCTGCTGTTGAGCGCGGTGCCCATGAACGTGGGCATCGGCAGTTCCGCCGCCGTGGAAATCGGCACGTTGAGCTGTCTCAATGCCTACCTCGGCCTGAAGCTGGATGGCGCCCGCATCGCGCGGCTTGGGCAGATGGCCGAAAATCATGTCGTTGGCGCGCCGTGCGGGATCATGGATCAAATTGCCTGCGCCAGTGGCGGTGAAGGGCGCCTGACGCATATTCTTTGCCGGCCCGGAGCGGTGATGGGCCACGTGGAGATTCCACCGGGCACCGGCTTTGTGGGCATCAACTCCATGGTGCGCCACAGCGTTGCCGGCAATGCGTATGGCAACGTCCGCATCGGCGCGTTCATGGGCAAAAAAATGATCAATGAAATCCGCGCCAAGACGGGACGTTCACCGGTGAATTATCTCACGGAAATCTCTTCGGCCGAGTTCCAGGCCGAATATGAAAAGGAAATTCCGGAAACCATTCTGGGTTCCGAATTTCTGGAAAAGTTTCGCACGCACGACGATCCGGTGACGACCATCCAGCCGGACGCAAATTATCGCGTCGTCGGTCCTGCCCGGCATCCGGTGGGAGAAAACGAGCGCGTGCTCAAATTCATGGAAGCCTTGCGCGCCGCGAAAAATGGCGACGAAAAGGCGCTCATCACCGCCGGCGAACAGATGTATGGCGCGCATGAAAGCTACCGCGACAATTGCAAACTGTCCGTGCCGGAAGTGAACTTCCTGGTTGAGGCTGTGCAAAAGCGCGGCGCCAAGGCCGGGCTTTACGGGGCCAAGATTACCGGCGGCGGCACCGGTGGCACCGTGGCCATTTTTGGAAAAATCGAGGCGCTCAAACAACACATTCCGCAGATCGCCAATGAATTTTCGCGCATCATTGGCGACAAACCGGACATTTTTGAAGGCACTTCGCCCGGCGCCATTGAGTTCGGTGCGAAGCGCTACGTGTTCGGCCCAACCGGCTGGAAACGGTTTGATGTTTAAGTTAAACCACGAATAAACACCAACAGACACGAATTTTGGCGGGGGCATTTTATCGCATTCGTTTTAATTCGGGTCGTTTAATGGCTGAATCCCATGAGCTTTAATGTCGTTCGCAAAGCCGTCATTCCCATCGCCGGTCTCGGCACGCGGCATTTTCCCGCGTCGCACGCGGTGAAGAAGGAATTGTTTCCCGTGGTCGGGCCCGACGGGATTGCGCGCGCGTTGTTTCATTACCATCTGCTGGAGCTGGAAAAGGCGGGCATTGAGGAAATCTGCATCATCACCCAGCCCGGCGAAGACGAGTTGGTGCGGAAATATCTGCGCGGCCCGGACGATGCGTATTTGAAGCGGCTGGAAAAATATCCGGCGTTGCTGCGGGAAGCCGAGCAGATGCGCGGGTTTGCCCGGCGGGTTTCATTCGCCGTGCAGCAGCAGCAGGAAGGTTACGGACATGCGGTGTTTCAATCCCAAGGTTTTGCCCAGGGCGAAATGGTGTTGCTCGGGCTGGGCGATCATTTGTTTCGCGGCGCCAGCAGCCAGAACGGTTCGCTCTCGCCTTATCGCGAGCTGGCGGACATGGCCAGGGTTGCGGATGGCAAAAGTGTTTCCGCCGTGAACCGGATTTCGGCGGCCGAGTTGAAAGGCTATGGCACCATCGCGGGACAACGCCGCGCTGAAAACCCGCGTCTGATCGAGGTTTCTTTGATCATTGAGAAGCCCGCCGTGGATCTCGCGCAGGCGAAATTGAAAGTGGATCATTTGCCGGAGAATACCTGGCTCGGCTGGTTTGGGATGCATCTGCTGGCGCCCAGCATATACGAAATTCTGGAGGAAATGTTGCGCGACAATGTGCGCGACAACGGGGAATTTCAGCTCACCCGCGCCCAGGAAATCCAGCGGCAACGGCACGGCTATCTGGCTCTGGAAATGGCCTGGGCCAAGCGTTTTGACTTCGGAATTCCGGATGATTTTGTGGCCAGCGTCCAGGCCTTTCGCGGTTAGTCACTCAGATTGTTACCATTATTTGCTTGCGGCTGGCGCGGGGTTGGCTTAAAAAGGCCCGAAAATAGGTATATCAGACAGACGGAAGTGTTGATGCGCTACATTAATAATCAGTCCCAACCGGTGAGGGTCGCTTGAGCCGCCCTTTTCAGCCCCAACGTAATTCTTCTCCCGCCGCCAATCTGCGCGTGAACGGGAAAATCCGCGCCCGTGAGGTTCGGGTCATTGGCCCCGATGGCAAGCAACTGGGAGTTTTCCCATTGAATGATGCCTTGGCCCTCGCCCGTCAGCACGGCGTGGATCTGGTGGAAATTTCGCCCAATGCCATGCCGCCGGTGTGCCGGCTGATTGAGATTGGCAAGTTTCGCTACGAACTGGCCAAGAAAGAGAAGGACACGCGCAAGCATCAGCACGCTTCCACCGTCAAGGAAGTGCAGCTCAGTCCGCGCATTGACCCGCACGATCTTGGCATCAAAGTGATGCACGCCATCGGCTTCCTGTGCGAAGAAATGAAGGTTAAAGTGGCGCTGAAATTCCGTGGTCGGGAAATGGCCCACACGGATATTGGATTCGAGGTGGTTAATAAGTTTTTGGCGGAAATCGCGCCTTACGGACACCCCGATTTTCAACCCAAGCTGGTGGGCAGGGCCATCAACTTGATGATCACGCCGCTGCCGCGCAACAAGCGGGCCAAGAATCCCCACGCGGAGGAACTCGCCGCAGTGTCCGGTCCGGAAGTCACGCCCGAGAAAAGAGCGGAAGTGCGCCCGCCTCAGCAATCGCCCAAGCCGCGCGTCCCCATTGCCGAGGAACCCGCCAGCGGCGGATTGAACAATCCCTTCGCCAATTTGGATCTGGGCTAGTTTTTTGGATTTCAGGCGGACAAATCTCAGCCCCTTCTGCCCACCATCCGGCAGATTTGGCTTTTGCGGAGGGGGCGGGTCGTGTTCAATCAGCGGGTTATGAGCAAGACCCATCCGCTGACCACGACCACTTTTGACCTGCCGGGCTACCGCGTGGTCAAATCCTTTGGCGTGGTGCGCGGAATTATTGTCCGGTCGCGCTCCGTGATCGGCAACTTTGGCGCCAGCCTCCAGTCCATTTTCGGCGGCAATATTTCCATTTACACCACCCTTTGCGAGCAGGCCCGGGAGGATGCCTTCAATTTGATGCTCCTCCACGCCGGCGAACTTGGCGCCAACGCCGTGATCGGGTTGCGTTATGACGCCACGGAAATCGCGCCGGGCATCACGGAAGTGCTGTGTTACGGCACGGCCGTGTTTGTGGAGCCAGCCAGCTAACCGCGATGAAGGCGTTGAGTTCAGACAGTTTGTTGGCGCGCATTTTAGGCCGGCTGGCGGGCCAAATTATCCGGCGTCCGCGCCTGTTCATATGGCCGCAGTTGATCCTGCTGCTCGTCAGCCTGGCGCTCACGGTCAAATATCTTCAATTCGACACCTCGCGCAATGATCTGGTCGGTGGCAATCACCTTTACCACCACAATTTTCTGGAGTTTGAAAAGGAGTTTCCGCAACAGGACGACCTGGTCGTGGTGGTGGAGAGCGATGATGTCGAAAAAAACCGCCAGTTTGTCGAACGCCTCGGCGCCAAACTGGAAGCGGAGACCAATTTGTTTCAGGATGTTTTTTACAAGGGCGACCTGACCATGATGGGCAGCAAGGCCCTGATGTTTGTGCCCGAGCAGGATCTGGCCGAATTGCGGGACACGCTGAAGGATGATGTGCCGTTCATCGAGAAGTTTGCGCAGACGACCAATCTCGTTTCCTTCTTTGAGCTGATCAACACCCAGTTTCGCACGGCCAAACGCGAGGCGAACGCCCAGAACGATACGCTGATCAAATCCTTGCCGGCGCTGCAGCGGATTTTGCAGCAGGCGCGGGAGAGTCTCGAGCGCCCGGGCACCCCGCCGTCACCCGGCGTGGCGGCATTGTTCAACGCCGGAGAAGAAGCGTCCTCGGCGGCGTATATCACTTTCGATCACGGAAAGATTTTTCTCGTGACGGCCCATCCACCGACGGCGGATGCCAGCGATGAGGCCGTGACGCGCATTCGCCAATTGGTGGGGGAAACCAAGCAGGAAGTGTCCGGCGTCAACGTGGGGCTCACGGGAGAATCCGTTCTGGAACACGATGAAATGGTGCAGTCGCAAAAAGACACCACGCTGGCGAGCGTTGTGGCGCTGGTGTTGTGCGCCTTGATGTTTATCTACGGCTACAATGAAACCGGGCGCCCCATCAAAGCCACCCTTTGTCTGTTGTTCGGGCTGGCTTACACGTTCGCGTTTGGAACGCTCGCCATCGGCCATTTAAATATTCTTACGATCACCTTTCTGCCCATGCTCATCGGGCTGGCCATCGACTTTGGGGTGCATTTGATCACCCGTTACGAAGAGGAGTTGCGCCATGGTTTGTCCGAGGCCGAAGCCATCACCAAGGCGATGGTTTACACGGGCCAGGGAATTTTCACCGGCGCGCTCACCACGGCGGGCGCCTTTCTGGCGATGGGGTTCACGGATTTCAAAGGCATTCGCGAAATGGGCATCATTTGCGGCGGCGGCCTGATGATTTGTCTGGTGCCGATGATGACCATGCTTCCGGCGCTGTTGTTGCGGGGACGGCAGAATGTCATCGACCATGAGGCGCATGTGGATGTCGAGGAACGGCGCGCGCGCATTGAGCAATTCTGGCTGAACCGGCCGGTTTGGGTCACGCTCATCATCATCGTCATCAGCCTCGCGGCCGTGTTTCAGGCCCGGAAAGTTTACTTTGATTACAACCTGCTGCACATGCAAAGCGCCAGTTTGCCGGCGGTGGTGTATGAGCAAAAGCTGATTGATTCCGCCGACAAATCGGTGCTGTTCTGCGCCGTGGTGGCCACCAATCTGGACGAAGCGGTGCGGCTGGAAAATCAAATCAGCGCCCTGACCAATGTCGTTGCCGACGTCCAGTCCATCGCCGGTTTTTTGCACCAGACGCAAAACTCCAAACTGGAGACCATTTCGCAAATCAAGGCGCTGGTGGCGCCGCTGGAATTTGCCGCGCCCGACATGCGCCCGGAAGACGTGTTTGCCTTGAGTCGCACCCTTTATTCGTTTTCCGGTTACTTGGGGGCGGCGCTGGATGACATTGGCAACAGCGACCCGGAATTGTCCAAGCAATTTATCGCTCTGCAAACGGAAGTCCTCAAATTGCGCAAAGCCATGCTGGCGGGCGACAGCACGGTCATCGAGGCAAATGCGCAAAAGCTGGCCGCCTATCAGCAGGCGTTGTTTGAAGATCTGCGGACCACGTTTCAAACCCTGCAACATCAGGACGACCGCGCGCCCTTGCGCATCGCGGATCTGCCGTCCGCCTTGCGGGACCGCTTTGTGGGGGTGCATGGCAAATTTTTATTGCAGGTTTATCCCAAAAAGAACGTGTGGGATCACGACCACCAAAAGGAATTCGTGGAAACCTTGCGGCACGCGCTCGACCCCAACAACACCAACGAACCGATCATCACCGGCACGCCAGTCCAATTGCTGCAATACACCGAGCTGCTGAAAGACAGCTACATCACGGCGGCCTGGTATTCGCTGGCCGCCATTGCCGTGATGGTTTTGTTCCATTTTCGGAGTTTGCTGGCCGTGGTGCTGGCGCTGATTCCCGTTGGCTTGGGCACGCTGTGGCTGGTGGGATTAATGGGCTGGCAGAACCTGCCGTTTAACCCGGCCAACATCATGACGCTGCCGCTGGTGATCGGCATCGGGGTCACCAATGGCATTCATATCTTGAACCGCTACGCGGAGGAAGGCACGCCGGGCATCCTGGCGCGCAGCACCGGCAAAGCCGTGCTCGTCTCCGGCTTAACGGCCATTGCCGGATTTGGCAGCCTGATCCTGGCCAAACATCGCGGCATCCACAGTCTTGGCTTGATCATGTCAGTGGGAATCGCTTTTTGCATGATTGCCGCCTTGACGTTTCTGCCGGCTTTATTGAATTTAATCACGCGGTGGCGTCCGATCATAAAAAAACCCAGTGCTGGCACCACATCGCCAACACCGGGTCAGGAGGAACCGAGGTCAAAGCCTCAATTATGATTAGACTAGGACATCATCGATTAAAGTCAATCTCAATGTTAAAAATGGACAAATGACGGCAAAAAAAGTGGCAGTGAAAACCAAAATAACGATAACGACCCAATGTCAATTTTTGGGCGTCGGGCGTTTTTTTCTGCTGCTGTTTTGGGGGATTTTCTGCCTTGGCAGCACGATGCGCGCGGCCACGTTCGAAGACACCGGCAAATTTGATCATCCTTTCGGCTTTTTCTTCGACCGCTTTAAATTGACGTTGGCTGCGGGGTATCGCACGGAAGCGGCCGGGCCTTTTTACTATTATCAGCAGGACGCCGATTCCACGACCTTGGCCTTGCCGCCATTTTATTCGTGCTATCGGAATCCCTCGGTGGAATCGCACGAGGATGATTTCTGTTATCCGCTGTTCACCAGCCTGCAATATGGCCGGGAACATCGCTGGCAATTCTTTCAAATCCTCAGCTTTGCCGGCGGCGACGAGCCGAATGGGTCAACGAAAGACCGCTTCAGTGTGTTTCCCTTCTATTTTCAACAACGCTCCACGGATGCCAGCCAAAATTACACCGCCGTCTTTCCATTTTACGGCCATTTGAAAAACCGCTTTGCCCGTGACGAAAGCTTTTTCGTCCTGTTTCCCCTCTACGGACAAACCCGGAAACGGGATGTTGTCACCGACAATTATCTTTATCCCATGGTGCATGTGCGCCGCGGCATTGGGCTGCATGGCTGGCAAGTCTGGCCGCTCGCCGGGGCGGAACATAAAATTTCCACGCTGCAAACCAACGGTTTTGGCGACGTGTCCACCGTTCCGGGTCACGACCGCTATTTCGCGTTGTGGCCGTTGTATATCGCCCAAAACAATGGCCTCGGCACCACCAACGCGGAAACATTTCGCGCCAGCATTCCGTTGTTTGCCGCCACCCGCTCGCCCCAACTGGATTCGACCACCGTCCTCTGGCCGTTTTTCTCGTGGATCGACAATCGCGAAAAGAAATATTTTGAATGGCAGGCCCCCTGGCCGTTTATCATCTTCGCGCGGGGCGAGGGCAAGACTACGTCCCGCATTTTTCCGCTGTTCAGCCTGTCCCACAACGCCATCAAGGAAAGCGACTCATACCTCTGGCCGGTTTACACCTATCGGCGGACGCATTCGGATCCGCTGGATCTCCGAAGAACGCGCGTGGCGCTTTATCTCTATTCTGACACCGTGGAAAAAAACACCCAGACCGGCCATTACCAACGGCGGCTGGACATGTGGCCTTTTTTCACCTGGCACCGTGATTTTGCCGGCAACGAACGATTGCAAGTATTTGCGCCGGTGGAACCCGCCGTGCCTGACAACCGCGGCATTGAGCGCAACTGGTCGCCTCTCTGGTCGCTGTGGCGGGCGGAAAACAACGTTCAAACCCACGCTTCCAGCCATTCCTTGTTGTGGAATTTGTATCGCGATGAAGCCGCCCCTGGACGAAAAAAAGTCTCGCTCCTGTTCGGTCTTTTCCAGTATCAATCCCAAGCGGAAAACCGGCGGACGAAGCTGTTTTACTTCACCGTCTTCAAAACGTCATCCGCCACCAAATGAACCTTGCCTGATGAGTTATGTTTGAAAACATCGGCGAAATTTTCCTCCTGTTCTGGCGCAGCGTGTTGGCCCTGCCGCACGCCTGGCGGCAGCGCGCCAAAGTCTTTGACCAGTTTTTTGAAATCGGCAACGCGAGTCTATTGATGGTTTGCGTGCTTTCGTTTTTCATCGGCGCGGTGATTGCCCTGCAAACCGGCCCGGTCCTGGTGGATCACAGCCTGGGCAGCGCCGTGGGCGGCGTGGTGGGCATCGCCATTGCGCGCGAACTGGCGCCGGTGATGATGGCCATTTTGATTGCCGGCCGCATCGGCAGCGCCATGGCGGCGGAAATCGGCTCCATGCGCGTTTATCAGGAAATCGACGCGTTGCGCACCATGAACATCAACCCCATTCACTACCTGGTTTTGCCGCGAATTTTGGCCATCGCCACGGCGTTGCCCATGCTGGTGGTGTTTGCGGTGATGGCCGGCTGGTTTGGCGGCGCCATGGTGGTGGACTTGAATCACCGGATGGAAATTCCGTTCCGCGTGTTCTTCTCCGATTTGAAAGACATTGTGGAGTTGCGGGACGTGGTGAACGGCGTCTTCAAAAGCTTTTGTTTTGCCATCATTATCGGCGTGGTTTCGTGTCATCAGGGTTTGGTCACCATCGGCGGCCCGCGCGGCATTGGCCGGTCGGTGACCAAAGCTGTGGTCAATTCCATCGTGCTGATTGTGATTTTTGACTACATCCTCACCCGTATTTTGCTGAAATGAGCAACCTCAATCACAACTCCTCCGGCGTCGGCCTCGTGGTGCGGGGCCTGCGCAAAAGTTTCGGCGGCCAGGAAGTGCTCAAGGGCATCGATCTGGAAGTTCGCCCCGGCGAAATTTTTGTGATCATGGGTCCCAGCGGCAGCGGCAAAAGCGTTTTGCTCAAGCACCTGATCGGCCTTGAAGAGCCCGATTCCGGCGAAATCCTCATCAATGGCGAACCCATTACCACGCCTGAAATCGCCGCCAAATACCGCATGGCGCTGGTTTTCCAGTCCGGAGCGTTGCTGAACTCGCTGACAGTCGGCGAAAATGTTGGGTTGTATTTGTCCGAACACCGGTTGAAGCCGCCGGGGGAAATCCAAAAAATCGTGGCCGAAAAGCTCGATGACGTGGGTCTTAAGGACGCGATTGACAAAATGCCTTCGGAACTTTCCGGCGGCATGAAGAAACGCGCGGCCATCGCCCGCGCCCTGGTCATCGAGCCGCAGTTGATTCTTTACGATGAGCCTACCAGCGAGCTGGACCCGGTGTCCTCGGTGGTCATTGGCGAAGAAATTCTGGCTTTGAAAAAGCGCATCCACGTGACGTCGCTGGTGGTATCGCACGATCGGGATCTGGCTTTTGGCGTGGCGGACCGGATGGCCGTGATGGCCGAGGGCAAAATCCGCGTCATGGGCACGCCCGATGAAGTCAGGAAATTCAACGATCCGCTGGTCCAAACTTTTTTAAACGCCGACTTGAAACGCGAAAAATAAACGATTCTGCCTATGAAAAATTCCCTTGAAACCAAGCTGGGCTTGTTTGTCGCCCTCACGGTTCTGGCCGCGGTCATCATTATTGAAACGCTGGGCAGCGGCGACTTGTTCAGCCGCGGCAAATACGTCAGCGCCCAGTTCGACACCGTGCAGGACTTGAAGGTGGGTGATCGTGTCAAAATGGCCGGCGTCGAAATCGGCCGCGTCAGCGACATTGGACTGACCGAAGACAAGGTCAACGTCACCATGAAATTGAAACCCACCGCCGCCGTGCGCACCGACAGCAAGGCCGTCATTAAATTCACCGGCTTCATGGGCCAGAATTTTGTCGCCATTTCCTTTGGCGCGCCGGGTTCGCCGCTGGCGGAAAATGGCACGGTGCTGGAATCCGCCGAGCAACCTGATCTGAGCGCCATCATGGACAAGCTGGACAAGGCCGCCACGGGCATTGCGAATTTCGGCAACAGCTTCACCGGCGACAAAATCGACAATCTGGTCGGTCCGCTCACGGATTTCATCAAGCAAAACAGCGCACCGATCACGGCTACCATTGCCAATGTGAAGAACGTTTCCAGCCAGATCGCCGCCGGTCAGGGCACGGTGGGAAAATTGATATACAGCGAGGCGCTGTATGATTCCGCGCTGACCACGGTGAGTAATTTGCAGGAGACTGCGGCTTCGGCCAAAGACATGATTGCCTCCGCCAAGGTGACGCTGGCCGATGTTCAAGCCGGCAAAGGCACCGTGGGCAAACTGCTGACGGATGAAACACTTTATCGCGCCACCACGTCGTCCATGACAAACTTGAATTCCATTTTGCAAAAGGTGAACCAAGGGGATGGCACCATCGGCAAACTGGTCAACAATCAGGAATTCTACAACAACGCCAAGCTGTCGCTCCAAAAGCTGGATAAAGCGGCCGACGGTCTGGAAGACACCGGCCCGTTAAGTGTGATTGGCATCATGGCCAACCAGTTTGGATTGTGATTATTTAAACAAAAAGTCGAGATTGGGCGTGGTTGTGATAGCCGGACGTCGAGCCGAACGTCAGCCGACGGCACATTGCCGGAACCGGGAAATAGGTGATCTATCCAGGCGCCGCAACCCGGCGTGGCCGGCACCGAGTGCCATGGGCAGAATCCAGATGCACGTCTCGCCGGAGAGTGATTGAAGTTTTTGCTGGAAAAAAACTTAAAATGATAGGGCTGCGGTGTTAGTTAATCAGGAATGGGGCGCGTCAAATGTGTTTAGCTTCCATAAGCTGGTTGTTTTCCAAGCGGTTTGGCGTCTGTCTTGGTTTATTAATGGTTTTGTCTTTCAATTCGGTGGCTTTCGGCGTTCATGCCGCAGATTTGACGGGATTGGACGCCAAAGATTTGTCCGTTAGCGACTACGACTCCAAGCATCTGTCCTTGAGGATAAGAGTTCATGTCGGGCATTTGTTCACGGAACATGAGCGGCACGGTTTTTTCCGCATCGGAGTGCTTCCCAACCTGGTTGCCGAAGACGTTCAAATGCATATTGCCTCGGCGGGTTGGATGGGTGGAATATCACCAACAATTAACTCTTGGAGACCGTCGCCTGCCGTCCGCCGCGTGGAATTGCGCCGGCTCCAAATATTTTTGCCGGATGAAAGTCACGCTTGCCTGAGCGCAGCCGTCGCCCGCCCAGAACCAAATGGCAATCTGAGCCTGTCGTCGGTGTCTTTAAACGACACTTCGGGGCATTCTTTGTTTCTTGCCAGGGCCGAACTCCTGATTTCCGGTCCCCAAGCTGGACGGCTTCGCTGGACTGAGAATGGCGGTTGCGATCAAATTATCCGCTTTCCCCTGAACCCTAAACATAGCCCATGAAAACAAAAATCCTCAGCGTTCTTGCGGCCATCCTGTTGCCCGGTCAACTCTTTTCCCAGACGGCGGACAGTTGGATTGCCGCGGGACGTTACTACCTTACCACGCATGATCTTGCCAGTGCCAATAACAGCTTTGCTGGAGCGCTCACGGCCAGTCCAACCAATGCAACCGCCAACGCGTTTTACGCCGTGACGCGCCTACTAATGTTACCGAACCAACCGGCTGGGTCCAATTTTCTGACCCGTCTAGGCTTTCCAGCGGGGGGACGAGACATTTATAACTGGACTTCCAAACCGCCGGTGGATTCCAACGGCGTTCCCGTGGTCCCCGCCGGCGTGAATGCCAATGAATTTACCGGCCAGTTAAGAACCAACCTTCTGCCGGAAATCGCGGGTGCCATTGCCAATTTAGCCGCAGTCACCGCTACCAATTTCACGCTCTCCCTCTCCAGCAGCGAAACGGCCATGACTGCCGTGACCGTAGATTATGGCGATCTGAAGCTGATTCAGGCAGGGTTGTATGGCATGGAATATTTGATTTTCACCTTGAACGCCCAGAATTTGAATGTCCAATTGTCAGCGATTCGCGACCTTTACAATTCCGGGACGTTGTCCGCTGGCCGGGTGTTGCAGGATTATCCGCAATTGTTGACCTGGGCGACCACCAACGACCTGCAAAATGCCCGCCTGGCCTTTACCAATGCGGTGAATGCTTATATGGTCGCGTCCGATTTTATTCGGGCACGTTCCACCAATGAAGTCCGGCTGTTCAATTACGATCCGGCTTCGGCGCAGAGTGAAGCTGATTTTCGGCTGACTCTGCGGGATTTGAAAAATTCTCTGCAACTTGGCCCCCAATCCTTGTCCGCAGCCCCGGATTTGCAAGGAAACATGACCCCGCAATTTGATGGCACCCTGGTCTGGCGGGATGCGCTGCCAAAATTCGATGCCAACGCCATTGAACTGGGCAGCTTCCCGGATTTGACTTTTGACGGCAGCATTTACGGACTCCGGCAGGACACGGTGGAGAGTTTTTTGGGCAAACACCTGACCATGCTGCCGGTTGGTCATGCCCCGGAAGTTTTGTCTGCCAACACGCTTGGCCTGACCTTCAACACCTTGCGCGGGCATTATTATGTGCTGGAAGGTTCAACCAATCTGGTTGACTGGCTAATCCAGACCAATTTCACCGCGTCTGACATCACCACCACCCTGCTCAATCCTCTGCGACTGGGATTACACGGCGAGTTTTACCGTCTGCGCGATGATAGCGGCTTCCTGGCTTTTTCAGGCGTGGTGTTGGACCAGGCCACCAGCCTGCCCATTGCCGGCGCTCAGGTTTACAGCCAGTGGGATGGAACCAGCACCGTTACGGATGCGAATGGACAATTTTACCTGACAACGACTTTGCCAACTTCAACCTGGGGCAATTCTGATTATTTACAGGTCAGCGCATCCGGCTACGCGATATTTTCTTCTTTCTACTATGGCGATGGACTGATATCGGGCTTGCAGATTTACTTGTCCCATTGAAACCGGATGCTGCCAATTTTTGTCAGACTTCTTAGAAAGACGACGCTAAACGGTTTGATATCATTTCTCACCGATTATCGAAACAATGAGTCAGGGCGTAGCGTTTGCTTGCGCCTGGAGCCAGTGGTGGTGGCAAGCTCCCCTAAAATTGAGCCAGGAGTTATGAGCGTTGCTGGCGGCGCTTCGCGCCGTCAGGAACACTGATAACCAATGAAACGAACGAGACACAGTCCGGAACAAATTGTCACGAAACTGC
>JAKALA010000053.1 GCA_021813325.1 bacterium | reverse complement strand
CCGGCCAGGACAACGTGAGGTTGCCATTGGCGATTGTGGAGGTGATCGACGGAGCAGCGGCCGCCGATACCGTGAGGACCTTGATCGATCCATCCGTGTTCAGCTTGGAAGTATCCCAAGTAACAATTTGGCCAGGCGTGATGGATGAAACGCTGGTGAATGAGCCGGAATAGGCTCCCGAGAACACGCTAAACGTGTCGCCAACGGCCAGTGCGCCGCCAAGGTTCTGCATGACCAAGGTGCCGCCGTAGGTGATGCCACTGGCCGCCACCTTGTCGCTGGTCTGAGCGTTGGTATTGTTCACTTCAATCACGGTCGAACTGCCAGCAGCCAGGTTAATTGTGCTGGAAGAGGTGAACGTGCCGATGGACGCGCCCGGGGTGAAAGAAGCCCCGGACAGCACTTGCAGCGGACCGGCGATGCTGCCGTTGCCGCCCAATCCACCCGCATTGACGGTAATGGTGGTCGGGAATGTATAAGTGCCATTCAGCAACAGGGTGCCGCTGCCTTCCTTGGTCAGGCTGCCACCGGCGTCGGTGATCGCCTGGTTGATGGCGATGGTATTGGTGCCGCTATCAATGGTCGTGGCGGCCATCAAATTGACGGTCGTGACATTGGTCATGAAGTTACGGTTCGCACCTGGGCCGGCAATAATTTTGCCGCCATTCAGGTTGAGCGTGCCGGTGCTGCCAGCGGCCGTTCCGCTTTGGAAGCGCTTGGCCACCAGTGTGCCGCCGTTGAGGTTCAACGTGCCGACGCCACCGTTCCAGCCAATTGCCACGCCAAGGTTGCTGTTATCAGAGACCACCATGGCTGTGCCGTGGATAGTCAGCGTGCCGGTGCCTTGTTCGCCGACGATCAAGCCGCGATCAGTGCCCGTCTGTTCAAACAGACCTGCGGAGATGTCATAGATACCCACGGAGGTCAGATCACCACCGCGACCGATGGAAACCCAGCCACCAGCGAGGTTGGTGCCACCGGTTTGCGTGTATTGGCCCAACGTGTTGGCGGCTTGGCCCAATTGGAACACGTTTTCATCGCGAGCGTCCAAAAGGCCGCTGCTTTGGGTGACGTAACCGAAAGAACCACCCGATTTGCCAACATACGTGCCGTGGTTGCCGTGCAATACGACTTTAGCATTGTCCTGAATGATCAGGTAGCCGACCGTTCCAACCGCGCCGTAGTCGCCGAAGTTGAAGTCGCCGTTTTCGTCATACAGAGCGTTGTCTTTCAACAACAGGGTGCCGGTGCCGTTGGCGCCGCAGGAAACCCAGGCGTTGTTGGTCACGATACTATTGTTGGCCACCACCACGGTGCCGGTGGCGCCTAATTCCAGACCCATCCGCATCGGGCTGCCGCCAGTGACAGCAACGATTGAATTGCCGGTGATGTTGACCGTGCCAACAGAACCAGCGCTTTCAGCGATCAGGAAGTTGCCGCCATCGTGCAGGATTGAATTGGTCATGGTCCAGACCTGACTGCAAAGATTCGGACGGCCATTGCGCCAACCCAATGAGAAGTTTCCAACATTCATTGTGGAGTTATACATATTACCGTTGCAGACATAACCGCTGTCGCCGTTGCCGCGGCTGAGGCTGAACCAACTATCAACATTCAAGGTGGTATTGGTTAGAAGGATGTTGGCACCGGAATTGGTGGTGTCGCCAACCCAGCATTCCCCCGCAATGTGATTGACTTGCGCGCCAGCCGAACCATCAAACACCAAAGTTCCTCCGTAAACCTGATAGCCAGGAGTGGTGCCACTTGACAGTTGATTGGTCCCGGTTCCGGCATAGGTCAAGGTTCCAAGACCGCCTTTCACGAATGCGGTGGTCGGAGCGGCGACCACTTGTCCCGTCAATTTCAGGTCGTTAGCAATATCCAAGGTGGGAATGTTTGTGCCCGCACCACCGTTGTTGCCATAGTTGGCTTTCAACGTGTAGCCGCGATCCCACGTCATGGAAGGACCGGTGTATTGCAACGTGCCGCCATTAAACACCAGATTGTTGGTGGAAGAGGTGGCGGCGCCGATCGGGCTGGGCACACCGCCATTGGCAAGCATGCCGACCTGCAAGGTGCCGTCGCTGATGACGGTTTTGCCGGTGTAACCATTGGTGTTTGCGATTGTCAGGATATTTGCGCCGGATTTATTGATGCCAATCAGGCCGTTAATGCTCCCAGAACCAGTCAGCGTGTAGCTATTGGTGGCATTATTGAAGTTAACGGAACCGCCGGGGATAACATTGGTGACCAAATTCACCGTCAAATTGGTGGAACTGGTGATTGAATCATCAAAACGGACCTGATCACCGTCTTTATAGACTGTGGCAACGCTGGTGCCCGCGTTAATCCAGTTAATGCTGGTGTTGATATCCCAGTTGTTGTTGGCGGCGGCGGTCCAGACATCCAAGGCTACGGCGGTAATGTTCAGATCCAAACCGGTGGCGGTGGGAACGAGGCTGGCCACCACGCCGGGAGGAAGGGTGCCAAGGGTGAAACTACCGGAACCGGCTTTGCTGCCATAAGCGATCAGCGGAAACTCGCCCAGAGCGGGAGCGGCATCGGTAATATTCACCACCACCGTGCCATTCAAAGTGAGCGCGCCGGAAATTTGAAGCGGGGCGGTGGTCGGGTTGCCGAACGCGCCAAGATCGAATCCGATTGACGCGCCGGAAGTGCTGCCCAAAGTCACGTCGCTCAAATAGAAGCTTGCGCCGGCAAAGGAAGCGACTCCGAGGTTGAGGCCGGCATTGTCGGCAACCGTGTATGAACCATACGGACTGTTGTCCGTGGTAAGAGCTAACGTGCCTTGGCTAACAACAACCGGGCCGGAAGGAGCCACTGAATACCCGCTACCGAACGATAGGGTGCCGGCGCCGAGTTTGGTCAGGCCGCCGGTCCCATATGCGGAAAGCGTCGCGTTAACAGTGACATCATTTCCTTCGGTATTGATTTTCGCCCCCCCATCTCCCACATAGAGGACGGTGACATTGTGAATGAAATTGGGGCTGGTGGTCGCGGCGTGCAGCGTGCCACCGTTGAAGTAGAATGAGCCGCTGGCACCGCCGTTATCACTGATTTCAGTGGCCCAGAGGTCGCCGCCGTTCAAGTTAAAGACACCTTTCACTGCGCTGGCATTTTGAGTGAGGTGGATCACTCCAAAGTAATCAACGCCACTGTTCAGGTTCCAAGTGCCATCTCCCGATTCGGAGATCCACGTTTCAGACGCGGTATTGGTCATGAAACCGCCATTCTGATTGACCACCGCAATACTGGGCGTGGTGGCCACCGTGATATTCCCGCTATTGGAGGTCTTGGTAATGGCACCCCCGGTCATTTCCAGGTCAGCCATGCCGCCAAAACGACCGATGGCGAACCAGTTTCCGATGTTAACCGAGCCGCCTTTCATATACATCGTGCCGGTGCCGCCAACGCCGCCGCCATGGCCTTCACCGATCCACAACTCACCACCGATGTTGAGCGTGCCGCCATTCATGGTAAAGGTGCCATTCGGGTTGGAGCCGAAGTCGGCATCGCCCAAAACGAAGTTGCCATCATTATTGTATAAACCATTGTTCATGGTTAAGGTGGCAACGGCGTTCGTGCCTTCACCAATGTGGGTTTGTCCGCCCACGTGAAGCACGCCGCCGTCCATGAGGTAATCACCGCCCGATCCAGTTCCCAAACCAAGGCGAAGCCAGTTGCCACCAGGAATACCGATGTTGTTGGTGGAACCTGTTTGGTGGAAAGCGCCAAAAGTGTTGGTCGCATTTCCCAAAAGCAGGTCGTTTTTAGACCAAGTCGGATCGCCATCTTGCATCACGATGACGTTGTTTAATCCGCTGTTGTTAATCGCATTGTCTCCAAGCGTGGGGATACTGTTGGAGTCCCATGAACCGGGGTTGTTCCAAGTTGTGCCGGTGGCGCCAATCCACGTGATATTTGCAGCCAACGCCGATCCCGCCGGGATCATGAGCAAAGCCGCTAGCGCCGAACAGGTTCGGTTTCGCATTTTATTGGGGTCTTTTTTGGGGTTTGGGTATGTTTTCATTTTGTATTGGGGTAGGGAACACTAACACTGACAAACTAACAAATTATTTTGGTTTTGCTTTAGCGACATGTGCAGACAGTTACAACATTGAATATGCACTAAAATCGTTAGGTGAAAAGGGTAATTGGTTCAGGCTGAAAGCCATCGTCCCACTCTTTCGAAAAGCTGTCAACCTCCGCCATGTGGCATAAAGTGGCCACAGACGACATAACATCCAATCGTTTTTAATATACATAAATGATTAAAAACAAGAGCCTTAGCCTAGTTTAATATAATTGCGCGAATCTTGGCTGATTTGATGATGATCGGGTTTTGTGTTTGGTGAATGATTATATTTAAATTGCTTAGTAAATTTATTCAAGCAAAGAATTTGCCTATTGTCTGGACGCCGCCATTGGGGTCGGTTGTTAGTTGGACATTTTCTTTATGGTTTCGCCAGTAAAAATCCCCAATTGCTCAATTGATCCCCCTCGGGACGTCCTTATTCGGAAACTAAATCTTGCTGAAGCCGACCATGCCGCCGGTGCTTTGGCAAAGAACATCGTTTTTTTCCAGCTTCACGTTTTCTTAAGGTCGGTTGTGATACGGTGGCCTCGCAAACATGAGTTTCACATCCTAATAAATCGAAGAACAAGATTATGAACAACAAAATCAAACTCACCCTGGCGTCAACGGCGCTCGCTCTCGGCGGAGTCGTTTATCTGGCAACCGCGCAAGAGAACTCCGACAATCCAATATCACCCGGCGGTCAACATGGCAACCGGATGAACCGTCGTCCCCCGGTGCCGCTGATTGTGCGGGCCTTGGATGTCAACAAGGATGGGGTCATTGACGCCGATGAAATCGCCAATGCGAGTGCCGCCCTGAAAATGCTCGACAAAAACGGCGACGGGAAACTGACCATGGATGAAATCATGGGACCGCGACCGCAAAGGCGCGGCGCTGCTGGCGGGCCGCCGGCGCTGGGCGATGGCGGGAATCCGCCGCCGGATGACAATAATCTTCCTCCCGGACCGCCCCCGGATGAAAACTGAGCCGGAATGATGCAGTAGCGAGTGATTTTTCATGCTGATTTAGCTGGTGAAGGCCGGGCGATTTTCGATTGCATTGCCGTTGGGAAAAGGGCCGAGGATTTTCTCCCATAAGCGGCTCCACCAGTCGCGTTCACGGTTGGGGACCGCCAGTTTGAGGGTGGTTTTGCCCTGCGGACGGCTCAACCCGCCCGCCGTGACGAAGGCCGTGACATTGCCGCCACACGCAGTGTTACCGGGCCGCAACCAACACCCGCCGCACCCCAATCAAGTCCGGCCCCACCGGATCGCGCCGCAGATAGGCCACCTGCGTCAGCTTGCGCGCATCACACAGCAGACCGTGCAGGAAGGCCAAGGCTTTTTCCACCGGCAGCAGATGATGGTTGGCGGTCGGCAATCTCTGCGGCAACGCGGCGGCCAGTTGCCGGCACCAGTCCAGCGGTCGCAACCAACCCCAGAACGTCGCGCCGCCAGCCTGGGGGGGGCTGAGTCGCTGATCGGTAAACCCGATCTTGATTGCCTTGCCCGCGCCTTTGATTTCAAATTCCCCAGCCACCGTTGGGCGAACCGGGCGCGCGCCCCACGATGGGGTTGTCTTCATCTACCACCAATCAATCCCCAAGCGGTGGCTCCTTTTCAACTGCATCGTTCCGGCTTAATGCCGACGGGGACGTCAGCGCTTCGGCTCGATGCACATGTCATGTTGCGCCCGACGCGATCACGCCATCGAACGAGCAATCGGGGTGAAGGCTTCTGTCTCCACCTATTTCAGCAGGTTTAAATGAACTCGTTGATGAGGTTTTCGAGGTATTCCTGGCGGCCGGAGGTGCTCGGTTCGGCTTCCCCTTTCTTCAGCATATACGCTTCCAACTCCTTGAATCCCACCTTGCCAGATTCGATTTTTGCTCCAATGCCTCCATCCCAACTCGCATACCGTTCCTTCACAAATTCAGCCAGGCGTCCGTCCTTCCTTATCGCTGCCGCGATCTTCAAGCCCCGCGCAAACGCATCCATCCCCCCAATATGCGCGTAGAAAAGGTCAATCGGCTCAAAACTCTCCCGCCGCACTTTCGCGTCAAAATTCACGCCCCCCGTCTTGAAGCCCCCATACTTCAACACGCTCAACATCGTATACGTCGTCAGATAAATGTTCGTCGGAAACTGGTCCGTGTCCCACCCCAGCAGCTCGTCCCCCGTGTTCGCGTCTATCGATCCCAACGCCCCGGCGGCCCCCGCCGTTTCCAGTTCGTGCTGCATCGTGTGCCCCGCCAAGGTCGCGTGGTTCGTCTCGATGTTCAGTTTGAAATGCGGCAGCAGGTCATACTCCCGCAGAAAATTTAAACACGCCGCCGCGTCCGAATCATACTGGTGTTTCGTCGGCTCTTTCGGCTTGGGCTCAATGTAAAACTGCCCTTTGAACCCAATCGCCTTCTTGTAGTCCACCGCCAGGTGCAGAAATTTCGCCAGATGCTCCTGCTCCCGTTTCATGTCCGTGTTCAGCAGGGTCATGTAACCTTCCCGTCCGCCCCAGAACGTATATCCTTCCCCGCCCAGTTCCAGCGTTGCTTCCATCGCCTTTTTCACCTGGCACGCCGCAAACGCAAACACGTCCGCATTGCAGCTCGTGCTCGCCCCATGCACAAACCGCGGATGGCTGAACGCATTGGTCGTCCCCCACAGCAACTTGATCCCCGTCCGCTGCTGCTCCGCTTTCAGCACCTTCACCACCGCGTCAAATTTCTGGTTTGTCTCCTTGAGGCTTTTGCCTTCGGGCGCCACGTCCCGGTCGTGCCAGCAGTAATACGGCGCCCCCAGCTTGCGGATAAATTCAAACGCCACCCGCGCCCGCTGCTGCGCGTTCTTCACGCTCGCGCTCCCGTCGTCCCACGGACGCTGCATCGTCCCCGCCCCAAACGGATCGCTCCCCGTCCCCCGAAACGTGTGCCAATACACCACCGCAAACCGCAAGTGTTCTTTCATCGTCTTGCCTTCGACGACCTCTTCTGGATTGTAATGTTTAAACGCCAAGGCATTCTTCGACGTCGCTCCTTCATACGCTATCTGGCTGATCTCAGCAAAGGCGGGTTTCATAATTTGGATAATGGTTTAGATGATTATTGTTTCGGAAATTTGTGTGAGTGGCGATACGACATTTATCGTATTTTTGGAAGCTTGCAAGGTTCTATCCATAAGCGCCGATCAGCGGATTCGTGCTTGGATCATGATTTCAGCACAGTCCGGCCTGAGGCCATTCGCTTTGGCGGTGATTTGAATCTTCCCAGCCTGGCCCGGTTTACTACGAAGAATCAACAAACATTTTCCATTGAAAGCCTTTCGATCGTGAGACGGGAATGCCTGCAAATCGGTGGGATCGCCGTTATCGGTGGCGACGATTTCTCCCGACCTTTGAACTTCGAATTGAATGCGATTATCCGCACGCGGCACCGTCCGGCCATGGTCGTCTTGCACAGTGACAGAAATGAAAGCGAGGTCTTTGCCATCAGCGAATATGACATCCCGAGCCGACTCCAACTTCAACTTTGCCGGTGCGCCGGTGGTGCTCACTTCATCGGTCGCCCAAGTTTTGCCGCTTTTGTAGGCGACAACTTTAAGCGTGCCGGGTTCATACACCACATCGTCCCAGCGCAGGCGATATTCAAACGGACCTTTCTTTTTCCGGCCAAGCGATTTGCCATTCAAGAACAACTCAGCTTCATCGCCTGAGGTAAAAACATGCACCGGCGTGACCTGTCCGACGCGATCAGGCCATGTCCAGTGAGGCAAAATGTGTGCCATTGGATAGTCTGGTCGCCACCGCGATTGGTAAAGGTAGAATCGATCTTTCTTGAATCCGGCCAGATCAATGATGCCAAAATAGGAGCTGCGCGATGAGTAATATGGCGTCGGTTCGCCCAGATAATCCCAACCGCTCCAAACAAATTCTCCGGCTACGAACGGATTCTGGTCCTGCGCGGCAAACACCTTGTCGGCAGTGGACCCAAAATCCGCCGTGTAAAGCTCGTAACCGCTAACCTGACTCATCTTGGAATTGCCGCCGCTGCCGTCGCGCGTCGGATTGCTTATGCCGTGCGCCACGGGAAAAAGATAAACCCCACGACTACTCAAGGCCGCTGCGCTTTCGCTGCTGACAATCATGCGATCCGGAAATTTTTGGTGAAACGCGCCGTAAAGCGGCCCGGTGCGAACCCCCGTGAAGTCGTCGAACTCCGGAGTATTGCGAATGCCTTCGCCCTGGTAATTCAGACTGATGACATCCGCCGTCGCGGCAAACGCGGAATCCGGCTTGGCAAAATTCATCGAAGCCGTGACGGGGCGAGTCGGGTCTTCGTCATGGGCCATGCCGATCAATTCACCTGCAACTTTTGCGCCGTCATCGCCCGTGTATTGCTCGCCCACCTCATTGCCGACGCTCCACAGGATGACCGAGGGATGATTGCGGTCGCGGCGCATGAATGCGCGCAAATCCGGCTCGTGCCATTCCGGAAAAATCAGATGAAAGTCAAAGGGCGTTTTCTGCCGCACCCACGCGTCAAAAATTTCGTCCATGACCAGAAACCCCAGGCGATCGGTCAATTCCAACAATTCCGGAGCCGGCGGATTATGGCTCATGCGGATGGCGTTGCAGCCCATTTCACGAAGCAGCTCCAACTGCCGTTCCGCCGCGCGTTCATTGAAAGCCGTTCCCAATGCTCCAAGATCGTGATGATCGTTGACGCCCTGAATGCGGATCCGCTCGCCGTTCACGAAAAGTCCATCCGGTTTGCATTCAATTTTCCGAATGCCAAACCGCGTTTCATAAATGTCCAGCACTTCGCCCTCGCGTGTAAGCGTGGTGACGGCAACATAACGGTTGGGTTGTTGCGTCGGTGGCGGTCCCCACAACTTGGGATGGGCGATAGTGCTCCATCCTGTAACCACGGCGCTTTGGCCTGAAACAACCTTCAAATTCGTGGCAGCGATTTTTGTCACGGCCTTCCCAGTTCTGCGCCCCCTTGCATCCACTCGAAAAATTTCCGTTGCCATGCTCACCTTCGCATCGCGCAGGGAGTCATTATCCACCATCACCTGCAAATTCACCGTTGCACTTGCCCGGGAAACTTCCGGCGTGGTTATGAATGTGCCCCAGTGACCAACGTGGATCGGCTGGGTTTTGGTGAGCCAGACATTGCGATAAAGGCCCGCGCCCGGATACCAGCGTGAGAAGTCCGGCGGATTATCGAGCCGGATGGCCAGTTGATTTTTTCCGCCGAATTGAACGAACGGCGTTAGATTCAGCCGCCACGAAGCGGAGCCATAAGGCCAGCCGCCCACCAATTTTCCGTTAAGCCAGACCTCCGCGTAGGACATGGCGCCATCCACATCGAGAAAAATCGATTTTCCGGCATCACTTGCGGGAATATCCAAATGCCTGCGATACCAGCCGACGCCAGGACTCGGCAGCCGGCCCATGGAACCGCCAACCGCCGAAGTGAATGGGCCTTCAATTGCCCAATCATGCGGCAGATGGACCGACTGCCAATGGCTGTCGTCAAAGTCACTTTGAACATAAGCGACATCGCCGCCGGGATTTCCTTCCGGCCGCGGGTAACGTCTTGATGCGTCTTTGATGAATGGATTGCCGGTTGGCAGAATCCACGGTTTCAAAACGTGATTGGTGGACACCGCCAATTTGACTGCGTCAGTAGTGGACTCAGCCAAGCGTTCCGTTTGATCCTCACCGTGCGCCACGGGACGGACATCGTAAAGCAATCGATCGGGAGCAAGATTGGTCGGGTCGCCTTTAGTAAACCGCCAGCCATCATCAATGGAGATTCGCTCGCGTGGCAGCGGCGCAGCCAAGGCCGTGCTGGCGACGAACATCAACAACCAGTTGGAAACCACTCGCATCATGGTTGAAAGATTATCAGCGAACAAACAGACTGAGATCAATCGCGTCCGCCATGGCCGAGTAACCGGCCGGATTCAAGTGCAACCAATCGTTGGCGTATAGTCCGGGATGATACGCCGCCTTAAACCGGGTTTTGCTTGATGGGTCGCGCACTGCGGCATCAAAGTCAATCACGCCATCGTAAACCGAATTGGTGCGAATCCACGTGTTGACATATTGCCGCTCTTGTTCATGCAGTTCGCTGAAATAGCCGCTGCCGCCAAACGGAGTAATCGTGGCGCCGTAAACCACCATTTTCCGGGCGTGCGCTTTGCTTGCGAATTGAAGATAAGCATTCACCAGATTTGTGGCGGTCGTCATGTCGCTGTTGGGACTGCCAATGTCATTGACGCCTTCGAACACAATCAAATATCTCGCTCCGGCTTGATCCAGCACATCGCGATCAAACCGTTTCACAGCCGCCGGTCCCAGCCCGCCAAAAATAGCGTTCCCGCCAATCCCCATGTTGGCCACCGCCACGCCAGCCGTCGTCGCGTTCGTTGCCAGTCGCTCTGCCAACACATCAGGCCAGCGATTATTGCCGTCGGTGGTTGATCCGCGGCCGTCGGTAATGGAGTCACCGAGGATCACCAGAGTTTTGCTGGAATCATCTCCCAACACTTCCACTCCGGTGACGATATACCAATGCTGCACTTTGCTTGCACCGGGCAAGCTGGCGGCTGAAACGGCGTCGCCCGCCGTAATGAACGATGTGGTGCGCGAGCCTGGATGACCATTGATGCTTGTTGCGGAAATCTTCCCAAAGTAAATGCTGACGGCGAGATTCGTGATGGCCGGGAGGTTGAAGTTCAGCGGATCCGACAAGACGGTTTCGCCCGAAGGAATTTCAATTTCCGAAGCACCATTAAATTTGAGTTCCTGGTCGGTGGCTAAATTGATATTGGCATTCCCAGCACTACCGTTTCCTGCGGCCAGCGCAACATGCGCCCTCTTCACGACAACCGGCTCGGTGCCAAAAGTGTTGGACAGACGCACCCGAATAATTTTTCCGCCAAGCGTGGTGCGAACGAACTGCCGCAGCGTGCGGTTGGCAAGCGGCACGGGCGGCAAATTGCCCGGCTCGGTGAGTTGCGGGGCGCAGCCCCACGTGGTCACCCAGCGCGTTTCCGCCACGGAAGCGTGCAGTGGTAAGATGAAGCAACCGGTCAGCAGGCCAACGAACAACACCAAAAAACATTGGGTTTTTCCGCTCATAGAACCAAAAATCATCTGAATCATTTTATGACGTTTGCGGATCACCGTGGCAAAACGGATTTTCCATTTCATTCGGCCCGAATGTTTGCCCGACCGATGGATTGTTACTTCAGCGAAGGCAATTTCGCAACGAGACTCGGCGTGAAATCAGTCTGGTCCTGCGACCAATAAACAAAGGTTTGTCCGTAAGCGCCGTTCCAATAACAAAAGCGATACCATGAATCAAAGTTGCGCCAACTCGCGGAGCCGTCCGCAAAAATCTCGTTGCCGCCGGCGGGGCTGGATCCCTTTTTGTGCGGCGGGCAATTGGCATAAACAAATGCCCGGCCATTGGCGGCCGGCGCCGGCGAACTACCAGCCCAAACCGTTCCGAATTTGATCAATGCGTCGGCAGCCAAAACCCAATAGGGTTTGGCGTTGCTCAATTTCACCGGGCTGTAACTGACCGCCGGCGTCAGACCGACATTGTTCCAATCCGTCAACCCACCGAAATACGTATAACCGATCACCCATTGCGGCGGCGAGGCGGTTTGCTCGAATAGCGGCAAACCCGGACGCGAAGGACAGGTCCAGATTGAAGGCGTATTGGACCTGACGCTCAGGCCCACCATCGCCGCCGCCTGGGCGCCCGGATCGGTGAGTGTGTTGGGCACATTGGCGCGCAGCGGCAGCACATAATCGCGGTTATCCCCGGCATAAATGGTCATGCCAATGCCGATTTGTTTTAGATTGTTCAGGCACGAGGCGCATTTGGCTTTTTCTTTGGCACTCGCCAGGGCCGGCAATAGCATCGCCGCCAAAATGGCAATAATGGCGATGACCACGAGCAATTCGATTAACGTGAAGCCCAGTTTGAGCCGGGACGCTTGATTCAACGTTCTCAGTTTCATTTTAATAAAACCCGTTAAGTCGGCAATGGACGTCTCACTCTTCACGACTGCGAGTTGAGCAGCACAATGGGTTATCAAAGGGGATTTCACCCGAATCATGACAAAGACACCCGATGATGCCTATCAGACGAATGTCGTATTTACGCTCTGGACAGTAGCGGAAGCATCCAGACACCCTGATGACCTGTTTACCAACTATATGGGTTTCAATCGTCTAAAATTCTGTAGATACGATAAATGTCGTATCGCCAAGCGGACATGACTCCCCAACAATATCGCCATGACCATGCCCGCCCGATCGCTATGCGGTTTCACGCCCCGGTTCATTGGGTGTTTAGCCCTGCTTTGCTGGGGGGTAATCACGGCCCAGGCCCTTGGCGAGGCCGCTTATGTGGCCGAAACCTCGTCCCCCGGAGCGTTTCCTTTGGTCGCCACCCGTTTGGCTCATGTCCTCACGGACAACCATGACTGGCCTGGTGTCATCCGGGCCGCCAACGACTTGGCTGAAGACATTCACCGTGTGACCGGGCAACTTCCGGATCACAGCGACACGCTCAGGGCAAACGATAAAAACATCGTCATTATTGGAACTCTCGGCAAAAGCGCGCAAATCGACGCTCTGGCGAAAACCGGAAAGATCGACATCAGCAACATCGTTGGCAAATGGGAATCCTTTTTTCTACAAGTCGTGCCTCATCCATTCCCGGGGGTTGATAGCGCGCTAATCATTTGTGGCAGCGACAAACGCGGCACGATCTACGGCATTTACGATCTGTCCGAGCAAATCGGCGTATCGCCCTGGCACTGGTGGGCGGACGTGCCGCCGAAGCACCACGATCAGCTTTTCGTCAAAGCCGGCAAATACATTCAAGGTCCGCCCTCGGTCAAATATCGCGGCATTTTTCTGAATGACGAGGCGCCGGATTTGTCGGGTTGGGTGCGGGAAAAATTCGGCACGGTTCCCGGCCATCCGGGCGTGGCAAATTATGGTCGCGGTGTTTACACGAACCTATTTGAATTGATGCTGCGAATCCGCGCCGACTACCTTTGGCCCGCGATGTGGAACAACGCCTTTAATGAGGATGATGCGGAAAACGCCCGACTGGCGGATGCATACGGCATTGTCATGGGCACCTCGCATCAAGAACCGATGCTGCGCGCCCAAAAGGAATGGGATCGCAGACTGGGCCGCCAATACGGTAACTGGAATTACAACGACCCCCAGCAGCAACCCGTGCTTCAGCAATTTTGGCGCGATGGCATCCGTCGGAACCAGGCTTTTGAAAGCATCATTACGCTTGGTCTGCGCGCCGAAAACGACAGCGGGATGCCGATCGGCAAGGATTTGACCGAACAGATTGTCGGCGTGCAACGAAAAATTCTCGCGGAAGAAATCAATCCTGACGTGACCAAAATCCCCCAAACCTGGTGTCTCTACAAGGAAGTGCTGGATTTCTATCGCCAAGGCCTGCGGGTTCCCGACGATGTCACCCTGCTTTGGGCCGAAGACAATTGGGGAAACCTCCGCCGCCTGCCCAGCGCCGCCGAGCGCTTGCGCACCGGCGGCGCGGGCATTTACTACCACTTCGATTATCACGGCGGCCCGCGAAATTATCAGTGGATCAACAGCAGTCCGATTGCGAAAGTGTGGGATCAACTGACGCTGGCCAGGCAATACGGCGCGGATCGGATCTGGATGGTGAATGTCGGCCATTTCAAGGGCTGCGAATTTCCGATGGAATTTTTCATGCACCTTGCCTGGAACACGTCACGCTGGAGCAATGACCAATTGAATGAATACACCCGGCTCTGGGCCGAACGCGAATTTGGACCGGCACATGCCAATGAAATCGCGGAAATCATTTCCGGCTACACCCAATTCAACGGGCGTCGCAAGCCGGAGTTGCTCTCACCCGACACCTACAGTCTGGTGAATTACGACGAGTTTGAAAAAGTCTCGTCGGATTACCAGGCGCTCGCAAACAGGGCGGAACACATCAGCGCCGAGTTACCGCCTGCAAGCCGGGACGCTTTCTATGAACTCGTTTTATTCCCAACCAAAGCCGGCGCGGAACTGAACGCCATGTATCTGGCCGCCGCCAAAAATATCCTTTATGCGCGGCAGGGGCGCGCCAGCGCGAATGCATTTGCGGCACAAACGCGCCGGATGTTCGCCGCGCAGACGAATTTGATGGCGTATTTCAATCATGAATTCGCCAGCGGCAAATGGGATCATTTCATGGACCAGCCGTATATCGGCTATGTCGGCTGGAATGAACCGCAACAAAATAATTTAAACGCGATCCGTCTCACCGAAACGTCGGTTCCCGACGCGGCAGCGATGGGCGTGGCGGTTGAAGGTTGCGAAGCCGCCGTCACCAACGGCGAGGTGACTTTGCCAACTTTCGATAGCTTCAATCGTCAGCAACGTTGCGTGGAGGTGTTCAACCAAGGCAAAATACCGTTTAATTTCTCCGCCAAAGCGGATGCTGCGTGGATTAAGTTGAGTGAAAATTCAGGCCGGGTAGAAACCGACCAGCGAATCGAAATCAGCGTGGACTGGAGCCAGGCGCCGTCAGGATTGGGCTTGGGAAAAATCATAATTCACGGCGCGAATGGCGGCGTCAGCGTTCTAGTAAAAGCGTTCAACCCCAAGGAACCTGATCGCGCGGCTGTGCAAGGCTTTGTCGAAGGCGATGGCTGTGTTTCCATGGAAGCGGAACACTTTACCCGGAATTTGGCGGCAGGGGCCAATCATTGGATCAGGATTCCTGGGTATGGTCACACGCTTTCCGCCATGCGCGCGGATGGCCCGGTCGATGTGCAGACGACGCCGGGAAAGGATTCTCCGTGTCTTGAGTATTTGATGTATTTATTCAGCACAGGCAAAGTTGAAGTCCAATCCACCGTCGGCCCCACGTTGAATTTCATTCCTGACCGCCCCCTGCGTTACGCGGTTTCATTTGACGATGAAACGCCGCAGGTGATCACCATCGTTCCCGCCGATTTCAATGCCGGCAACGGCAATCGCGAATGGGAGGAATCCGTGAAAGACAACGGCCGCCACGTCAAATCCGAACACACCATTGCCAGGCCTGGTTATCACACCCTGAAAATCTGGATGGTTGATCCGGCGGTAGCCGTGGAAAAAATCGTCGTCAACACCGGCGGCGTGAGACCAAGCTACCTTGGCCCGCCAGAAAGTTTTCATGGCAAATAACGCAATATTTTTCACCAACAAACCCTTTCTGCGAACATTCAGACCGCAACCATGAACAACGTCTTTGAGGTTAAAGATCCAGACCACCACCTGAGTCCGCTCACCGGCATGACCCGGCGGCATTACATTGATTGCGCCCGCTATGTTTTGGAGCGCGCTTTCAAGCACGTGAAATCGTTTGAGCAGCCGATCGTTTTCCCGACCATTCCCGGCAGCAAATCCTATCCGCAACCAAACGATCCGCCGTGGCGCACGCGGTCACACGAATTCGAGGCGCTGGAACGCACCTTCAATCTGGCGGCTCCGCTGATTCATGTGAACCCCGAAGCAAGCATCCGCGGCCTCAAGCTGAGGGATTACTATCTGCATCACTTTCATCGCGCGCTCACGCCGGGAAATCCGAACAGCCTTCCGATGCCCGAAGAACTGCCGGACGCCACGTATCAATTTACCTGCGAATTCGGCGGCTGGACCAAAACCATGCTCCTGATGCCGGAGGTGCTCTGGCCGCATTGGACCAAGCAGCAACAGGACGACGTGGCCGCCGCGATTTCCAAGTGGGCGCATCATCGCACCACGCAGAACAACTGGCGGCTGTTCAACATCTGCGCGCTTTCCTGGCTCAAGCTGAAAGGTTATGCCATTGATGATGCATTGCTGAAAAGCCATTTGCTGTGGATCGCCTCGTATCATGCCGGCAACGGCTGGTATCTGGAGCAAAGCTACAATTATTACACCATCAGCCTTTTCGTGGTTTACGGCACCATCTGGAATCGCGCGTTCGGCGACAAATATTACCCCGAGATCGCCGCCGTGCTGGAGCAGAGCTTTAACGAGCTGTTCAAGACCTATCCCAAATTTTTCGGACGCGATGGGTTTATCAACATGTGGGCGCGCAGCATCTGCTATCGGCTGTGGATTTCCGGCGGGTTCCCGGCGGCGTTCATGCTCAAGTCGCCGCCGCTCGATCCGGGCTGGGCGCGCCGGCTTTGTTCAGGCTCCCTGCTCCAATTCACCACGCGCGAAGATTTTTTTGTGAATGACATTCCGGCGCTCGGTTTTTACGGCCACCGCGAATTTGCGATTCAAAATTACAGTTGTCCGGCGAGTCCGTTCATCATGTTTCTGCCGTTCATCGCGCTGGCTCTGCCGGAAAATTCACCGTTCTGGACCGCGCAAGAACACGACGGCATGTGGACGGAACTGGGCCGCCAATCCCAACGCACCGTGCTGGAAAAACCCGGTCTGGTGCTGGTGAATCACGGCAGCACCGGCGCGTCCGAAATCATCTCCGGCAAGGTTTATGATGACGACCACAACTATTCCAAGCTGGTTTTCAACACGCATTTTCCGTGGGAAGATCACAATCCGCGCGGGGGCACGTCGCAGGAATATTGTTTCCGCAGCCTGGACCCGCGTGATTTGAGCGGCTTGGACATCAATTTTTATCTCACCGGTCGGGCGGTGGACAATGCGGCAGCCAAATCGGCGGACTTCTCGACATCGCAAAGCAGCTTGTTCAATGGCGTTCGCGGCAATGTGCTTTACCGTCAATTGCTCATGCGCAAACCACCAAACAACGGCGTGGGTTACATCATTGATCTGGCGGAAATCACCATCCCAAGTGGCGTGATTCGCGTGGATCGCTGTCGGCTGGCGTTTGAGCATGAACTGACGCTCGGCCATTACGGATTACCGCACCTGCATCGCAAACAAGCAGAAGTGGAAAGTTTTCACCAAGGCAATTGGAAAGCTTTGACGGCCAGCATCCCGGGGCGCCAAGTGGCGTTGGCCATTTACCACGGCTGGGATTGCCTGAACGCGCAGGTTCATCAAGGGTTGAATTCTGAAGCCGACGAAAGCACGGTCCTGACATCATATCGCAAAAGAACCGCCAAGAATCCGTCCATGGAATTGTTGATTTCAGTCATGCGCCACAAAACAGACGATTCCCCCTGGACAAAGGCGGAACTGTTTCCAATCGAAGTCGTGAACCTGATGGACGTTTTACCCTCCGGTTCCGTGATGGGAGCGGAACTGGTCTTGTCTGACGGCGCAAAATATCTGGTCGATTTTAAGGATGTGGACGGTTACAAATCCTGTTAACCGCAGAAGCGTGAGCCATGAATATTGAGCACGTTGCTTTTAACGTCGCGGAACCCGTCGCGATGGCGGCGTGGTATTGCAAGCATTGTGGATTGCGGATTGTTCGCCACATTCCGCAACCGGCGCAAACCCATTTTCTGGCGGATGCAAACACGACCGTGCTGGAAATTTATTGCAATCCGTCAGCTCAAGTTCCGGATTATCGGAACATGAATCCGCTGCTCTTTCATCTGGCGCTGACCAGCGCTGATCCAGCTTCTGACACGGAGCGGTTAATTGCCGCTGGCGCCAGTCTTGTGGAAGAAGTCCGGCTGCCGGATAGTTCGCAGCTCATCATGTTACGCGATCCTTGGGGCGTTCCGCTGCAATTGTGCCAGCGGGCCAAACCGCTGGTTTGGAACCTGTGACCGGGTTCTTTTAAGTCGATTTTCCTCGTAGCATCACGGGTTAAATCATCTCTCATTTTGATTCACCGAAAATAATAAAAGAGCCGCCGCGGCCCCAAACTGCCACGGCGGCTCCACCCTAGCCCGTCACGGTGTGTTGGTATGCACCATGCGGAAGAATACGTTTGCCGTCGATTTATTGATCGGAATGCTGACGTTGGTCAACGCCTCGGAACCCGGATAAGTGAACCATTGATTGGCAGCCGAGATGTCCACACTGTTGGTTTGCAGGCTCCAGCCACGGTTGGTTGGCCAGGCGAGGCTCAAGGCGTTCGCGGAAACCGTCACCTGCATGACCGGCGGATTGGGATTCAATGTTGAAGTCGCGGTCAGGACGGTGATGGAACCGTCGGTTTCCAGATCATTCTTCCAAGTCGCGCCGGCGCCCGTCACCGTCAAAGCCGAACCACCGCCCAACGGCTGGCTGAACAGCGTGAACTTGTCGCCCACCACGAGATCAGGCCCAAGGTTCTGCACGGTCAACGTTCCCGTTCCGGAATTGTAGATGTAGCCCACACCGGCAACCACGTCGTTGGATTGCGACAGGGACTTGTTCACCTTCATAACGAGGTCGCCATTCAGCGTCGCCCCGCCATTGATGGTCAGCGTGCCGATGGAGCTGCTTGATCCACCTGGTGCGAACTTGGTGCCGGCTGCCATCGAAATTTGGGCCGTGGTGGTGCCCGCGCCACCGAATGTTCCTTTGTTGACGGCAATCGTCGCGGTCGTGTCGGTGCCATTGATATAAAGCGAGCCGTTGCTCACCGTCATCATGCCGGTGAAAGTGTTGGCGCCGGAAAGCGTCAACGTGCCGGAGCCGGATTGGATCAATGATCCGGTCCCGGAAACGAGACCTGTAACCGACAAACTGTCCGAACGATTGAAGATCAGCGTGCCATTAGCCACCACGGCCCCGGTGCCGATGGAACCGCCGGTTCCGCCGGTGCCAACCTGCAACGTGCCGCCGGCATCAATCGTCGTGTCGCCGGGGTAACTATTGTTGCCAAGGAGCGTGAGCACGCCATAGCCCATCTGCTCCACCGATCCGGAATTCGCGGCGGTAGAACCGTCGCTGACCATGCTGATGATGTTATTGGTGAAAGTGAAATCATCGGGCCGGTCAAAGATCAGCCGTTTGCTCGTATTGAACGTGCTGACCGTAGGCCCGGTGGTATTGGTGAAGATGACACTGCCGACAATCGAACCGGCCCCAGGCGTCATGCCATCGCCCAGAACGAGTCCGCCACCGCCGATCAACGTGCCGCCGGTGTAGGTATTGGTGCCGGCCAACACGCCCCAGCCGGCGTTTTGATTGTAAATGTCCACCAGCACCCTGCCAGCGCCAACGATGTTGTTGGTAATGCCGAAGGTCGCCGGTGAAGAATTCTGCGAGACAATTTTGAGCACGCCGTTATTGGTAACAACAGATGTCAACATGCCGCCGGTCTGGCCTTCGCAAGGCTGGAAGGTGGCACCGGGATCAATTTCCGTCCAGCCGGTGTAGGGGTTGCCGCTGCTGGATTTCACGAAGCCCGCGCGCACGATCACATTGCCCGTGCCGCTGATGGTGGAACCGTAGCCGGAGATGCTGATGGGGCTTAAGGTGTCAAAAATCAGCGTGCCGTTGTTGACGATGGGCGCGTTGCCGTTCAGCGTTCCGCCCGTTCCGCCGGAACCGAACTGCAAGGAGCCGGCATTAATGGTCGTGCCGCCTGAATAACTGTTATTACCGTTGAGAGTTACCGTGCCCGCGCCATCGTTGGTGATTGAACCGGTGCCGCTGACGCTGCCGGACACCGTGATGGAACTGGCGACATTAAAATCAAGCCTGCCATTGTTGACGATGTTGCCGCTCCCGATGGCGCCATTGGTGCCGCCCACACCAATTTGGAGCACGCCGTTGGCAACCGTGGTCAAACCGGAATTGGTGTTATTGCCCGTAAGAATCCACGTGCCCGAGCCGGTCTTCGACAGCGCGGTGGCGCCGCCGTTGTCGCCGATCATGGCCGCCAATGTATCGCCGCTGGCATTGGTGCCCGACAACACGAGCGTGCGCGCGCCGGTGCCGCTCAAGGCCATATTCCCGGCATTGCTCAGGCTCAAAGTGCCGCCTTCGTTGTCAATGGTTCCGCCGGCCGTGCCGAGCGTGAACAAATGATCAAGGCTCGCTCCCGTGCCGGTGTAGCGCAAAACACCGCCGTTGAGCACCAGATTCGCCGCGTCGCTGCCGGCGGCGCCGATGTCGCTGGCTTGGCCGCCATTGGCCAGAACACCCACGCTCAAGATTCCGCCATTCACGATGGTCGCGCCGCCATAAGTGTTCACGCCGCCCGAAAGGGTCAACGCGCTGTTGCCATTTTTCGTCAAACTGCCGCTGCCTTCAATCACGTTCGCCCCGCTGGAGGTGATGGTATAGATCTTGGAATTATTGTTTACGGTGACATTACCCGGCGAAACCGCGGCATTAAGCACCACGTTCGTTTCCCCGGTGGCCGTATCATCAAACAAGGCCTGACTGCCATCAACAAACACCGCCGCGCTGCCGTTTTGCAGCCAGTTACCCGCAGTCGTGGCATCCCAATTGCCGCTGTTGATGCCGGACCAGACGTAGGCGAGGCCGGTGACGTTCAATTGAATTTTGTTTCCGTTGGTGGACAAATTGCCGACCGCGCCGATCAAATTTCCCAAGTTGACCGCCGGAGCATTTCCACCGGTCCAGGAAAGGAGCGGATAGCTCTGGCCCACGGCAAATGTGCCGCTGTTGATGTTGATCGTAGCCGGCCCGCCCACCGAAATGCTGCCGGCCGCAAGAGGTGCGAGCGAAGTGCTGGCCACGCTGTTGAATTCCAACGTGGCTCCGGAAGTCGTGCCCACGGTCAGCGTCGCGGGCGTGATTTGCGAGCCGTTCTCGGTCACACCAAGCACCGTGCTGTTGGCCACAACGATGTTGCCGGAACCGGATTTGGTTCCCTGGAACAGCAATTTGCCGGCGCCGATGGTGGTGTTGCCGGTGTAAGTGTTGGCTCCGGCCAGGGTGAGCGTGCCCGGCCCCAGCTTGGTGAGCGTGCCGCCGCTGCTGGTCAGGCCCGTGGCCAAAGTCACATTCTGACCGGCGGTGTCGAAACTATACGCCTGATTGGCATCCGTGCTGAAGCGCGCGGAATAATCGAACGTGTTGTTGATACTGAAGCCCAGCGTGCCGCCAGAAAAAACCACGTTACCCGCACCGAGCGGTCCGGCCACCCCGACATTTTCGGTTCCGTTCACAATCAACTCGCCGCCATTCAAAACCGTGTTGCCGGAGTAAGTGCTCTGGCCGCCGAGCGTTAGTGTGCCGGCCTGAAGCTGCAAAATACCGGTGCCGGAAATCACGCCGGAGAGCGACTGCTGTTGAGAAGGCGCATTGAAAACAAATGTTCCATACGACGTGATGGCGCGATTGCCGATCTTGGGATGCGGGGCCACCAGCGCCAGCACGCCGCCGTTGATGTTGATCGCGTTGATGTTGTCCACGCCGGCGTAGCCGCTGGGATTCCAGGTGGTGGTTCCGGGGCCATCGACTTGGAGCGTCACGCCGCCGGCGCTGTTGTCGGATTGCAAATAATTATTCACCACCCAATTTCCCGTCCCGCCAAAATCCATCGTGTAAGCCGAGCCACCGCCGGCGACCCACCGGATTTGATTGCCGATCACGGCGGCATTGGTGGAATTATTTTGCCAGATATGGAGGGCTCCACTCGGACGCGCGGCGTAGTTGATGCGTTTGTTGTTGCTGGCCCCCCAACTGAACGCGCCAGCACCGCTGTCAATCGTGACATTGTAAATTGCCAGATTGGGCGGATTGGCGTTCGCGCTGAAGTTGTCCAACATCACCGAGCCGGTCTGGGTTCCCATCAGGTAAATATTGATCCCCGATGAACCGGGTCCGCTGGCAAAATTGCCGCCGCTGTAATTCAATGCGAGGTTGCCGGCGACCGAGCCGTCGAAGGCGCAGGTATCGTTGTTGCCGGTGCTGGGCAAGGTGCCGCCCCAGTTGGCGGCGGAATCGAAGTTGGTGCCGTCGCCGGCGGCAGTCCACAGATACGTCGTCTGCCCATTCGCGGAGGCCGCCGCCAAAAGGCCCACACTCACGAGGCATTTAAACGCGACCGATCCGATCTTGGAAGACCGAAGGTTGAATAGTCTGATCATGTTATTTTTGGTTGTTTTCATTTATGGGTTGGAAGTAAGAAAGCGTTAGGCAAGTCTTATGGATTTCTAATTCGGGTTTACCCAGTATGGCCAAACGTGAGGTTTGTATTCCATACGACGTTCGTCGTATTTTGACGCCGGCATTTGAATGCGAGCCGTTTTTGCGCCCATTTTATTGGCAATTGAGGATACGCGCGCGCTCCACCGCCTGGCATACACGCATCCGTGAGCCCGACAAATCCACTCGCAACATCGCTGGTCAACAGCGTGGCGTCACCCTTGCCAAGCCAGGGAGGCAATCTACTAACCATGATTGCCGCGACAGCCTTCCAATTTTCCCGGTGTAATGCCGTTGATCCGACGAGACATCCCATTGAAAATTGACACCAAAAAATCTGACTACTCAGTGGCGTTTCCTATGCCGTATTCTTCAAAGCGGAAGATCGGCCAACCAGACTCAAAACTTAAGTCATCCCCGGACGCCAGTTATCCCTTGAAAATGTTCTGCACAAAGTAATAAAGGTTGTTCCGCCATTCGGTGGCATCGTGACCGTAGCCATCCACGTTCCAGATGTGGGGAATGCCATTATCCTTGAGATAACGATGCACGCCCTGGCTGATGCTGATCAAGCCGTCTTTGTTACCACAGGAAAGCCACAGCAGTTTCAACTGATTCTTTGCCACTGCTGGATCCGGCAGCAACTCCGTCGGTGGCTTGGTGTTGGGCGCCGAGGAAAAGCCGCCGATCCACGCGAAGGTTTCGAGATGCGCCAAGCCAAAATTCAACGATTGTCCGCCGCCCATTGAAAGTCCGGCCAGCGCGCGATTCTCGCGATTGGTAAAGACTGAATAACGCGATTCAATGGCGGGAATGACGTCATCCAGGAGATCGCGCTCGAAGTTCGCAAAGGCCGGAGCCGCCGCGTAAATGTTGCCTTCGGCCCGGTCATTTTTTTGGGCTCGTCCGTTGGGCATCACGACGATCATCGGCACGGCTTTGCCATCCGCGATCAAGTTGTCCAGCACCACATCCGGCGTGCAGAAGCGTTCCCATTCGGTTTCATCACCGCCGATGCCATGCAGCAAATAGAGCACGGGATATTTCTTGGTGCTAGAATACCCCGGCGGCGTGTAAACCTGCATTTTCCGCCGGGCGCCGACGGTCTTGGAATCGTATGCAATCATCTCCAATTGGCCGTGCGGAATATTATCGCGCCGCTCTGCATAACCTGCCGGCGGATCGGGAAACATCTGTTTGTCATCGAGGCCAAGCACAATTTCCCGGGCGCGAGGAATACGCGGTTCCTGTGGACCGTTAGCCGTGCGATCCAACGTCAGCAGCCCAAGTTTATAGGGCAATTGATCGTAACGCGCATTGACGTCTGGATCACGGCCTTGAAACAGCAGTTGCAGATGGTTGGGATCAATGGTCAACGTTTCGTCGTAACCGTCGCGAATCATCTCGCCGTGACTGATGTCTTTGGTCCACGGAACCACCCCCGCCTCGAAACTGACATTGTTGATTCCCGCAAATGGATGCTCCCAGGAGTTGGCCTCGGGCAACGGCTGCCATTCACCGTCAAGCCGGTCGGAAGTCCACGCCCGATAATAACGCGCCCCCGTCGGACCGATGGCCTCAACCAGCGTCAAATATTTATCCGTGCCCTTGATTTTGTAAGTCATCCCGCCTTCAAACACATCGAAGCGAGGACCGGAAATCACCACCTCGGGATCACTCATGCCCTTCGGAAAATCCGCCAGTTTGGTTCGGCTGCGATACACATGGCCGTCATCACCGCTGGAAAAGAGATAAGCGTATTGGTCGTCACAGATTACCCAGAAATCGATCCACAGTTTCGCGGAGCTGGCGGGCTTGGCGGCAAAGAAACTTTCCGGTTTGGTCCAAGTTTCCGGCTGGGAAAGATCATCGGCGGTTGAATATTGCGGCGGTTGCGATTGGTAGATGAGATACCACTTTTTTTGCGGGCGAAAATAGAAAATCTGCGGCGCGCAATGATAACCGCGCAGATTGGGGTTTTGATCCAGATAATACGGCTTGGCCTTAGCGGCGTCGGCCCAATCCGCAAAGTTCAGATAAACCATGCTCCACTGGCCTTGCTTGTTGGCCGTCGTCGCATAGACATGCCACTTACCGTCAACGCGGACGATGGACGGATCTTTGACCGAAACCAAGTCATGAGCCGCGTCCGAAACCGGCTTTACCAGCACGTCGGACGCCTGCCATTTCAACGGCAGTTTGAATGGCAATGCGGCGTCGCCACCCGGCTCTGCGGCCGGCAAGATCGAAACTACTCCACCCAAAAACAGACTAGCCATCACACTACGAATCAATTTAAACCTCGGTTTGGTCATAAAGATCATCCTCAATCATTAATGGCGGAAAAAACGCGCTTCCATCAAGCTGAAATGAAATATCGGCGCATGTAAACATCGCCTATTTGCTGATGGATGGGCAAAGCGTAGTCGGAAAATGCCGACTGGCATATACGACATCTGTCGTATTTCCACCAACAAACCGCCCAGGCAAATTTGGAATCACTCCACCATCTGCCATTTAAAACAAGCCCCGCCTTTGCGGGCCGGCATTGGCCCCGTCGCGTCGGCCAGCACTGGCCCGCAAACATTTGGTTTCGTGGCCAAATACCGATGATTGGTCAGCGCCATGAACATCGTGTCGCCGCGCATAAGATTAATCCATTGAAAGGTTTCCGCGTCACCCGGGGCTTTGCCGTCGAGCTGTTTCAACACCGCACCCGCCGGCGTTGCCGAAACATACTCACCACCGGAGGTCTTCAACGCCACGCGGCCCAGCCCCAAATCAATCACATGAAAGCGCGCACTCGGGCCTTTGGCGGCGATTGAGTTTGAAACCACATTGACCAGCCGCGCGCTGGGCGCGTCGGCCACCAGACAACTTCCATCGGCGCCGCTGGTCAAAGTGATGGTTTTACCCAAGGGAATCTCTCGTTCGATGCCTCGCGCCCGGGGTTCGACGCAAACATAATTGTCAAAATCCGCATAGCCGCCCGGCCGGCCCGTGGTATTGAAATCGAACAACGCGGGCCGCACGCCTTGAAACGTCGTCAACTGAAAGGTCATCGTAAACGGCTTGCCCAACGGCGTAAATGATTTGCCATCGGCGCTCCAACTGAACACCGCCTGGTCGCTGTCAAAATTGCAATGAACCCGCAACCAGAGATGAGCGGGCGGCGTGACTGGACTGATCGTGGGCGCATTGGTCACATCGGACGCAGCATCCATGGGACGACCGAATCCGCGCCCCATTCGCGGGCTTTCAAACATTTGCAATGCGGTTCCTACCTTATTCTTTACGACGCCGATCCAAGCATACGGTGAACTCAAAAGCCCCAAACCCGCCGTGTCGCCGGGGGTCATTCCCGTGGTGTCCAACTCAACGGTGATGATGGATTCAGGCCCGGGTGACCGCTGGCAGATGCTGTTTCGGGCGTTCCAAAAATTTTCCGCCGGCAAGGAATGCAGCCGCAACATGCCGGACTTTTCGGTGAGCGACCATTTGCTGTCGTCGGGCACATGGTTCCACTGCCAATGCGGATTCAATTTTCCGTCGTCAAAATTATCATCCCACACATACGTTGGCTTCGGTGCCTGCTTGAATCCCGTGTTCGGCTTGAGCCAGGTGTTGGGCGCTTTGCGGAGATTGCCCGGCAGACCGATCAACGGAAAACCATCGGTCCAGGTGATGGGCACCAAATTGACCATGCGCCCGGCACTGCCGTGATCGGACATGATGATGCTCCACCATTCGCCGGAAGGCGTGCTCACCATGCCACCTTGGTGCAACCAAAGCCCGCGATCATCAGGCTGGGCGCGATCAGGCGTTGCTTGCGTGACGCCCAACGATTCGCTCTGCACCATCCGCTCCACTTTCCACGGACCGTCAATGGAATCCGCCACCGCGACCATTTGATCAACCGGTCCGCCGGGAATCGCGGAAATATCCACATATTTCCCGTTAATTTTGTAAAGATGATGGCCTTCGCCCATTTGCCCCACCAGTTCATGTCTGGGCGCGTTCGTGACAAACGACCTTAAATCCGGCGACAATTCTTCGATGGGATACGGACTGTGATTTCCCGAAATGATGTAAACTTTGCCGTCATCGTCAAAGAGCACAGACATGTCATGGCGTCCGGGAAGCTGATTCCGTTCCCAAGGTCCGTTAATCGACTTGGATCGAAACACCTGCAGACCGGCGCGATTGACATTGCACAAGATGTAAAACATCCCGTTGTGATGGCGAATGCACGGCGCCCAGATGCCCTGGCCATAAATATTCCCACCTTCGAGCCGATACGCCGGACCGAGATCGAGCCGGTTGGCGCAATAGCCGGCCAATTCCCAGTTCACCAAATCCTTTGAGTGTAAAATTTCCACCGCGGGATTCATGTGCATGGTGGTCCCGGCCAAATAATAATCGGCCCCCACGCGGATGACATCCGGGTCTTCAAACTCGCCATAAAATAACGGGTTTGAATAAGTGCCATTGCCGTTGTCCGCCGTCCAGTGCTGCCGCGCCAACGGGGGCAAGGTCGTTTGTGATTCGGCTGCCGCGCAGCCACTGGCCAATGCGACCAGTGTGGCGAAACCCAAAAATATTCTTTCAGTGCTCATGATGAATGCAAATTTAGACGATGGTTTGGCTTTCAAACGGTGGAAGCTTTGGCACCTCCGACACAAAATTGCGGGATCTTTTTCATCTTTCAACGGATTGCAATCCACCATTCAGCGTCATTGTAGAGCCAGGCTTCAGGAAAATTTTCTCGGTGAGATCGCCATAGCGCACCAAGATCTGTTTTTGACCGCCGGGAACCGACTTGATGCTGGCGCTGGCAAGTCTTCCATCGCGCCAGGTTTCATCAACTTCATAACCGCCGCGGGCGCGAAGTCCGCTCACGCTGCCGTTGGGCCAGGCGTGCGGCAGGGCCGGCAACAGTTGGATCTCGCCTTCGCTGCTTTGCATCAACATTTCCGCGATGCCGGCGGCGCCGCCGAAATTACCGTCGATCTGAAAAGGCGGATGCGCATCGAACATGTTCGGATACGTGCGTTCCGGGCTGATCAGAAACTTCAAAATTTCGTAGGCATGATCGCCGTCATCAAGATGCGTCCACAAACAGATGCGCCAGGCCGTGGCCCAACCGGTGGCTTTGTCACCGCGAATTTCCAGTGACTTCTTGACCGCCGCTGCCAGTGCCGGCGTGCCGCGCAACGTGATGTCGTGGCCGGGATAAAGCCCGTAAAGATGCGACACATGGCGATGATGAATGTCGCCTGCCTGCAGGTCCCAGTCTTCGAGCCATTCCTGCAATTGTCCCGCACTGCCAATTTGATTCGGCGCCAGCCGGGCGCGCGTGTCGTTGAGTTGCTTCTGAAAGGCCTTGTCCACCCCAAGGATAGCCGCAGCTTGAACCGTATTGGTGAACAGATCACGCAGGATTTGCATGTCCATGGTCGGACCAGCGGCGACGGCGGAACCGCCGGGATGGCCATTCTCCGGCGACAACGACGGATTGGTCACCAGCCATTTGTGCTGGGGATCTTCCTGCAACGTATCCAGAAAAAATTCACAGGCTCCTTTTAAAACGGGATAAATTTGTTTCAGATATTTCTTGTCGCCGCCAAATTCATAGCGATCCCAAAGGTTCAGACAGAGCCACGCGCCGCCACTTGGCCACATGCCCCAATCCGGTCCGTCAATCGGCGCGCTCGCGCGCCAGAGGTCCGTGTTGTGATGCACCACCCAGCCGCGGGCGCCATACATTTCCCGCGCCGTTCGCCCGCCGGTGACCGTGAGGTCTTTGATCATTCCGATCAGCGGCTGCACACACTCCGCCAAATTGCCGGACTCGGCGGGCCAATAATTCATTTCGGTGTTGATGTTGATGGTATATTTGCCGCCCCATGGCGGGCTTTTACTGTCATTCCACAAGCCTTGCAACGCCGCCGGCTGCCCGCCTGGACGCGAGCAACTGATGAGCAAATAGCGACTAAACTGGTAGTAAAGTTCGGCGAGCTGTGGATCTTTGCCATCCGCAAAATGCTGGATGCGCACGTCGGTCGGCAACCGCATCGCCTCCGACTGGCCGAGATCAAGTTTCACGCGGTTGAACAACGTTTGATAATCCTTCTGTTGCGTAGCACGCAGTTTGGAAAAGGATTGTTTTGCCGCGCTGGCAATGAGCTTTTCCGTAATGGCAGCGGGATCACCGCTCACATCATGGAAGTTCTTGTAACTGGTGGCGGCGGCGATGAGGAGCGTGACTTCATTGGCGCCTGCCACTGAAATCGTGTCGTCGCCATGGGAGGTTTTTCCACCAACACGGAGCACTTTGACGCGCGCCTGAAATTTGAGCTGGCCCTTGATGCCGGCCGAATCACCCCCCACGCCATTCATAATCAACGTGTCGGTTTGTTCCGCGCCCACGGTCGCCTTCATCGGTGTGGTCATGCCAAGAGTAAAAGAAATTTTGCCCGGCTGGTCCGCCGTGAGATGAAGGACGATGACATTATCGGGCGCGCTGGCGAAGCATTCCCTGGCATAGCGCACTCCGCCAATGGTGTAATTGACGGAAGCGCTGGCGGTCTCCAGATTCAGCGTCCGACGGTAATTTTCGGCATTCGTCGCGCCGGGAAACGTCAGCCGCAAATCCCCCACGGTTTGATAGGGCATTTGCGTCAGCGGTTTGGCCATGACTTTGGCGCTGATCAATTTGGCCGCTTCACGATATTTGCCTGCGAAAATCAACTGCCGCACCTCGGGCAATGCGGCCTTGGCCTCGGGATTCACCGGATCGTAGGGTCCACCCGCCCATAAAGTCCCCTCGTTCAGTTGCAATCGTTCCTGCTCAACACCACCAAAAACCATCGCACTGATTCTGCCGTTGCCAATCGGCAACGCTTCTACCCATTTCCCGGCAGGTTGCTCATACCAAAGCTGGAGCGGAGTCAGATCCGGCGGCGCGGCATTCGCAGCGAGGGCAGCAAAAATAAGCTCCACAGCCAGTAGCCAACCCGGGAATTTTTCAGGCAGGATTTTCATTGCAAACAGGGTTTTATGACAGCCATTTAACAACATGGATTCCGGCCAAAGTCAATTCCCCATCCATCCGCGCCGGAGTTTGGAAACCGGAACCGGGCAAAACCGGACCGCAACAGGCGTGCGGCGGCTTTAAAACCAAACCAGGAATCAAACGATTTAAACTGGCGTTCATGGCTTGCCCAGGACGCATTAGCTGGTTGTTTACGAGGATCAAAACATCGCTCCAAAGCTGCAAAATTTTGTAAAAGAATAGGGATTTCATCCACGGCGCGAAATCAGCCAAACGTCGTATTGCCCGTCCGTAATGATGCTTTCAACCCGGATTTTCACCATCACGGGGCCAACCCAGTGTGGCCAAAGCGCCCGACAACGCATCGGCAACCGCAGTCAACCCAAACGAGGCATTCCAAGATGCGTAACAGCAAAGCCGCAAGGTGTTTTAGGTTCATAAAAGAATGTTCCCCGGCGTAACGGCCATGGGTTTCACCTTGCCGATGCCAACATCGGCAAGTCTGCTGATTCCCGTCGAACTGGCGGCTGGAAAATGACGAGCGATGATTCAGCGGTCGTTTAAGCGGCGTGGTCATGGAGATCCGGGGATACTTCACCGCAAACCTATTGACTCCTGCATAATATAGTGAATGTTTTTGAGGTTGAGCTGTCTGATATTGCATGGGATTTCCCAAAGGACAAAAACGCGATTTTATCGCCCTGCAACGGCGGCGGCTGAAAGCCGCCACCCTGTTCGACAAAGGACTGGCACCCGCCGACGTGGCGCGCCAGCTCGATGTTTCCTGCCAGTCGGCCA